>CALMQB010000001.1 GCA_937871805.1 uncultured Candidatus Saccharibacteria bacterium
GGCAAACTAGAGGCAATCCAAAAAATAGACCTAGGGTCTAATAACTCAGAGATTAAAACTCCTGCACCGGGGCAGAGTGGAGTAGTCTATACAGAAGACGGCAGAGTGCTTTTCAGCGGCTTCATTTTTTAAATTTAATCCTAGGCTACAAATCAAACACCAAATCTAATATGCAAAATAATCACAACAAAAATTCAAACCGGATTTTAAATCAAACACCAAACTACGCTTTTATCGATAGTCAGAACTTAAACCTAGGGATTCGTTCTCTTGGTTGGAAAATAGATTACAAAAAACTACGATTATATTTAAAAAACAAGTATAGAGTATCAAAAGCCTTCATCTTTATTGGGCAAGTTGATGGCAACGAAGAACTTTATGAATCTTTAAAGTCTGCAGGATTCCAGCTTATTTTTAAACCAACTATCAATTACATAATCGACGGCAAAGAGACAGTTAAGGGTAATGTCGACGCAGAACTAGTCTTGCATGCCTCTGCCATTGAATTTAATAACTATAACCAAGCCGTCTTAATTACTGGTGATGGGGATTTTGCTTGCCTGGTTGAATTTCTAATCCAAAAAGATAAACTTAAACAAATTATTGCTCCGACTAAAAAGTATTCTCAGCTCTTGAAGCCATATAGTCACAAAATAATTAAAGCTAGCCAAATCAAAAAATCAATCCAGCTTGGAGGTCGAACATCTTCAATTAAAAAGAAGTCCACAAAAACAAAAAACCACTATCTCTAGCCCTGCGAGGCTTGCTGCTGGCTGGTTCTTTTGGTAAAATTTGGTTATCACCATTACCAGCTAGGCTTAAGGTTTCGACCGATCGCTGAGGCTGGTGGCAGCAAAAAACAAACTTAAATTATGGAAATAGAAAAATCCATTCAAAAAATAGTCGATATAACCTTCAAAGACGCCCAGGGCAAAGTAGTGCTAGCCCAAAAACCTAACTTACCTTTAGTAGTTGCAGGAGTAGCAACTCTTTTACAAAAATTCATCAACTACAAAGTCCTAAGCGATGGCTTAAATTTAATTAGCTTTGGAGCACTCCTTACCTGGGCTTGTCTAGAAGCCTTCGAAGGTGTCAATTACTTTCGTAAAACATTAGGATTTTTTACAATCATGCTGACAATCTTAGCAAGGGTGTAGCAAAAGCACTATCCAAAATAAAAGGCTCTTTTCCGGCAACACCCTAACAAAATAGTATTAAACAAGTGCGTGCTATACTAAATTTATATGTATGACGGAGTTTTTGATAATCAAATTGGAGCAGCAATACTATTATTCGTAGTAGCTCCAAACTTATTAATCTATATAGTAGCTAGGGGTGTCAATAGTGTAATAATTTCTATAAGAGCCCGAAATGCACCCAAGCTGCCCATCGAAATTTACGCTAGACCTCAAGCTCAAACACCAGAAATTGTGCTACCACCAGCGGAACCAGTCCTAGTTCGACCACCAAAACTCAGCTCTAAACTTAAGTCAGAAAAAATAATGGATATCACGTTAGTACTACTTATAGTTCTAGGATTGGCAGGCTACATAAGCTCCGCTCTCAAGGACGGAGACATGAACAAGACCTTAGGCACAACGCTTCTCTTAACACTTCCGATAAATTTTCTAGGAATGTTCGCTGCCTTCATTGTTACCCTTACTGAGCCAAGGAGCTAAAGCTCGACCGCTCTTTGCTATACTTATGCTTAACATGCTCACATCAATTCTTGTTGCTCTTTTAATCTCCGTTATCATCAATCTGGTAGGTTTTATAATTGCCTTTAAGTTTAAAACCGATAAGCTCACGGACTTTTCTTACTCTTTAAGTTTTATAACCGTAAATACGACCGTTTTAGCCCTTGCAGGCGACTTAAGCTTAGCCAAATTTACTTTGCTGTTCATGGTTACACTCTGGGCGCTAAGGCTAGGCACGCACCTTCTTATCAGGATTAGGGAGTGGGGGAGTGATAACCGCTTCGACGCCATGCGTGGAGACTTTATAAAGTTCCTTTCTTTCTGGATGATACAGGCCGTCACTGTTTGGGTTGTATCTGTTTCTTCTATCCAGTTCTTTAACTTAAAATCGAGTACAAATTTTGGAATAATTTCAACTCTTGGAATTCTAATCTTCAGCAAAGGTTTAATCATTGAAACTGTTGCCGACATTTCCCTTTTTAGATTTTCGAAGCGCAATAAGAAAAAGGGTAAAGATGACTTTATGCAATCAGGAATTTGGTCTATCTCTAGGCACCCAAATTATTTAGGGGAGATCACCGTTTGGCTTGGACTCTGGATTTTTACCCTACAATCCGTAAACTTAACCCAAGCTATAATCGGAGCAATCAGTCCAATTTTTATTTTCACAATGCTTCGCTTCGTAAGTGGAACCCCAAGACTAGAAGCCAAAGCCGAAAAGAAATGGGGCAAACAAAAAGATTATCTTAATTATAAAAGACAGACAGACTTAATATTTCCAAGTATCAAATTTATAAAAACCAGAATCTTAAAAAGGACTTAACCATGCAAAACTTCCAAAAGGTATACGGCGAGCTAAACACTAAACAGCGGGAGGCTGTTGACCAAATTGAAGGTCCGGTCATGGTGTTAGCAGGCCCAGGGACAGGTAAAACCCAGCTTCTCGGAGCTCGCGTTGCCAACATCCTAAACTTAACCGACGTCAACCCTGGAAATATTCTTTGCCTAACTTACACTGAAGCTGGAGTCTCTGCAATGCGCTCTCGCTTAGCAAGCTTAATCGGTTCTGCCGGATATCAAGTCAGCGTTCAGACCTTTCACAGCTTTGCACTAGAAGTATTTCGTCGTTTTCCAGATTACTTTTTAGATTATCGAGGATTTCAACCTGTAGATGACTTAAGTCGTTATGAAGTCATTAAGAAAATCCTGCAGGGTCTTCCGCCAAGCTTCAAGTTGGCCCATCGTTCTTTTGGACGCAACGACAGCATTAAAGATTTAGTTAGTAAAATAGCAGAACTCAAAAAAGCTGGACTTACCCCAAAAGAAACTATGGAGATCGCAGATCAGAATTTTCAAGATTTAGAAGATTTAAAAGAACTATTAGATTTGGTTCCGAACCCATTGCCAAAGAAGAAGACTGAACAACTTCAGCTCCAAGAAATATTAGCGAATTATTTAAGCTCTCAAAATTACCCAGCAGAACTAAATAGTTCAGTAGTTATTTCTAACTTAAAATCTATAGTTTTAAATTCACTTGCCGCTGCACTCTTAGAGGCTCAGGAACTTCAAAAAAATACTCCAATCACTGCCTGGAAAGGTGCCACTCTAGAAAAAACTTCCTCCGGTAACTGGAAGTTCAAAGATCTGGAATTTAACCAAAATCTTCAAGAGGTTACCTACGTTTATGAAGTTTACAGCAAAAAGCTAATTGAACTTGAAAAACTAGAATTTGAAGATATGATTTTAAATCTAATAAATGGTTTGAGGCATAATTCTGAACTGAAATATAATGTTCAAGAGCAGTGGCAATATATTCTTGTAGATGAGTTTCAAGATACTAGTTTTGCTCAGCTAGAGATCATCCGCTTGCTTGGTGAAAACCCAGCCTCAGAAGGTGCGCCAAATATTATGGCAGTTGGTGATGACGATCAGGCAATTTATGCCTTCCAGGGTGCAGAAGTTAGCAACATCCAAACTTTTGTAAATTTCTATCCGAAAAAAGTTAACCTTATCACTCTTCAGGATAACTACAGGAGTAGCCAAGAGATACTTTCCAGTTCACTGGAAACTGCCAAGTTCATCCAAGAAAGACCTACTGGAACTGTGCCTAAAGAATTGGTTAAAAAATCAAGAAAGAGCCTAAGCCTAAAAGTTGAGCTACAAACTCTTCCTACCCAAGATGCCGAATTGAGTTGGCTTGCTCAGGACATTAAAACTCAAATTAAAAATGGAACTAAAGCCGAAGAAATTGCGGTACTAGCTCCAAAACATAAATTTCTAATTGACCTTTCAGCAGAACTAGCGGAAAACCAGATTCCAGTCTATTACCAATCATCATCAAACATCCTAGAAGATGAGGTAGTATTAAATTTAATAAATTTAGCTGAACTAGTTTTGCAAATCTCTAAAGGTGTGACGGTGGATAGTAAGGCTAAACTTGCCGAAGTTCTCACCGACCCATACTGGGGACTACCAAGCTCCACAATCTGGAATTTAAGTTTAACTGCCAACAAAATTAATCAAGAAAAAAATCCTGCTGACCGCAAACACTGGCTAGAGCTAATGCAAGAAGGCCTCGCCAGCAAAGATACTGCTGAAGACATCGAACTACAGACTATCGCCAACCTACTTTTAAGCTGGGGTGCTGATGCTCTGAACTTGAGTCTCGAGAAAATGTTAGACTTGCTAGTTGGAGTAACCAAACAAGATCAACCAACGTCTCCATTTAAAAAATATTATTTTTCCCAGGCTGAACTTCAAAAAAATCCTGCTAAATACGCCACATTCTTAAGTTCGCTTTCCACCTTAAGAGAGCATCTCAGAAACTACTATCCAGATCTAGAGAATCGTAAGCTGCAGGACCTTGTTGATTATGTTCGGCTCTGTCAAGAATATGGAGGTTTAAAAATTGCTAAAAAAGGAGTCCACCTCGGTTCTGGTGGAGTAAACCTAATCACTGCTTACGGCTCCAAAGGTCTGGAGTTTGAACAAGTTTATATAATGCATTCTGTTGATAAAGTTTGGAGTGAAGCAGCTAGTTCCAATTCACAAAGCCTTAAGTTTACCTCGAACTTTAAAAGCCATAAAGACACTTCAGATGATAAAACCAGACTCTTTTACGTTGCCCAGACTCGAGCTAAGAACCGCCTAGTTCATTCCAGTTACAAATTTGATAATAAAGGTAAAGAAGTTGTCCCACTCAGATATCTTGAACCACTAAAAGATAACCCAGAGATTAAACTTAACTTTAAGGATTGCTCTGGAGATTTAATGAGCACTGAGCAAGCCTCCGAAGCTTACGAACAAAAACTCTTTTCTAACTTAAACTTAACTGGAACCAAGGCAAGCTTGGCGGAAGTACTGGCTCCAATCTTAGAAGAATATCGTCTCAGCGCCACCCATTTAGGAACTTTATTTGATGAAGATTACGGTGGAGAACTAGAATTCATTAACCGCCACTTGTTACGGTTCCCACAAGCCATGAACGATTCCGCCGTGCACGGCTCTGCTATTCATAGAGCTTTAGAAAAAGCCCATCTTGCCTTCAATAAAAATTCTCAAATTTTTAAGGATTTAAATCTTACAGATTTCCTACTAGAAAGTTATCAAAAAGAAATTACTAAAAGCTCTCTAGACGTAGAGATAAAAATACGCTTATTAGAAAAGACCAAACATACTTTTACCAAACTCCAAAAAGATCTCTTAAACTTAATTCAACTTAATGTTAAGCCTGAAGTAGATATTAAAGTTAATTTTGATGAAGCCAGGCTAAGTGGAAAAATTGACGCAGTAATTATTAATAAAGAGCAAGGAACTGCGACAATCCGTGATTATAAAACCGGAACTCCAAAAAAGAGCCTTGATAGCCGTTACAAAAACCAGCTTTACTTCTACAGACTTTTGCTGGAGATATCTCCACAAATCTTACCAAAAAATATTAAACTTAAATCTGCCGAACTTGCTTACATCTCTCCAAAAGAAGATCAGTTGATTATTGCTTCACTTGATTATCACTCAACCAAGAACGAAAGTGAGTATCTGGAGTTCAAAAAACTAGTCAAAGATGTCTGGTCCCAAATAATGTCTCTCGGGCAAAGTTAAATTTAAGCTAAAGCAATTCTACTAAACATTCGCATAGGGGTCAAAGCCCTCTTCTTCAGGAGTTCCAAGCATCACTTCAATTGCAACTTTATCATCTAAAGCCGAAAGAGCCTCCAAGCCGTCCGCTCGAATCAAGGCTCCTTCAGACATCTCTAATGCTTTGATCACAAATTTGCTAGCTGGACCATAAGTCCAGCCGCAACAATCACCAGACAAGACTCCTACACTTAAAACCGCAGAACCAGCTTGAGAAAGACGCATAAGATCCCTCACGGGCTCTGCTTGTCACCCTCTTAGCCAATCATAAGTCATATTAACCGCCACATCTGAAACCACGAAACCTAGTGCAGACTTCGCCAACAGTCTAGACAGATGTTCCTCTAACGTAGGTGAGCTTTCTGGCAGAGAACTCAAGGCTCTCCCAACAGCCAAATTTAAATCATCGTTCAACTTAAAGTCTTCTTCTCTAAATCTTGGCATAAAAAACTTATCCTTAAATCTTAAACTTAATTCTAAAAGTAATTAAACTACCAAAATACTAAAGCGTAAATAACACAACATACTACTAAGACGATGGCCAACTAAAGATTACAGATGACCCTGGATTTCTTGAACAGTAAGATTAATTACAGTTCCAGGCTGGGCCTGACCTCGTAAAATTCTTTCCGCAATAATATTCTCAACGGTTTTTTGAACAATTCTACGCATCGGTCTTGCGCCAAGCAAAGGGTCATTTCCTTCTCTTGCCAAGAACTCCGCAGCTCCAGGTTCTAGTTCTACCTGTAGCTTCTGGTTGGCAAGAGTTTTGTTAACAGAATTAATAATCAAGCCAACCACCTGAGTCAACTCCGGCTCATTGAGACTCCTGAACGTTGCAACCTCATCAAAACGGTTTACAAACTCTGGCTTAAAGATTCCTTGAGCAATCAGTTCTTTCAAGAGTCCACTCTCTAGAACTTTCATAGCCTCTACATCAGTTCCGTGCTGTTCCATAAAATCATTAATATACTTCGCTCCAGCGTTACTGGTTGCAATAATGATCGATTCCCTAAAGCTGACTTGCTTGTTGCTTGAATCTCTTAAGATACCCTCATCTAACATCTGTAAAAGAACATTTAAAACATTTGGGTGTGCCTTTTCCAACTCATCCAACAAAACCACACTAAATGGTTTTTTAGAGATTTGCGCGGTTAGACTGTTCGGATTGTGCTGAGCCTCGGCTAAGAGCCTTCCAACGTCTTCTGGCTGGCTAAATTCATTCATATCTATACGCACCAAGTCATCTTCACCGCCAAAGTAGGTTGCAGCTAAGCTTTTTGCAAGCTCTGTTTTACCAACTCCTGTCGGACCAATAAATAAGAATGTACCTACTGGCTTTTTGGTGTTGCGAACTCCAGCTCGAGCTCTCCTTAAAGCATCACTAACAACCTTAACAGCCCTAGATTGGTTAATCATCCTCTGATGGATTAAGTCCTCTAAGTTCAAAAGCTTGTCTGATTCCGCCTGATTGTTAAACCCACTAGAAGTCTGTATTTTAACGCCATAATTTTTTTCAACCGCTTCTTCGACAGATTGAACTGTAACCCAGCCATCTTTAGCATACGTGGCTGCGTATTCTAAAAGCTTGATAACTTTTCCAGGCTTTGCCTCATCCTGAATAAAGCGCTCTGCAAGCTCCACGGCACGCTTAATTGTTTGGTAGATATAACGAACTCCCAACCTCCCCTCCAGCAATAAGACTTGATCTTGAGCCACCTTCAAGGCCTCATCATTAGAGGCCTCAACCATATTAATCCTATTAATTAAGCCGGCAAGTGAAGGATTAGTTGCTGTTAACCGAAGCCAGGCTTGGTCTCCCATGGCTAAGATTAACTGATTTCCACCCGCTTCGAGAACTTGAGAAAGCACCCCGCTTAAGTCGACCTTTCCAGCTCCATTTTCTAAGAAAAGTTCTGCATCATCTAAAAATATAATTACATTCTTTGCTTTATATGCTTCGTTAAACATTCGAATTAAAATGTCTTCTAACCCACCGTTTTTCTGCGCATTGGCCAGCAGAGTACTCGCCTCAACTTTAAAAATCTGCTTAAACCTTAAGCTTTGGGGTACCGAACTGTCAGGGTAAAGTAATCTTTCCGCCAAATTCCAGACTAAGTTACTTTTTCCCATTCCGACTTTGCCAACAATTCCGGCATTAAGCCTGCTAGCAGCGCTTAGAACATGCATAATCTGCCCTAAAGCCTCTTGGTTAGCCTCTAGTTTTCGATAAACATTGCCACTTCTGCCAATCGTCGCGCTAATATTACTCGCAAAACTTGAAAGCATCGGAGTGTACCCGAAGCTTAAATCTCTTCCCAACCCACCAGTTTTTTGCTTAACTTTGCTTTTTTCAATCATTTCATCAAAGTGATCGAACCAGTCGACCATATGTTCAAAGTCGTCATCCGAAAGTCCTACGCTGGCTAGAACAGAAAGCCGAGTCTGCTGCTCAACCTCCGTCATCAGAAACACTGCAATATAAATACTTTTAACAGTTTTGCTATTCCTTGCTAGAGCCAAATTGTAGGCTTTTTCAAGCACAGGATTTAAGTTTAACTCCGTTTTTCCACTAGCCTCTAGAAGATGTTTAATCGTTTTAATGCTAATTGCAAACCTAGTTGCCAAAAAGCGCCCACCAAAACTTTTCTCTAAGCCGTTTAATATTGAATTCAAATCCGTTCCGTGTAAATTCGCTAACAAATCTTGTTCCAGCAAATCTGCAATATTTTGAGGATTTTTTTCAACCTTAATCTCCTTTAGATTTAGTGACCAATAGGCCCAGAGCATGCCCCAAACGGTGGCTGGTATTAGAAATAAGTATCCGAGCGAAGACTCTTGATCACTCAAGAAATAACCACCAACAAAGGCAAATCCTAAAACAAATAGCCAAATCAACGTCCTAAGCCACGCCTCATTAAAGTGCACAGCGAGTTTCGATTCTCTATATCTCTTACCGCTTAAACTTAAATTAAAATCCATATTCTTATTTAAAACCCAAAGTTAGCAACTGTCATTAAAATTAGAACAAATGCCAAGAAGGGGATAAACGGCCAAAGTGCAATCAAAAACAACAGAACAAAGGCCTCGATTATTAAACTTAAACCCCCAATTAGAATTAGAAAGAATCTAGTCACAAAGCCAACTGCCCGAGAAATAAAAGCATCGCCCAACTTTTGAAATAGTGTCCGCTTATAAACGGAGGTGGTCAGCGTCTCTCTAAACGGCTTAAACAAACTCTTCGCTAGGTCGTTTATGCTAAAGAAATCCATTGTAGATTCAAAGATCTCTTTAAACTTATTGCTCAGATCTTTAAACCCAGCTCCGTACCACCACCCAAAAAGATCCATTAAAAACATAAGCAAGATTATACCAGAACCTTCCAAAAACCCTCAGATAAATTAATTGAAGATGAAAACATAAGAAGAGTTGACTTATTCTAATCATTCTGATACAATCTTAAAAGTAAATTAAGTTTAACCGAAATTATAAATAGATATGAGTTTAACAATTAGAAAAATCTCAAAAGGTCCGAACTGTAGTGAATGTGAAGACTACGCAACTCAAAGGTGCCCTTTAGCCAGAGTCCAGCACGCCGTAGAAGCACTAGCCACCGTAGTAAATTTAATGGGGGCAGAAGTTGAAGTAGACGCTTTCACTGCAGTAAAATCAGGCCTAATCAAAGTGGGTAATAGAAATAGGCACTATCGTAAAGCAACACCAGCAGGCGGGGTAGCAACATTAATGGGAGACTGCCTTGGGACTGAACAGCACGGAGAAGTAAGAATGAGGAACTCCGCTGACGGCACACAAGCACCTCTGAGTGGCTATAACGGACCGGAAGATCGTATAGCTGGAGCAGTGGAAAGCGATATGCTAGCCATAAAGCTGACATAACTTCTGTCTGGTTATAAGAATAAAATTAAGTTTAAAAGAAATTATAAATAGATATGAGTTCAGTAATTAGAGCAATTCAACCAGGACCCAACTGCCCAAGTTACAAAATATACAATCCAATTTCCGCTCCTAAAGGCCAATGCCCACTCGCTAGAGCCCAGCTTGGCTTAGCAGCAGTTCTCTCGGTGAGACAATAATAACTCTAAAGAACCCAGCAAGGAATAGCCCCCACGGCGAAGCTGGCGCTCCTGTGCAAGAGCTAGAAAGTATGATGCAGGGATGCGGTGGCATAAATATACAGCGCGGGCTGACCAGAAGAGTCAACACCGAAGGATCCGTCGTTTCATACCCATTCCCATTTGACGAAAATGGAAATAATGATCCTAATCCAGAAAGTGACGAGGGCAAGGCCAGAGAAGTAGAAGCATCAACTCAAGCTTTAGCAGGCCTCCTTATGCCAGAGTAGGCAAGTAGCCCTTTACAAATAAAATTACCCTCCAAATTTGGAGGGTAATTTTTTTATAGTTAATTAAGTTTAACTTGTTTAACTTTTATTCTCTAGGTCCACCTCTTTTGTGTCCGCCTTCACCTTCTGGCCTAATATCATCCAAACTTAAGTTGATATAATTTTCCTTCAACCAATTTTCCATTTCTGTTTTGTGTTCTTCACGCTTAGCTTCCATCTCTTCTTTACTGGGCTTAGAATCAGAATCTTTATTAGCTTCACGCTCTACTTCGCGGGCCATCTGATTTTCTTCGAACTTCTGTTCAATTAACGTTTTTTGTTCAGCATTTATCGTTCCATCATCTACTTTTACTTGTAGCATGTCACTAAGTTCAGCTCTTTGGGCCGCCTGGTGCTGAGCTTTTTGCTCTTCTTTAAAGACTTCAATCTCTCTAGAAACCTCTGCCTCATTTAAACTAAATTTACTGGCCAGTTTTGAAGCAAGTTCGTCTTTATTGCCACCTTGGTTCATGGCGCTTGCCCCAAGACCACCAACTCCGATTACACCTAAGGCTGCAAAGCTCATCACCATCATGCTCGCTTTTTTACTCATTCTTTTCCGACCTTTTCCATTCTGTTTCTTACTCATAATCTACCCTCCCTTTAAATATGCAAATGTACTTTTTATACTAGTCCTATAAATCAAAATTCTAAAAATAAGGAGTAATGCTGCCTAAAAACTTTCCACTTTTTTAGTAAAAACAGGCTTTTATCTACAGAAGTTTAAACTTAAATTCCTTAGAATTAAGGCTAACTCTGATCTAGCTAATTAAGCTTCTACTGGGTCTTTTTGAAGATCTAGCATTGCTCCTGATTATAGTACGCAGAGCAACCAGAATTTGTTTCAAAAATGAAGAGCCCTTAAAGAAAACTTAAGAATTAACGGTTGTTTAAGATCTTAATCCACTCTATATCGCCATCTTCATCTGCAAGAACTATGACCTTCTGACCGACTTTCAACCGAGCATCCTTTGGAATTAACCGCGCCCTACCAGTTAGACTTAATTCGACTAACTCCGCCCTTTCAACATTTCTAGGTCCAGAACCCAAACTTATCGTCACACTATCTCCATCAATCTTTTCAACTCTACCCATTAAATTAGAACTTGCGAAAATACGATCTTCTGGACGTAATCTATCTCCAAGACCAATCCGATTTCCTAAAGAGCCAGTTGGCCCACTAAATAAGACTGCACCAGAACCAACCGCAACTGCCAGCATTAACATCGTCAAAAAAATGAACCTGAATCTATAGCCCCATTCACTGCGTTGCAAAGAATACGCCGCCATATAAATTAAGGCTAATAGTAGCGCAAATAAGAACAAAGAAAGTAACAGCGCAGAATTTTCACCGTAATTCCTATAGAAAAGGACCGTTCGAAGGGTAGTATAAATTGCGACTCCACTCAAGAGCGCAAACAAACCTGCTAAGCTGACTGGCAAAAGCCTTTTGCAAACCACCCGAAGTTCACTCTTAGGCTCAATCTCCCCACCAGAGATCCTTTGCAGAGCATTAAGTTTAACCCTTGGAGTCTCTACCTCAGCTTTTTCCTTTTTATTAGCCTCAGCTTTAATTTCCGTTTTAATCTTATTGAGTTTTTTATTCATAGTCTTATTCATTTTCCCGCTCCTTTCTCCGAACTTTTGCCTGACCCTTTTCCTTTCATCTTTCCGTAAATTTCTCGCCCTAAGTTCCTTTTAGATTCCTTCGATCTAACAGTCTTTTTAGAGTTAGACTTTTCTAGGGATTTCTTTTCGGTCTCTATAATTTCCGGATCTTCCATGACCTCTTTAAGCTTAATCTTTCCACGGCGAATTCTAGTGCTAACAGTCGCAACTGGCATTCTTAAAATTGAAGCAATCTCTTTGTAAGACTTTGCTTCGATGTAATTTAACATCAACGGCTCTCTCAACTTAATCTCTAGCTTTGCCAAGTTCTGCATTAAATCCTGGTTGTTAAACTTAAGTTCAAGTTCTTCTGTGATTGTTTCTGGAACTGCAATTCCATCCCACCAAACATCATCATCTACTGTTAAATCCTTCTTTTGCTTTTTAAAAGAATCCATGGCTGCGTTGTGACCGATTCGATACATCCACGAACTCCATTTTCCTTTTTTAGGATTATAGCTTCGAATGTTACGATATGCCTTTATGAATGCCTCTTGCACCACGTCATCAGCTAAATTTTGTTCAATTCCTAAAGAACGGACGTAGCGTAGTAGCTTCGGTTCATACCTTAAAATTAATTCTTCAAACAACTCAATCTTTGTAAAATCCTTCAAAAAAGCCTCCGCCAATTCTTCATCTGATTTCTCTTTTTTAAGTGCTGAGTCTTTCTGTTTCATAACTAGCTATAAAATCGGTCAGACTTAATATTTATTACATTTAAATTTAGGTGTGGCTTATTATAGTACTATTAAACATAGTTAAAAATTTCAAAACTAATGAAGAAGCCCTCAGCAAAGTTTTACCACATATTAGAAACCATTGGTTCGTTAATGTTCTTGGCTGGAACAATTCTGACTTTTATCGGGATTTTCAACATCCGAATTCCAGCAAAACTGAGCTTAAGTTTAATGGGCTTTGGAGTTATTGCAGTTTTAATTGGAGCCTACAACCTCAAATCAAAATCACTCTTAGCAAGCATAGTCAGCATCCAAAAACCGTAGAGGCAAGCTTAATTTAACCTGGAAATTGCCACCCCAAAAGCAACACTGACATTTAAGCTTTCTTTTTCCCCAATTCTAGGAATTTCAATGATCTGATCGACTAGATTTAGCTCTTCGGAATTTAGACCCTGCGTTTCTTCGCCTAACACTAAAGCTGTATTTTTAGAATTAAACTTAAAATCGTTTAGACTAACAGCTGCAGGATCTTGCTCTAAACCAACGACCACAAAATCTTCTAATTTGAGTTTAGTAATCAATTCATCCAGATTGTCAAAATGCTCTAACTCCAAATTACCTTCTGCGCCTAAAGAGACTTTCTGAATTTGCTTATCTAACTTTTGGGCAATATGTGGGAGGCGATTATCCCCAAATTCGAGAGTAGGGTAAGGAGTAACACCCACAAAATAGACCTTTTTGACACCGAAAAACTCGGCAGTTCGTAAAATGGAGCCAACGTTATAACAACTCCGGATATTGTTCAAAACAACACAACTCACACTTTGCAGACTTTTTTCCATATCTATTTCTTAAATCTTAAAGAGATTATACCAATAACGCATAAAGCTTGCTTTTTATATAGCCTTTATGGTAAGATAAGTCTATACTAACCTAAATAATTAATTATGTCCCGAATTACCCCACTCAAGCAGAAGAACTCGCTAACACTGCGGTTGTAGAGGCAGCTAGATTGGCATTTGGTCAAGTTGTTCTAGCAGCAGTGAATAGAGCCTCTGGGAGGGAAACAACCAACACTCAAAGAGGCGTAGTCACGGCAGCTTTAGCTCCAAAGACAACAACTGCAGCGGTCTTAACTGCTGGGATTGGTGTATCAGTTCTTGCCGGAGGAGTTGCTGAAAAAGCTAGCCAGGCAATAGACTTATTTAAAAGTCTTGGTGAAGAATAATCCAAAAATAACTATAAAAATATCATGAGACCGAGCACAGGACCCAATTTAAAAAGAGTAGCCTCAGCCGCACTAAGCGCAGATGTTCTTGGTGGTGTCATCTTAGCAGCTGCAGTTAGCGTAGCCACTCGAAGAAGAGACGAGAAGTTACTAGATAGTCAAATTAGAGCGAAACTGGAGCCAATCCGCATTGCTGAAGAAGTAAGGCGAGTAAGGCTTGACAGGCTTAAGGCTGTCTCTCCTATTCCAACTGAATAAGTAGATAAAAACTAAAGGCTCTCGATCCCACTTAAAATAGCCTTTGCGGAGTCTGACCAGTTATAGAACTCGTTCCTTTTGTAGCCCTCTTTAATCATCTTAGCCCGTAGTTTTTCGTCGCCTAAGACCTTCAGAATAGTTTCAGCAATAGAATCAGGGTCTTCGGGGTCAAAGTAAGCTGCGGCGTCTCCACAAACTTCTGGAATCGCCGTCTTATTGCTTGCTACAACCGGCAAGCCGTAAGCCATTGCCTCCAGTGGAGGAATCCCAAAACCTTCCGATAGAGAAGGGAAGACGTAGAGTTTGGCATTCTTAAACAACCACAACTTCTGACCTTCCGAAATAAACCCTAAGATATGAACTCTATCTTGTAAGCCAAGCTCTTTGGCACGCTCTTCAATTGCCAAATAGTTACGGTCTTTCTTACCCGCAAAAACTAGCTGTAATTCTGGCTTTGTTTTTTTAAGCACCAGCATCGCATCTAGCAAAATCCCTAAATTTTTATGTGCAAAATCTGTTCCAATATAAAATAAGAAATCTTTACCCACTACTTCAACAACTTCTTCACGCTTGACATGGTCTTTACCTAAAATAACGCCGGCACACGCCGCCATAAAAATTGAATCTTTATCCTTAATCTTAAAGTAATCTATAACATCATCCCGAACGTATTTGGAAGTTACCGTAATCTTTTTGGCTCTTTTGACTGCAGATCGAATCCCAAAAAAATTAAGGATTCGAATTAGCAATGAGTTTGACAGTAAAGAAAATGGCAACTTGCGGATTTTATCTTTGATAACACCCAGCTTGTTATTTTTCCAAGCCTCTTTTTTATCAGCCGTACTCTTAACATTTCCAATTCGAAGCTGAGTTAAATCATGAACTGTTAGTATTATATTTTTATGGCGAAAGAAGTATGGCACAAACTGATAAGTTGCCCAAAAAACATCTGCCTTAAGTTTATATATTTCATACGCTAGGTTAACATTTCCACGCAAGAAAAAAGTGTGGACTCTAGCTGTATTTTTACTAGAATAAATAATGAAGTTTTTACCTTTCGGATTCGGACGCCACTTAGCGCTAGGATCTAAGATTATGATGTAATCATTAAATTTATCAACTTTTTGGAGCTCATTTAGAATGCCTTCGGCGTAATTACCTGTTCCCGTACCAATAATTCTTGCATCGACCACAATTCGTTTGTTGTTCATACATCCTATTATATGCTAAATTTGAGTAGTCACAAACTAATCCATTTAGCTTCTAGGCATGAGACCTAATACTTGTTGAAATGCTAAGATTCTTAATCAAAAACCTAGGACCCTTTAAATTTAGATTTTGGGTAATATTCACGATATCCTTAATTAACTCAGCAGCAATTTTTGCTGTACCTTTTGTACTTTCTGAAAAATTCTCAGGAGAGGTCAGCAAGAGCTCTTCAAACTCTGCCATAATCATAGTCTCCGTTATCTTTATCCTGTCTATCATTCTAGAATGGTTCATACGCAGATGGGGTGAATCCTTAAGATATAGCTACTCAAATTACATAAAACTTAAATTTTTTGAATCCCTGGAAGGCATGAGCCTGGATCCCAATAAAAACCAGGTTCACACTGGGTACCTTCTATCTTTAATAAGTAAAGTTTCCGACAGTGTGTTTAGTACACTATCTCTTTTTTGCTGGGCTATTCCAGGAACAATAACCACGACTGTAATATTTCTTTACTTAATTATCAGCCAATCTATACTAATAGCCCTTGTCAATATTGCTGTAATTTCCATATTCATGTTCACAAGCATAGCCCTCTCTAGGAGGTTGTCCGTTAAATTTAAAGACCTAAATGAATCTCAGGCCGAACTCAACGAACAGTTAATTGATTTTATGAATAACTCTGGAACCCTAAAGTTACTTCATGCCTTTAAGTTTAGTCGCGACAAACTAGAGAATAAGGCCTCAAAAGTAAACAGCAAGGCCCAGGACCTCCAAAACTTACACTCCAACAGATGGGCACTGTTACATCTTATCTATGGCTTTTCTTTTTTAAGCACGTTATACATTTTGGTTTCTAAAATATCTACAGGGGATCTACCAGTTGCGACAATGATTATCTTTATTCCAACTTTTAGCTATGTAAAAAGTAATCTAGAAAGTACGAGTGAAACTATAATGAATTTTATAGAGGCAGGAGCCTATCTAAAGACGCTAAACGGAACATTAAATATAGACTCATCCACTGGAGTTGAGACCACCTCCAAGCCAATTAGCTGGCACACTCTAGGGTTTAAGAATCTTGCTTACAAGTACAACAACACTAATAAGAAGGTTAGGTTTCAAGATTTTACAATTAATCGCGGTGACAAAGTTATGATTTCTGGCAAATCAGGGAGGGGTAAATCTACCCTTATTAATATACTTGCTGGATATCTAGAGCCTTCGTCCGGGGAGGTCTTACTCGACGGAAAAGGCATTCAATCAGACAATTCAATATTCCAAAATATCTCTCTAGTCACTCAAGATACAGAATTATTCAACTTAAGTTTAGAGGATAACCTCTGCCTAGGGAAAACTATCGAAAAGAGCAGGCTCATTCAGCTACTTAATGATGCAGGCCTAGGAGATATACTAAAAAACCATCCTCTTTCTGGTATTTCTGGGGAAAAAGGTAATAAGTTCTCGGTTGGACAAAAGCAGAGAATAAACATTTTAAGAACTCTAATCTCTGATAAAGAAATTGTCATACTGGATGAACCCACGTCAAACCTCGATACCAAAACCGAACAAAAAGTTATAAACTTAATAGAGAAAGAGCTTAAAGATAAGACGACTATTATAGTCTCCCACCGCAAGGAGATCTCTAAAATTTGCAACAAATACTATACTCTTTGAGCCCGATAAATTATATTCATATACATAGACGGCAGTTAAACTTAATAGAATCATTATGAATATCTTAATCACAGGTGGAGCAGGTTTTATTGGAACCAACTTTGTAAATTTAATATCTAAAAAATATCCAGATTACAAAATAACTGTCGTCGACAAGCTTAACCAGCAGGGCAGGAAAGAGAACCTTGATTCCGTAAAAAGTAAGATTGACTTTCAGAATTTTGACCTCGTTCAATTCGAAAATTTATCAAAGCTATTTAAAGAAAAAGAATTTGACTTTGTTGTTCATTTTGCAGCGGAGACCAATGTTGATAGAAGCATCGAAAACCCGCTAGAATTTGTAAATTCAAATGTTGTTGCTACCCAAAACTTATTAAGTTTAAGCCACAAACATAACATTAAACATTTTCATCACGTTTCTACTGATGAAGTTTTTGGAGAGTTGCCGCTTGACCCCTCAATTAAATTTAATGAGGACACGCCTTATGATCCGCGGAGCCCTTACAGCGCAACCAAGGCCGGGAGCGACCACCTCGTCCGAGCCTACTTCCACACCTACGGATTGCCGATTACAATAAGCAACTGTTCGAACAATTATGGGCCCTACCAGGTACCTGAAAACATCATCCCATTATTCATCCTTTTTGCCCTGCACAATAAAAACTTAACAATATATGGTGATGGAAAATCTATCCGAGACTACCTATTTGTTGAAGATCATTGTCATGCAATTGATGCGATCCTTCACAGCGGAAAAGCTGGTGAAACCTACTGCGTTGGCGGTGGAGCAGAAAAAAACGGTATTGAAATCGCCGATGCAATTTTAGCGGCAGTCCCAGAAACTAAATCAACGAAGAAGTTCGTTAAAGATCGACCCGGTCACGACCTCCGCTACGCCATAGATTACTCTAAACTGAAACGTGAACTTAACTACGAACCTAGCGTTAGCTTTGAAGAAGGCCTACGAAAAACAGTACAATGGTACAAAGACAACCCAGAGTGGTGGGAGCCAATTATGCAAAACCTCTACATCCCAGACTTCTTAAAAGAGAAAAACTAAATTTAAATTATGAAAAAAACTACAACCAAAATTAACGGTGTCCACAAAATAACACCACAAACATTTGGAGATGAAAGAGGATTCTTCGTGGAAACATACAGGAGGCAGTGGTTCCCCGAGGGTCGAGAAATGATCCAAGGAAATAGGGCGGATAGGCAAAAAGGCTCTCTCGTAGGATTTCATTACCACCTACACCAAGCTGACTTCTGGTATGTCCCATTTGGTAGGTGTAGGGTAATCCTACACGACCTAAGGGAGGGTTCACCATCCGAAGGAGTAACTGAATACTTTGATCTTGGAGCTAGCGCAGGCGGAGATATGAGCAATTTTGATCACTCCGGTATTTATATACCCCCAGGAGTAGCGCACGCCTTTGTAGCAATAACTGATATGACCATCACTTATCTTGTCGACAGTTATTACAACACTAATGATGAAAATGGAGTCCACTATCTAGACCCCAGCATTAAAGCAGAGTGGGGAGTGGAAGACCCTATAACATCCGACAGGGACAAGCAAAACCCACTGAAAAAGGATATCCCTGAGCTCAAAAAAGCATATTACGGCATCAGAAACTAAACTTAATAAATGAAGGCACTGATCACAGGCTCAGACGGGCAACTTGGCACAGAGCTTAGGCTGGCTTTTAGAGACTCCCTGTTCACAGACTCATCGGATTTAGATATAACCGACAAGACCGCATTAGAAAAGCTCGACACAAATGGTATTGAAGTAATCATTAACGCGGCCGCCTATACCAACGTTGATGGTGCAGAAAATCCGGCCCATTCAAGTTTAGCCGAGGCGGTCAACTCTCAAGGAGTAGCCAACCTGGCTCAACTGGCTACGAGACTAAACATCCCACTTGTCCATTTTTCCAGTGATTACGTTTTTGATGGCACCAAAGCAGGGGCTTATACCGAACAAGACCCTTTCAACCCAGTCAATACTTATGGCAGAACTAAAGCTAATGGCGACCTGGCAGCAGCGGAACATGCCGAACATTACATCTTCAGAACATCCTGGGTCGTTGGCAATGGGCCTGGGCCCAACTTTGTAAAGACTATGGCAAAGCTCGCAGAAGGTGGAGTAGGTCCAGCAGTCATTAATGATCAATTTGGCAGGCTAACTTTTACTAAAACTCTTGCAGAAGCAGTCCAGTTCGCCCTGGAAAATGAAATCCCGTACGGAACGTATAACTTAACCAACACTGGCGAACAGGTCAGTTGGTACCAAATAGCTCAAGAAGTTTTTAGACTCACAGGTCACAATCCAGATAGGGTTTCCCCGCAATCATCTGCAGATTATGCCGATTCAAAAGATCAGAAAGTAGCCCCAAGGCCAGTAAACAGCATGCTTGACCTAAGTTTAATTGAATCCCTAGGGTTCCGCCCTCCAGACTGGCGTGATACACTAGAGGCATACCTAAGGCACCATAATTTTAGTAATTAAAAATTAATTTGTTAGAAAAACTATGAAAGGCATCATTTTAGCCGGCGGAAGCGGAACCAGACTTTACCCAATCACCAAAGGTGTCAGTAAGCAGCTCATTCCACTGTACGACAAGCCGATGATCTACTACCCGCTAACAACCTTAATGGAGGCCGAAATCCGTGAAATCTTAATCATCTCAACCCCAAAAGACTTGCCAAGATTCGAAGAACTTCTCGGTGACGGATCTGAATGGGGCATAAGCCTAACCTACAAAATTCAAAAAGAACCTAAAGGCCTAGCAGAAGCGTTCACCATAGGTAAGGAATTTATTGGAGACGACAAGGTCGCCCTAGTTTTAGGAGACAACATCTTCTACGGCACAGAAATGGGTTCTAAGCTCAAAGAATACACCGATGTAGATGGAGGGTTAATCTTTGGCTCTAGAGTCAACGACCCCGAAAGATACGGAGTCGTCGAGTTCGATCAAGACCTCAAAGTTAAATCAATTGTTGAAAAGCCGGAACACCCTAAAAGCAAATACGCCATTCCGGGCCTCTACTTTTTTGATAACAAGTGTGTTGAATATGCAGAGCAAGCCAAACCGAGCGCAAGAGGCGAAATAGAAATTACTGAAATCCACGAAGCCTACCTTAAGGCAGATAAGCTTAATGTAAACCTACTAGATAGGGGAACTGCCTGGCTCGATACTGGGACGTTCGAAACTCTTCACCAGGCAGGGGAATTCGTAAAAGTAATTGAGCACAGGCAAGGCATCAAAGTCGGCTGCCCCGAAGAAGTCGCCTTCAATAATGGCTGGATCACCAAAGAAGACCTCAAAAAAATTGCTGAACCACTTATAAAAAGTGGCTACGGAAAATACCTCTTAGAAATCGCTCAAGGTTAAACGCACCAGGAGCCAGCCTTGAGTTCGAGTTAGGGCTCAACTTAAGACTTATCCCAAAAGATTATTTTCTTAGCAATCTTAACAGTTAAATAATTCTTAGTTTCTTCTGGAAAACCTGACTTTAGCAACTTTCTAACACCAGAGCTTCTCACGCCTCTAGACCTGCGCTTATGCTGTATTTTAAGCCGTTGCACAAATTTTTTTGGAATTAAAACCATGAACTTAAGCACACCAAGAGTGACCTGCTTGCCATTCCCAGTTTTAAACCCACTTATAATTGCACCCGACCATAGGGCAGAGTATCTAATTGAAACACCAGGCAGATATCTTAGCGGAATATTCTTAATCAATAGCATTGGCTGGTTTTTAATACTCATTCGCACAGTTAAACCGCTAATTTTAGAACTGCTTGCCCCAATGGCATGTCGAACCGTCGCCTTCGGGTTATACATTACCATCCAGCCGAATAATCTGGATCTAAAACTTAAGTCAACGTCTTCGCAGTAAGCAAAAAAATCCTCATCAAACATTCCAACGTCTTCAATCATCTTCATACGGTACATTGAGGCACCACCAGAGCCACCAAAGACCTCCTCCTTCTTATCGTATTGACCAGAGTCAATTTCTCCACGCCCACGAGGTGAGGCAATTCCCCAGTAATAAAGCTCCTCTCCAGTGGTATCAACACCTTTTCCATCCAATTTTAAAATCTTAGAGGTCGAGATCCCAACTTTAGAGTCTGTGAAGTTAAGCTTAAGTTCCGCCAACCACTTTGAATCTGCCACCGCGTCTGAATTTAAAAGAGCTACATAATCAAAACCATTTTCTTTCGCCCATCTAAAACCGATGTTTGCACCACCGGTAAACCCCAGATTCTTAGCATTCTTAACTAAGTTAATTTTAGTACCATATTCCTTCTCTAAAATCTGATACGAACCATCGGTACTACTGTTATCCACCACTAAAATCTCAGTCTTTTCAGTTTGAGCCAGTAAGGAATCAACGCACGACTTTATAATATCTTTGTTATTCCAACAAAGCACAACTGCCAGTATTTTCTTAGATTCAAGATTATTAAGTTTATCCATTTTACGCTTAAGCTTACTTTAAAGATTTGTAAAAGCTACCTAAAGCTATCCATGTGTTAAAATTATAACCTAAACCATAAAGAATAAGATTAATGATTGAAGCACGGGCCTTAAGTTCAAACCTTTTCTCAAAGCGCAACAAAGCGCTTCTGAGAGAGCTGGTCAAAACCGAGTTCAAGCTTCGCTACCAGAACTCTGTGCTCGGCTATGCCTGGAGCCTACTCAAGCCACTTGGGCTTTTTGGAGTTCTCTACATAGTTTTTACAAAAATATTTAGATTTGGAGACGCCATACCACACTTTCCAGTTTACCTACTGCTAGGAATCATTCTCTGGACTTTCTTTCTAGAGGCAACTGCAGGGGCACTGATGTCAATCGTCGCCCGGGGCGACCTAATCCGAAAGATATCATTTCCAAAGTACATAATCGTAATTTCAGGCACAATATCTGCCTTAATCAACCTATTGCTTAGCCTTTCCGTAGTCCTTATATTTGCCATATTTAATGGGGTCGATTTTGGACCACAAGCTTTGCTTGCACCATTCTTAGTCCTTGAGCTGTATCTCTTTGCACTTGGAGTTGGGTTAATACTTTCAGCGCTTTATGTTAATTTTAGGGATCTAAGCCATATTTGGGATGTCGTGATGCAGGCAGCCTTCTACGCTGTGCCTATAATATATCCACTGCAGTTTGTGATCGACGCAAGTGAAATCGCGGCAAAAATAGTTATGTTAAATCCGATTGCTCAAATTGTACAAGATCTACGCTTTAGCCTGGTTACGGAAAGTGCCAAAAGAACATCAGATGTCGTCCAGCTTCCATTTTCACTTGCCCCATACTTAATTGTCCTAGTCACGGTTACAGTAGGTGCAGTTTATTTTAGAAAGAAATCAAATTTCTTTGCAGAGCAAATATAAACATATTACTATGATAAAAAATAACAGAGAAGTAGCAATAAAAATCGATGAGGTATCCAAAGACTTTAATCTTCCGCACGAGCTAAACAATAACCTAAAGCAACGACTCTTACACCCGTTAAAGCGAACTTCTACAGAAAAGCAGCATGCCTTAAAGGATGTCTCATTTGAAATCAAGAAAGGAGACTTCTTCGGAATCGTAGGCCGAAACGGTAGCGGTAAATCTACCTTGCTAAAAATAATTGCAGAAATTTACGCGCCCACCAAAGGCAACGTTACTGTAAACGGTAGCTTGACGCCGTTTATAGAGCTTGGTGTCGGATTCAACCCAGAATTAACTGGTAAAGAAAATGTATTTTTAAACGGGGCAATGCTGGGTTTTTCTAAAAAAGAAATGGCCAGCATGTACGATGAGATTGTAGATTTTGCTGAGTTAGAAAAATTTATGGATCAAAAACTCAAAAACTACTCAAGCGGAATGCAAGTTCGCCTTGCTTTCAGCGTTGCCATTCGCGCAAAAAGTGACATTCTACTGCTTGATGAAGTCTTAGCAGTAGGTGACATAAACTTTCAAAAAAAATGCTTTGACTACTTTAGAGAACTTAAAAGAGAAGAAAAGACTGTGGTTTTTGTAACACACTCAATGTACCAGGTCAAGGAATACTGCACCCAAGCTCTCCTGATTGATGACGGAAAAGTAGTCCTAACAAAAGACGTTGACGACACCCTCGATAAGTACCTACAAATCATGAATCCCAAAGAAAAAAACACAGAAAAACTCACTAAAGTCAAAACTAAAAAAAAGGCCTTTAAGGTAGAGGACAAAAACATTACCGTAACCGAGTCAGAAATTTCTCTCGATTTTAAGTTGAGCGGCAAAATTAATAGAAATATAAATTTTGCGGTTGGAATAAAAGATAACGCCATGCAGGCCGCATTAAAATACAATTCTGTCTTAGCGAAACACACTGGATACAAAGCAGTTGGCAGCAACGAAGTTAATATTGAAATTAAGTTTATGAATATTCTGGTCGGAGGAACATATTCAGTAGACCTTTCTATGCTAGATGAGAAATCCAACTCAATCGCATCATTTGAAGACATAGCCAGCTTTCACATCAAGAACAGCAAAAGTAACTCTGGTAACTTATATGGTATTTCGAGCATTAAAGTAACGTAGCGTGTATGTGGCATAGTAGTTAAAAATATCAACAAATACTTATGAGTAATAGAAAGAAAATACCACTGATTAGTGTAGTAATTACATGCTACAACTACGCAGAATATGTGGAAAAGGCAATCAAAAGCGTCTTGAGCCAGGATTATAAAGATATTGAAATCATCATAGTAAATGATGGCTCTACCGACACCAGCGAAGCTGTCATAAAAAAGTCTATTCAGGGCATAAAGAGAGTAATATATCATTTCCAAGAAAACTCAGGCTCGCCCTCTGCAAGGAACGCAGGGTTCAAAAAATCTAGAGGTGACTATCTCTTATTTCTAGATGCTGATGATGTACTCGAAAAAAATTTTATATCCTCAAGCTACGAGCAGTCTATAATTGATGATGCGGACATAGTATATACCAATGTCCGATCTTTTGGGGACTATAAAAATCTCAGCGAAAAGTTAGATTTTAACCCGGACTTAATTTATTTTAATAACTTTATTAGCGTCACGTCTTTGATAAAAAGAGAAGTCATAGCTACCAACCAATTTGATGAAAAAATGAACAGATTGAGAGCGGATGACTGGGATTTTTTTCTTACTGCAATTGAAGCGGGATTTAAACCAACCCTAAACAAAAAAACTCATCTTAACTACCGCATACAGCCGAAGAACCAAAGTAGATCAAAAATTGAAGTCCAAATAAAGTCATACCGCCATATTTACTCTAAGCACAGACACAAGAAACCCGGAATAAACTATGCTCTAGGACATTTTGATGTCGTACTGAACGGACTTGAAATCAGCTTAGTTGAAAATCATAGAATTCAGAAGGAATTATCCAAAGTAAGCGGGGAGTTGGAGAGGGCGCAAGAGGAAATTTATTTAATCAAAAGTTCCAAAAAATGGCGACTAATTATGCTTTACTCAAAAGCTATTAAAAGAGCAAAAAAGGCATTTAAAACCTAAACTTAATGAGCGTCCAGATCCCGGTAATACCATCCCTCCAATTGATTTTCTTACCCTCAGCAATAGATCTTGGGTGGTAAGCTATCGGAACTTCTTGGATCTTATACCCTTTCTTTGCAACCTTAGCGGTAATTTCCGGACAGAACTCAAACCCTTTACATTTTAGTGGTATAGATTTTAGCAAGTTTGTTTTAAACATCTTGTAACAAGTTGGCTCGTCGGTAAGCCTTTGGAGATATAGCAAGTTTGTGAGTTTCGTAAGGAGTTTTCCGCCTATATAAAAGCTCTGGTAACTGTGCTTCGAACTATCCTTTCCAAGGAACCTTGAGCCATACAAAACATCTAACTTCCAGCCTACAATCACTTCCAGCATTCTATGCAAGTCTTGTGGGTCATATTCCAAGTCGGCGTCCTGAACAACGGAATACTCACCACTGGCTATTTTTATAGCTTTTTTAATCGCAGTGCCTTTTCCACCATTCTTCTTCTTTAAGTAAATTACCTTTAGCTTAGGGTTTTTTTTTATGAATCTTTCAACCTCAGACTCGGTTCCATCGGTACTGCCATCGTTAACAATTACTATTTCAGGCTTGAAGCCCATTCCCAAATCTATACTGGCAATTTTCTTTAGTATGCTATATATGCTGGCTTCCTCATTGTAGGCTGGCATTAAAATCGATAGGTACTTTATTTTTGGCATCTCACTCTAACTTTTTTAATTAATTTTTTCACGATTAAACGTAATAATCCCTGCAAGCGAAATTAGAATAACAGAAGGAAAAATGTACCTGTAGTCATAAGCCAATACGAACGGTAAGTAAAAAAGTATATATGCTAAGCCCGCCAAGCTCAACAGCTGTCCACCCTCTACCAAGCTACTACGCTTCCTATAAACATAGCAGAAGAGCACTACGCTATTTAAGATCCAAAAATATGGTCTAAAAATAAAGCCAAAGTCCCGACTAGTAAAGTTCACGTATGTACTAAGTTTTCTTTGCGCACCAGAAAACTTAGTAGCGACTCCTAGGTCATTTTCTTCCACGCCAGGATACCATATATACTGACCTCCATCTAAAATAAACCCCTTATATAGATCAATCTTTTTAGAGATATACTCATTTTTATGGCGGATTATCGTGTCTGTCCATAGCCCTTTCAGTTCGTCGTCACCCAAGCTTAGTATACTCGAACTTATTATGTCACCATTTTTAATTTTACGAGCCTCTTGAGACAGTATGTAGGATGTTCCCAGTGGCGTGGACTGAAACACCTTCTTGAGGTCTACCAGGTACTGCCTTTGGTCTTCCTGCATATCTTTATATGAAAGAATGTCATCATCGCTTGCTACCCGCAAAATATCATCAACATAAAGTACATTCTGAGGATACAAGTGTTCAACATTCCAAATTCGATCAATAGTCTTGGTGAAAGAAAAGAAACCAAGTATGATAAAAAAGGTTAGGATTCCTGCGTTCAAACCTAAACTTAACCATTGTTTTATATTCATTCTTTTCACAAAATTAATATCATAGACCTTGGTGAAGTAGGCTGCCATGAATGGAGAGATAATTATTAAGTTATGCCTCATACTGACACCCGATATAAAAATTAAAATCGTCCCCACTATGTACACTACTCTGTAATCTTTAAACTTTCTGGTTGCACTAGTACCGACCTTGGAAACTTGAAAGGTTTCAGCCAGTGCAATAGTTAAAAGAATAAGGAATGCCCCAAAAACATCCTTCCATAAAACACCAGAAATACTAAGCACCAATGGGCTTATACCAAGCAGGAATGGCAAAAGAGAGCGTCTAAAAGAGCCCGTCTTAATAAAGACTACACGAGCCATCATAAATAAAGACGCCCACAGAAGGCTGATGCTAAAGATAAGGAGGGAGGAAACCTTCCCAGTTAAAGTAATTAGGTAATGCCAAATTATTGCCATAACAGGGGGGTGCCAATCCGAGTACCTTCCTGCGACCGCCTGTTCAAGCTGCCAAATAGAATCAGAGCTTAAGTTGCCAGGGTAAAAAATTAAGATATTCAGCAAGGCGGCCACGAACGATATAGCAAAAAGGAAGACTACCCAGTGAGACTTAACCAATTCTTTACTCTTTTTATAGATACTATGCACCATATCAAACACCAGTCTCATTTTTTACGAACCACTATATACAAATTTTTACCAAAAAATCTATGCGTGAAAAGTTCCAACGCCCTACTAAACGGAAATACATACCGGTCATAAAATCCGACCTGCTTTGGGCTAATTTTACCACTTTTTCCTCCAATGACTTTATAGAGTAGCGTAGTGAAAAAACCGAGCGGGTCACAATACCTAGTTTCAACAATTTCCGTATCAGCGAATTTGCACATTTCCTTTAGCATACGCCTTGAATACCTCCTTTGATGCTCAACAAGCTCATCCATCTTGCTGAATAAAATTTTAAACGCTGGCACATAAATAACTACCTCGCCACCAGACTTAACCTTGGCCAGAAGACCTTCCAGGACCTTCCTGTCAGCTTCTATGTGCTCAAAAACATTGAAGCTATAGGCAAGGTCGTACTCGCCGTTACCGACAGAAGAAATCGAGCTAAATGTCTTAAAACCATTTTTAGAAAGTTGTTCAACCTGGCTCTTATCAATTTCTAGGCAGTCTAAATTTTCGTAACCTTTGTCTCTGAGGAGGCTTGCATACGTTCCTATGCCCGCACCGAAATCGATGATCCTAGCCTTCTTCTTGCCCGCAACCCTGCTAGATGCTAAACTCGCCAGATAGCGATTATAGTTTTTTGCCTTTTTCATCGCTTCTAAATTATCCTGGCCAGTATAAACAAAATCACTTGCGGACATATAATATATTTCTCAAATTTATAAATGGTTATTTATACTTACTTTAACACAAAGAGGCGCCCGAAGCTTAAGCTTAAGAATTTTCATGACCTCTTTTTATCCAGGGCATAATGCTATAATCATTTTATAAAACATATGCTCAAACTATCGGAAATCAACCCCTTTTATAACTTTGGTGCGCAAAATAAAGTTCTGCTAACAACAGACAGCTATAAGTTTGCTGAGCAAACTATTCCCGAGGTAGTATTAGCCAGTTTAGAGGATGAAGACCTACTAATTTCGCCCTTCACAGTTAGGACCTCAATAAGGGCGAAGAGGATAGCAGACCATAGTTGGCGGCTACTAAGTGGCCCGGAACTCACTATGGTCAACTTAGAGCTGTATGGAGAACTAGAGCAAAAGATTCTAGGAATAAAGCCTAAAAATATAGTACTGTATGGCGCACTAGAATCACTTTATGATATACGTCCTCTACTTAAATCTTTACGAACTTACCTAATTAGTAGACCAAACAGCACGCTTTCATTATTTCCACTTAATAAGAGCGGATTAAGCGGTAAGGTACACCGAACTTGGCCCCAGATAGAGAAGTTAGATGAGCTTATGGAGTCTTCAGGGTTTATAACAACCAAGACCAATAATGGGGTCATTCAGGCCTCATGTACCAAGAAGAGTCTAGACCGGCATCTTGAAGTCCTTAATCTCCCACAGTCAGAGACTAAAATAATACTCTGCACAACGGAACATCCAGACTATAGAGTAACCGGCGGCATTGGCTCTTACATAAAAGAAGCCGATCTACTGTACCAAAATGATAGCGCTGTCTTAATCATGGACTTGGACCATAAAAGTGGTCATAATTCGGATATCATTGCTAAAAATAGATGGTTTGGTATGGAGGAGCTTCTAGGAGAGCCTCTTATAGATTACTCTTATAGGAATGATCATGGCACATATGACGACGCACTACTCGAAGCACTCTATCAAATCTTCTTTTTCTACACCCCAGCTATAATCGAGTGCGGTGACTCTGAATGGCCAAATGCTATGAGGCTCATCCAAGCTAAAAACACTGGTCTTTTGCCAGCTGACATCAACATAGTAACGACCTCTCATGCCGGCAAAATACCGCTTGCCAACTGCAACAATACCTATCCTGAATACAATGTAATACCTACAGCGATACGAGAGGCTTACTCTATAGCAAACTCAGATACAACATTTTTCTTAAGCAACTTTACCAAGCAAGTCTACCAAAGCTCTGGAGTGACCGCGAACAACCCGAGGCGCAAAAGAATTGCACTAGACCTATCCATATTTGACCAGTCTAAGTCTAATAAAAATAACTTCAGCAACGTGGAGAATATTATATATATCGGAAAACCAACTACGATAAAAGGGTTCGACATTTTTATAAAAACTATACTTGAGCTTGACGTAGAAACTCTAAAAAACCTCAATATAATTCTTTTGACCACATTTATTGAACCCACCGAGCCGGAGTGTATCCAGCTACTTTTAGACCTGAAGAAAAAAACTAAAGTTCAACAGTTTTCGCTCTCACGTAGAGACCTGATCACATTCCTTTGCGAAAGGTCCAATGATTCAATTGCCGTCATATCTTACCCGGCAGATAACCACCCCAACGCACTCCTTGAAGTCATAGCCTGTGGAATGGACTTTGTGGCATCTAAGTCTGGAGGTATTCCGGAGCTTGTAAATCCCAAATATTCTGATAGTTTTTTAGCCGAGCACAACCCAAAAAAACTGGCCTCGAAGCTACTTTCAAGCATTGGCAGTAGACACTCAAGGCAAGAACTAGTCAATAATCACAAGTTATGGTTTTTCAAGACTCAGAAAGAAATAAATAAAAGTTACAGCCTGCAGACCTTAACCGCAACTCTTGGCCCTACCACCAGAAAAATGAGTTCAGAACTGCTCGGTAACGAAGTAACTGTGATTATCCCATGCTTCAACACTGAACAAAGATACATTGTAGCGCTATGCGAGTCCTTAAACAGTCAGTCTGTAGTACCTAGTGAGGTTATATTTATTGACGACGGATCAGACATTAAGGGCTATGCGAAGAGCCTTAGATCCTGGGTAAACAGGAGTTACGAAGCTAGTGCGCGTGTGGTTCGAATGGATAAAAATAGGGGCCTAACTGCCGCAAGAAATAGGGGGCTAAATGAAGCGACCACGACTTTCATAGTCTGTATTGATAGCGATGATCTGGTTACGAATAAGTACATTGAAGAAATGCTTAGGTCGATGAAGCTAAACCCGGACAGTACGTGCACAGTATCTTACAATGTCATGTTTAAAGATGGCAGGAAGCCTAGCTCTCTAAATAAAAGATCCCCCCAATCCAGAGCTATTACTCAAAACCTAGCCACTGCTTTCTTTCCGGAAAATATCTTTGGTTCCGCTGGCGCCATCTTCAAAAGGGCAGAATTGCTTAGAATTGGCGGATGGGACGAGTCTGATCGAGCAATGTGGGAAGATTGGTCACTATACATAAAACTAACAACCCTAGGCCAAAAGATATCTGTCTTACCAAAAATTAACTACCTATACAGGGTCAGGGATGGTAGTATGGTAAGATCGTATAGTAAAAAAGACGGTGAATCTAAGCTAATAAAAAACTATTCCTCAATCCCCAGGCTAGACTCATATCTACTTTTTTCTCAAATTAATAACTTAAATAATATTTATAAAGGTAGGTATCCTCAACACATGTGGGATGCTATCGGCGCATACCATGTTGAAAAATATAAAGATGAGCTAACTGAAAAGTCTAGGCAGAAGAGCCTAAAAAAGTTAAGTAAAAGAGCACTCGTAAGGCTGACCAACAGGTTAAAACGATGAACATGGAAAAAGAAAAATCAATCTTAGTTTTATCAGAAGGCCCCCCGCCATTAGGCGACACTAGGGTCGAAGGTGGCGGACTCCGTGCATGGGGCTTAGCGGCATCACTGTCCAGTGAAGGTCATAATACCACCTATGCATACAGGTCATCTTTCGAGGCAATTAGCGAAGAGTTAAAGCCATCAGACGGAGTTAGGGTTACCCAATGGAGCCCAAGCAATATAGCCAAATTAATTGCAGAACACACCCACATAATATTAAGATACAGCATGGGTGAGATGAGTCTATTCCTCGACAACATCAAGGATGAACAAATTCTAATTGCCGATTGTTATATACCTATATCAGTAGAATATTCCGCCAGACAGTCAGAGGCTACAAAACAGGAGTTAAAAAACTATACCCTGGAAAGCTTCTGGTGGGAAAAATGCATAGGCAGAGCAGACTACTTCTTGTATGCTGCAGACGAGCAGCTGCACTACTATCTAGGCTACCTATCCGCCGTCTTAAAGCTAAACCCAGCAAGCTATGATGAAATAGGCAAGCGACTGATAAGGCTGCCCTATGGGTATTTCAAAAAAGACATCGCAGAAGAACGCAAAAGACCTAAAAACCCATCTCTACTCTGGTATGGTGCAATATACCCCTGGTTCAACATGGAGCCACTGGTTGAGGCCGTAAAGCTGATCAAGGCCGAGCACCCAAACTTTAAACTAATTATTGCCGGAGCCAAAAACCCATACACGAGCAATATCGCATTTCTAGAGCATTACAAAAAAAGCATTAAGCAGCTTGAGTCTGTGCGTGAATTTACCGAGTTCATAGGCCATACGCCATATCACGAAAGGTTTAGTATATACTCCAAAGGAAGCGCTATAATAACCCTCAACAAGGAGGGTTTAGAAAATAAGCTCGCATGGCGGACAAGACTGGCAGACTACATAGCTGCGAAAGTCCCAATTATAACTAACGGCGGTGACCCTCTAGGTGAAAGATGCATAGGTGCTGGAGTGGCAATAAGAATAGAGGACATGGCATCACCAGAAGCCATAAAAAAAGCTTTTCAAAAGAGCCTTTTCATGAAGACGGCACCCAACAATAAACTACTTGAAGAAATGACCTGGGAAAACAATATCGGCCAACTTGCAAATGCTATAAATTCCTCCAGCAGACTAGCATCCTCGCCAAGGAGGCTAGAGAATCCAAACACAAGGATATTAATCCTGAAGTCCAAAACCTATTCTATTGCCTCTTACGCCAAGCATGTGCTAAAAGAAGAGGGAATAGCTAGCCTCATCAAAAAAATTGGTACAAAGCCTCTTAAAGTCGTATCTAATTTTATAAAAAACTAGCCTAGCCACCGAGTAAACGTCTTCCGAGCCCTCTGACCCCCCTAAACAGCAAGCGTGCACAATTCTTAAAATTAGGCTCTACCTGTCCAGAGGATATCATTTCGGCCATTAAATCTACTTGAACCGACTCTTTGTTCCTGTCACTCTTGTCAACAATATTCTCTAAAAAGCTGAGCTCTGCAAGAAATGCAGACCTTTGCTTCTTCTCATTGAATCTACTTGCAACACTATCAATCCGCTGCTGCATAGGGACCAAACCCTTTTCACCATCTTGGATAACGCAACTAATCACCCTAGCAAGGTCATTCGGATTACCTGGCTCGAATAAAGCCCCAATGCCCCCACCCAATATCTCTGGTGTTGCCCCTGAATTAGAGCCAATAACAACTCTACCAGATGCTACCGCCTCAATTGTTGTCCTTCCTAGGGCCTCATTCAATGAAGGCACCACTACTACATTAGCCCATTCATACTGCACCACAGAGTCAGTGAATTTATCAATAACCTCTATTCTATCACTTAAGACCTCAACTCTTTCTTTAAGGAGCCTGCAAAATTCCTTATCTGCAACGGGTCCCGCAATCCTAACATCCAACCTTAAAAAGTCTTTCTTGTTTAGCTTTTCGAGTGCTTCTATGAGAAGAAGCTGGCCTTTAGAACTTTTAATTGCGCCCAGAAGTAGCAACCTAATCTTGCCATCATTATACCTAGCTTCGGGAATAGCAGTCAAACTCACCAGATCAATTGCTTGAGGAATTATATTAACACCCACGCCACGAACTTCCTCAGTACTGATATGCTCCTTAACGGCATCACTGATCGTAATAATCTTATTACTATTCTCAGAAATAAACTTAAGGCTATGTTTATATCCAAGAGTAAATTTTAAACCATGATCAATGTCGCCAAACTCATGAATGTACCATAAATGTGGCTTATTTTCTAGTTTTGCGCAATATGCCAACCAGGGGTTTACCATACTATTTGTAAATGTGAAATCAGACCTAGCAACCTCTCTTCTTATCCTGCTCAGTGAACCTTTTAACCTTTCCTCAGAGACATGCTCACCATAAGAAGACCCGCTACACCACCAGGGAGTAAACGCTACAACTACTCTTACCGTAACCTCTAGTCCTCTTAATCTCTCAACAAAACCTCCGACATCAGCAGGAACTATTACAGTCCAATCTAGATAGTCTGACGTTGTGGCAATTAGAGAAATCAGAACAGCCTCTGCTCCACCAGTGAATTCTGAGGTGTGAGAAAGGCAAACAATCTGCTTCTTCATAAGGTGGGCTTTAAGTTGCTAAGGTATGTAATAAGCCACACCCTCTAGTGTGAAGCCCAGGGTTTGTACGACAAAATTACGTTCCGAAACATCAGAAGTCCAAAAATGCCTTTCCGCTCTCCTGTCATAAAGCCTCCAAACCGGTCTAGCGTCAGAAAGACTGGAGGGAGCCGAGCAGTAAGCCAGTCCTTCTTGCCTAAAACCCAGACTGTTAGCCACAAAACTGTACTCAGCAAGGTCGGGTGTCCAAAAGTGGGTTTCTCGAGCAGGATTATAGGCACGATAAACTGGTACGGCACCAGCTACTGAACAACTCATAGTTATAAAGGCTCCTTCCCCCTCCTTAAACCCCAAACTAGTAATAGTAAAATTTCTTTCTGACTCATCTATGGTCCAGAGGTGTCTGTTTGTCTTGGGGTTATACGCCCTATAAACGTACCTTCTCGAAGCGTCTAAGGCAGGTAGCGGGCCAGGGATATTAAAGTTTACACTTCCAAACCAATCCCTAAAATACCTCCAAAAATTCCTATTTCCATATGCCGAACAGCCATCACCAGTGCCATATAGATTATTTAGGGCAGCAGCATTTGGTCTATACGGTGTGTAGTTATATAGGGCAGCAGTTGCTCCATTTTCTATAAATACATTACTGGTCCCACAACTAGTGTTTGGCGACCACAGGATGGAGTTAACTTGCCCAGCTTTATACCTGTAACCAGACGAATTATTGACATAACGCTTAAACTGATATGCAGCCTTTGTCACCTGGTTCATGAATCCATAGTACTGTTCATTACACGGAGCGGTATCTGGGCAGCCATAACCTGTGGCTATCTGATACTGCCTAGGAACTGGCCATTCGTCAGTTACTAAAGCTTGCTCTTTTTGTAGAAGTACAATCAGCGCCTTAGAACTAACTCCATGATCTGCGCTAACCTTATAGATGATCTCGGCCGCAGTCATCGAACCAGGAGGGGAGTATGACGGGTTGCCAATATTATTCTGGTGGTTAGAAATATTTTCTCGATATTGCGGCAGACATGTAAAAGTTGTCGGAACACCGCGACTTGCAGCATATTGGGCGCGAGTCACCCCGCCGGTCATTTTTGTACCGTTCGTATCGCAAGCCACCTTGCCGTTTAAAAAGTTCTGTATCTCACCAACACTCATTGAGTTACTGTTAAAGAAAACTGCATCATCAATTATTCTCCCAGCATTGAACTCCGAACCGCCTAAAGCGCTAGAGTGACCAGAAAAAAATATACCCACTATTAGGAAAAATAGTACGCCTGAAGTATATTTTATAAAGTTTTTCATAGATTAATTTATTTGGACCACTTTACTTACAGACTTACCCTCATAATTTACGACAAGCTGCCATTCACCAAGCCTTGCAAACTCAGCTTCAGGAATAACGACTGAACAGGTGCCGCCGCTCAAAGGTACGGACTTAACCACTGGCCTGTCAGCTTCAGTAGAAAAATTAAACTCACAATTACCACCAGTTACTCCAGAAACATTGACTGAAGACTTAACTACACCCCCAGATTGCTCAAAGCTAGGCGATCCTAAAGTGGCCACGCCGCCAGAAGGTGGCTCAACCTGCCCGCCCCCGGCATCACCATCCTTTATGGGGTCGCCAGACAAACCTAGCCTAGCATCTTCCGCCTCTTTTTTTGCTCGTTCAGAATCAGCTTGTTCAACCTCTCTCTGTTCAGCTTGACTTAATTGAACAGAATTGTCTTTTCTTAACAGCAACCAGCCGGCAGTTCCGGCCCCAACCATGAAGACTCCAATAAGCGCAATCAGGACAACCTTTTTTTTCAAGGTTACTTTACGATTTTGATTACCTTTTTTCAATTTTTTATTTTTTTGCATACCCGCGAGTGTTTAAGATTAAACTTAAGCATCATTATAGTCTAAAGTACTATGCCCGTGTCAATAGAGGAGTTAGCTCAAAATCAAATTCCTTACTCTTCCTTACTCTTCTTCGACTTACTCATTACAATATCTGCAATGCCCAGGCCCATTACAATAACTCCGATCGGAGTTATAAAACTCTCTACAAAACCATACAGCGGCCCATTAGCCAGGCCACTCAAGCTAGAGGTGGTCGCCATAATTTGCCCAACGTAATATCCAGTCAGAACGCCAAGCAGTAGGCTTAGCCCAAGCCTTAAACTTAAATGACCACGTGCACTCCTAAAATTGAGCAACGCTAAAACTGTAGGGAAGAGCACAAAAAACAGCGCAACCCCCGCGTTTATAAAACTGACATTTCCCTCAACCCCATGAGTCGAAATCCACTCTACAAAGCTAGAGTTATATTGGGTGTTAAAAAATAGCCCCGCATAAAGCCCAAAGACTGCTCCACCAATTGTACTTTTACGCAAATAGGCACTTACCGCAAACATTACAGAAAAACCAATCATTAAAATATCAATCATAAGCTTAATCATATCAAAAAATAAGTCGGTTTTAACACCGACTTATTAATTTTAGAGAATCTAAACTTAAACTTAAGTTAGTTCTACAGTTGCTCCAGCATCTTCTAGAATCTTCTTAGCTGCCTCAGCGTCTTCTTTATTGACACCTTCTTTTACAGCCATTGGAGCTCCATCGACAATAGCCTTAGCTTCACCAAGCCCAAGACCTGTAATTTCTTTAACTGCCTTAATTGCAGCAACTTTTTGTGCTCCTGCATCTTTTAGCATTACAGTGAACTCACTTTTTTCGTCTGCAGCAGCTTCTTCGCCGCCAGCAGCAGGACCAGCTACTGCAACAGCAGCTGCAGCAGGCTCTATGCCATACTCATCTTTTAGAATGTCACTTAGTTCTTTTACTTCTAGAACAGTTAGTTTAACTAGTTCTTCTGCCATTTTCTTAACGTCTGCCATAATTATTTATTCCTTAATCTTATTTTAAATTTAACTTATCAATTTATTTACTTTAGCACGCCTTAGCTTGCTTTTGCTTCTAGAGCTTCGACTAATCCACCTAGATTTCCTGATAAACCGCTAATTACACCTCTAGCCGGAGCCTTAAGCGTATTAATTAACATACCCAGCATTTCTTGCCTATTTGGAAGAGCCGCCAATGCCTTCGCTTCATCTTGCCCAATTAGCACGCCTTCATCGCTGAAAGCTGCGACTAATTTAAGTTCAGGGTTCTTCTTCCCAAACTGTGCAGCAAGTTTAGCTGCAGCAACCTCATCTTCAGGGTTGAAGATATACATTATCTGACCAGTGTATTCGCTAAGATCAAGATCTTTGAAGTTTTCTAGCTGACTAGCAGCATGCCTCAAAAGCCTATTCTTAACGACTTTCACACGGCTACCATCTGCAATCGCGCCTTTGCGGAGTTCTTGTGCCTGAGCAACGCTCAAACCCTTATACTCACAAAGCACTGTCATCTTACTAGTTTTTAGAAGTTCAGTAACTTCTGCAACTACTGAATCTTTCTGTTCTTTAGTTAGAGCCATATTTTAACTTTTTCCTAAAAGAATTTCTTCTTTATTAATTTACTTAACTTAACTTAACTTAACTTAAATTACTAGTCGACCTTTAGTAATTAGATTTTTCGGTCTTGCCAAATCAAAAAGAGTCCTTGGCTCTCGCAAATGCCAAGGACTCTTTTGAATCTGAAAAAACCTTTTTTATTTTTAAAAAGTAAAAAGGTTTGTTCAACTAAAGTTTAGCAAATTGGAATTAAATATACCAGATGCCAAATTTTGTTCGAACCTCTTTTTAATTTCAGACCCTCGGTAGTACTTCTATCTAAATTTAATCATTTTTGAATAAATTAAACTTAGATTGGCTACTGTCTTTAGGGCAAAACCTAGCTCATATTATATCAAACAATAGAGTATTGTCCAACATTTTTATACACTCCAGCACCTTTTTTAATCAACTTAACCTTCAGTGACCAACCTGTGGCTTAGAGTTATCAAATCTTGTAACTCCTGCTCACTAAGCTCACCCGAGCAAACAATCGTATTCCAGTGCTTTTTATTAAGGTGGTAACCAGGCATTACACTAACAAACTTTTCTCGCAGGACATCTGACAAAACAGGCTCACACTTTAGACTTAGGTTCACCGGGTCTTTTTTAGCATCAATTAGAGCAAACATCTTGGATTTCTGCTCATCGTCAGTACCTTCAGCATCACCATTACCATTACCCTGGGGTCCAGTTTTATAAACCTCAACTTCTGGCCCAAAAGGGAAGTCCAACCAACTGTTTGGCTGGCTTAAAATAAATTCCTGGATCTCTTTTCTGTCTTTCATTTAAAATCAAGTTTAAGCTTTTTCTTCCTCCAAACTCATCCAACCCTTTTTTAAGTAATATCGAAGTTCTTCAATACTTTCGTAAATGTCATATAAAGCTCTGTGTTTTTCCAACTTCTTCCTAGCGGGATGATTATTGCCCTCAATCCAAATCTTCAAAGTTGAAACATCAAACATCCGGTAGTGGAGTAGAGCCGCAAAACGGGGCATATATTTATCTATAAACATTCGGTCCATTCGAATTGAATTACCAGCTAGAATCACCGGTTCACCCTCAAAGTATTCTTCAACAATCTTAATTAAAGAATCCTCCACATCTCTTAAGCTCAGTCTAGAGCTAGCGCAGGCTTCGATTAGCTTATCTCTTTCCTTAGGCATCGAGTTCCAAAATCCAGATTCTTCATTATTAAACTTTTGCTTAAGTTTACCTTCAGAGTAGTGGATTACGGCCTCAAAACCCTCATTCTTATCTCCGCCAGAGTTTAAGTTCAAAAGATTAAGCTTAAAATCACTAATTAGCACTGCAGCCTCAGTAATAACCTCAGTCTCAACGTCTAAACCCGTCATTTCAAGATCAATCCAAAAAAGTTTAGTCAGTTTACGATGCTTTAAATCCATAAGCCTCATTTTAACACTTTTAGAATTCCAGGGGCAAAAGCGCCATAGAGACGGCGTCTTTGAGCCATTTCTTAAACTTAGACGGCTTTGTTAAACTTAAGCTCATAGATTACGCTATTAAAACTCTAAACAATAGATGCCTCCGATCCAAACCCCAGAACCAGGCCAAGAACAGCCACAAGCCAGCTCAAAGGCTGCGCAATTCGTCCGTCAGATGGGCCAAGCTAAGCAAAGTGAGTTCCAAAATTCACTAAAAAAAGAACCTGCACCTCAGAATCAAAACCCTAGTCTAGACTTTAAGCAAGTAGATCAAGCCGACCAAGGGCCCGCCCATGTTACCCCATCAGTGAACCAGCCCTATCCTGCCGCCTTAAAGAGTGCGCTCACTGAAGCGCCCATCCTAACTCAGCCAACGCAACCAACTCCTCAGCATACACCACAAACAGCTAACCCTGAACCAAATTTACGGCAAGAGATCCTTGAAGAGCTTAAACAAAAAAGAGATCAGCTCAGATACCCTCAAAAAGAAGAAGGGGAGAGGTCTCTGATTTCCAGACTCCAGAAGCCTGCTATATTTGCAAGCCTAATTCTGATCTTAAGCCTCTCCTTAATATTTGGTCTAGCTAAAAGCCCACCAGAGCCTATAGCTCAAAAGCAAGCCTACGTTTCACCAAGTAATCTTGAGTCTAAGCCAGTAGAAGAGCAGGCCGCACTCAACATTTTGAAACTTGCCAGAGCAAATAAGCCTCAAGAAATTATCAGTAAATGGCTCGACCCGGCAAAGCTAGACGGCTCAACTCAAGACTTTAAGAACCTGGTTAGCGCCTACGCGTCTTCCGCAGATGGTCAAAGCTCTGAAATTATTGAAAAAAAAGTTGGCAAGGTTGACTTTATAGAGGGTAAGTCGACCGAAGTTCCTACGGAAAATCCAACTGGTTTTACCGCCTCATCGTTGATTTTAAGCTCCAACAGATTCAACTATCAGCAGAAAATCTACCTTAAGCTTAACGTTTATCAGCCTGATCCGGCCCAGCAGAAGTGGCAGCTCTACGCTTTAGAGTTCAGTTCAGACCCAGATCAGAGCCGGAAGTTACAGGCATCACTTTAAGCCCATCTTGCAAACCGTGGCCCACTTCTGATAATCTTAAATTTAACGGTAAATAAAGTTGTGAGAGGCTAAAAAACCAAAAGTTCGTAAAAAAAGACAAACAAAAATGAGCAACCTAGATGAAAAACAGATTAAACGTCTGCGCAACCTTATAAAAGAGGCTGAGATGAACCTTCTTGCAGCCAAAGAGCTCCTCATTAGCCTAGTTGGTGACGGCGAAGAACTTAGCCATAATGCCCCGCGACAAGAACCAACAGACGGGGAGACGATCGTTGAAGGAGTATTTGACGGCCAAAATATGATAGGCCACAACTCTAAGATCTACCCAGTTCAAGCTAACTACGCCAGCAAATCTCACCTAGTCGAAGGTGACGTACTTAAGTTGACTATCGTCGATGGGGGCAGATTCCTTTTTAAGCAAATTGGACCAACTCCACGCAAGCAACTTATTGCCACTATAACTCAGCGTGATGGAAGTTATTTCGCTCAGGCAGAAAGCAAAGAGTACAAAATTCTTTTAGCAAGCGTCACTCACTTTAAACTGAGCGTAGGGGATCAGGCCACAATCGTTGTACCAGAGGAAAAACCCGACGCCGAGTGGGCCGCCGTCGAAGCCCCACTTTAATCCAAGATCTCTTTTGTCCGTTTTTGCAACCAGCTGACCATCTCACTGTCATTATCTGTGGCATTATCGTAAATTTCGTGCAAGGCAATTCTCAGTTGATAACACTTAATTCTTCTGTGATAATCCTCTGTCTTACTAAGTAAGTCCTCCCAATATTTAGCAGACATCTCCATACATATGAGCCAACTACTCCAAAAGTACGCAATAGAAATATCATAAAGCGGGTCACCATATAGGGAATTCTCCCAGTCGATAACAGATTTTATTTGCCCATTTTCTACTAGCATATTATTGGCTCCAAAGTCACCATGCACTAGCTTCCTGAGATTGGGCATATTTGACGACAAAGTCTCCAATTCATTCTTAGCTTTTTCAACAAGCTCCGTATCTACTAGATCCGCCACCTTTCCCCAGTCATATCTCAAAACTCCTAAAATAAAGTTTTGCCATGTTTCATATTTTCCGTTTCCATAGCCATCATATTCACCATAGCCATGAGTATTAGATACATCAGTTACTCCAATTTCAGCCCAAACGTTTGTTAGCGGTTCAAGTAAATTAGCTATTTGCTTCGGATTAGCATCCTGCAAAGTTATGCCACCAACCAACTCAGATACACAAAATGCATGGTTATCATCAATGTAGCCCAATCTTACCACTCTCGGCATCGGAATCTTATCCGAGCTATAGTTTTCATAGGCGTACTGATCTTTCTTGAAGCCTTCAATTTTTGGATTTATTCTGACCACATAATACTTTTCCTTAAAGAGAAAAGAGTATGCCTGACTTTCTTCACCTTCAATCATCGGCCGTAAATCATCTATCTCGCCCATTTCATCAGAAAGCATGGCATAAATTACGCTCTGGGATAAATTTGTTTTCATACTCTATATAATATCAGATATGCTAAAACCTTCTCCGCTTCGGAGGATCTTCAGTCATGGCCAAGGGTCCGCGGGCACTAGCTTACGGAGGCGGTAAGCCATTGTCCAAATCTTGAATCTTTTGGTTACTTTTCTGTTCAAGCAGAAAAGTAACAGAGGATTAAGTTTAATAACAGCCCTAACCTCAAATCCTCTCCCAAGGGAGAGGCATTTTTTAGCTCAGATCCTTCGGCAGGCTCAGGATGACAGGACGAAGAATCTAAAGATTACCTCAGCCTAAGTCTTTCTCCAAAATAATATCAATCGGTTCAAAACCTTGAGCATCATAGAACCTTAAAGCTCCAAAGTTTTTAGAAAAACAGGTCAAAATGACTTTTGTTGCACCCTTTTTCCTTCCCCACTGCTGGGCAACATCCAACAGCTCCGCGCCTAGCCCAGAACGATGCAGATCGGGAATAATCCCAATATTTTCAATTTCGATATATTTACTAATCCGATAGTCAAAGCTTTCCTTCTTTACCGCAATATAGCCGACTAACTTATCGCCATCTTCCGCCACATAACAAATCTTCTCCTCCACATCCATAAGGCCCTTAAAATAGGCTGGGCCCGCTCCAGTCTGCGCCCAATCTAATTTTAAATCTGGATCAAACTTTGGGTTTAGGATAAAAGCTTTGTCATTCAAGTTCTACAAAGCTTCCACATCTTCTAAAGTCGCCCTTCTTATTTCAATATTATCCATGTTCATATTTTATGCGTTCACCCTCAATTATAGCATCCAGGTTTTGCCTAAGCGCATTTGGTATACTAAACTTAATCATAAAAGCTAAACATAAATCTAAAAAATATGTCAGATCTTCAAACTCCAGTAAATTTTGCACTCCAAATCACTAAACTCGACCTCCTCAAATTTATAATTCCAACCGTCTCTTCATTCGTAATCGGAATCCTTGCCACACCGCTGATTATGAAGTACGTACTGGTCAAATTCGATATTAGGAAGAAGAAAAGCGTTGCCACAACTATCGACGGCAAAGCCACCCCACTGACTGCCAGCATCGACCAAGATCATAAAAAAGTCCTCTACCGAATGGGAGGTTTAGTTGTTTTAACAGGTCTGCTAAGTTCTGCTTTGGGAATTTGGATAATCTCAAAGCTAACAGGTTCACCAACCTTTATTAAGTTAGACTTCATTAGTAGGAGCCAAACCTGGCTACCATTTTTTGGATTAGCCGTTGGAGCAGTAGTTGGGGCAATCGACGAACTGCTAGTCGCCGGTAAACTTAAGGGCGCTTTTGCACGCTCACTTGGAGCTGGCCTTGCCCTAAGAGTTAGAATTGGAACAGTCGCTCTCGTTGGCCTGTTCTGTGGCTGGTGGATGGCCGTAAAACAAGACGCCAGCTCATTGCATGTTCCATTCTTTGGAAATTACAATATCCCAATTGCTGCCTTCATCATCCTCTTCATCTTAGTAGTTGCCGCCACATATTCCGGAACTATAATTGACGGCGTGGATGGCCTCGCTGGTGGAGTATTTAGTTCAATCTTTATAGCTCTTGGAATTATCGCCATTACTCAAAATAAGTTCGATGTTGCCACACTTTGCTTTGCAACAGTTGGAGGCTTGTTCGCATTCCTCTGGTTCAATATCCCTCCTGCCAGATTTATGCTCTCGGAAGTTGGCTCCATGGCACTCACCGTGATGATTGCCATCATTGCCTTTATAACCGACACCGTTTTTGTTTTACCAATTATCGCCGCACCACTTTACTTAACAACTCTTTCCGTTGTCGCTCAGCTACTTTCTAAAAAATTTCGCGGAAAGAAGATCTTCCTAGCTGCACCAGTTCATGTTCACTTCCAACTTGCCGGATGGCCAAAACACAAAGTCACGATGCGTTACTGGATCTTAAGCCTAATGTTTTCTGCCAGCGGATTAGCCGTCTACCTGCTCGGAGGCCACTTCCGCTAGACCTAACCCCAAAGACTCTCACGACAAAACTCTTTACTGCCCTAGCTGCACAGCAACGAACCTAGGAAGGTCTCTCCCATCATTACTTGCGTTAAATTCTGCACATTTTCCGGCAAAACTTAACTGAAGCTGGTTAAAATCCTTTTCACTTTGTGGAATCCAGTCCTTATCCACCACTCTTCCGAGGGTAACGCTCTGAGCCGCATAGAGGATAGCCGCACACCTACCAACATAAGAACATCCACCAGCTTTTCCACTCCTCGCACAGTACTCAGGCAATTCAGCTTCCGCCGCTTCAAATGCTTCTCTGTCTGTTGGTTTAATTTCTTCCATATTTACTCAAATTATCCTCCTATTAAATTTATAAAGCAAGCATAACCAAAATCACATCAAAAAAGTCTGGCTAGAAGTTCCGCGTTCCTATATACTTAAGTTTAACTTTAAGTGAATAAATTCCTATCAAAAACTCTTTGAATTAGTTGATAGGGGAGGGTAAGTTACGCGTGTCTCAAAAAGCCTTATATACCAAATACAGATCTGCCAATCTCTCAGAAATTGTCGGTCAGCAGCACATTGTTGAAGTTTTAAAAAATGCTGTTAAGTCAGATAAAATCTCCCACGCCTATTTATTTACCGGACCACATGGAATCGGTAAAACCTCAATCGCCAGAATATTTGCCCACCAAATCAATGGTATCGAATACGACCAAGCTAAAACCAACTTAGACATTATAGAAATTGATGCCGCCAGTAATAGCGGAGTTGACGACATGCGTGATCTTCGTGAAAAGATCACTTCTGCGCCAGTCGGACTTAAGTTTAAGGTTTACATTATTGATGAAGTTCATATGCTTAGCCCAGCCAGTTTTGCAGCACTCCTTAAAACTATCGAAGAGCCGCCATCTCACGCCGTGTTTATTCTTGCCACAACTGATGCCCACAAAGTTCCAGTTACAATTATGAGCCGGGTTCAAAAGTTCTTCTTTAAACCGATTGATTCTGAACTTATTGCTGCTCATCTTTCTGAAATATGTAAAAAAGAAAAAATCAAAATTGATGAGGATGCCTTAAACTTAATTGCTGAAAATGCCGCTGGGAGCATGCGTGACGCCCTAAGTTTGCTAGACCAGATTGCTTCAGGAAATAAACAAGTTGACCTTAAGTCTGTTCAAAGTTCCCTCGGCTTCGGAACTTCCTCTGATTTGCTCAAACTTAAAGACGCAGTCTTAAGTGGCAGCCAGCAGTTAGTTCAATCTGAACTTAAAAATATTATTTCTAATGGAGCCGATCCGAGAAGCCTAGCCTTACAAGTCTACCAAGCCTTAAAGCTAAGCTTAACCACTCTCCAAGAACTAGAAGTCTTGGGCGAGCTCCTTACACTGGGCTCACTTTCTAAGCCGTTGCTCGGCCTAGAACTGACCCTTCTTAAATTAAGTAGCCTGCAGAAAAACTCTTTGGTTAAAGCCCCAATTGCAGCAACCGTAGAGCCTATATCAAACCATGAAAACATTCTCATTAAGCCAACCAAAGATTTAAAAATTGAGGCTCCCAAAGAAATCCAAAAAAAGAGTCCTCCAAAAACTAAACTTCGAGAAACGCAGAAAATAGAGACAGGGGTAGAGATGGAACCTTCAAAGCCAGAGCAAAATCTAGAGCCTGAGCAAGAATCTGAACCTGATTCAAACCTAACTGAGTTGACCTCTGCAAACTTTAGTGAAAACTGGCAAGAAGTTTTAAATTTCTTAGCCAAGAACAATCCTAGTTTTAGGTCAATCCTTAAAGCCTCAAAACCTCGGCTAACCATGAAAACCTATAGCTTAGAGATCTGTGCATCATTTCCCGCCCATCTAAAAACTCTTCAGGAGGCTAAATGCAAGCAAGCCCTTTTGGTTGCTTTTAATCAATCTGGCTTAAAAAAGCCTCAACTTAAGTTTAAGCTAGCGGATAAGCCAGCCCAGAAAAAGAGAAGTCCACAACAAGCTGAAGATGGCGGCGACATCTCTGCTATCATGGATTTAATGGGAGGCGGAGAGGCCGTTCTAATTTAGGCTAACTAGTCTAACTTTTGCAGTCGCCTAAACCTAACTTTAAAACAACCTAATGCCAAAAAAACCTGTAGGAAAAATCCCTCCACAAAATTTAGATGCCGAGCGTAGCCTGCTTGGCAGCATTCTAATTAGTCAAGATGCATTCTTTAAGGTTGTTGACATTGTTAAAGATCGCGACTTTTATGACCCAGCTCACAGGTTAATTTATTCTGCAATAGTTAAGTTAATCGAAGGTCAAAAGCCGATTGATTTAGTCAGTTTAACGAACTTACTCGCCGAAAGAGGCGAACTAGAAACTGTCGGCGGCAACGGCTATATTGCTGAATTGACCAGCGCAGTCGCCACAGCATCCCACGTTAAGCACTACGCAGATATCGTTTCTGAAAAATCCTTAAGAAGGCGGTTGATTGGAGCCAGTGAGGAAATCACTGAACTTAGCTTTGACGAGTCAGATTCCGACACCAACAACATTTTAGATATTGCCGAACAAAAAATCTTCCAGGTTGCCAAAAACTCAGTTCGGTCAGACCTTGTCAGTATCGAATCAATTTTAACCGAAAGCTTTGACCGCTTAGAGACCCTGCACCGACAAGGAGGTCAAATCGCTGGAATCTCCACTGGCTTTGCAGACATTGATCGTAAACTAGCTGGTCTCAACCGCTCAGATCTAATTATTATTGCTGCTCGGCCTGCAATGGGGAAAACAACTATTGCTCTAAATATTGCACATAACATCTCAGTTGATGAAAAGTTACCTGTATTATTCTTTTCTTTAGAGATGAGCAAAGAGCAGCTTGTTGATAAAATGCTTTCTACCGAGTCTGGGGTTGACAACTCCAAGCTTAGAACTGGAAACCTGACTGATGAAGACTTCGATAATCTTACCCATGCCTGGGGAGCACTAGGCGATGCTACACTTTATATCGATGACACCCCTGGCATAACTGTCACAGAAATGCGCGCGAAGGCACGGAGGCTCAGCTATAAGCAAAAACCAGGTTTAATTGTCGTTGACTACCTTCAGCTAATGAGTGGGACTGGTAAAGATAGTGGTAACCGCGTACAAGAGGTATCAGAAATTAGTCGTGGATTAAAACTTCTCGCTCGTGAGCTCGACGTTCCTGTAATCGCTCTTTCCCAGCTTTCTCGTAGCGTTGAATCTCGTCATCCCCAAATTCCTCAACTTTCTGACCTCAGAGAGTCTGGCTCAATTGAACAAGACGCTGATATCGTTGCCTTTTTATATCGTGAAGACTACTATAACCCTGAGACAGACAAGAAGCACATTACAGATTTAATTATTGCTAAGTTCCGTAATGGTCCGACTGGTAAAATTGAACTTTACCATAAACCAGAAAATCAAAAGTTCATGAACCTCGACAGTAAGAGTTATTAAGCAAGTAAAGCCTCGTATTTATGCTTTTACTGTATAATTAAACTTAAGCATAAAAAGTTAAACAGGGGAGTCTAAAGATGGCGTTAAGTTTAAAAAGAGGAATCCGTAAAAAGGGACCGAAGGCACTCTTCAGCCAGCAGATCAATCCACTACCCTCATCAACTCTAAAATTAATCTTCATTGCTGGATTACTTATTTTCGGAATGGCAATGTTCCTCTTCAAGTTTGAGCTTTTAGCGAGCTTAAGCTTAAAAGAGCAACTTCGGCTTGCTCAAGCTTCGAACCTCAAAGAGCTCATTAAGCAACCTGCTGATTTAATCCAGGGTGTTCTACAGTGGCTGAGCCTAAAAGCCCTGCCAGGCCATCAAATCTTTGCCCTCAGGGCTCCAACAGCGGCAATGCTTTTGAGTTCATTAATCTTCATTGCAATTTCAATCTATCTTAAATTTAGAAATCGTTACCTACCTTACACCTTCTTAGCCATTTCTCTAACTTCGCCGCTATTAATCCTCGCCGCTCACCAAGGCAGTTTAATCGGGATAGATACCTTATTCCTACTTTCCACAATTCTTGCCAGCTTCATGATTATCAGTCATTCTAAACTTAGATCAAACCTCAAGTTTATTACGCTCTTGGCTGGCAGCCTCGCCTTAAGCTTGTTGGCATTACAACCATTGGGAATATTTTTCTTAGTTCTAAGTGCCTCGGCTATCTATTACTCTGAAGAATTCAAAGATTACTTTTTATTCCTAAATCCGATCCAAAGGACACTATCTTTAAGTTTAATTTTTGTTCCTACTGTAATTATCGCCGCCTATCTATCTCTTGTAACTCAGCCAAAAGAATCAATCCTTCACTACTCACTGCTCACTAACCCAGGAGAGGTTCTCCAAAATATATCCCGCGCCTTAAAGTCATTGACTAATCTAAATCCAGGTTCTGTTATTTCTAGTGGACTAAATTCAGTTAACGGCTTAGTTATTGGTTCAGTTATCTTTACAATTTATGAAGTTGCAAAAAAGAAGTACCGACGAGTTAGCCTAATAGTCGGTCTTCTTCTAGGGTTAGTTTTGGCTGGATTAAACCTAGGGCTTGGTAATTTTATCTTTATCTTAGTTCCGTCACTGGTGGTTATTAGCCATCTAATTGCAAGCCTCGCGAAGTTCGTTGATCTAACTTTCCCTAAAAACCCTTATCCAAAAAACTTAATCAAGGGAGCTCTCGCAATCATTGTCTGCTTGATTTGCGTCTTCAATATTTACACAGTTTCCAAGCTAACTGTTCGGTTCAATTCTCCTCAGCGAATTAACAATCTCCAGCAGAAATTAGATCAGTAATTTGACTCATATTTGCCCTAAACAAACTTAAGGTTTAAACTTAGGCTTACATAAGTATTAAATTCAGATTATATGAGCAAAGTAACAGTTTTCAGCACAACCTGGTGTGGGTTTTGCCACCAAGTCAAAGAATGGCTAAAGAGCAAAGGGGTCGAATTTGAAGAAATTGATCTTGAAAAAGACTCAACAGCGGCTAAGCAGGTCGTTGAAGCTACCAAGCAGATGGGGGTCCCCGTCACTAAAATCGGGGAAAGCTACATTGTGGGCTTTGATCGTCCAAAATTAGAAGCCGCATTAAAATCGGAAGGCTTGATCTAACTCAGCTAAGCTAGAATCTAGCACTCTATACTTTAGAGTGCTAGATTTGCTATAATAATCACCATAACTAGTTGTATAGCTAGCTAAACTCGATATGATATTTTCACAGACTGACATACCCGCAAGATTAACTCCAAATGCCAAAGAGTCTTTAGCCCGAGCCTTCCAAATTACTGTCAGTATGGGCGACGGTAATATTACCGAACGACACATCTTACTCGGCCTAATTACCAACCATAAATCAACCGCCCACAAGCTACTCTTTGAGCACGGAATTGATATCTCTAAAGTAGAACTCTCCCTTGGCCTTAAACCTCAGAAACTAAGCCCTCCTCCAAATATTATTACCAGTGTTATAGACTCTAAGGTCCAAGAAATCTTAGAGGGAGGAATTGAAATTGCAGAAGCCTTTGATAAAGAAAATTGTGGGACTGAGCACCTCCTCTTCTCAGTTTTAGTGCAAGCCACAGACAATCTCATCCACGATCTAAGTCTAGGTGGAATCTCCAAAGAAGAACTAATCGACCACATTGAAGAACGTCTTCTAGAGCCTGAAGCCCTTTACTCTTCGGAAATTTCACAAAATGAAGCCACTCAGGATAGCCCTAAAGCAACGCATACTAAACAGGCCAAAAAAAAGAAGACAGCTCTGGAATTCTTTGGGACTAATCTTAACCAGAAGGCGGAGCAGGGAAGTCTAGACCCACTTTATGGACGTCAGAACTCCCTAGATAGGATTATGGTTATTCTGGGTCGTAGGCAAAAAAATAACCCTGTTTTAATCGGTGAACCTGGAGTAGGGAAAACAGCCATCGTCGAGGGACTCGCCCAAAGAATCGTTGAAGAAGGAGTACCTTCCAATCTTAAAGATAAACAAGTTATAGCTATTGACCTGGCAGATATAATTGCCGGCAGTCGCTATCGTGGAGACTTTGAGGAAAGGCTCAAGGCGATCATCAAAGAATCTACCGAACGTGGAGATGTAATCCTCTTTATTGATGAGATTCACATGCTCAGTGGAGCAGGCGGGGCAGAAGGCGGAGTTGATGCCGGAAATATCCTTAAGCCGGCTCTAGCTCGGGGAGAACTCCAAGTTATCGGAGCAACCACTCTTGAAGAACACCGCAAGCACATTAAAAAAGATCGTGCTCTTGCTCGTCGCCTCCAACCCGTCGAAATATTTGAACCAAGCCAGGCAGAAGCCTATCAAATGCTACTAACTGCCCGTAAGAACTTTCAGGACCACCATAGCGTCAATATTCCTGCAAAAACAATGCTCCGGGCGGTAGAGCTGTCTTCTCGGTATATTCAAGAGCGGCACCTTCCGGATAAGGCCTTTGATCTTGTAGATGAGGCTGCTGCAAAACTCAACCTTGGCCGTAAACCTCAGCAAAACGACCAGGACATCCACCGAATGTCAGAAGAGCTTACTAAGCTTAAGCTAAACCTGAAGCAAGCCATAGGTTCTGAGGACTATTTGACTGCAGAAGAACTGAAACATGCCCGAACCAAATTGGAAGCTGAGCTAAAGATTTCTAGAAAAAATACCCAAACCAATAAATTGCCCAGTCTTTCGACCAACAACCTTATTCAAACCCTGGCTGAGATCACGAACATCCCTAGTCATCGCATTAAGCCTGGAGGCTCAGAGGATATCAACCTAAACCAAATCAGAAAAGAGTTGAATAAAAATGTTATTGGACAAGAATATGCCATTAATAATGTTATTAAGATTCTTAAAAGAGCGCAACTGGGAGTCAATAAAGAAAACTCTCCGATCGCAAGCTTTATCGCTATGGGCCCAAGTGGAGTCGGAAAAACAGAACTTGCACGCCAACTAGCACTAAGCATTTTTAGTGACGAGCAGAGCTTTATTAAGCTCGACATGAGCGAGTTTTCCCAAAGCCATACCTCCGCGAGGCTAATTGGTTCTCCAGCCGGCTATGTTGGTTATGAAGAAGAGTCAGAACTCTTAGAAAAAGTTCGTCGTAGGCCGTATAGCCTAGTCCTTTTTGATGAGATCGAAAAAGCTCATCCACAGGTTATTAACCTCCTGCTACAAATCTTGGAGGACGGCTACTTAACTTCAGCCAAAGGATCAAAGGTAAGCTTCAAAAACACTATGGTCATGCTAACTAGCAACATAGGATCAAAGAGAATGCTTGGTGGCTCATCTATGGGCTTTTATAAAAAAAGCTTAGATCAAGTTCAAGAAGCCGAAGACCTTAGCGATGAGATGTACAAAGAACTCCAAAAAGTAATGCCCCCAGAACTCATCAATCGCTTTGATACCATCTTACCATTCAAAACACTAAGCGATGACGACATTAAGCTAGTTGTCAGAAAAAATTTAGATGAGCTTAAACTTAGATTAATCGGCTCAAGAGCAAACCTAAACTTAAACGTCGGCCCAGACGTAGCTAATTTTATAGCTAAACAATATAACCCTAAAAAAGGAGTCCGCGGGCTAAACAATATCATCTCCGAACAGGTCACAGATTTGATTACAGACCTTAAGCTTAAGAAGGGCAAGGCAGAAAACCATGCAGAGTTATCGATCTCCAAAAAATCTGGAAAAGAAGCTCTGGTCATAACCAACCTGCAGGCACGAAGTTCGGCAACTCATCAGGGGACTATCGCCTAATAATCTTCGGCTTTATTTTAGTTAAGGCCTTGGAGGCCATCTCCAGCGCCTTTTTAGCACCCTTCACATTGTCCCTTTGCAACATAATCGTAGAGTTCTCTAAACCACCTTCAACAGCCGCCCATAGGCCGCGGAGTTGATGTCGTTCTTTCTCTTTTCCAGGAGTCTCACCAACAGCTCTTATCACCAGCACAAAACCTCGCATTCCGATCTTCCCGTAGCCACTCTTAGCCCTAGAAATTGTCATCATCATCTTTTGGATAGCGCCTTTTTGATCTTCATAGTTAAACTTAATTTCTTTAGAGCCACTCAAACCGCGCATCAACTTCTTAAGCTCAAGTTCTCCCTCAGAATCTTTAACAACCTCCGCAACCGGCTCTCTGCTAATTCCCACATTCGTATTCAAAATATCTAAAGTTGCTGCATTATATAAAGCAATGTAGCCCGCTTCATCAACCAAGATGACTGCATCTTTAATGCTGTTGATCAAAGTTAGCATCCTGTTTCTTTCAAATTCCTCCTCTTCGACTGTTCTACGGAGTTCCGTAGCCAATGCACAAACTCGCAACTGCAGACGAATAAAGGCTATGGCAACCAACAGAACCGTGAAGACCATCAATGCGACGAACAAAAAGCCGCCAAAGTCAGAAAAGTAGTCTCTCCCAAAAATAATTACCAAATTACTGAAAATCAATAAGAAAGCTATGCCTGCTCCAAAAACAAGTTTTGATTTTACTAAACTAAAGTCTTCCGCCTCAAATTTCTTCTTCATCAAAATTTCAATTAAAAGTCCTGTTAGAATTAAACTTAAGCTTAATTTTAACAGAATCTTTCCAAAGTCCTGCTAAAAAATTTTACCTACCACCAAACCTGGCTAGAATATTTTTTAAGCTTAGCCCTCAACTCTTTATAGGCTGGCTGAAACCTTGCAACTTCGTCCCAAAATTTAGTCTGGTGATGCTTAAACTTAACATGGACTAGCTCGTGCACTAAAACATAATCTATCAGTTCCGCTGGGACGAGCATCAACCACAGACTTAAGTTAATTGAATTCTTAGAACTACACGACCCCCAGCGAGTGGAGCTATCCCGAACCGTGCAATCAAGATACTCCACACCCATCATTTCTGAAATCTGACCCAGGCGCTTCGGCAAATATTCTTTAGCCTTTTCACGCACTGCTTTAATAACGCACTTTTCCAATCTTTTTCGATCTTCACCAGGCAAACTTATTGAATCTTCTGGAATCTGGTCGGCAATAATTCTAATTACACCCGAACCCTTCCGATATTTAAATTCTAAAATACCAGCAGGGGTTTCTGCCCACTCCAACTTAAACTTAACTCCAGGGCATAAAATTTGTTCATCAAATATTTCAATCTGCTCATGAATCCCGTTCTTAGTCTTAACTTCATTCAACCAGTCTTTATTTTGCAAAACGAATTTTCTGATGCTGTGTAGCGGGGTAGAGAAGTTCGTTCCAACAACTATGTCGCCAGATTTAGATATTCTTAAACTCGTGTTCTTCTGAGCCCGCCTTCTTTTTATAGAGACTTCACCAACTCCTTCGACAACTAACCGCTGATTAAGACTTTTTTGCACCTTATAAGAAATTGTAAAAAAAAGCCGTTCTGGCTCCACTTAATTTTAACTTTTACAGCCCAAATCTTTTTTTGGAGTTAGTATTTGGGATTTGAGCTTCTTTCATGTATATATTGGCTATTTTTCTGAGCACCATAACACTTTGACTTTTAAAGTCGTGTTTCCCGCTCACCACAATCGAGTTCTCTTTCGTTGCTACCGGCTTTTCAAAAGAGTTCAACATCGTAACAAATTCATCCTCACTTAAATCTAATGAGTTCTTATCATCAGCCCGCCGCCTATCCCTGTTCATTGCTCTTTCTTCAGTTGTAGCATTATCTGTTTGGACCCAAACCGTCAGAACCCCAAAGCCAGCCTTGACTGCTTTATTTAAAATAATTTCTCTTTCTGATTTAGAACCAAAATAACCTTCAAAAATGATGTGCTTAAAGCTCTTTAATGCCTGTTCATAGGTCGCGGAAGTTAGCTTTTTTGCAAGCTTAGAAATCTCCGGATTACTCTTACCCAGTCCCTCCAACTCACTTTCATAACGACCGGTATCAATATAAAAGAATTTATAACTTTCGGAAAACTGACGCGCGAAAAAACTTTTTCCGCTACCCGGATTCCCGACCACTAAAATTAGTAGCGGTTTATCTATGTTCAGACCTCCAGAATTATTACTACCCATCAAAAAACTACCCTCTAAATATCAAATTTCAATTAAACCTAAGTATACACCAACCTTAAGAGGCCCTTCCACCGTCTAAATAAATTCTACAGCATTATATTCTAATACCCAATCGAATAAGTTACACATGCATCTATTGGGTTCAGAGGCGCCAAACCAAGGGATGCTCTAAAACAGTCAGCTCCAGAGAATTCCAGCGGAGGAGAAGACGGATCTTCAGTATCAACCCAGCCATCTACCAGCCTATTACAGATTAATCTTCTTGCAAGGCAGTCATGTCTATCGATAACTCTAGGATCTAAATAGTTTAAGTCTTTTGATTCAATGATTCTCCAAAATGCCCTAATCAAACGATCCCTCCTGGCCCCTTCCAAAGTGTATGCTTCTCTGTACCACTTTGGATTTCTGCCAACAACCAACCTTAACATATGCCCCTCACCCCAAGTGTGAGGATGATCTTGGTCAGCAGGCGTTAAAACAACCTCCAAGTTATTAGAAGCTAAAGAACCCAAATACCACTCTGCATGCTCCACAAAGTGAGCCCTAGGACCCTCCGCCAATTCTCTGGTGCTGGTGCACGTATCCCAAATTTTTTCCACTAACCTTGACTATAGCTAACAAGCGTAAGCCATATCTAGTGTTTATGATGCGGATTGAGCTACACAAATAGTGCCACATGACCAAATCTAATTCTGGATCAACTTAAACTCGAGTTAATCTTCAATGACTTTTAAACTTAATTCCTCTAACTGAGCATCTTCAACCACACTCGGGCTATTCATCATCAAATCGACGCCAGACCCATTCTTCGGGAAGGCAACAACCTCACGAATATTATCTTCACCCATCAAAACCATAAAGATGCGATCCATTCCCGGGGCAGTTCCAGCGTGTGGCGGAGCTCCAAACTTAAATGCATCTAACATTGCCCCAAACTTGGCTTCGACATATTTTGAATCGTAACCCAGAATATCGAAAACCTTAAACATTATTTCGGGATTATAGTTTCTAACTGCGCCAGAACTTGCCTCATAGCCATTTACAACAAGATCATATTGGTCAGCAACAATCTCTAGCCTTTGTTCATCGGTTTTAGCATCTTCAAGAGCTTTTAATCCGCCCTTTGGCATACTGAACGGGTTGTGCCCAAAATCTAGCTTATTCCGTTTTTCATCCCATTCATAAAAAGGGAAATCCACCACCCAGCACCAAGCAACTTCATTTGGGTCTTTAAGTTTAAAATGATCGGCAAATTCACTTCGTAGAACCCCCAAAACTCTGTTGGCAATCCTTTTAGAATCAGCTCCAAAAAAGACTGCATCACCATCTTCAACCTCGAGTTTTTCTTTTATGGATGAGACTTCTGATTCACTCAAAAATTTAGCAATCGGAGATTTTACTTCACCATCCACAAAAAAGATATAAGCAAGTCCTCCGGCACCGTTAAGCTTAGCTGTATCTGTAAACTTGTCAATCTCTGAACGGCTTAGGCTAGCTCCGCCCTTTACATTAATTGCTTTGACGACTCCACCGTTTTTTAAAGCTCCACCAAAAACTCCAAATTCTGTGTTCGCAAAATCTTCGCTTAAGTTTACAAGTTCCATCCCGAAACGAAGATCTGGCCTATCAGAACCGAATCTATCCGCTGCTTCTGCATGAGTGATCCTTGGAATATCTTTAAAAGTTAGTTTTTTACCAGCAAATTCTGTAGTTAACCTTAAAACCAGCGGATCAATTAGTTCACGGACTTCTTCGCCATCATCAACAAACGCCATCTCCAAATCTAACTGATAAAAGTCTCCATAAAGCCTATCCGCCCGAGTGTCTTCATCTCTAAAACAAGTTGCGAACTGGTAATACCTCGGGACTCCACCAACCATCAAAAGTTGTTTAAATTGTTGCGGAGCCTGTGGCAAAGCAAAAAACTTACCGGGGTTAAATCTTGAAGGAATCAAAAAATCCCTCGCGCCCTCTGGGCTGGAGTTCGCCAAAATTGGAGTCGCTACCTCTGTAAAATCGTTAGCTTCCATATATTTACGAATAAATGCGTACATCTCAGCTCGACGCTTCAGCATATGCTGCATTTTCGGGCGACGCAAATCTAAATAGCGATACTTTAACCGCACATCTTCACCTACATTTTGCTCCTCTTTATTTTCTGGGCCAACTGAAACAGCGAAGGGCAGTGGCTCCGATTTATTTAAGATTCCTAAAGTCTCAACCACAACCTCTACCGTTCCAGTTTCTAGGTTAGGATTTATCAGCTTTTCTTCACGCTCAATAACTTTTCCTATGACTTTTAAAACATATTCATCACGAACACCTTCTGCCAATTTAAAAGCTTCTTTTGAATCAGGATGAACTGTAACCTGGACTAGGCCGGATTCATCTCTAAGATCAATAAAAATTACTCCACCATGATCACGCCTAGAATTAGCCCAACCCATCAACTTAACTTCTTGACCAATCAATTCTGCTGTCTGTTTCGCTAAAATCCTTTTACTCATATCAACTCTAATTTACTGTTTAAACTTAACCCCGTCTGTTTCTTCAATTGTCTTATCATCTAAATCGATCAAGATGAAGCACCCATCACCAGCTTTCTCAATTTCTTTATTAAAGTAATTTTTTAATAATCTACTCAGAACTCCACCATGAGTTACGCAAATTAATGTTTTATTAGATTCAGTAATATTATTTAAAAGCTTTTCAACCCTTTCTAAAAAACCTTCCTCCGTTTCAGCGCCCGGAACATAGCCATCTTTCACTAAAGCAAAAAGTTCCGGATAAAGCTCCTCTGCATTTGATTTATTCATGCCAGAAAGCAATCCATACCCGTTCTTTTCTTTCAGATAAACAGTTTCTTTAACTGGCAGGAGTTGAGAATTAGCAATTATTCTTGCAGATTCGCTTGCTCTTAGAAGCGGAGAGGACCAAACCTCATCAAATTTAATGGCTAATGCACTTATTTTTTTAGAGGTTTCTCGCAACTGAGCATGACCTTTAGGGGTCAAGGGGAAATCTGCCCATCCTCCATAAGAATCGGTCAAGTCGTCTACGCTTTCTCCATGTCTAACTAATAGTAATTTCATATAAAAGTATTATAACAGAGTAAAGTAGTAGCAAATAAGCTTAAGACTAAACTTCGAGTGATATAATTCTAAACTATATGAATAGAGAAATCCCATTACACGTAGTTTTTGTAGAAGCCTGGATCAAAAAAGGTGATCAATACTTAATTGCCCAAAGATCACTGCAAGATGACCAAGCGGCAGGGGAGTGGTCCGCGCCAGGCGGCAAAGTAGATCTTGAAGTCGAAGAAGACATTATCGAGAACTCTCTAAAAAGGGAAGTCATGGAGGAAGTTGGCATTGAAATCGAAAATGAGCTAGAACTTATTTCTAGCAAATCCTTCATTCGTTCCAGCGGAGATCACGTCGTTGGCATGTCGTTTTTAGCTACTTATAAATCTGGAGAGCCCCAACCACTTGAAGATCAGGAAGCCGTAAAATGGATGAACAAAGTAGAAATGCTAGAAATTATGCCTGAACACTTCAAAAAAACAATCCTCAAGCTACCCTAGAACAACTTAACTCCAATTAGCTTAAGCTTGCAAATTACCTCATAAAAACCCTAAAATCTAACCCAAAGTTAAACTTAAGTTAGCTAAAATGGCAATAGATTTTTGTGGACCACCAAAACCAATAGAATCTACAGCAACTCTTATTATAGGTCGGCAGGACCCTGAAGCAGTTAGCAAAGCAGTAGGAGGCTGTGTCTCAAGTTGCCTACTTACTGGCTCTGAAACCGGAATAACGTGCGGGATTAAAGGGATAACCTACACACCAAAGAAAGGAGAGCTAACGGGAACATGTAAGGGCGTCTTAAAAGATGGCAAAGTAGCAGGCCCCTGCCAAGATGCCGCCCATTTAAGTCGTAGTCTCACGAAAGTGGTAATCCGGCTTTCAGATCAAAGACCACACACGGCAGAAGATCGTGTCAAATACTATCCCCTTGCTGGTCGCCGCAGACCCAAATAGAAAACATTAAACTTAACCTAGAATGACAACGCCAGGTAGAAATCCACAAGAACAACGAACCCAATTCTGCCCAGGCGCTCAATTACGAAAGGTGCAAGGGGCAGTGATTTGCCTAGGTAAAGTGTCGACGCTTAGAACTATCCCCACAGAAGATGGATCATTTAAAACCGTGCCAGAGATAACTTTATTTTGTAGTCCATCATGTATCCCTCAAACAACTCCAGAAAAACCTAAAGACTAAACTCAAATGTCCAATTCTTTCAAATCCGAACCTATACCAGTCAATACAGAAGACTTAACTCCGGCAGAAGTTAATCACGTTGTAGCACTGCATTCAGGAGACACGTGCAGACCACGCAAAGGAGAGTGTGGTCTCTGCGTAGGTCCAGATTCTTCGGGTGAGCTGATAGTGAGGTGTGCCGGTTTTCAACCTCCCGACGTAGAAGTGCCGCTTCAAGACGATGAAGGCGAGGTGTTCGGTCGGTGGCTTTCTCAGCCACTCCAAGCATGCAAACACCCCGACAAATTAAGACAAGTTGCCGAAAGTATCGAAGCTAGCCTCCGCGCAAAAAACAGAACTTAAACTTAATCCAAAATGACAACACCAGAAACCCAGATTTCCATACTTCGAATAGAACCGGCCGATCCAGAAGAAATACAGGCCGCGAGCAAAGAAGTAGGTCACTGCACCAATGCGCGAATTATAAACCTCGGATGCGCAGGCTGCACCATGCATGAAGAGCACATGGGGCAGCACTTTTTAGTCTCGACATGCGCTGGCCAGACTAACCCAACAGGCGAGACTGTCTCGTCATGCTTTACCTACCAGGATTTTAGAAATCTTGCCGTATTAAGAATACTAAATGGCGATACCCTAACAGACTACGATAGCTATTAAACTAAGCTCCGCTAACCCAAGCTAACAGGCTCCTGGATGTCACTACGCCCTTAACTTGACCACTAGCTCCAGTTACAAAAACAGCGTTCTGTCCACCCTTCAAAAAGCCTGAAATCAAATCATTAAGTCTAGTGCTCTCGCTAACATATTGAATTCCTTGCTCCATCTTATCGCCAACTCTAACTGAACCTCCGGATTGATCCATCTGGTTAATCGCCTCTGAACCTGTTAAGTAAAGTAAGCCCGTTAAATTGTCGTCTGAACCCTGGAAAGCAAGCGCCATATCATAACCTTTTTGATGTAACTCATCATAAATTACCGGAGTTAGGCTTAAGTTCACGTCGACTTTTGGGATTTCATCAATTTTGACCATCACATCTTTAATTTTAGTTTTTGGACAGTTCAGCATTCGTTGTATTTTAGTTTTAGTGGGGGTATCTAAAACTTCTGAATCTCGACTAAATACAAATTCAAATTCAGCTTCAGAATAGAAAGCCCGTTTAATACTTTCATCCTTGCTTTTTTTAGATGTTAAAACCTTAAGCACAGGAGCAATCTCTTTGACTACATTTCTAATCTTTTTAATAAAGAATTTATTCCAGAATTCAAACATTCTTTTAAGCTTATTCGAAGCTTGTAAGGCACGGATTCCAAAAATAACTGACAGACTTAATAAGAGGGCAGGCCAAATCTTACCAATTTTAGAGCTCATCAGCAGGATAAAACCCGCCTGCGTTATCAAAAAAAGATAGTTTAGGGTTAGACCAACCTCTTCTTTGTTCTTCAAAGCCCAAGATTTTTTCTTAGCCAAAGGGTCACCATCCTTAGCCAGCCTCTTCAACTCAAAACCAGAGGGAATATCTGGAGTTAAGTTCAAGTTGAAAATTATCGCCGAAAGATAAAGCACCAAGAAAGTTACCGCGTAATATATAAAATCAAACATAAGCAAGATTATAACATGCCTAAAAATAGAACCGCTCTTTAAGCCGCTATACTAAAAACCGAGCTTAGGCCTAAGCTCGGTTTAATTTAATTTTAAAGACTTGATTTCTATTATTCCTTTGTGGAGTCTTTATCCGAAGAGCTATCACCACCCGCATCATCGCTATCACCACCGTCGCCCTTTTCACTAGGCACGTCAGCTGCAGAACCATCATCACCCTCATCACTAGCTAGATCTTCTTCGCTAGTTACTCTTGGCGCCTCTACGATATACAGAACCTGCTCACCGTCTTCTTCAGTCTTAAGCTTAACCCCCTCTGGCATAATTGCGTCACTGACCAATATTCTATCTCCAATTTCAGCCAGCTTAGAAGGGTCAATTAAGAATTCCTCTGGAATCTGGTGTGGCAAAGCCTCAACCTCAAAGGAGTGTGTCACTGCAATAACGTCGAAACCAACCTTTTTAGCCGGGACCTCAACTTCTTCGTCTAGCCGTACCGGGATTTCAGCTGCAACAACCTCATCTGCCTTAATAGATTGAATTGTGAAGTGGATCAACTCACCTAAAACTGGATCTCGGTCAATTTCTTTAATCATCCCTAGGTGTTTTTTACTACCCAAACTAAATTCAATCGGCTGCGTTCTTCCCGCTGCACTATAAACCTTTTTAAACTCTCTAAGTGTAACCGCTACATTTTTAGAATCAACATTAGGTTCATTAATTACTCCCGGTAAAACTCCTTCAGCTCGTAAAGCTCGGACCTCTTTGCGGGTCTCTTTTCTATCTTCAAGTTCTATGGTTATCTTGTTGCTACTCATTTTGATTTAGGCTAATCTCTCTATTTTTAAATATTTAATTAAAGTTTTTGTTCTTTAAAACTTACAAGAAGCTTTAAATTCCTTTAAATCTCATTACAAACAGATTATACACTACCCTTGATAAACTTCCAAAATTGATTTAAAATCTCGATTAAACTTAAGCTTAAAAGTCTTAACATCATATAAATTAGCAAATTAGAAATGCAGCTCTCCAAAGATGAACCCAAAAGCTTAGTTGCTAAAATCCAAGGCTTTAGACCAGCCGCAATTCTTGCCTTAAGTTTAGTCTTACTATTTGGAGTCAGCGGAGTCAGCTACGCTAACTTCCAGAAAAACTCCAGACTACTAAAAGAAACTGAGCAGCAGAAGATGGAAAAGGGCAGTAGGGTTTCTGGAAGCTTCTTTGCCCCTGGAGGTACCGCTCCCCAGATTGCCCCTGGAGATACCGCTCCCCAGATCGCCCTGGAGCAGCCCCAGAGGCTAAGCCCAGCATCACCCGGCCATATAGATATTCCAGCTCTAGGGATTAGCTCTGGCATGGAGCACCTCGGACTAACTGCTGATAATGCCATCGCTACCCCAAAAAGTCTTTGGTCAACAGCTTGGTTTAATCAATCTTCCAAGCCTGGAGACCCTGGACCAGCGCTTATTGTAGGGCATTATTCCCGCTATGGAAAAGCAATTTTTGCCAACCTACACAAGTTGCAAAATGGCCAACAGATTTTGATTACAGACGAGGGCGGGCAACAGTTTATTTTTCAGGTCACAGCCGTTAAGAGTGTCTCTACTGCGCAGTTTCCGATGAACGAAGTCCTCGGTAATACCGACTCTAGATCACGTTTAGAAATTATTACCTGTGGCGGAGCTTACATCAAACAAACAAAAGATTTTACTGAAAGAACGGTCATCACGGCAGAACTTATCTAGGGGTACTAAGTACTTTGAAAAATAAGTATTTTAGGTTAAACTTAAGCTTAAATAATATGAAGCTCTTAGATAAGTTAAAACCCCAAGCGCCGCAATACATCTCTCCGCTGCAAACAGAAGGGGAGGTTAACATCCCTCATGAAACAGTTAATTGGAAAGCCGATGAATTCTTCTATAATCCTAAGAAACTCACCTGGTACCTACAGGCTATTCCCGCTTCTTTAGCAATTGCTGCCGCACCCTGGTTGATATCTGGTCGAACAGACTATATTAGTTCGTTAGTTATTATAGTCGGTTTATTTGGATTAATTATTTATGCTAGCAGAAAACCTGAACAAAAAAACTACTCTATTTCCGATTCAGAAATCTCTATTAATCAGCAAATCTTTAGCCTGGATAGCTTTGCGCGCTACTGGGTAGAAAAATTTTCCACTCACACTCAAATTACTCTAGTTGGCATTAAAAGAACTGCCATGCCTATAACTTTTTACTTAACAGATAAAGACACCGAAAGAAGGATCCTCGCAATTTTACGTACTAGACTTCCTCAGTCTAACCCTTCTAGCAACCCCGCTGATTGGATTTCTCGTAAAGTCAACTTTTAAGGTACCCAGATTCAACCCAAGTTTAAGCTCTACTTGCTGGGTCTAAATTTAATACTTACCGAGTTGACGCAGTGCCGAGTATTTTTTTCAGTCAGGCCTTCACCCCTAAATACATGCCCTAGGTGACCACCGCAAGTTGCACAAGTGATCTCTGTTCTGCGACCATCTGCATCCAAGGTCTCTCTGACTTTTTTCTCAAAAAACTGATCAAAACTTGGCCACCCACAACCAGATTTAAATTTATCTTTTGCGTCAAAAAGGGGAGTATCGCACTTTCGACAAATAAAAACTCCTTCAGGCGGGTAAAATCCATCGTATTCGCCAACAAATGGAGCCTCCGTACCCTTGTCTTCAATCACTCGCTTTTCTTCTGCATTCAATTCGTTAAGTTTCATATTAAGTTTAATTATACCCCTATTCATCTAATCCATCGAATTTATCTAAGCTAAAAAAGCTTAATCTCTAAATGTGTAACTCTTAGCAGGATGATGTATAGAACCAGAGTTCCTCCAAAGACTACAGCGGAACACAGCAACTGTTGTTTTTCTTTCTTGGCTACCTCTTTTTTATTTTTGGCAACCGCTAAGTCAAAAGCATCATCACCCACAACTAGAGAAGAGAAGGTCCCAAAGCCAGAAAGTAAAATTATCAAAAAAAGTGGCCACGGAGTCGTAATAATCTTATGGAAAAGCTCTAGTAATACTGTTTTTTGGTAAACCTCAGGAAAGAAAATCAGCGCGAAGACATTCAAAGCTGCCGCAAAAACCCACACTCCAACTTCTATAACTAGCATCCTTAAGCCAGTTATCAAACGAATAGGGAAATCTAACATAAAGCCCGCATCTGCAATCGGAGTACAAAACACAAAAAAACTCCAACTCAGTGCAGCTACAAGGATCCCATTACTCAATCCAAACTGATGAACCGCAAACAGCAAGTATCCCACCAAAACAGCAACCAAGACCATAAACCTAGCAAAGCTAGAATGCTTCTTCATCTTTTGACCTTTAGTAGGGGAGGCGTTAACAGACTTCATTAAACTTAAGCTTACCAGAAAATTAAAACTATAATTCACCTTTGCTATACAATATAAATCTATGGAGGATAACCCTGAATATTATGACGAATTACAAAATATATTAGCCGAGGGTAGGGCTCTGTGTGATGAAATGAAGCCGTACATAGGAGCTGTTACAGCTGGACAAGGTCTAAAAATTAGCATTACTGCACTGCTTAGCTTAGAGATTATTACTTTTCATAAACTCACAAAAATATACAATTCTGGAATAAATAGAGGAACCTCTTTAATTGAGTTTTCAGCTCTTGCCCGCCTGCTTATAGAGTCGTTCTCTATGGCATGCTGGATACTTGAAGTTCCAGAAAAGCAACTAGAAAGGTCAAGGAAGTTTAACCTTACTGGTTCAGATCTGGTTAGCCACTATAATCGAATCGGCCAGATGGGGGGCAAAAAGATTCGACGCACCAGAAGCAGGACTAAGGTGAGCACGAGCAAGACTTTAGAAATATCATCCAAAGAAATTCCCACTATCACAGTCTGGTATGATGAACTCAACTACTTCCTCCATCCCACCACTTCGCTAATGCAAGAAACTATTGAGCAAAGAGCTAATTCCCATATAGACTTTGGCGTATCTTTCGCAATAGACATACTCGCTGTGAGTATTCAAAAATTCAGTTCCATTATGGGCTTAAGTAATGCAGTTATTAATCAGGCTAAAGACCTCTTTGATTCACACACAAATCATATATACCCCAATAGAAAAAGTAGAGCCGACAATCAATCTAAAATGTAGACATCTACACCCCAATAAGTACCCTGCTGGCAGCAGCCTCTTCATCGAGCATTGCAGACACACTTCTATCAAAATCATCATTAGGGCTATTTAATAAGTAGCCAATGGCGCCATCAGATTGATACATCAGAAAATTACTAAAAGTTGAAAAGGCAAAAGCTAGCATATCTTCTCTAGAGGGTACAACACTCTGACCATTGTCATATTCAACGGCTAACCCTACAACTTCAATCCCACTTTCAAACCTGGTGAATACATCTTCGACATTCAGAGTAAACACTGAAAGCCCCGAATGGACAAGCTGAACAAAGCTACCTTTGACAACTTCACGGACACTTAGCCTTCCATCAAGACCACGATCATACTCACTTTGAGAAATAGATCGTGGAGGAGGCAGTTCTAAACTCATGTTATTATATTAATTTCTTGGTGACCCTACAGCCCTCGATTTATAAAAATATTGTAGCAGAAATCGTTAGGTGGAATGAAGTTGAGCGGAGGACCAGTCCGCTCAAATAGCAGGCACCACAAACTGCAGCAGGCTTTGTCTCTGAAGTAACTGGTACACCGCAGAGTAATTTTACTGTATAATTAGAGCACTAACCATAAAAATTATAGGACCATACATTGAATATGAAAAAACCAGGATTCCCGCCACAAACATCAGACTTAAGCGAAAAACTAGAGCCATACGCAGACTTTATAGAAGAACGCCAAGGGCAGTATGATGAAGCGGTCAGCTCCATCGCTGAATCTTTGAATTTAGAGCTTGGTACCCGCCCTAACAAATCCAGCGCTATCGCCGATACCACTCAACAGACCTTTTTAGATGCCAGAGCCAAGGACGGACGCAAAAGAAAAGCCGTCATAGGTGTAGCCGGTCCGGGCGCAGTTGGCAAGGGCACCCTAATGAGACACCTAGGAGATAGTGGATTTTCTACCAACATCAATGTCACAACTCGACCAGTTAGAACTAACAACGGGGTCGAAGAGCAGGACGGAGTGGAGTACTACTTCAGAACAGAAGAAGACTATCAGCGAGAAAAGGCCAATGGCCAATACCTAACAACAACTTCTAGGCCAGGAAGAGGCAACTACGCTATTTCTAAAGTTGGCCTCCATACAGCAGTCAATTCTAGCCCCGATGGATGCCTCGTAGAAGAGAATCCAGAAACGCTTGCCCAACTTGTGGAGGCACTGAGGCAAGACGATCCAGAACTCCTAGGTATTATTTTGTATGTATTGCCCCCAGGCCAACATAGTGGTCGTGAGATTATCGAAGTCGTTGAAAGACTAGCTACTCGATCCGGCGAAAACTTCGGACAAGATGATCTAGAGAGTACTTGCGGAAAGCGTCAAATGGATGAGCTTGCAAGTATGGCAGATGTGATTAAAAGAGGAATACAGGTTGTTTTCCTAGAAAATGATGACCTACAAGAAACAAAAGACAGACTCTCTCATTTATTTCTGTAGGCCGAGAGCTGAACATTACAGACCATAATAAATTCACTCTACTAATTGTCGGGTATCTCTCTTTAGCATTATTCAATTCTTGCTCATACTCAGCTGAAGAGTTGAGATTGCTTTTACGGAGTTAAGTAGCAAACCTTTATAGCAAAGATCTCCCTGACGAAGACTTTTTGTTTATAATGAAAATGGTGACCCTACAGGGAATCGAACCCTGATTGCCAGAATGAGAATCTGGTGTCCTAACCGTTAGACGATAGGGCCAGCGATGCGAAAATACAATTTTATTCAAACCAAAGGTTTATATAAAATTAGTTTTGAGTGAGCGGTTCTATCTTGAAAAGATAGGGCCAGTAAAGCCTGGATTATAAGCTAAGCTTAATCATCCACAAAACTCACCTAAAAACATATTATAACAGACCAGCTGGGCATATTTAGAACTTTGACATTCAAAACAAATACTAATTTCAGCTATACTTAAACTTAATATGAAGCAAGATCAAGCTCTGCAAATTATGCAGATGGGGTTTAATTCCTTTTTAACTGGGCAGGCCGGAGCCGGCAAAACCTACACTTTAAATAAGTTTATAAAGTGGTGCCGGGAACACCGAATTAATGCCGCCGTTACCGCATCCACCGGAATTGCCGCCACCCACATCGGTGGAACGACCATTCATTCTTGGTCTGGAATTGGCATTAAAGATGAGCTAACTCAAAAAGATCTCGAAAAAATCGCCAAAAGAAAAGAGGTTCAAAAGCGTTTTGATTCTACAAAAGTTTTAATTATTGATGAGATTTCAATGCTTAGCGCCAACTTCTTTGATAACTTAAATTTAGTCTGTAAATATGTTCGTGCAAATCAGCAGCCTTTTGGAGGCTTACAGATCATACTCTGTGGGGACCTATTCCAACTCCCTCCAATTAATCGCAGTTCAAGAAAGCTTCAAATGGTCGTTCATTCTGAAGCTTGGTCAGAACTGAAACCAGTAATTTGCTACCTGAAGGAGCAGCACCGCCAAGAGGCGGGGGACAAGCTAAACTTAATCTTAAACAACATTCGCGCAGGTCAAGCTAAAGAGCAAGATCTGCAGATTTTGAATACTAAAGTTGAACAAGCCAGCGGTACAAGTTTTGAACAAAGTGCCGAAAACCTTATTCCAACTAAATTATATAGCCACAACCAAGATGTAGATTACATCAACCAGCGTGAATTAGAAAAGCTCAGCACACGCGAAGAGACATATCAAACCGATAAGGCTGGAAAGCGCGCTTTAGTAGAGAGTCTCTTAAAGTCTTGCTTAGCTCCAGAAGAACTTAAACTTAAGATAGACTCTGAAGTTATGTTTGTTAAAAATGACATCTCCGGGCGTTATTCAAACGGGACTAGGGGCAAAATCGTAAACTTCACCAAAGATGGCAAACTACCAATCGTCCAAACAATTGATGAAAGGATTATCGTTGCCGAACAAGGCTCCTGGTCAATTCAGGATGAAAAAGGACAGGATCTGGCTAGCATTTCCCAAGTTCCCTTACGTCTTGCCTGGGCAATTACTATTCATAAAAGCCAAGGAATGAGCCTAGACTCTGCCTTCATCGATCTCGGCAAAGTTTTTGAGTACGGCATGGGCTATGTCGCACTTTCTAGGGTTCGGACCTTGGAAGGGCTACACCTCGGAGATTTCAACGAAATGTCCTTAAAAATTAATCCTCAGATCATCCAAATTAACCAAAAACTATCTGACCATTCCGATCTTACTGCCGAGAGGTTTTCCAAACTTAAGCCAGCTAAAATTAAAAAGAATATTGAAGAATCAATTCTCAAAAAAAGAGGAATCATCGAAGCCCAAAAGATTGAACAACAAGATATTCCAAAAAAAGCTGCAGGAGGCAAGGGCCAAAAGGGGAGCCACAAAACCAGTATAAAGATGTTGCTCGATGGGCAAACTCTTAAAAAAGTTGCCGAAGAGCGAGGTGTAAAAACTCAAACTGTCATCAGTCATCTTGCTCGCCACTTTAATGAGATTGACATCGCCGATAAGAAGCAACAGTTGCTTAAATTTAAAGCCCTGAAACCTCCTACAAAGAATATCAAAGCTGTCAAAGGCGTTCTCAAAGTTCTTTCCAAGAACAAGGAATTTGACGCTTCGTCTAGATTTGCTGTAATCCAAATCCACAAAGAACTTAGTAAATCTAACCTAAATTTAAGCTACGAAGAAATCAACCTCGCTCTAATCTGGGCCAACTAAGCTATAATCTAGCTTTAACAAATTAGTAAATGAGACTCAACAAATTCCTTTCCTTAACCCTCGGCTTAAGTCGTCGTGCTAGCGACGATGCAATTGCTGCCAAAAAGGTTAAACTTAATGGCGAGATTGCCCATCTTGGCAACAGAGTAGAAAATAATAAAGATGAAGTCCGTTACTGCGGAAGGCTCCTCAAGCTGGAAGAAACCGAACCAACCTATCTATTACTCAACAAGCCCGTCGGTTATCTATCTTCAAAGGTCTCACAAGGAGGCTCACCAACAGTTTACAAACTCTTATCTAAACAACATCTCAAGTTAAACTTAAACATTGCTGGGAGGCTAGATAAAGATAGCTGTGGCTTAATTCTGCTAACTAACGATGGAGAGTACCTCAACAAAATGACCCATCCTAGTTCCGGCAAAACAAAAACCTACCTAGTTAAGCTTAGTAAAGTTCTTACTGATGAAGATTTAATTAAACTTAAATCTGGAATTCAAATAGGGGATAGCCGCCCCTCAAAATTTAAAGAAATCAAAATTCTAAAGGATGGAGTTATTGAAGTTGAGTTGGAAGAAGGCCGTAACCGCCAAATCCGCCGAACTTTTTACGAACTCGGCTACCGAGTAACATTTCTACAAAGAACCTCGCTAGGACCATACCAGCTAGAGAACTTAGAGGAAGGCAGAACCAAACTCACCGAAAAACTTTAATAATTACTTGGATTTTTTGGATTTTTGCTATTCGGACAGATACTACACTTTAAGAAGTCTAATCTTGGACAACTAATCGGCTCACCACCAACTTGGAATCTCTGGGAGCCGACAACGACTTCACCAACCACCTGAACCTTACAGCGTTGATCTCCGACTAGGCCAGAGCGGAGCTCTACTTTTCTCGAAAAAGCTCCATTGGCCCTAAAATTACCACTCGGCTTATGCCCTCCAGATTCTGAAAAAGCCATAACTTAAGTTTAATTTTATTTTACTCTATTAGCTCTGCTATTCGGGCAAACATCACACTTTCTAAATATCGCACATTCAGAACTAGTTTTTTGTGAACGGGGTACCAAATCCGCTTCACCCATTACAATTGTAAGGAGTAAACTTGCAGCATACCTTGTTCCCGGAACAAAAACACCATTTTCGTCGTAGAAGCCTATACATGTAATTTGGTTAAGCGCACCAGCGGAACTAACTACTTTTCCGTCCACATTTGTGTTCGTCGCACTAGCACTATTATCGCACTAGCACTATTAGGGTTTGTCATAAAAATTCTTTAAACTTAAATATTATTTAGAATCTCTAGGGCAAGCTTCACATCTAAATACTCGAAACTTTGGGCAACCCACACGCTCAATTACGGTAGTTCCGGCAAATAAGCCGCAGCTAAGCGCACCCATCTCCGTTAACCCACCGGGCAAAGAAACCTCTCTAGTCTGGCTTATAGGATCGCCGTCACCGTTAAAACTACAGGTTATACTTCCACAAAGACCAGCAGGGTAAGATTCAGCTACTCGAGCTGGATCTTTACCCCCACTTACATTTTTATCAGTCATAATAAGTCCTTTTCTTTAAACTTAATTACTTTCTTCAGTTGGAGTCTCTGGCTGACCAGAAATCACTCTACCAGCAGTTGCTACAGTTTCAGCTAAAAGGGTCACAGCCTCGCCAACGGCCTTTCTGTACACGGCAGCTCCCTGACCCAAATGATCAATGGCGCAACCTAAATTATTTTCCATGTTTGGAAAACCTAAATCCACTATCACCCTGTGTGCATCTGGTCTATTAAATCTTTTGGCCATAAAATCTTCCTCCTATTTACAAAGTTGAACTTAGATATTAGGATACGCCTCTTGCTAATTTTTCGCAAACTTAACTTGAAATAGATAATAGAGCGACGATCCTTTCACCAACATGCTTGCAGACAGGAACATCCACAGCTACAATATTTCCTTCGTCATCCACCAAGCTACCGGTTCTAGGTGACCCTACACTGTCAATATTTATTACGGGCATAATGACGCCACTACAAGAAAAGCCACCCAAAATTGATGGACAAGTTTTACACGTATTCCTAGAGCCAGAGACCTCAGAGACTTCTCCTTTCGCCAAAGGACTAGGATCGCTATAATCTCCAACCCTAACAAAAACTAAACATTCTCTAGATTTCGGAGCTGTATCTGCCATAAAAATAATCTTAATCTTTCAATAATTATACCACTTTGTAAACTTAAGTTTAAGTTGATGTCATTTTAAGCTATTTGAGCTATAATAACAGTTTAAGTTTAAAGAAGAATCCTACTAGAAAATTTTATGCGAGAAAACCTCCCGATTGTTGCCATTGTCGGCAGAACCAACGTTGGTAAAAGTAGCCTGACCAATGCGATGCTTGGCTACGGACGGACTATTGTCGCCAGAGAAGAGGGGACCACCCGAGATAGCATCTTTGCAGTTGCTGAACATGAGCATAAAAAATTCTGGCTAGCTGACACCGCTGGGCTCAAAAAGGCTGCTGATGAGTTTGAAACAACCATCCAAGAACAAATCCAAGATGCCTCTGAATCTGCCAATCTCGTTTTAGTGGTCGTCGAGGCGGGGAGCATCGTTAGCGATGAAGATGTGAGAGTTGCCAAGCTCGCTAGATCAGCTCAAAAAGAGGGAAAGGAAGTAATTTTAATAATTAATAAATTAGACAAGCTTAAAGATGATTTAAGCCAAGAACAAAACAAATGGAGACGCCTTGGGATTGACGAAATTATGTTTACTTCTGCAATTCATAAAGATGGCATTGAGGAGCTACTCGATAGAATAATCCAAACCGTTCCAAGTAAAAGTAAGTACGACAAAACCGACTTAGTAATTGCATTTTTAGGCCGCCCCAACGTAGGTAAAAGTTCAATTTTTAACGCTATCGCCAAAAAACAACAAGCTGTAGTTGCCGATGTTGCTGGAACAACCAGAGATATTAACTCTATCCGTGTTAAATACCACAGCAAGAATATAGAACTGCTCGATACCGCAGGAATTCGCCGTCCTGGAAAAGTAAAGCACGGCTTGGAAAAATTCAGCGTTATTAAGAGCCTTCGTGCCGTACAACAAGCCGATGTTTGTGTAGTCTTAATAGACGCCAGCGAACTTGCGACTGGCATGGATCAAAGGATCCTAGGAATGGTTAAAGATGCTAATCGAGGCTTAATAATCGCCGTTAGCAAGTGGGATATCTTCGAAGATAAGGATTCTTTTAGTAGTGAGTACGTGATTAGCAAACTCCAAAGTGAGCTACAATTCGTGCCCTGGGCACCGTTAGTTTTTACCAGTTCTGTGGATGGTAAAAACCTGAATAAACTTATCGAACTCGCCATAGAGGTCAAATCTGAGAGAGAACGTAAAATCAAAACTACCGACCTCAATAAATGGCTCCAGGCTGCAGTTGCCCAGCACGAGATACCAAGTGCCAAAGGGAACCTCCACCCCAGAATTCAGTATGCGATTCAAGAAGAGGGTACACCTTACCCTAGTTTCCAACTCTTTGGGAATCACGTACGCAAAATCCACTGGGGCTACAAACGTTATTTAGAAAACTCGCTGCGTAAAGAATTTAAGTTTACCGGAACTCCAATCGAGATCTGGTTCATTCAAAAAGAGGTTCGCGGAGAAAAAAAGAAGACATCCTACAAAGACGCCCTCAGGAATAACCCCAACCGTAAAACTTAAGCCGAGCCCCTCCTGCTATACTAAACTTAAATGTCTATTATCTCAAACACCCCCTTCACTTTTAAGCTTGGCTGGAACCAAACTCGCTCTAAACCCGAACAAAAGTTTGAGTTTTCAGATGGCGACGGTGATCAGAATTTCATAAAAGTAATCGTTGGCCTAGGAAACGTTGGCAAAAAATTCGATGGAACTCGCCACAACATCGGTTTTGAAATTATAGGAGAATTCGCCAAAGCCGAAGACTTTCCAAAATTCACTGAAAATAAGAAGTTTTTTGGCTCCACTAGTGAAAAGTTCGCTAATGGAAAGAAGATCATCCTCCTCAAGCCAAACACCTTAATGAACTTAAGTGGTAAGAGCATTCAAGCTATAAAAGATTTCTACAACCTTTCCGCAAAAGATATCACCGTTATTCACGATGAATTAGATTTTGAGTTTGGAAAAGTTAAACTTAAGCTCGGCGGGGAAGGGAAGAGTAGCCACAATGGAATCCGAGACATCGCATCTAAAATCGGTTCTACAGACTTTAAAAGAATCCGCTTCGGAATCAAGAATGAAGATTTAGAAAAAATCCCAACTGAAAAGTTTGTTCTTGCTAAGTTTAATAAGCAAGAGCAGGTGGAACTAAAAAAGTTAACCAGAGTTTCCACTAGCCTGATTTAGAACTTTAGCGTTTACTAAAAAAGATGCCAGCTGCAATTCTTCCAATTTCTGCAGCTCCAAAATAATCTCTTCTTAGGCAGAGAATATCTTTACCGCCAGACAGCTTTAGGACCCTATAGCCATCCTCAGAGAGCCTTAATTTTAAGCCATCTGCCTCAGCTGGATCCACATGCAGAGCTTCCCACATTATTAAAGGAGGCAGGTGCCCTCCAAGGGCCCTAAGTACTCCCGAGACCACAATTGAATCCAATCCTTCTACGTCCACGATCAATGCCCCCATAGACTCAGGTTCCACATGACGTCCAGCTATCACGAGTAGCTGCTTAGGAGTAATAATCTCAACTACTTCTTTGACAACCTCAAAACTTCCTTGTAGCCCATGGCGTTCCGCCTCTCGTTCTACTTGATGTTCATCAAAACAAGCTATAGCAGAACCGTGAACATCCTTAAGATCACCCTTAAAGGAGGCTGAATACAGCGTTTCGGACCCAGAGGGCTCACCAACTGCTGCATTCACTATTCTTGCCTCGGGGAATCTAGAATGGAGGCCGTCCACCAGGGTAGCCTGCGGCTCAACCAACACAACTCTCGCCCCAAGGCTCTCAGTTAAGCCAGCGGATACGGGGTCGTCGTATAACCCATCATGAGCGCCCACTCTCCATAAACTAGAGTTGTCGGGCCTGGTCGCATGCCTAATGCATTCTTCAGCAAATCTTTCTCCAACCCAAGACGCCCTTATTTCTAATGAGTTAATTGGATGCTTAACAATATCTGGAATTTCCATAAACATAAAATCAAATACCCCCTCAGATGACTTTTGTAGCAAGCTACCGAAGAGATAATTCGAGGGTGGGCATCGAACTATCTAAAAGACAAATTGAAGGGGTGTTAGCACCCTTCAATACGTAAACAATAGATCTTACTATATTGGATGACTCAATCGGTTCCGGTAAATTAATACGCCGCAATTTTATTGACCCTTGAACCACCCAGTAAAATATTGTTAAATTGAAGGGGTTAGTATGCCTTTTTAAACTTAAGTTTAGCTATGATCAAAGTGGAGGGTAGTAAACTTTGTAGCTGAGGCTAGAGTTCTAAACTCCTAAGAGGAGTTTGACAAAAAGGCATCCTAACTTTTTCTAGAATTAAATTTATATCAAAAAAGATTAATTTAAACTAGAGCAGTTGTTTCAGGTACATAAAGGATAGATTCAGATAAACCTAATCTATCTACAATTAACCATCCTATCATATTAAGTTTAACAAAGTCAACCCTTCAAATAGTTATTCTATGAATATACGCCATATAACCAATAGAGATTCCGAATATCCAAGCTTATTAAAAGAAATAGGAGCACCCCCTCAACGCTTATGGCTAGTTGGAGCAGTGCTCCAAGAAGAAGTCCGCTTAACCGTTGTTGGCAGTAGAAAACCAACCAAGTATGGAATTAAAGTGACTCAGAAACTGATCCAAGAGGTTGCCTCTGCTGGAGTGACTATCGTTAGCGGTCTTGCCCTCGGAATAGATGCTCTAGCCCATAAAGCAGCCCTAGACGCCGGAGGAAAGACAATAGCAGTTATGGCGGGAGGGCTCGACAGAATCTATCCGGCAACAAACACGGCATTAGCTAGAAGAATCCTAGAGAATGGTGGAACTCTGATTAGTGAGTATCCCGAAAAAACTGAATTCTTTAAGCAAAACTTTGTCGCTAGAAACCGCATCCAAAGCGGCTTAAGTGATGCCGTCTTAATCGTTGAGGCAGCAGAGAAGAGTGGAACACTCATAACCGCTCAGTTTGCAATAGATCAGAATAGAACAGTGTTGGCTCTACCCGGGAACATCGACAGCCCCAACAGTGTAGGCACAAATGAGCTCATCAAGACTGGGGCAACCCCAGTAACATCAGCCAGTGACATTCTCGAAGCTCTAGGAATTAACACAAGAGCTGCTAAGGTTAAGCAATACAAGCCAGAAAACCATGCTGAGGAGGTGATCCTAGGCTTAATAAAATCTGGGACTGACTCCAGCGAAGAACTCCAGGTCGAGAGTCAATTAAGCTTAATTGACTTCACGACCACTTTAACCATGCTCGAGATTAAAGACATTATCACTCAACCTACCGCTGGAACCTGGGACTTAAAATAAAACAACCCAGAAAAAAATCTGGGTTGATTTTGTTTCTTCACCCAAAGTAGCCACTACCTTCTAGAATTAATTTTATCAATTTCTACATTTAACGTTTTTTGAGCAGTATCAATTTTTTTTGTTCCTTCGCTATCGTATCCAACCAAATCCTCCAGTTCTTTTTTCTTCTTGTCTGCAGCGTTATCATAAGAAAGTTCGCGAATCTGGGATTGCAAATTTGAAAGAGTATCCCTGTCTCCAGCAGCAACTGCTGTTTTTAACTGAACCAATATTCCTTTAATTTGGCCAAAAACATCAGAGTAGGAATCCTTTAGCTCTTTACCCTTCTCAGTTTTAAGGTCTAGACTTTTTAAGTCCGATTCTAAAGATGTATAAACCCCAGTAATTCGATCTACCTCTGCTGTATAGCTAGCTAAATCACTAGAAGCTGATGATTTAAAGTCTATCTCCGACTCTTTCTTGGAAATTGAAGCTATCTTAACCATATCCGTAGCAATACCAACCTCATTAGCACTGTAAGACTTCAAAGCTTCAATATAGCCTTCAGCGGCTATTTTGAGATCTTTTCTATCAGACTTAAGTTCTGACGTCGCACCTTCAAAGCTTTTTACAGATTCATCAAATTGTTTTACGGCTGGATCTAGATCTGTACCTTCATCATAGGTGCTTTTTGAAACCTCTAACCCTAAGTTACTAGATTTCGAGTTAAGTTCTGATGTTGCACTACTGAACTTTTTTAGAGCCTCTGCACTGGTCTTGTTCATTTTTGAAAAAACCAGCAAGCTAACGATTGAGATTATCAGAACACCAACAATAGGCAAGACAACCATCAGTATTTTTTTCATATTTGGGCCAGACTTAGGTTGCTGGTAGGGAGATCCTGTAGCCATTGGGGCAGGCTGTTGCACGGGCTGCTGAGTACCACCGCTGGAGTTGTTGGGATTTTGAGGTTGCATTATAATTTTCTCCTTGGGTTTTGATTAAAACGTTTATGTTAAGCTTAACTATACATTATTCTGTATCCCAGGTCACTAAAACTTTAAGGTTTACCGCGGCCACTATCTTTGCTTGACTATATATCTATAGACATATAAGATACTTTTAGTAAATTATTAAACTTAAAATTTCCTATTATGCCTAAAAATCTTGTCATTGTGGAGAGCCCAGCGAAATCCAAGACTATACAGAAGTACTTAGGTAGTGATTTTGCAGTGACTTCAAGTATCGGCCACATCCGAAGTATTATCAAAAAAACTAAGGACGGCACTCCACCTATCGATGTCGACAATAACTTTGAGACAGTTTATGAAGTCGACTCAGAAAAGAAAAAAGTCGTGGCTCAACTAAAAAGAGACGTTAAGGATGCCGAAACTGTCTGGCTGGCCACAGATGAAGACCGTGAAGGGGAGGCTATAGCCTGGCATTTGTGTGAAGTACTGAAGCTTGATCCAGCCAAAACCAAACGAATTGTTTTTCATGAGATCACCAAAGAGGCCATCCAGAATGCCGTCAAGAACCCGCGCACAGTTGATATGAACCTGGTTAAGGCTCAACAAGCTCGTCAGATCCTAGACCGAATCGTTGGCTTTGAACTTTCACCAGTTGTCTGGCAAAAAGTCCCGGGTGGTAAATCCGCTGGACGAGTCCAGTCACCGGCTGTACGGCTATTGGTTGAGCGTGAACGTAAAATCGATGCCTTTGCTAGCTCATTCCAGTTTAAGGTAACCGCCGTTTTTGCCATCGATAACAACGAGATGAAGGCTGAACTAAATAATCGATTTGACACCGAGCCAGAGGCTCAAGCTTTCCTTGAAAAGCTACTCGATGCCAAATTCACTATTAGTAATGTCACCAAAAAACCGACCAAACGAAACCCAAGCCCACCATTCACCACCAGCACACTACAACAAGATGCCAACTCCAAGTTAGGATTTGGCTCTAAGGCCACTATGGGCAGCGCTCAAAAACTATATCAAGAAGGTCGAATCACTTATATGAGGACTGACTCAATGTCATTGAGTGGTCAAGCAATTGCCTCGGCTGCTAACTTTATCAAAAGTAAGTTCGGCGAAGAGTACTCACAGGTCCGTAACTTTAAGACCAAGTCGGCTGGTGCGCAGGAAGCTCACGAAGCTATCCGTCCAACCGACATGAGTCTAGAGCAGGCCACGAGTGATGAATATGCACAAAAGCTCTATAGCCTGATTCGCAACCGCACACTCGCCAGCCAGATGACTCCGGCCGAACTAGAAAAGACTGTCATAACTATAGACATCAGCACAACAGAAGAAAAATTTGAAGCAAAGGGCGAAGTTATAATATTTGACGGATTCTTAAAGGTTTATGGAGGAGGTAAAAAGGATCCAGAAATCTTACCAGAGGTTAATTCTGGTGATAATTTAGCACTAGACAGCTCCGAAGCCAAGCAGCTATTCGCAAGGCCACCGGCTCGCTACACAGAAGGTTCGCTAGTTAAGAAGCTTGAAGAGCTCGGTATTGGCAGGCCAAGCACTTATGCAACAATTATTAGTACGGTACTGGCTCGTGGATACGCCGAAAAAGGTGAGAGCGAAGGTGATCCACGCGATATTATCGTGCTTAAAACCGATAGATCATCCGTTGTCCGTGAGGTAGTTGAGGAAAAAACTGGCTCAGATAGAGGAAAGCTTGTACCAACACCGGCTGGCAAGCTTATTAGTGACTTCCTGACCGATTATTTTGACAAAATTGTTGATTATGACTTTACTGCTAGTGTTGAAAAGGAATTCGATGAAATTCAGGCTAATAAGCTTGACCGCAATGAGATGCTTAAAAAATTCTACAAGCCCTTTCATGCTTTAATTGAAAAATCTGGTGGTATTGACCGTAGCAAGGTTTCACAAACAAGGGAAGTTGGCAAGCACCCAAAGTCTGGTAAGCCAATATTGGCTCGCTTTGGTCGCTACGGTCCCATGCTTCAACTCGGCGCCACCGAAGATAAAGAAAATAAGCCACAGTTTGCACCAATGCCAAAAGGCTCAACACTCGAAAAGGTTACCATCGAACAGGCATTAAAAGCCTTCGAGCTACCACGACTGGTCGGACAGACCGAAGACGGCAAAGACATCCATGCTAACGTTGGTCGTTTTGGACCGTACATAAAGGTCGACAAGTTATTTGTCAGTATTAAACCACTTGACCCATATGATATTACACACGAGCAAGCACTCGACCTTTATGCTACAAAATTAAAAGCAGAGGCTGAAAAAAATATTGCCGACTGGGGAAATATCAAAATCATCAAGGGCCCCTATGGACCCTACATTAAAGATGTCAAAGCCAAGAAGAATGCTAAAATTCCAAAAGATACTGATCCAAAAGACATTACAGAGGTGCAGGCAGTAGAAATTTTAGCTAAAGCCCCGGTCAAAAAAGGACGCCGACGCTATCCTGCAAAAAAGAAAAAGTAAAACAATGTGCATACAAGACCTGCTAGACCAGCTTACCAAAGAGATAGAAAGGATCCTAGGAACCAATCTAGTTGGCGTCTACCTGCACGGATCATTGGCGATGGGCTGCTTCAACCCAGATAAAAGCGATGTTGATATTTTAGTGATAATTCACAAAAAATCAAGTCATAAAGAAAGGAGGGAGCTTGCAGATTTGCTAATCCGATTTACCCCAGAAGCACCAAAAAAGGGTTTCGAGATTAGTATGCTTACAGAACTGCAACTAAATAGTGGAAAACATCCTATGCCTTTTGATTTCCATTTCAGCAATCTTTGGATAGAAAGATTTAAAGACCCTAACTCAAGCCTTAGCTTTGAAGGAAGACTTGATCCAGATTTAGCAGCTCACCTTACCATAACTAAACAGAGAGGCAAAACTCTTTACGGTGAGCCTATAAGTAGAGTTTTTTTGGAGGTAACTGACCTGCACTATAGAGATGCCATCCTAATTGATGCTAAAGACATATTAGAAGATATTACTAAAGATCCGGTCTACGGTATCTTAAACTTATGTAGAGTTAGAGCCTATTTAGAAGAAAGAATCATAACCTCAAAATTAGAGGGAGCAGAGTGGGGTATAGGGCATTCCAAAAGCTTCGAAAAAAGAATAATAGAACTCGCACTATTAACCTACAAAAATGACAAGACAGTTATCTGGGATACAGAAGATCTCAATAAATTTGCCGATACTTACTCCAAATATCTAGACCTAAAAAGCTTAAATTAGAGTTCTATTTGTTGTAATAACAACATAACTACATTAAAATTAGTGTTAAATTTAACTCTATATACTCAAAGGCTTGTTATTGTGTGCTTATTATGATAATATTAATACAATAATGTTTATCTAGATGTCTAGAGTGTCTAACCACACAGACAGCACTTAAGCAATATAAATTAAAATACAGGTTATCGAAAGGGTAGGGACCTAAGATATTTTTCAAAAAATAACCACTTAAATTTATAGAAACTCATTAACTAAAATATGGCAGATTCAAGCAACAAGACTCCACTCAATAAATTGATAGATAACATCATGCAGGATCTCTACAAAGACCGTGAGCGAGATATCATAATCGGTAGGTTCGGCCTTAATGGCAAAAAGAAAACTCTTGATGCAATTGGCAAAGACTATGGCGTTACTAGAGAAAGAATTCGGCAACTAGAAAAGGGAATGATCATCCGTCTCCAAGTTAAAGCAGAGGAGGGCAAGCTCTTAGGCTTTGCAGACTATGAAGAAAGCCTCGCCGTAGAGATTCAGAAAGTTGGAGGGATTTGTAGTATTTTAAAACTTAGTCAGCTCATTAAAGAAGGGGACTCTAAGGAAACTATTGCCAGGAACTCATTTATTACCCTTATTTCAAGCAAGCTCCTACTGATAGACGATTCCGACGATTACAATCAAAGTGCAGTACTCGCTAGCCACTATAAGAGCCCCTCAGAGGCATCAAAAGATGTCGATAAGATAGTCGGCACCTTGACTGTCAACAAAAAGCCGATATCTATCTCTGAGCTTAAAAAATCTAACAGCCTTGGTCAGTCAGAGCAGGAGCTAGAAACTAAGCTACTTGTTTCCAAAAATACTTATCAAAGAAAGGGATTATGGGGTTTAAAAAGTTGGTCTTCTGTTAATCCAAAGAGTATTAAAGATAAAATTTATATTGTCTTAAAAGAAGGTAAAGAGCCGATGCACTTTAGCGAAATTTACAAGGCTATCCAGGCAGATAAGACCTTCCATAAGCGAGAATTCACCGTCCAAGCCACACACAATGAGCTAATTAGAGATGCCCGCTATGTACTAGTGGGCAGAGGGCGCTATGCGCTAAAGGAGTGGGGACACATTGAAGGTACCGTTGAAGACGTCATCGAAAAAGTTTTAAAAGATAATGACAACAAGCCCATGCATCGTGACGAAATTATAAGAGGTGTATTAAGATACCGCCAGGTTAGAGAAACAACCGTCGTTTTGAACCTACAAAGTAAGCCCCGATTTAAAAGAGTGGCTACTGCGACCTTCCAGCTTGCTGAAGAGCCCAAGGCTTAGTCTAAAATTAAATCAGTACTAGTACTAAAACAGTACAGTAAATTTTGATAAAGCCGTATCTCAGAATGTAGGCCAAGCACTCCATATAATCGAAAACGTAGGGATCTTAGAAAGATTTAGTTTAGAAATCACGACCATAGCAGCAGAAGAGTGACAAAGATTTTAAAATTTGTTTTATGAGATTTTAAAATTAACTAAAGATATTATTAAGAGTATTATCAAAATAGCATCAAGTTAGCTGATCTTCTCGTCAACATTAGTGTATATGTCCTAATGTCGCACAATGTATATTTTACGACAAAGAAAATTTGCATCAGTTGAGATAAGATAATTGTATGGTTACCCTCAACATAGCATCGGAGTAGGGGTTAACGTATATACTAGCCGTATTAAATCACAGTTCTCTTACTGGTAAGTAAAAATCTGTTTAAGGCAAAAATTACAAACCTATATATCTCCAGTCTCAATCACCACTTCTAAAACTCCACAATCATACCCCATTGGTTTAGGTACAATCGTGAAATATAAAATTTATATATTTTACTTATCCACAACCTAATTGTTTTATATATTTGACAATCAGAACTATAGTTGTCAAATATATAAAAACATTTGACTTAACTATTACTTTATTATAGTTATTAGTCACTATAATTCATCACTCCACTCCATCATAAAATAATAGTTAAAACTTATTCGATAAAGCACATGGCGGGATTCAAGTCAGCTATCAACGCAAGCGAAGGACTGTATAGATGTTTACAGTACAAAAACAGTACTAGAGAAGAGCGGAGTGAGCGTGAAAAGTTAAAAGTGTGGCCTCTACTTATAGACTACTCTGTCTGGAGTCCTAAAATCTAAGTAGCCAATATTTTTCAAACTATCTCCACCTGCACTCCAAAAATACTTCACGACCCTAGCGGCAGACTCCCCACTCCTTTCTACGTCCTCTGCTGTAGAAAATATCAATCTGGTCTGACTCTCACCAGCCAAAAACACCTCTACCCTTTTCAAGCTACCCCCACCCATCTCCAACCTAACAGGCTCAAGACCTTGCTGCTTCATAATCTTAATTACACCCACTGCCCAAATTAGCTTATCTGACAATCCCCCCCCCTCTCCGCTCCTCTCCTCTAGCCCACTACCGGCAAGTTCAACAGGCTTAAATATGCCCACAAAGCTTGCTGGAGGACTAAAGACCTTCCCGGCTGAATTCACATACACCGTCTGTCCATTGCCGCTTGACCACTTAACCAAAGGTGCAGATGTTGTCACTAGAACTTCTGTTTTCATTTTTAAGTAGTTAAACTTAAACTGCACATCAGCAAGCTCCTCTCGGCTTTCCTTGAACTCATCAATTAAGTTTCCATACTTTGTTAATGGAGGTACAAAAAAATTAAACACTCCACCTTCAAGCCGATTTTTTATATCTTCAGTTAACTCTTTAGAGTATTTCGAACCCTCTTCAACATCTGTGCTTAATTTAAAAGTCCTAGACCTATAGCCAATAGCAAAGTACATAGCAACTAGAACACTTAATACTCCAAGAAACTTTATAAGCCTCCTACTTCGTATTCTATTCTTAACTAACCTAGCCCTCTTCTTGATCTCCCGGTCTACCCCACTCCTTTTTAACTCTTCCAGATTCTGAATATTAAGATTGACCTTCCAAGAAGTTTTTGGCCCGCTTCCAACAGCTGTGATCTTGGTAGTCTCAGTCTCTTTTACGGTATGCCTTAGCTTAAACCCGCCAAACTTCTTGGAGCCACTGCAAGGGGTTCTATTTTGACGTTTTGACTCAAATTGAATATCGTCTTTTATGTTTATACTATGCTTTTTAGACATTGTTTTTTAAGATTTCCTAACTAACTTCGGCTCAAACCTGTGCGTTAAAATAAGCTCAGCTATTTGTTTAGCAGAGTTATACTTTGCTAGTCTTAAAACAGACTCTGAGAGTACCTTTTTAAGTTGCTCATCCCTAAGAATTAGCTCTACCTTTTTAAATAATATCGAGACATTTTTAGTTAGCTCATCCTCTCTTACAACCTCGCTAGCCTTCATCAAGTCGAGTAATCTTGCATTTTTCTGCTGATCACTCAACTGAGCAGGTATCAAAATGCTTGGCATTCCAGCGTTAGCAATCTCCTGAATAGTTGTTGCCCCCGACCTTCCAATAACTAAGTCTACTGCTAAATACATTTCAGCTATTTTTTCGCTAAACTCAAAAGGGATGTATAGGTCTGGTCTCACAAGGCCAGCTTTAAGCCTCTTTGCCTTTACTAAAGCTGCCTCAGATCCAACCTGGTGAAGAATCTGTACACCTAAATTATTCAGCTCTTTTAGGTTCTCAAATAGTGCCTCATTAATTTTAGCTGCTCCCAGACTGCCGCCATAAACCAGCACCACCTTGCCATTTTCCGTCAGCCCTAAACCAGCTCTCGCTCTAAACTTTTCTATCTTAGTTGCCGCTTTAAAATTACTATCTATTGGGACTCCAATGACCTCCTTTGAATCAATTTTATCCACCGTCTTAGGGAGACCAAACAAGCATATTTTTGCATACTTGCTCAGAATCTTGTTGGTTAAGCCCAGCCTAGAATCTGAGTCATGAGTTATTAGTGTAGCCTTTTTTCTAGCTGCTAGACAAAACTCCAAGGCACCCGTGCCACTCTTACAGAAAACTACTAGCGGCTCTATTCTAAAAAGGATCAATTTTGACTGTAAAAACCCCAACATAAACTTAAGTAAGTCTTTTAAGTTTAGTAGCTGTGTCTTTATGTCCAGTAGTTCTTGAAGAATATTCCTATCATAGCGTCTAAACTTGCCACCATATATAAACTTAAGAGATAGACGTTCAGGGTGTTCTTTTAGCAATGTTTTAAAAATTTGTTCAGTTCGATCTCTGTACCCAAAATTTGAGATAATCAGTAAATTAACTGATCTATTACACTCTAAGATCTCTCTAGATACTTCTCTTAGAGGAATCACGTGCCCGCCACTACCTCCACCAACTAAAACTACCTTCATGAGCTTAGACATACTTAATTTCTACTACCCTCTCTAACTCTTGATACTGCAGACCTATAAACGGAAGCCTTACTACTATAAGTAGATAAATTTAAAACAATACCCATCATTCCGAGTAGTATTACCAAACTAGTCCCTCCAAGGCTAAAGAACGGTAGTGGCACTCCCGTAAAAGGGATTAGCCCTAGTATTGAACCCATATTAACCGCGAAATTACCTACCACCCACCCCGTCATTCCACCAACTACACTACTCCAGTAGTCATCCAGTCCGTCTCGGAGTAACAACATCCTACGTATTAAAGCTCCAAACAACCCAAGCAAAACTATAGACCCTAACAGGCCAGATTTTTCTGCATAAACGGCAAAAATTGAATCACTGGGAGCCTCCGGTAAGTACCCAAAGGACTGTACGCTCTTCCCAACCCCCCTTCCAGACACTCCTCCACTCCCAATCGCTATCAGAGATTGTCTCAAGTGGTAGTCAGCAGGCGACTCGTCTTTGGCTTCAACTGCTTTCGTCTTATCAAAAAAAGAAAGTACTCTTTCTCTTCTATACCCAAACGAAAGAATACTGAAAGCAAAAGCCAACACTGCAACCATCACTAACTTAAGAACTACAGATTTATCTATCCCGGCAGAAATTAGTACAAACAACATAATCATTGAAATCACAAGTGTTGTACCTAAGTCCTTTTGTAAAATCATAATCATAAAACCCATAAGCATCGCAAAAGACAACAAGTAAGCAACCTGCTTGTTAAGGCTCTCTGAACTCCGCTTGAGAAATACTGCGACTCCACTTAGAAAGATTACTGAAGCGGCTTTTACAAGCTCTGAGGGCTGCATTGTAAAAGGACCCAGACCAATCCACCTGCGTCCACCGTAGACCACCTTTCCAATCCCAGGAACTAAGATTAATAAACATAAAATTAGACTTATCACCATTAGATAAGGTGAGTACTTGATTACGAAATCCAATTTTGTAAACCCATACATAGTGAACATTCCAAATAAACCTAAGCTAAGAAATATTGTCTGTTTCCCAAGCCCACCACCAGTGCGCTGCAAGACTGCCGGGCTGATCGCATACAGAGTTAATGTACCTATAGCAACCAAAAGCCCTAGTATAAGCAAGATTGAATAGTCTGGACGCTTTCTTCGCTTAAGCTTAAGGCTAAATTCAGTGGATAGTCTTAAAAAAAGTGACTTTAAACTAGCAAAGCTGGTAATACTCTTACCACCAAAATTGCCCGAGAAGCTTCTTCCACCAGGAGCAGGAGGCATTTTTGCTGAGTTGAGATTCAGCCTTTTAGATTCAAAACCCTTCTGCCTGGAATTAATCACTTGTGCCTCCTAATTTTTTGGGCTGATAGTAATTAATCAACCAATTAATTGAATCTTGAAGGATCGGCGCTGCAGTCTTAGTCCCTGCAAAGTGCGTATAGTCCAAAGTCGGGGCCTCAACCTTTATAACGACTACAAACGTACCCTCTCCAGTCTCAATAAAGCCATAGGCAGTACCCCTTTCTTTAGTCTTAGAGTATGTCCCGTCGTTCTCCAATAGTTGGGCAGTTCCAGTCTTTGCCCCAATTCTATAGCCACCTATCTTCGGAACATAGCCCGCCTGACTCATCATAAACTTAATTTGCTCTGCGGTATCGTTATTTACGACTCCAGATCTTAGAAGTTCAGGCTTATGCTCCTCGCCGTCGATGCTATCTACTACACTCGGCTTATAATAGCTACCGCCATTCAATACGCTAGAAAGTGCTGCTCCGGCTTGAATCGGACTGGCTGTCATTCCGTGTCCAAATGTCATGTTAGAATACCTAACAGCATTGCCCTCCTCATCCTTTGGAGAGTACATAATTCCTGTATTCTCACCCGATACATCTATGCCCGTTCTCTCTCCAAAATTAAACTTATCATGAAAGTAAGAATAAAGCTTATCTTTAGCTACTCCGTTGATGTCGCCCCCTCCTAGCTGGTTGAGCGCATAAACTACACCAGTGTTTAGAGAGTATTTAATAACATCTGTCATTGAAATTACTCCGGTATGCCCAGAGGTTGCATTTTCGATAGTCCTGTCCCCAACCTTAACAAAACCTGTGTTGTTGTAGGTCGTATCCTTATTTACCGCACCTTCATTAATTGCAGCTGCCATCGTTAGGACCTTAATAATTGAGCCCAGCTCCTCCGAATCCGTAACATTTCCATTCTTAAAAGCTTCCGCGTCTTCAGTCTCAAAGTACTTAGCTGGATCATAATCTGGAGCACCCGCCATTGCCAGGACTTTACCCGTCTCAGCTTTCATCACAGTTATGCTAACGGAGCTCGCCCCATACTTCTCATAACTACTCCTCGACATTTCTTCGAGTCTTGATTGCAAACCCCGGTCCAGGCTTAAGGTCAAGTCTTTTCCTTGCTCAGTAGGAGTCTCAACCGTCTCTGCGTCACCTGGTAGTAAAAGAGGTGAACCGTCTGCCGTAGAAAGTGACTTCAAAGAACCACTCTTACCAGCCAAAATTTTATCATAAAACTGCTCTACCCCATACTGACCTTCTCCCTCAGTGTTTACAAAACCCATAACATGGCTTGCGAGGCGCCCTTCTGGATACTCCCTCTGCGGTATAGACTCCAAAAATAGGCCATATATTTTTAGAGCTGTAATTTTTCGAGCAACCTCTGGTGACAACCTCTTGGCCAACTGCACATAGCCCCTCTTCTCTGATTTTTCCAGCGAGTCTTTAAACTCATCGTTCTTAATGCCAGTTATTCTACCCAGAGAATCAGAAATTTCATCAAAATCTGCTTTATCCATGTCTTTTGGGCTTGCTGAAAGATTGTAAACACTGCTGTTTATAGCAATTGGTACAATACCACTACGCTCTTTTATAAATATATTTCCCCTATCAGCCTTGAGTTCCCAACGTTTGACATGCTCCTCTTTGGCAAGGTTCTGGTAATAATCAGCCTGAACAACCTGGACTTGAACCAGTCTTGTCGCGAGTACAACGAAAATAATTAAACAGACCCAGCGCAAGGTTTTACCGCGCACATCTTCACCAGAGTTAATTGAAAGAGCCCTCTTCTTTTGCATAGTTTTCTAAAATAGATTTACCCGGCTATTGGAATGGTGCCTAAAGGTAGTTGCCAAGCTTAAGCTTAATCCAAAATTATAACTGCTAAGCGAGTTCTAATCAACGAATCTTGCTTCACTAGGCGTAGATAGACCTGCTGCAACTTCGCTTTTCTTTAGCTCATCCAAAGATTGCATCTTAGCAACCTCAACGCTTAAGCTCTGATTCTCCTCTTTTAAGCTAGTAACTTTAGCTTCCATATCATTAATTGGACCAGCCAAACTACCCGCTTTTGTTGCCTGAGATACATAGACTAGCCCAAGGGATAACAAAAGTACAATTGCTAAAACACTCCTGCTAATATTTCCGAACTTCTTGACGTCTTCCAGCTTCCCGCTAAGTGCCCTATTTTGGCGCCAGCTATAATTACTACGTACTGCTCGCACCTGATAATCTGTCATTTTAAACCTTTTGTTTTTATTTTTTATTTAAACTCAGTCAAGAATAAGCCCTTATAAGGTCTCCTCAAAGACTAAATTTACAGCCAAGCCAAAAATAATTCTAATAGATTTAAAACCTTGATCTCCAAACGTTAGGTTTACAGATCAAATCTTTTTAAAAACAGAGGAGCATTCTAAAACACCTCTTTTTTAAAAACTAATCAATACTAAGTTTCATAGGCCCACCAATTTTGAGTTGGCAGACCTATAATTTTGAATAAAGTTGCTGAGGCCGATTAACGGTCAATCGCTTTTTTCTAGTAACTTTTTGAATCCTAAGAGCCATAGCGGTGCTCTCCTTTCTTTATTTTTAATTTTTGTTTAATTATGTTTGTTTTCGTAAATTACGGATCTAAGAATCGCGCTCCTCGATCTTAAATTACGAACAATATCTATTGTATCAGAAGACTTAAGCACTTTCAAGTCTTTTAACACACCGTCATAACCACCACTGTTATTTTTGAAAAACCTTTTTACCATGCGATCTTCCAAACTATGAAAACTTATTATTGCCAACCGTGCTCCAGGTTCCATTAAGTTTAAGATCGGAGCCAAAGAACCTCGGAGTTGCCCTAGCTCATCATTAACTTCTATACGGATCGCTTGAAAAGTTCTTGTTGCTGGATTTTTCTTGCTGTATCCTGGATAAACCCTTTTACAAATCGCCTCGAGTTCAGAGGTTAAGCTTAACGGCCTCGCCTCAACTATAAATTTAGAGATCCTCCGTGCCCTTGGTTCGTCGCCATATTCTCTTATTACTTTAAATAATTCCTGTTCAGAATATTCATTTAAGATAGTTTTTGCAGTCACCTCTTGTTTACTATCCATTCGCATATCCAGCTCAGAATCATTCTGAAACCCGAATCCCCTATCGGCACTATCCAGCTGTACCGAAGAAACTCCTAAGTCTGCCAAAACCAAATTAAACTTATCCCCTCTTTCTTCCAGAAATTTAACCGCCCCTAGAAAATCAATATGCAAAACTTCCGCTTTTGGAAACTTAAGCTTAAGTATTTTAACTGCAAAAGGATCCCTATCTACCAGAGTCGCTAAAGATTCATCACCAATCAACTTTATAACCTCTTCTGCATGACCTCCATAACCAGCGGTCAAATCTAAATACCTATCTCCTTTTTGCGGATACAGTGCTCTAATCGTTTCCTCCAAGAGCACCGGAATATGCAAAACTTCACTATTGCTTGTTGTCCTATTATCCTTCATCTTAACTTAAGTTTAACAAAAATTCACTCATAGTTCTAAAAACTTGACATTAAATCAATATATATATATATACTCTTTTTATGTAAAGTAAAGTATTAATGAAAGCGTTATGAATAAAAAACCGGAGATCTTAGAATGTGGAGCTAGAATTGTTGAGGTAGATCGTAAACATAGCAATTCTCTAGTAGTCACGCCTCCCGGGCCCGGCTTAAGAGAGGGAACTGAACCCAACTGCACAAAGGGGGCATATTATTTCGACAAACAGGATGACGCAAGACAGGTATTCATTGGCAGAGTCTGTACTGGCCAGCCCGAATGCGTGCTATACTGGGCCCCACAAGACTTACTGCAGGGTTTAAGAGTCCCGAAAAAAGATTAATTTTACCTAAATAGAGCTGAGGCTTAAGTTCTTGCCTTACGGAATAAAACTTAGGTTCTTTAGGACGATATTTTCGAAATCAGCTTCGTAATCTGGAGATTCCGTCCACACGCTAAGCACCTTATCTCTGATTGGAAAAATAACCATCGTCCCATTAACCTCATCACCGATTGAGCCACGGATCTTAACTCCACTAACGTTACTATTCTGGATCGTACTTATAGAAAGTTTCTTTTCTTCAGAGTCTCGCCTATATTGCTCTAGGGCTCGGTTATAGTCTGTTGACTCTAAAGTTAAGCGTAACGCATATTTAGATTCACTTGCCAGACCGGGCACATAATCTGGGTGAGCATACAGGTCAACAGCCTTATCTCCACCTCCACCTCCACCATCATCGCCCAAGCTTAAGTAGTAACTCCAGGTTTTTGGAAACCCGACTTTAATAGAACCATACTGGGTTGGGCTTGTCCAAAATTTGTATGGAGCTTTCTCTCTTTCATCAAACTCTGCTTGTTTTTGGTCTGAAATAAGCTTTTTTTGGGCCTCAACTTCTATGGCAACTTTTTTATCTAGATTTAACTCAAAGTCAGAAACTTTAGTTTTTTGACTAAGTCCGTAAACGAGGGCAATTATAAACATCAAAATTACTGCAACCAAGCCAAGTAAAAGAGGGCTGACTGCTCCTGCATTATCTAATTTTCTATATTTCTTCATTGTTTTATAAAGCTTAACTTTAAACCTAATTCTACCAGATTTCTTCCAAATTTCCATCCAACACAGACTCAACTGCTACTGTTTGCTTCTCAGAGCGAGTATCTTTAACTAACTTATACGGGTGTAGAACATAATTTCTGATCTGGTTTCCCCATGCGATATCCTTACCCGGACCTTTCAAGTCTTCAATTTTAAGCTTATGCTGCTGCACCATTAAACTCGCCAACCTAGACCTTAGAACCACCAATGCAGCCTCCTTGTTCCTCAATTGTGATCTTTCATTCTGATTTGTGACCACAATTCCAGTCGGTAAATGTGTTATTCGCACCGCAGAATCGGTCGTATTTACACTTTGGCCACCATTCCCGCCCGCCCTAAAAACATCAACCCTTAAATCTTTTTCGCTAAGTTTAACTTCTCCCGGCATTTTTATTTCTGGTAGGACTTCTACCAACGCAAAGCTTGTTTCTCTACTGCCTGCGCTATTGAAAGGAGATTTTCTCACCAAGCGATGGATCCCGTCCTCACCTTTCAAAAAACCAAAAGCATTCTGACCAACTATTTCGATTGATCCAGACTTTAAGCCATTTTGCTCTCCCCTGCTCTCATCGATTATTTTAAACTTAAAGGAATTTTTTTCTGCCCACCGAACATACATTCGAATCAACATTGCCGCCCAATCTTCTGCATCCACACCGCCCGCCCCAGACTTTATAAAAATAATTGCACTACGATCATCATATGGGCCATTAAACTTAGCCAGCTTTTCAAGCTCGCCCATCCTAGACTCTAAGTTCTCTAGCTCTGCTTTGTTTTCCTCTTCGCTAGACATCTCAATAAGTTCTACCAGGACCCGCAGGTCCGCTTTAAGCTTAACCACCGGATCTATTTTTTTTGCCAAAGCAGATTCCTGTTCACTGAGTTCCCCTGCCCTTTCAGAGTCATCCCAGACTCCATCTTCAGCCAACTCCAACCGGAGTCTTCCTAGCTCTTTAAACTTAACTCCAAAATCTAGATCTTTCTCTAGCTTCTGGAGTCTTCCTCCAAGTTCAGTTTGATTTAGTTCCATATTAACTTAAGTTTAACATCTCGCCGACAAGCTCTTCAATTTATCTAAAGCTGGCACTAAGACTAAGCTTTGATCAAAAATTTTGATCAATCTAACCTACAACTTCCTAGTCTTCAAAAATCTCCGCTAACTTTGCATTCCACTTTTTAGCCTTCGCTTCATCAACATTACCAAGGAACCCCGCCCCCCACTTTTTAGTCTTAATCAAATCTGTAAATAATTTTTTAATAAGTTCGGGCGTAACCTCATCTATCCATTTTTCTATGTCACTTAAGTATTTCAGCTCCTCCACCTCTCTTGAATTATAGTGGCTTCTATAAAAATCTAAAATCTCTGGAGTAGTCTGATAGGCCATTCTAAGAGAGCCTTTTATTGCGAGTTTAGCCTCATCAACCTCTTCTAGGCTCAGGCCATTTTTTCTAATCTCTCTAAGCTCATCTACGACAAGTTCAAGCACCTTACCGATATTTTCAAGGCCAACTTGAGCGTAAATATCCCAAGAATACGTGCCACCAATATTGAAGGATTTACCACAGCTCAATGAATATACTCCTCCAAATTTTCTAGCCTTACCAAAAATTCTAGAGTGGAAGCCGTGACTCAGGCAGTAATTAAACACGGCTAAAGCGAGTGACTCTGCTTCGTAGTCAGACTTTCCACAGTTCGCATAGCAGTCTAAAGAAAAGTACACATTCTTAATGTCACCTTTTTTTAGCACTACTGGAGAATCTGCAAATCCAACAAATTTAGGGTCTTTAGTGTGCTGCAACTTAGCCCCTCTTTCAAGCTTTCCCAGGCCCTCTAAGGTGTCTTCTATCATCTCTCTTTTTTTAGAAATATCACCCGCAATAAAAAACACTACATTGTTAGAGGTGTGAGTTTTTTTATAATGTTTTTTAACATCGATCAGACTGACGTTCCGCATTAACTCAAGCCTCTCCAAGCACGTTTCGTTATAATCCCAACCAAAACGCTGCATCATGACCTCTGACAGCTCGCCCCACTTATTATTAGACCGAAACTCCATCTCTTCTTGAACATTACCGAACTCCGCCTCAAACTCTTTTTTTAAGAATTTAGGCTTTGTCACCTGTAGAACAAGCTGCTTGAGAAGTCGTTCAAAGTCAAAATCTGGAGCAGCGATCTCATAAGAAAGAAAGACTCTGCTGGTATAGGCATTGCTATAGGCTCCATTTTTTGAAACGTACCGACTAACCTCTGCGGTACTTGGCTGCTTTTCATTAGCTCCAAAAGCTAAATGCTCCATAATATGTGCTGTCTCAAGCTTATCTCTACTTTCGGCGTAGGAATCACCTCCTCTTAGCCAAATCTCCATGCTAACCACCGGCGAACCTGGCACATCAATTAACAAGCCTTTTGCGCCACACTTAAGTTTAACTTCTTCTACGCTGTGCTCCATTCTTAAAACTTAAGGCTTAGTGCCTACCTTTTTTCTTATTCTGTCGCTGTTTCTTTTTAGATTTTTGCTGATTTTTTTTGTTGGAGCTTGGTTTATTAGAAATACTACTCTTAGAGTTATCAATGGTCTTAGTGATGCCACCATCGGTTTCAATCTCTGCATCCTCAATAACTCTCACCGAACCGTTGAAGTCTTCCGCACTAAACTCCTTTTGTCCACTAACAATCTCATCAGCATTATCAATCGCACGCCCAGCAGCTTTAGTTAGTTCAGTTTCTAGCCTACTATTTGCTACTGCCTTAGGACTGACAGAGGTAATTTGGTGTACAACTTCTACTCTTAAATTATTTAGCAGTTCCTCAAAAATCTTCTGACCTTCGAAGCGGTATTCTACTAAGGGGTCTTTTTGACCAACGCTCCTCCAACCAATTCCATCGCGTAGATGCTGCATGTTTTCAAGATGTTGCATCCAAAGTTCATCTAAAGTCTTCAGGTAAACAAACCTTTTATAGATGAAGACAGTCTCTTCATCTAAGCCTCGAGCTAGGCTTTCTGCAGAATCTTCAAAAGACCCTTCGAGAACTTTTGCAACTTTCTTAATAACTAACTTCCTCTTTTTGGCCAACTCAGAATTTTCTTTCCGGGCCCTAAGTTTAACTTTCGCTTTAGAAGGTATGCTTAATGGATTAATTGACTTGGCGCCAATTTTAATTCCATTTTTTACAGAACTTGCACCACGCTTTAAACTTAGCCTTTGCTTCTCTTTTTCAGCCTTCACCTTTTTCTTATCAGACTTTTTGTTAAGGGTCGTCAGGCTTTCCTGCAATCCTAAAATTTCTCTAATTTCACGCTCTTCTCGATCTCTAAATTTAAACTGCTGGTCAAGAAAATCAATAAACTCATTGGCCGCACTAAAGTCTTTTGCTATAACAAGATCCACCAGTTTAGAAGCGCCATCTTGAACTGCTCCATCAACGGATTCCTTAATCAGCTTATCTATTCTAGCCCGATCTTTTGCCTCAAGCATTGCGCGCCGATTACTATAAACTGCACGCCGATGACGATTCATCACATCATCATACTGAACAACTTGTTTACGTGAGTCATAGCCCATACCTTCAACTAGTTTTTGTGAACGCTCAATTGCTTTAGAGATTGACCTTTTTTCGATTGGTTCTTCCGTTTCCGAGCTAAAGCGAGTCATTAAGCTTGAAAGAGTATCACCACCAAAGACTCTCATTAACTCATCCTCTGCAGAGATATAGAACTGAGTTCTTCCTGGGTCACCCTGACGACCTGCGCGACCCCGAAGTTGATTATCAATCCTACGGCTTTCGTGTCTCTCAGAACCAAGTACAAACAGGCCGCCTAATTTTTTCACATCCTCACTCAAAACAATATCAGTACCTCGTCCAGCAATATTTGTCGCCAAAGTCACTGCGCCCTTTTCACCAGCACGTTCTATAACCTCGGCTTCACCTTCATTATTCTTAGCATTCAAAACACTGTGCTTAATTCCCTCTGATGAAAGTGCCTTGCTCAAGATTTCATTTTTTTCAATTGAAACTGACCCTATCAGAACTGGCTGTCCTGCTTCATTAAGCTCCTTGACCTTCGCTGCAATAGCCTTAAACTTAACCCTTTCTGTCGCGTAAATCCGGTCATTCAAGTCTTTTCGAATGAGAGCTCTGTTTGTAGGAACTTCAACCACCTCCATGTCATAGACCTGGTTAAACTCTTCAGCCTCAGTTTTAGCAGTACCAGTCATCCCTGAAAGCTTGTCATATAATCTAAAGTAGTTCTGGAATGAAGTTGTTGCTAGAGTTACGCTCTCTTCTTGCACTCGGACTGACTCTTTAGCTTCAATTGCCTGGTGCAAGCCTTCGCTATATCTTTGACCCGGAAGCAGTCTACCAGTAAAACTGTCTACAATCACTATCTCACCATCTTTTGTGGCCACATAGTCCTTATCTTTTTTATACAAAGTCTGTGCTGTCAAAGCTTGCTCTAAGTGGTAGATGTGGTGAATATTTTTGGGGTCATAAAGTGTTTCAATTCCAAGCAGCCCTTCAACCTTAGCAATCCCTGCATCAGTCAGATTCACGGCATGCCTTTTTTCTTCTAAAAGATAGTCTTCTGGCTCAAAGTGTGTCGCTATTTCAGCGAACATCTTATAGCCAGCAGAACTCTCAGACGCTGCTGCAGAAATTATAAGCGGGGTTCGGGCTTCATCAATCAAAATTGAGTCTACCTCGTCGACTATGGCAAAGTTACGACCTCTTTGAACCAGATTCTGGACATCTTCGACCATGTTATCTCGAAGGTAGTCAAAACCATACTCATTATTAGTCCCATAAGTTATATCCGCTCCGTAAGCCTCTTTCCTACTGACAGGTTTGAGGTGCCAAAACCGCTCATCTTTGTGATCTTTATTGACATATCCAACATCGTATAGAAAAGAATGATCTGGGATAATCACCCCAATGCTCATTCCAAGCATGTCGTATACTTTTGCCATCCAACCAGCATCACGCTGTACGAGATAATCATTCACAGTAACCAGATGTGACCCTTTTCCGCTTAAAGCATTGAGGTACATTGCAAGCGTTGCCATCAAAGTTTTACCTTCACCAGTTTTTAACTCTGCAACATTCCCCTCGTGCAAGACCATACCGCCGATTAGCTGTACATCATAATGTCTTTGGCCCAAAGCCCTCTTTGCCGCCTCTCTAACAACTGCAAAGGCTTCTGGCAATAGGCTGTCTAGGTCTTCTGTTTTAGCGCGCTCCTTAAGTTTAAGTGACTCAGCCTTCAGATCATTTTCGCTTAAGTCTGTATAGTTTTTTTCAAGTTTGTTTATCTTAGAAACAGTCTTACGCATCCTTTTAAGCATTTGCTCCTGAGGATCACCTAAAACTTTCCGGACTCCTTTTTTAATTGGAGCCGCAACCTTGCTTTGCTTATTTACTACGCCCTCTTTCTTCTTTTTTTGAGAAGTTTTTTTAACCACCTTTTTAGAATTCTCAATAGGGCCCCTAAGTTTAGGCTTATTTTCAGCCTCAACCTTTTTAGTCTTTTTATCTTTTGTTGGTTTATCTGCCATCTGTATATTATAAATGCTTCTGCTTTAAAGTCTCTCTCCGTATATCACCATATTCGGAGACCTAAGTTTAACAAAGTTCTACTATTCCTTAACCTTAAGTTTAACAGACTTCAAGGTCTAAGATATAGACCTTAAGTTGAATTTACTCTAAAAAAATAAGGCCCTACTTCATTATACTTATGAGTAGGGCTCAAGCTATTGCTATAGACTTAGCTGACTGCCATCATATAAGGCTCTTTTTATTCTTCCTCGTGACAGGTGCCCTTTACAGGAGTGACTCCAGCATCTTTTGCCCCAGCCAATACATCGCTAGCAAAAGGGCCATGAGTTCTAGCATCCATATCTACCTCTAACTGCCACTGCTCATTGTCTAAGAAGTCTTGAGCAGGCTGGTCAAGAACTGCTGGGTCTTTGCCGGGAACTATATTACAAACAGCATAAGTTTCCGCTTCAGTCCTAACCCTTAGCTGATCATTCTCAACGGAAGAGGTGCTCTCACCAGAAGGACTATCACCACTAAGAACCTCTTGAGTACCTTTAATTACCTCATCAACTTTTTTACCTGGCTCAGTCTTCTTTGCCTCGTTCTCCCAAGTATCACTAATACCATCCCACGCTAAAGCAGCAGCGTCCCAGGTACCATTTCTGGCAGTTTGCCATGCTGCATTTACTAAAGTAGGCATAGGCGATGTTTTCCAGTCAACTTCTCCACTCGCTACACCAACAAGAGCAGCCGCTGCAAACCAGAGCCCTCCAACACTAACTACAACCCTTCTACCCAAGTGTCGACCACCGACGTCCTTCACTCTGGCCCCAAGAGCGGGACCCCTTTCTCTTGTGAATCTTGATGGTGCCGCTTGCCCTATTTCCATAATACTTAATGATCTCCAAAATAAAACTTAACTTTTAAGAAAATATTACCCGCCCGATAGATAAGAACTCCGACTATACAGAGTGTCTGTAACTCATAATAAAATTCTATATATTTCTATATACTTGTATATTTTATAATGATAATGCTTGCTAAGCCAAGCACAACCATAATAGTGTTGTAATAAATGCAACTAAAATTCAACAACATCTACACCAAAGCCTAGCACTGAACCTTTAAGTCTACCCCAAAAAGACCTTGGGTCAGTCACAGGCTCTCTTTTATTTCCTTCTTTCGTCAAGGACTTAATCACCTCCATTGAAGTACTATAGTTACCCTTAACACTGCTCTTCCACATTCTTTGACCAGCTCCAACATACATTGAAAGCAGTTTAGCTTCTGAAGAGTAGCCCATATGAGTAGTCACAGCTTGACCCATTTCAAAAGAGTCAATAAGAGGCTGTCTTAACTCTCTTTCAAAGACTTCGAACTGAGCAGACTGTACTCTATTTCTACCGCAGCTGATTGCCTCTCCTGCCGCTATTCCGGTTTGTGTAGAGATTGGATCAACGAACTGCTTGTCTCCAAGCAACTCAAGTATCATAAGTAAGTTTGCCGCTCTAGATCCAGTAACCAGATATGAGGGCAAAGTGTCGCCGTCACCACATGTAAAACTATTATAAAAAGATTTTGCGTAGGAAGACCCCACCTCCACCTCTTCTACTACTTGAGGTTGAGCAGCTTCTTCTGGCTCTTCTGGTTCTGCACCCATTTCTAAACTCGCTCCGCCTTCACTACTCTCGGCTCCGTCAAGAGCTTGGAGGAGTCTCCTTACTAAGCTACTTTCAACAGGCTCCTGAATTTCTTGTACCTCAATCTCGCCAATTCCTTCCTTGGGAAAGCTAAGCCAGCGGAGTATGCCATCCTCTTCGAATAGAGTCTCTTCACATATAATGCCTACCGCCCTCTGAAAACTCGGGCGACTAAAGTAAGGTGTTGCCTCCGGTCCACCTGGAGGACTCAAGCTGTACCCTAAATAACGTGGCCTTGAAGCAACTAGCCCCAACACAAGCGCAGCGTCAGCAGCCTCATAGTAAGGTAGGCGTAAATTCATTTCTTCTATTTTTTCTCTTGGTTTAAACATATCCTGTCCTTTCTAGACTATCATAAATATCCATTAAAAATTGATAATACTCGTCCGACTCTGCATAACCAGCACTGACGAGTGAGTTAGCATAATCCGACATAGATTTTGCCTCAAACATGCCTGGACTTACCCTCTGCCTCTGTAGAATCCACTCATCAAAAAAGCCTCCTTCACCATTAAACCTATCCCAAACTACAAAATCTTGAGTCTTTCCGGTCTGCCTTTCATAGCCTTTCATAGTAGGATTATCATCATTTTCTATACCCCCCTTTTTCTGGCCGCCAATATTCTTACCCTCTATTACGAGTGGGTTAAGTCCACCACGGCCATCTGAGCTCTCCCCGAAGAGCTGAGCAGACACAAACCCAACAACCTCTGCATCCGTAATACCTTTTTCAGCTAAGGCTTCGGCTATTGATGGGGCAAAAACCTCATAAAAAGTCTTCACATCGCGGATTCCAGCAAGCTCGACGTCGGTAGGTTCATGGGGAGTTCCTCCAGGGATCACGACACTACCTTGAGAAATCTCATGGTTAGGAGCAACCGCCCTCCACGCAGCTGAAGCACCATCGCCACCAAGTTCATCAGCTCCACCCCCGACCCTGCTACCCAGGGTGGCTAACACATCTTCTGGGCTGATCATTACCTCGGCTGTAACTACCCCTACGTTGCCAACAACAGGGATCCCCGAGCTATTAGACACCACTCTACTTGAAGATTTACTAAGTTCAGTCTGAGAATCACCGATTCGCATTCCCGTAGTGACCGCAGTCTTGCCTGGCGCGGTCGGCCTAGAGTCTGGACGATAGGTTGAGTTACCACCCACGTTAGTACCGGCAGCAGCCATAGCCTCCGCACTTGGAGCGTCTTCTGCATCGGGAGGGGTGCCCCCACCACTTGCATACTGCTTAAGTGGGCCGCCAACTACAGCCGGGGAAGTTCCAAAGTGTGCGTGTGAGGCATGATTAACCGCAAAGCTCGAGACCCCTAGTTCTACTAATTGAGGGTCATTATTAAGAACTCTCTCTATAAGGGGTAAAGTCCCATCTTCAATCACAATCGGTGCTAAGGCACGGAGCAACTCTTCTGTTAACTCGCGGCTGTAGATCGAGTTAGTGGGTGGTAAATTACGATTTCCATCTAAACCACTGTCATTGCCCGCTAGGTATACAAAAACAGCACCATCCGCAGGTTCGACTCTACTACTGCAGTCCTTCTGACCAGTTGCATCAAATTCATTGCCGTCGTGAGTTTGATGTCCATCCAAAGCCGAAAAATCTCCAAACCTTATACAGCTACCTGCAAGTTCAGGGTAGCCAGGTTTAGCCATAATAATATTTTGATACGTATCAGCTAAAAGTAGTGCCAGTGCAATTGTCTGGGGAGTGGCTAACCTTTCTTTTATGGGCGCATCTTTATCAAAATTATATATTGTTATACCTCCGAGTTCGTGGCTTGAAGGCATTCTTCTTATCGGATTACCCGGTCCACCAACTTCCGGCACCCCTTCTGTTACTGGGAAGAACGCCGAGCTCATTTTAATAAAATCAACCAAGGGTTGAGCACTTCCTGTTTTATAGGCGTAAGTCATTCTCTCTCTAAGTTGAGTCACCAGCTCTTCTTCTGGACTTTTTGGAGCCTCTTTAGACTGAGCAGTAGTCTCGCCTTCGCTAGCATCAAGACCGTCGTTAGGCTCAACCCTAGTGCCACTAAAGGCCACACCATTAGGACCAGCCTCTTCTACCGCTGGGCCTTCGAACATAGTCTGTTTATTGATAGGCATAGTGGCTGGCGTAACGGTTTGTACAGGCATCGTTGGCTTAGCAGGCTCTTCCGGAATAACGGGGGCAACCTCTTGGTTGTCTTCACCAACAGTTTCCCCGTCAATAACCCTGTAAACCTTGGCAGGCTCACTCTCTCCATCTTTAACATCAGCTCCATCAAAAGGCTTAAACCCAACCTCAACTTCTTTTTTAGTAGTAGGAGGGGCTGTGGGAGGGGCGGCTGTGACTACTGGGGCAACGACGGCTACAGTAGGAGCTAATGGCACAGGTGATTCAGGCTCAGCCACCACAGTCTGCCTCTCTTCTGTATTAGATCCGGGAATGTCACTCGTGTCGCAGACATACCAAAACTTCCCTCCCCCAGCGTTTTCAACGCGGTGACCATTTATTACCGCATTACCGGGGCCAGTCCCAGGAGGATAATCAGCAGACCCATACACCCACCCGCCATTGGGACTTTTTACACAGCTATTAAAATCACTCATTTCAGAAGCGCCCACCGGACTACCGATGACAACAGAGACTAGTTCACCGCCAACGCTTCCCACTCTAGCAGCCACAGAAGTCAAAGAATTAACTACCGGCTCCACAATTCCAGGAAAAACTAAGTTTAGACCTGTTGCAGTAGCGCCACTTGTTCCTGGCGATGATGCCAAGACTGCTACCGTTAAGAGTTTTTGAAAATTATTCATACTAGCAAAGTTTAGTTAAGTCACCTCTTTCTCCTGCCCCACCATAGCCGCTTCCAAATACGTCCTCAATCTCAACATCTGTGGCCTCCCCGAGGTGATCAACCACCTCTCCACACGAGGAATCATCAAAATCTTTTGCAAGCTCTGGCCAGTCCGGATCAAACTCTCCAACAGGGAACACTCGAACCTCTCCTGTGGCTGGGTCCAGCTTGGCAATAAAAGTGGTATCTCCCACAGCTAATTCTCCCAAAGGCTTAAGCGAAGCAGTTGTCCCAATCAGATCCTCTCCGGCTACAAGTGACCCTGCGGCTTCAGCTCTTGCCTCACTATAAGATTCATACCTGGAGACCAGGCCAGAGACCAGAATCGCAGCACTCAAGATGAATATCACAGTTCCCACTCCAAACGTTCCCCTTCTCTCTTGCTTAAGCTTCCTCTGCTCATCCCTCAGTGAAACCTCTGCCAGAGTAGAGATCGCTACGGCAATCAGACTATTAGCATCTGACTCATCTCTCGCAATCTCACCAAGAAGCCGACTCTGTGCTTGCTGATTAAAAGCGAGGAGTTCTAGCCAATCAGAGCCACTGGCGTAGTCAGTTCTAAAATCACCACCTACATCAGATTGTGGCACAGTATCGTGCCCTCTACGAACCCTATCCACAGTCTACCTCCCACTCAACCATTGAAGCATCTTTTTCTGGGTCTGATCCGCTATTACGAATTATAACTTCACCAGTAATACGCGCTTCTTCCACTGCGCGCCTTAAAGGGGAATCGCCTTCCATCAGTACTTCGCCAAGACCCTCAGTGCATAAAGCCCCCTGCCCCAAAAGGCTTCTAAGAGCTTCGGGAGCTTCTTCTTGAGAATCAATAAAGGTATATTCACCCTCAACAGTGGCGTCACTACTAAACCCTCTAGGCTCAAGCTCAGTAGCATCAATCTCCACTGTTATAGCACCGCTATTTCCGGACCTGACTTCAAGATTAGCGCAATCTCCAGCACTCAACCCTAGAGATCTTTGAACCGTACCAAAAGTACCGTCTCTAATATCATCGTTCGCTTCACCTCCAAAGCTAAAAGCCTCCATAGCCAACGTAGAATCCACTACCTCAGAACAAAACGCTGCCTTAGCTTGAGTTTCTGCCATGCTTATATAGTGCTCATCCAAGGAGCTTTCTGGCAAATAGGGGGCACACACCCAAGCCCCGCCAGCAGCCACTACGGCAGCACAATACAAGTATATGCGTCTGCAACGCCAACCATTTTTAATATCCTTATATTTACCCATAATCAAATGCGATACAAAAAAGGGCCCTAGCTGTATGTTAAATTACAGTTTAAGACCCTCTCTATAAATTTTATATTAGTTATTGTATCAAATAAATTATAAAAAGTAAACCATTTATACAGAAGAGAATTTTAATAGGTGAGTTAGTATTTTTGTTAGACTTAGCCTAACATGCAAACACACTCTCAGGTCCTAAATAGAATAGTTCGGGCAAATTGCACATTCTGTAAAATAATTGCTGGCTCACTCCCCTCTCATAGAATATATGAAGATTCTTACTCCATCACAATTCTAAGTATCGACCCGCTATCAGATGGACATGCTCTTGTTATTCCCAAAAATCACACTCCAAAATTCTGGCAAATGGAAGATAAAGATGAGTACATAAACTTAATGCTCAATGCCCGTAAAGTTGCCAAGGCTCTAAATAAAACCTTCCACCCAGAACACATTCTAGAGCTCGCTGAAGGGCTAGACATCAACCACGTTCACATTCATATCATTCCCGCACAAAAAAGTTACTCAGAGCTTGCAAATGAACACAAATCAACAGATCTCGACCACGCCAAGCTCGCAGAACTAGCTAAACAGATCACCAAAAACCTCTAGTTGCCCTCACTCAAGTCTTCTAGCTCGTCAGGATTAGGACCGTCAGCCATACCTTTTCTTATTTCATCTAAACTTTTTGGGAGATCACCCGGCTTTTCTTTTCTTCCCATAACTAATTTCTTAAACTTACTTTATTAATTGTATAATTGTACTTACAAATCATTTTACACCATAATGTAACTAAATGTCAATCACACATCCACTTCTCTCCCAACATCAGCTCCTTTCAGAACAGGTTGAAGAAGACGAGCTCTCGACCATTCTCTACGAGTTGGAAGGGGTTCTAAAGCTAGGATTAAACGGCCACGTTTGTGAATTTGGATGCTTCATTGGCACCACCTCACTTTTTTTGCAGCGAATTTTAATTACATTTAACTCAAAAACTAACTCAAAGAAAAAGCTCTACCTTTATGATTCTTTCGACGGACTACCGGAAAAAGTTTATCAAGATCAATCTGCTGCAGGAGTAGACTTCACCCAAGGTGAACTTTATGCCTCCAAGTCTCAGCTAAAACTCAACTTTAAAAAAGCCAATCTTCCAGTGCCCAAAATTAAAAAAGCTTGGTTTTCAAATCTCAAGCCAAAAGACATTCCCAATGAAGTTTGCTTTGTTTTCCTAGACGGAGACTTCTACTCTTCAATCTGGGACTCTTTAAAATTAATAAAAAATTCTGTTGTTGAGAGTGGAATAATAATCATCGACGACTATGAAAATCCGGCTCTGCCTGGAACAAAAACTGCAGTGAGCGAATTTCTTCAAGCAAATAAAAACTTCAAACTCAGAAAAATAACTCACTCCCTCGCTATTCTTAAAAAAGGATTAGCAGACTGAAATTTAATCTTCAGATCTTTCGGCGTCCTCGTTACTCCTAAAAATACTTCTAAGTTTTTTCAGGCTCTTACCATCCATTTTTTTATCAATATGGTGTTGAGTCTTATATTTTCTTATTTGACGAATCATTCGACTTTCTGCTCCATCAACAGCTGCATGCAAGCTTTTTGACCTGAAATTTGCGACTAGAATTTTTTCGGGTAAGCTTAAGTTTATCTCTGCTCGAAAATTTTTACCTAAAGACTTTGCTCTACTTTCGCCTAGAATCACCTCCATCCTGGCACTCTTTTTTGCATGGCCAGGCAAGAATGATTCAATTTTTTTGAGTTTGGTCTCAATAATATTTAGTTCATTTTTATTTAAGGGCTTTCTTTGAGAGTTTTTTTCGCCCTGTTTGGTATTCTTTTTCTCTAAATCTTTAAAAGTTAAACTTAGTTGCATAAAAAAATATATCTCCTTTACTGAAAGCTTATTGCTCTCTAACTAAGATTATATCAATACTTTCAATCTGTTACTCAGGAATTTTAGATTACCTCTCTACCACCCATATAACCCCTCAAAGCCTCTGGGATTATAACATCACCATCCTCGGTTTGGTAATTCTCAATTATCGCGATCAACGGCCTTTGAGAAAAAGCAGTTGCATCATTAGTGGCCGCAAGTTCAACTTTGCCAGAATTAAGCTTAACTTTTGTGTTCAATCTCCTAGTTTGAAAATCTCTCATGTAGTCCGCTGTATGGGTTTCTCGATATTTATCTTGCCCAGGCAACCAAGAATCCAGATCAACGCCCTTAGCATTTGGAGTTCCAATATCCGCCGTACACTTTTCCAAAATCCTAAAAGGAATTCCAAGTTTGCTCATCAGCCATTTCTGGACCTCCACCAAAAAAAGATGTTCCTGTTTACCGTTCTCTAAAGTTGTAAAACTTTCCATCTCTAACTTATCAAACTGATGTAAGCGAAAAATACCCTCTGCATCCTTTCCATATGTCCCAGCCTCTTTTCTAAAACTTGTTGAATATGCCAAGTATCTTTTTGGAAGTTCTTCCTCATTCAAAACTTCATCCATATGCATGTTACAGACGCTATGTTCTGCGCTTGCGCCCAGCCAAGATTCCTCGTCTTCAATCTTATAAGTTTGTTCTTCTTTATTCAGTCTCGCAGCCTTCATAAAAGCTTCGGTTTTAATTACTACCGGTGGCATAACTAGCTCAAAGACATTTTTGGAAACATCAAGTTTAGCCTCATCAATAATTTCTTCTATAACTTTTGGATTAGTCAAAGAATCCATCCCAAACATAATCATCGCCCAGTGCAAACGAGCAAGATCACCCTTCACATAGGCAAAGCGTGCTCCAGAGACTTTCGCCGCACGCTCTTTATCTATCCAGCCTTTAGCTTGGGCAATTTCCCAATGATTCTTAGGCTTAAACTTAAATTCTGGCTTTTGCCCAAAATGCTCTTTCGCGACATTATCTTCTTCACTCTTTCCGACAGGAACTTCCGGTTCCGGAATATTCGGAACTTTATACATCAATTCTTGCCACTCATCTTCTAGCGGCTTAAGTTTAACTTCCAACTCTGTAGTCTCTTCCTTAAGTTCTTTGCCAAGCTTGATTTGATCTTCACTTGGCTTAGCACCCTTCATTCCGTCCGCATTCTGATTGCGCCTCGCTCGAAGCACATCCAACTCTTGCTTAAGTTTAAGCACCTCTCCATCAATATTCATCAATCGATCAATGTTGACTTCCACATTTTTATTTTTAGCAGCCTCTTTTACTAGCTCAGGATTTTCGCGAATAAGTTTAATATCTAACATAAACTCCATTATACCACCAGTTAAATTAGCCGAACTATTGACTTTATAGATAGGTTTATGCTGATGTTAACAACATGAATAGACCAAATCAAACAGCACCTCCTTCAATCCCCTTTGTAACAGAAGATACTCTGAGAGCATACGCCGACAGCACTAATGCAGTTGGTAACGCCACCCTAGGAAAGCCTCCAGAAACTGCCGAAAACTTAGCACTCAGTAATCCACATTTAATGATGTTCTTAGCAAATTTGGCAAGAGACTTGGCTACGATTGCTCATGATAAAAGTCCAGGATTAACCGCAGGAGAAATGGGCGTATACCTTGCCAAAAGAATCTTCCCAGAGGGCTTCGCCATTCTTCAAGCACAGATGGATTGGGATGCAACAGAAACTACAGCCTCTTAGTTGGCCAAGGTATGGCAGAGATAGATACTCCAAAGGTACCAAAAACTGGGACTTACCTAGACGAGCTCGACCCAAGCGAAGTCGATTTAAAGTTCTATCATGCAACTAAACATCTCACCACAGAAGAAGCTCTTCAACTCATCTTTCAGGGTGATTCTAAGTTAAACTTAAAAGATCCAGAGCTATCTCAGAAAGTACACGAAACTATGGAAATGCTAGCGAACCTAACATGCGGAATAGATGTGAACAGACCCAAAAACTAACTGCTCCAGCTCAACTTAAGTCGTTCACCTGCATATTTGCAATATTCACAGCTTGGCCCAAATTTTGGCATTTCCTCACTTTCTAAACACACCTTAAGCTTAACTAGTGTTGGCTCAACCCAACTGTCATCACCTTTATAGCTAATCAATTTAGTATTAAATTTAACAATGTCAAAAAAGCCATCTGCACCGCTATCTCCATTGGCATAAACAAAGTAACCCATGTCACTAACCTTAAAGCCAATTTGCCTAAGCAGCCACTGGTAAGTCTCCATCTGTCTTTTATAGCCAATCTGCCATGGAGCATCCAGCGTCACCTCTCCTTTTTTGGAGGTCGACTTATAATCCACAACCATCAATTCTTCGGCTTCATTAACCCAAACATCATCCACTGCTCCAAAAATGATTAAATTTAATTTTTGATCAAAATATTGAATCCCAGTAAAGTTTTCTCGCCAAGTTTCAATATCTTCATGCTCAAATGGAATCACACCTAACAAATCATTGTCGAGCATTATCGGATGTGGCTTTTGATCTTTTCTGTAGACGTCAAACTCCCTTTTTAAAAGTTCGTCAATCGCCGAGTTTATGTTGAACGGAAAGCCTCTCGGCCTCTTGATATCTTTTCTAGTTTCCAGCCAAAAGCATCGCTCACAATTTAAGAACAAATCAATTTTAGATCGCGAAATTCGAAATGGATCAACCCTCTCAATATCAAAAACACCTCGATACCCAATTTGCTTGTTATTCATACAATCTCCTTCTTTAAAGTTCTATACAACCTTAAGCATCTAGGAGGATCTTCAGTCAGACCATTATCCATGCCCCAGAAATAATAATCAACCGCTCTAATTATCGTCCACTCTATTGCCTTTTTCCTGTCCAAATTACCCGAATTAACTATTCTTACAAGATGCTCTATTATCTCATTGTCCTTAAGCTCATCGATTCTGCTCCACATAAGTTCAGGTACGCTAAACTCTAAATCCCCCAACATCGGCTTAGGATCAATTGCCTTCCATTCACCGCTCTTAGACTTGAGAATATTCAAATATCCGATATCTCCGTGTGACAATAAATTATCCACACCTTTTCTTCTCCTAGAGATTAGCTTATTTATGAACTCCCAATCAAAATCAGACCCATTTAAATCTAAGCTGCACTGAGCAAAACTTGAATCAATATCATTGAGTCTTTCGGCAAGTTTAGGAAAATCATAGCCGGATTTAACTCCTAGCTTTTTTATAAGTCTACCCGCTTCAATCCCCGCCTGCTTAATATTGATATCTTCAAGTGATTCTGAGCTTAACCTCTCCATCAAAGAACTATGAGTTGAAGAGTCATAATCTAAAAGCCTCACAGCCCCATCACCATCCCAAATTTTCAAAGCAGCATTCTCAGACTTAGTAAGATTATCAAACCAACTAATCTTGAGAACTAAGTCTTCACCACCTCTTGATACAAAAAACACCAACCCCATTGCACCATGCAAAGGGTTACTGCTTTTCAGCTCAAGCCCCCAGTCGTCCAACTTCTTAGAAAGAATATTTGGGATGTCCTCCAGCCAGCTCTCTGCCTCTCTCCCAAAACGTTCAATCAGGCTTTTTGAAAAATCATCTGGCATCTCTATAAGTTTTTGCATAATGTAAACTTATTCTACCAAAAACTATTGCTCTGAGTTTTCCAAGATGACCAGACTTTCTATATGTGGAGTCCGCGGAAAAAAGTTATAGCCACGATTAAACTTGATCTTGTACCCGGCCTCTAGGAGCAGACCGACATCTCGAGCTTGCGTCACTGGGTTACAGCTCAAATAAATTAATTTCTTTGGCTTGACCTCTATGATTTTCTGAGTAACTTTTTTATGCAGCCCAGCCCTTGGAGGGTCAACGACCAAAACAGAATTTTGTTCAATTTCTTCTAGCAAATCCTCCGCAGCACCACAAAAAACACTCGCCTTGTTTAAGCCCAGCCTGGCTAAGTTTTGCTGAGCCTTCTCTGCGCTCTCTTTGCTAATCTCGACAATCTTTAATTGGTTATCATTCCCAGCCAAAAGAATTCCGATGCTCCCTACTCCACCATAAAAATCTATAATTTTAGAGTCTTCTGAATCTAAGTTAAGCTTAATGTCTTCAATAACTTTCTCAAAAAGATCAATATTTACTTGGAAGAACGAGTTTACGTCATAACCAATATCAACTCCACAGACCTGATCTTTAAGTTTAAGCTCACCCTTTCTCCAGAGTTCAGAAGTTATAACTGAAGCTGGAGATTTCGGATTAGAATAGTAGCAAACTAGCCCTTCCAGGGCTTCAGGAAGCTCTAACTCCAGGAAGTCTTCAGCTTTCACAAATAAAGCTCCCGCGCAGCCTCCGAATCCATCTGAACGCAGCACCAGGCTCTTCAGCTTGCCCGCGAATATCTGCTTCTCGTTAAGAAGCCCGACCAAAGACTTACCCGCCTTATTGATAGCATCACTTGCCAACGCACTACTTTTAAGCTTAATTTTCTGACCAGAACCTCTTTTATGAAGTGCTAAAGATATTCCATCCTCATCCCCCCAAAAAGCATATTCCATTTTATTTCTGTAGCCATATCCAGCATTTTTATCACTAGAAATAAGTTCTGAATCTTTCAACTCTAGACCTAGCTCATGCTTAAAAGTCTGTTCTAGAAGTTCGGCCTTAACTTGATTTTCATAACCTAAAGATAAAATCTGCCAAGGACTAGTGCTCAAATATTCCTCGGGCTCTATTGGCTCAATCCTATTCTCAGATTTAAGTTTAACCTTCTCAACGAGCGCATCCAGCACTCCCCTTTTAGATTTAAGAACTTGCACATCGACGATCTCTCCAGCAATTCCACCCCACACAAAAATTGGCTTACCTTCTACCGTATATCCTAAAGCTTGTCCACCATTAACAAATTTCTCCAACTTCAAGTCTTCAATTAAGTACGGCTCAAACTTCTTTTTATTTCTACTTTTTCTACTCATTAACTTAAGTTTAACAGATTAAGTAATCTGAAGTGATCCAGAAAGCGCAAAAAACCCTACACTTCTGTAGGGTTTTAAATTTAAGCTAGGTTATCTCAAATATTATTATCGAACAATCAGCATTTTTGTTTTTGTTTTTTTGTTTTAATTCAGACATACCTTAAGTTTAAAGTTACGTTAGAAGATGTTGACCTTAGAGGCTATTTTGAGAGTTTTAAGTAAAACTCATTTGTAAATGCCTCGATCTAACTAGAAGTGTTAAAACACATCAAGTTTTGGTCACCATACCTCTAGCTTTAAACAGCTGCCTGATAGAGAAACTTATGTGAAGTGAGAGATTTTATATGTTTTAGAACTAAACTTGAACTTAACAAGTTGCTTGTACGTGAAGCCTTTGCGAGTTAAAAAGATAACTTTTTGTGACTCCAGGCATTATTCAAGCTCCAAGTTTTGCTATAAGGCTAGCTCTATTTTTGTACAAAGGTTTTTTTAAGTGGTTTCCTTCAAATTTTCCACCGCTGATTGTTCGATAGCAATATTCAAAAGATAAATTTCTGTATCTTCTGTGTCTGTTACCAAAAATCTATTTACCTAGCTGTTAATGTTCTTGGGTGACCCGAGCCGCCAATACTGGCCGACCCGGACCGCTTCCACGTCTTGCTGAATCTCAGCAAAACTAAGCAGATTAGGATCTAACGTGATTCTACCCTGCTTATTGTCTGGTACCACTTCCTTTTTTCCCATCCGAAACCTGACATTCAAATCTGCAATCCGTTCATCCAGGATATCTCCCTTTAGTCTAGATTCCACATCCTTTAACCAAACCTCTTTAGGGTAAGCATGCAGATAGGCACCAAAGCCGCGTGTAACTATAATTCCGGCCGCAAACTCTTCCCTTACCTCTGCAGGTAAAGTTAAACGATTTTTATCGTCAAGTTTACGAGAAAAATAATCCACTTTGGCCATTTTAAATTTTCGTGGGTGTTTTTGTTTTATAAGATAAGCATTTCTTCATCAGTCTTTAAACTTAAACTGTTTAACTTAAGCTAGAAATTAATCTAAAGTGCCAAACCTAAAAGTAAAAATATATTGAATCAGATTGGGTGCTTACCCACATCTACCCACTGACTAACAATATACTACCCACCAGCACCCACATTCAAGTCGAAATCGAATTCACGCTTAAGTTTAAGTTTTGGATAAAAAGCTCTCCAGTGGTCAACAATTCACATGTGCACAACTTCTCCACATCTTGTGCATAACATCTATAAACACCCACCTACTCCAAAACTAAACTTAATTTTTCTAAGCTATTGACTTAAATAAATATTTGGTACATGATGGTGGCTAGTTAATTAAAATAAACTAGCAAGATAAAAATATTATGAACCGTCCAAAACAAAATTAAGCACCAAGTGCACCAGAAGCTCAATCTGTTTCAAAATCGTGGGCAATGCAAACGGCTCATAGTCTTGGGGTAACAGCAGGAAGGGTACTCGGGTTAGTAGACAAAATTCAGCCTACTAAACCAGGGGCAGTCCGTCGAGCCATCTCACACGTGGGTGATAATCTAGCCTCCACCCCTACTCCCACAGGCAGAGAAGACTTGAGTCTCCAGAAGGCATCATTAGCAGCATTTGACAGGTTCGGCTTAGGAGCAGTCAGAGAAAAGCAGAAAAGAGTAAAGAACAGGCAGAGAATGGGTAAGGCCTTGATTAAAGTCGCAGAACATCTCTAGTTTTAGCACTCGACCCCAAAGCTGACCAAGCTTACCGTAACCGCTCAACTTCTTTAATCGTACTCACCGGCTTAGTCCTTGGGCCTGGATTTTGAATCCTCAGCATTATACCCGCCCACCACTTTGCACTTGGACGAATTTTTCTAGCTTGAGTTTTTCTATCCACGGCAATCAAACCAAACTTTGGCCAGAAACCCTCGGCCCATTCAAAGTTATCTAACAGCGACCAATGGCAATATCCGAACAGGTCCACTCCGCTACGCTTAAGTTTAATCATCGCTTTTAAGGTCTCTGCTAACCACCATTTTCTATATTTATCTTTTTCATCCGCTAAACCATTTTCAGTTATCAAAATTGGTAATTTATACTTTTCCCAAACTCGATTTATAACGTTCTCGATTCTAGCTGGCTGCATATCCCAGCCTAAGTCATTCCTGTTTTTATCTGGATTATCTGAATCTGGCCCAAAACCATAATGTCGCTCTGCAAAATAATAATTAACTCCGATAAAATCCAAGTGTCGCTTAGTACGGTTCAAAAAGAAATTGTTATTTAAATAATGCAGAATCTTTAAATTTAATCTGGTGGAGTGGCTTTCGTCTCCTCCATAAAAATCGACCATATTGTGCGCCACGCCAATTTTTAAATCTTGGTTAAACTTAAGCAAGATTTTGGCCGCTCTTTTGTGGGCAGAAGTCAAATTTAAGACGACTCTAGACGCATAAAAATAACTTTCTTTTTGCGGAGGAAACCTACCTTCTTTGTAGCCTAACAACGCGTACAAAACTGGCTCATTCATCGTTAAAACATATTTAAAGTCATGGCCGAAAACTTTTGAAATCATGCCTACATAACGTTCAAAATCTTTTAGATTAGCCCGTTTTTCAAAACCTCCTTTAGCCGCAAACCACTTTGGAAGTGTGAAGTGCCACAATGTCACAACCGGAGTTACCCCCTGCCGCTTAAGCTCATTCAAATAAGTTTTATAGTACTGCAAACCAGCCTTACTAAACTTTCCCTCTTCGGGCTCAATCCTACTCCACTCGATTGAAAATCGAAGCGTGTTTAAGTTTAACTTTTTAAGTAATTCAAAGTCTTTCTTATAGTATTTTTTATGATTAACCGCTGAACCAGAAACATAATTCTTTGGGTCCTCGGCTACTTTTTTTAACTTAGGCCAATCACCTAAATAGCCAAATTTACTATTGGCAGATTTTGCCAACCGTACTGCATTTTGGTGCTCCCAGTCTGTCCAGTCATTATCATTTCCACCCTCCACTTGATGGGCAGCAATCGAAGCTCCCCATAAAAAATCATCCTCAAAAATTACTTTTGGCATATATTAAGTTTAAAGAAGGTTAGCTTAGAAAATTTCTGCTGTGGCCGACCGACTTAAGTTTAGTTAATCTTTATCTTATCAAATAAGCTAAACTTTGACTGTTAAGTTTTCAGCACCACGCTCTGAAAAATCCTAGCTAGGTATTTTTGTAGTTCTAGTAAGGTCTTAGATATTAAATTGCTCCAGTTTAACCAAATGCGTTGAGCCATTTTGCTCTATGTCAATCAGTTCACCGTTCCCAAAATGGAATCCTAACAGCACTTCTTTCCACCCCGTTCCAGTAGCTGCAGCATAGAGCATCTCCCCTAGGTCGCCATGGCAAACTACCAAAATATCACCCTCATCTTTCTTAAACTTAATCTCTTCCATAGCATTCTTCGCTCTTTCTAAAAGCTGCGGGAATGTCTCTGCACCTTCAGGCTCTAAAAAGTAGGTAATCGTATCAGTTTTAATGACATTATCACCACAAACTACAGGAATATCAGAATGCGGCCGGCCTGTCAGAATACCAAAATCACGTTCTATTAAGCTATCCACAATTTCTGGAGCTTCCAAGCCGTTCTTGGATGCCACAATTTCCGCCGTCTCCAACGCCCTGCAAAGCGGAGAAGAATAAACTTTACTAAACCTAAGCCCCAACTTCTCTATTCCCAAAGCTAGCTCCATCGCCTGCCTTCTACCAAGCTCGGTTAACGGCCTATCTCGGTGACCATTCAAAATGCTTTCAGCATTATCTTCATTTTGACCGTGTCTAGCAATAAAAATGGACATCAAAATTAGACTTAAAGATCCGCGATCTTAGCTCTAACCTGCTCCATTGTATCGCGGTCTCGAACCGTCACGGTTCCGTCTTCTAAAGTTTGGAAATCAATCGTAATGCATTTAGGGACTCCAATTTCGTCTGCCCTTCTATACCTTTTACCAATGTTTCCATTATCGTCATACTCAACCATAAAGTCTTCAGCCAACTTTGCATAAACTTCTCGCGCTTTTTCAACCAATTCTGGCTTGTTCCTTAAAAGTGGGGAAATTGTAAACTTAATTGGTGCCAGATCATAATCTAATTTTAGAACCGTCCTCTCGCCATCTTCAAGCTCTTCGACCTTGTAAGCATCACAAACAACAGCCAAAAAAAGCCTCCCCATTCCCACAGAAGTTTCCAACACCCACGGAATGTATTTTTCACCACTTTGCGGATCTGTGTAATTCAAGTCCGTTCCAGAAAACTTCATGTGCTGAGTTAAATCATAGTCAGTTCTATCATGAAGACCTTCAACCTCGTCAAATCCATAAGAAGGATAATCGTACTCAATATCCCAAGCCTCTGAGCAGTAGAAAACTAAATTCTCGTGCTTTTTCCATCTCAGTTTCTCCTCTCTAATTCCTAAGCTTAAATACCACCGCCAGCGGCTTTCTTTAATTTTTTGATAAGCTTCTTTATTCTGATTTGGCTTTACAAAATACTGAGTATCAGCCTGTTCTAACTCGCGCGTTCTAAACAAGAAGTTTCTCGGGCTAATCTCGTTTCTAAAAGCTTTACCAATTTGCGCCACACCAAATGGAATCTTCATCCGCGTTGTATCAACAATGTTCTTAAAGTTAAGATAAATTCCTTGGCAAGCCTCACCAGGAAGATACACTGGACGCTGCCCGTCATCAGCAAGGTCGCCCAAGTTAGATTTAACCAACATATTAAACATCCGAACTACAGAAAACTCTTTTGCTGAACATTTTGGACACTTAATTTTATCTCTGCTAATATCAAACAGATTGTTAAGTTCATCTTCGCTCATTTTTTCATCTGCCGTAACGCCAACCTTTTCAAGTTCTTTATCAACTCGAATTCGTGTATTGCACTTTTTACACTCCGCCAAAGGGTCTGCAAAACCACCGACATGCCCACTCGCCTCCCAGACTTTAGGATTTTTGAACATCGCTGAATCCAACCCGACCATGTCTTCCCGAACTTGCACATTCGCCTTCCACCAGGATTTTTTAATATTGTTCAAAAGCTCAACTCCATAAGGCCCAAAATCGTAAAGCCCAGCTTCACCACCGTAAATTTCACTTCCTGGATACACAAAACCACGCCTCTTACAAAGCGCAACGATATCATCCATCTCGTAATTTTTCACGGTCTTATCTGTATTATCTGCCATAAAACTTAAACTTAATTATAACAGAATCTTTGCTGGTAGAACCCTACCTACAAGCAAGCTTAGCTAAGTGTTCAGAACCCAGTACGTTCGCACCAATCGCACATGCATTCTTGCCAGCAAAACCAGCTTTTTTTGCAAGTCTCCAGACAGTGCCTGCCTCTCTATTCGGGAAATTTCTGAACCTTTCAGATTCAACAAATGGAGAGGCCGCTATTCCTGTCACACCAATCCCCACGCCCTTGGCTCTAGCCCTCCAATCCCCGCAAAATCTTGCTGCGGATCTAACGGGGCGAAAGATATCTTCATAAACATCTCTTCTTATTGGCATCTCTTTAACGGATATATCCACCCTCTCCATTTCCTCTACAGCAGCTAGAGCTTCTGTCCTATCCCCAGCCTTCTGCACCAGAACACGCGTCAACATTCCTAGACTCGCGTAGACTTCCCTGCCAGGTGGTTCCAGACAATCTAAAATCTTTAAAGAGTTCCTCGCAAGCCCCTCGGCGACCCCAAATCCACCAGCTCTAACCGCATCTCTAGCAGAATCCCTAAAGCCTATGGCATTCTGCACCCCAGGAGAGATCGCTCCGTAATAAGCAGGCTCAGCTGCTGGTACAGCTCTTGAAAATTTACCTGAAAATCCACTCATAAAATCTCTCCTTTCAAATTAAACTTAATTATACCAGATTAACATAAGTTTTTGAACCTAGAATTTTAATAGTTTAGTGGAAGAGCCGCACACAAATACTGTGCGGCTCTTCCACATACATATCCTTTTTATTCCCTAACGGCAGCCTCAAGTTCTTTATAAAGTGCGACAGAAAGCTGCTCCACACCCTTAAGTTTAGCTAGCTCAGCAGGTTTTCTACCTTCCGCCATCAGTCTCAGGATCTTAATCGCAGTTGAATTAATCACTCCTCCATCCTTTGGAGTCAGCCTCGCCGTACCCATCATAAAGCTATAATTTTGGCCTTCAAATAACTTCTTAAGTTCTGCATCTTTATGCAGTTCTAAATTCTGACCAGCAAATTCCAGAGTTTTAGTTTGCCACCAAAGTTTAATTAAATTTAAACCAACGTTTTCTCGCTCTAAACTTTCTAGCAAAATTTTTAAACTTAAATAATACTCATCACCACCATCCTCATCTGCCATTTCTGGAACAATCCTTTTTAGTTGCCTCATGCATTCATAACCAAAAAGCATTCGCTCTAAATTCTTCGCAATCCCACCATAATGTTCTAAAAGTTTTGTTTGAACAATTCTTTTAAGTTCGGCATTAGTATCCAGATAAGTTATTTGTGAAACACTGAACAGTTCTATCCCGCCAGCCAGCTTACTTTTTGGCTTTCTAGCACCCTTCACCATGCAAGAAAATTGACCCTTCGGGCCTAGAAAGTTTACAATTCGATCGACCTCATTAAAGTTCGTTCTAGAAAGAATAATTGCTGGGGTGGTAATCTGTTTGTACATATTATTCCAGCCTCTCTTTAAGAGTTTTTAGACCTTCTTCAACAGTCTCAAAATTAAGTTTGCCAGAAGGAATTACTGCCAGAATACCGGAGCTTTGAACAAATTTATTATTCAACTTTTTAGTCTCACTTTCTGAAAGATTAACAATCAAGATTAAACTTAATTTACAAAATCCTGGTTTAGCAATCAAAGAATAAAACACAGCTAAAGAATCTACTTCTCCACTCAATTGATATTCCAAAACTAAGACAGTCGGCTTAAACTTAAGCGCCGTTCCTAGCACATCTTCGCCACTCATCGCCCCATCAACCTCGTAGCCCAAGCTTTCAAAATAATCTAACCACGGGTCTAAACTTAATACATCTTTAAATCCAAATAGAATCTTCATAATATAAAACTGCTTTGTGCGCTCAGCGGGATTAAGATATTAAAATTAACCCCATCCCTCCTTTGCGAAACAGAAAATCGACCATCCATTAGGTCTAGCAACTTCGTACTCGCCACAAGGCTAAAGTTAAAACCAGTGCTCTTTTGAATTTCTCCCGCCAAAATTCTTTTTAGGGTCTTCCTAAAACTAAGCGCCCTTTCTCTACAGCCCTCCAAGCGGATCTTCAACATCGCATTCGAACCGCTCGCTCGCAACTCAATACTCACAATTTCTTCGCTTGCCGAACAGCGCAACGACTGTTCTAGAATATGATAAATAACCAAATCTAAACATTCCTTATTGCTACTAACCAGTAAGTTTTTTTTGATTTTGAAATCTATAATTTGAGCCTGAGTCTTGCAGAGTGGGACTAATTTTTCAATTGCCTCTTCAACTCGAACTCCAAGATGTAGAGGCTCTAAGTTTAAACTTAATTCAGAATTCGCCACGTCTCGGCTCCTTAATAAAATATCTATCGTCCGCACAAGGTTGGCAGAGCTGAATTCAATCGCTTCCAGATACTCTGAGACCCTCTCATTGCCACTTTTTAGGCTAGAGCCGGCTACTCGTGCATTTGCCGCAATCCCCAGCAATGGAGCCTGCAATTCGCTAATTAAATCAGCCTCTAATTCTAAATAGCCCGAAACGCACGAGCCACCACTTATTTCACCGCTCTCTTCAAGCATAGAAGTTCACTACCCTCCACTTCTCTCATTCACTAACTGAACTTAATTCTAAACTAGCGACTAATCTTTAACCACCCCAAAAATAACAACAAGCCCCAACACGCTAGAGCTTGCTTAATTTAGCCAAGTAATCTCGCTAAAAATAAACCGCCAATCTAGGGCCTAAGCGTTATACCCGCCAATATTTTCCACGTCTGTGAAGCCATTCTGTTCTAAGACTTGCTTAGCCATCTCTGCCCTGCCACCACTTCTACAATAGATCTCGACCTTACAGTTTTTTGGGATTTCTGGCAGTCTACCACCAGTCATTAAACTTAATTCAAAATTAATAGCCCCATTATAGTGCCCATCATTAAACTCTTCTGGAGTTCGCACATCAATCAATATCGCCTCTTCTTCCATCATTTACTTAGGGCCTTGCTTCTTCTCCAATTTATTTAAGTTATTAAATTTAACTTCCGGATACATTTTTTTAGTTGCCTCGTCTACATCTTCAGGCCTTAGAGTTGGGAACATGATTACGTCTTTAATCGCCGGCTTATCTGCCAAAAATGAAACCAACCGATCAATTCCCATCCCCCATCCTGCAGTCGGAGGAATTCCCACTTCTAGCGCTGCCACAAAATCCAAATCTACAGTCATCGCCTCTTCACTTGTGCCGTCGTCTAGGGCTTTTTGATCTTCCGTAAGTCTTTCTAGTTGGTCAATCGGGTCATTTAACTCTGAGTAAGCTTTTAACAGTTCAAAGCCACAGCACACCAATTGTAAACTTTCGATATATTTAGGATTATCCGTTTTTCTTTTTGCGAGTGGAATCATCTCCCTTGGATAATCAATCAAATAAATTGGCTGAATAATATCTTTTCTGCAAGTTTCTTTGTAGAACTCATCTAAAAGATCTTTCGTCGGAGCTTTCAAGTCAGCCTCAATATTCCTAGACTTAATTTCTTTAATTAGGTCTTCTCTAGACATTTCATCAATATCCAAACCCATCTTTTCTAAAATTAACTCTCTAAACGTATACTTTTTTATGATAGAAAAGTCCAATTTATGACCCTGATAATCAAAGCTTAGTTTACCAAAGACCTTATTCAAAAGATTGTGCATCATCTCTGTTGTCATCTCCATCAGGTCATTATAGTCTGCGTAAGTTCTATAGAATTCCAGCATCGTAAACTCTGGATTATGAGATCGATCTATCCCCTCATTCCTAAAATTTCTAGAAAACTCGAAAACTCTTTCAAAGCCGCCTGCAACTGCTTTTTTCAAATATAACTCTGGGGAAATTCTTAGAAAAAAGTCAGATTCCAGTTTGTTATGATAAGTTTTAAAAGGCCTGGCGCTCGCTCCACCATAGATAGGCTGCAAGACCGGAGTCTCAATCTCTAAGAAATCCCTTTCCACCAAAAACTCTCTCAGAATTTGAGTCACCTTACTCCTCAAAATTATGTCATTTTTGACATCTTCATTAACATTCATATCAATATAACGCTGCCTATACCTAGACTCGATATCACTAAATTCTTCATGCGCCAAAGGCATCGGGCGTATAGCCTTGGTCAGAATTCGGATTTTATTAAGTTTAACCGAGATTTCACCAGTTTTAGTTTTTATAACTTCACCGTCTCCTTCAACAAAATCTCCAGAATCTAGCAACCTCAAATCTTTAAAAGCTAGTTCACTATTCGCATAATCTGCAGAATCTAGATTATCTTCGGAGGCAAAAAGCTGCAAAGAACCCGACTCATCTTTAATGACAATGAAGCCAATCTTGCCCATTATCCTCAAGTTTTTGATTCGCCCCACGACCTTAACCTTTTGGCCCTCAAATTCTTCAAACTTAAGTTTAACCTCAGAGTTTTTAACAGTTCGGTCAGTTTTTGACGGATACGGGTTTACACCCAAAGCCCTCAGCTTTTCTAGCTTTTTTAAACGCTCATTCCTAAAATCTTGCAATGTTGCCATCTTCTGCTATTCCTCTAAAGTTCTTCTGACTTATCTTAAACTTAATTATACCCCATTTGCTGCCCTGCAGAAAAAAAGAAACCTCCCACTAATTTTGTGGGAGGTTTCTAAAAAGAATTAAGTTTAAGAAATATCTTCAATCTTATACTTTTTTCCACCAACTTCGACTTCATCACCAACTTTTTTGCCCATTAGAGATTGCCCAATCGGTGATTCATCCGAGATCTTACCCTCTGTTGGGTTCGCTTCAACACTATCTACTAACTTAAATTCTAAAGCTTTAGGACCCTTAAGTTTAACATTGTTACCAATATCGATTGTTGAGTTTGTGCCACCCTTATCCGCAATTTCGTAATCTCGTAAGATCTCTTCCGTGTCTTCAATTTTAAGCTCATTCAATCTCTGCTCGTCTCTCGCCGCATGATATTCAGAGTTTTCCTTTAAATCCCCCAATTCACGAGCAACATGAACCTTTTCAACGATATCTTTTCGAGCTTCAACCGCAGCTTCAAGATCTGCCTCAAGTTGGGCTAATTTTTCTTCGGATATCTTGTATTTTGCCATAAACTAAATTTAATTATAAAGCTCAATTCTAACATCCCCCCGAAGCAAATACAAACGAACCTAGGGTCGATTAAACCCTGCTAAATTTAATAAGCCTGGGCAAAAAGCCAAACAGTTTTAGAAGGCTCACCAGTATAAAAGTCTACACCTTCCTCATCTTCAGATATCAAACATCGGCTTATCGCCATAGTCTCCTCTTTTATCTTCTTTTCCACCTCAGGATTATCATTCCAGAAAACTTTAACGAAACCTTTGTGATCTTGGATGATTTGCTTAAACTGATCATAATCAACAGCCTCTCTTGTGCTCTCTTCTTTTATCTTCGTTGACCTAATTAGAAGTTCTTCTTGAATCGATCCTAAAAGTTCAGAGGATTTTACAGCCGCACTCTCCAATTCAAACTTAACTTCCTCACCACTGTCTCTACGCCTGGCAGTCACTTGTTTGGACTCAGCTTCTTTTCCCCCAATCTTAAGAGCAACGGGAACTCCTTTAACTTCCCACTTATTAAGTTTAAACCCAAAGCGTTCATCATCCCTGTCATCTAACTTAACCCGAATACCAGCAGACTTAAGTTTAGACATAATCAAATTACAATACTCAAGTAGCTTATCAGAAGTATCAACTGGAACAATTACAACTTGGATCGGTGCAAGCCTAGGAGGTACTATTAATCCATTGTCATCACCATGCCCCACGATTAATCCACCAATCGATCTAGTTGAAACACCCCAACTAGTCTGCCAAACTAGCTTTTCTTCACCATCTTCATCCTGAAATTTAGTATCAAACGCCCTAGCAAAATTTTGCCCTAAATCATGGGAAGTACAGCTTTGAAGGGCCTTTCCGCTTGGCATCATCATCTCATAAGTAAGGGTCTCATCTGCTCCAGCAAAAGTCTCCATTTTAGATTTTCTACCTACATAGCCATCTAGGGCAAAGAAGTTCCTGTACAACTTTGAGTAGGATTCCATTGCGTATTTCTGCATTTCCTTAGCCTCTTCATGAGTCCTGTGAACTGTATGCCCCTCCTGCCACAAGAATTCAGTCGTCCTTAAAAATGGCAACGTCCTCTTTTCCCAGCGAACGGCGTTAGACCACTGGTTAACTTTAATTGGCAAATCTCTATAGCTCTGCACCCATTTAGTAAAAGACTCATTGATAATGCTCTCACTTGTCGGCCTGATCACTAAAGGCTCCTCCAGCTCTTCACCTCCACCATGCGTAACTACAGCAAGTTCAGGGGCAAATCCTTCTACATGGCTAGCCTCCTTCTTCATATAAGACATCGGGATGAAAAGTGGAAAATAGGCATTCTCAACACCATAATTTTTTATCATCTCATCAAATGCTTTTTGCACATTCTCCCAAATTCCATAACCATAAGGTCTAATAATCATACTCCCCTTAGATGGACCGTAATCAGCAAGTTCAGCCAATCTCACAACTGCCGTATACCATTCTGCTGGATTTTCTGTTTTGTTTGGTAACAATTTTTTTTTCATATAAATCCCTTTCTTTAAACTTAATTATACCTTTTTATCACTAATATATTCCCATCCAGGTTTGATCGCACAAAGTCCTATTCACCACGCCATGATGCACGCTGTAATTTTCACGATGCCATGTATTTGCGCCATGTATCGCAGCCGTAACTATTTTTATAGCACCACCGACACAGCCCCTCTCCTCGAGCCCTTCATCACCACAAGATCTTTGATATCGCAGACCGTGCAAAAGATCTTCTAACTCAGCCTGAGAAAGGCTTGAACCCGTTGATCTATCCACTACCAATCCCGCTAGATCAACGCAAGATTCCATCGTGAACCGTAATTTCTCCGACCTCTCAACTCTGCCCGCTACAGATAACATAACCGCATCTGTATAATCTTCTCTCATTTTACCTTCTATTTTTTCCATATCAATCTCCTATTTTACTAAAAAAGCTCCCTCTTTTTCTGAGTGGAGCTTAGTTTAAATTTAATTTTGTCTATCGTACTATTTATTCGACCAGCAAACTACACCCCAATGGAAATCTTGTGGGGTTTTTCGGCATTAAGTTAAAGTCTATTCTTAAATTCATCTTAAACTTAATATATCAGATTATACCTATTTTAGCAATAGGAATGTCACTGCCAGCAAATTCTTCAGCATATGCAACCCAATTGCCGGGTAGACACTTTCAGTCTGCCAGGTTAAGATTCCTAGGCCAATTCCGAATACTGCCGTATCTAAGCTAACGTTTACCTGCCAGTGGGCTAGCCCAAACAGGCACGCACCAATAAAAACTCCGGCCAAGAACTTAAGTTTATGATTGTACATTGAAAGGAGTAGACCACGGAAAAAAGTTTCTTCTGCAATTGGAGTCAAAACCCCTGCCCCAATCACCATCAACCCAAGTTTAATCCCACTCAAACCAGTAATAATTTCTGCCACATCTTGTTCTTGCCCCACTGCTTGTGGATTAACTACTTGTAGAATGGCGAAGACTATTATCAAAACCGAGATATAGCTAAATAGTACTGCAGGGATCATCCACCAAACTTTTTTATTTGGGGCCTTAAACTTAAGCGTTTCCCGAACACTTTTATCCAATTTTTTACGCATCCACCACGCTGCCAATATACACGACCCAAACAAAATTAGTGGTAATGAAACCCCCACAATAGTCTGCATAAGATCATCATCTGCCCCCGCTAAAATAGCCGGCGATACTAGTAAAGCCGCAGCGATACTAGTTACTAAAAAAAATAATAGCGCAAAAATACTAACCAGGATTGCCCAACCCGTTTTTAGATTCTTAAACTTTCTCCACCACTTTTTTATTTTCACAAAAACAACCTAGATTAAATTTAACTAAAATAATCTCCGCACATCTACAACCGTAATTAAAAGAATGAAGAGTAGCAAAAACCCCATTCCCCAGGCATTTATTTTCTCCTCTTTTTCTTTAGTTAAGACCTTGCCTTTCAGCCTGAATAGCAGAATTAGGAATAGTCGTCCCCCGTCTAGCGCCGGGATCGGCAAAACATTCATAATTCCTAAAGAAAGCGAAATTAGCGCAATTAGTAAAACCAAGTCTGGGAATCCACTCCGACTCACATTTTTGATTGCATCAACTGTTGCCACCGGACCTCCAACAACCTCGCCCGCTTTTTCACTTTCTCCGTGCACTATGCTACTAAACGCGTAGCCAATTCCTCTAAATGTTGCCTCTGTAGATTGGTACATCGTTGTAATCGCATTAATTGGTGCAGACCACGTCGACTTAAACTTAACTGTTTGAGAAACACCTACTCCGAGCACTCCACCACTCGCCCCATCCTCACGCAACTGAACTTCAACTTCTTTATCTTTCCTATTGTTCTCGTCTTCAAACTTAAGTTTAACTTCTTGCCCGGCGTATTTTTTAGTCAATTCATTCAAAGTAAGCTCATCCCCAGGAACCTGACCATTTAAACTCAAAATTACATCCCCAAATTCTAAACCAGCCTTTTCAGCGGGAGAGTTTTTTGAAACCTCTCCAACATAAGTTTTTGAGGCTACAGTTTTTGTGTCACTCTGTATTATAGATTGTTCTTTACCATAAAATGGAAGGCTTTCAAACGGCAATTTTGGCGCCCCGACTATAAAAAGACCAGTTAGTAAAACCCAAGCTGTTAAAAAATTCATTCCAACTCCAGCAAGTAGGATTTTAACTTTCGTTTTTAAGCTTGCCGCACCAAAAGATCCTTCCTCTGTTGCGTCATCGTGTTCACCCTTAAGTTTAACAAAGCCACCTAGCGGTAGCCAATTCAAGCTGTAAAGAGTATCATCACCCTTCTTTTTTCTTAACTTTTTACCCCAGGCTCGTGGCGGAAAGCCAACTCCAAATTCTTCAACAACTACCCCATTGCGTTTCGCAGCCACCATGTGCCCAAACTCATGGAGCACCACCAACATAATAAACGCAAAAATCCCAAAAATAAATAACATATTCTTAATATTTTAACACTTAACCCAGTATTATTTATACCCTCAAATTACATAGTTAGATCTAAACGTAGTCCAAGATAGTTGACTTTTACATAACGACTATGCTAAGATTTAATCTAGAAATCAAAAATTTCAAAAACAAAAACAAAATTAACGAATTAAATTTAACGAAAAAATACTATAAGAAGTCCAAATAAAGCAAGCATACCTAAAAGAGTGGGGTTGGGGGTTCTCGCTCTCGGCACTGTCGTAACAGGAGCATGTGCTCCACAGCAAGCAGAGACTCCAAAAGATGCAGTTCCTGTAGTCCGGCTGACAGGTCCTGAAACCGTACAAGAAGCAAGCAAAGTCCGTGAACTTTCCGATATATTGGGTAGATCAATTGACGCCCTAGAAAAAGGCAAAACACTCCCTGAGGGTATAAAATCTGCCAAACTTGGTAATGGCAGAACTTTAGCTAGTGGAGAACAATTTGGCACAGAGGCAACGACTGATGATGGCATACGAGTACAGGCGGCACCGACACCACTCGAAGTGACAAAGCAGCTCTCGGGAAGCGGTGAAGTTCTATACACAGTTGTCATCAGCAACCCCAGTGACACTGAACCAGTAACTCAAGAAGGTAAAGCTTACAATACGGCGTCTAGATACACCTTGGAAGGTCACGGGGATGTCTACACATCAGGAAAAAACCTGCTAACAGAAGTTCCGGTTGAAGAGTAAACCGCTCAATAATTAGCCAGAGATTAAACCCTCATTATCTCTTCTTCTTTAGACTTCACTCTCTCTTCAACTACTTTGTTCAGTTTTTCTAGTTCTTCCTGAACTTCTTTTTCACTACGCTTAAAGTCATCCTCGCTAATCTCAGAAGCTGACTTTTGTTTTTTAAGGGAAGTCATCGCCTCTTGCCTTAAGTTTCTCAGAACAATTCGGCAGTCTTCAGCATTATTACCAAGCTGCTTAGCAATTTGAGCACGGCGCTCTTGAGTTAAAGATGGAATTCCAGCTCGCACTACCCTACCATCATCGCTGGGGTTTAAGCCTAGGGCCTCATCTTTACGAATTGCCTCTGAAATTGAAGTTAAAATTGTAGGGTCAAATGGTGTAATCTGTAAAAGTTGTGGCTCTGGAGCTGTAATATTCGCCACCTGGTTAAGCGGAGTCATTACCCCGTAAGCCTCGACCTTTATTCCATCCAACATGTCAGGATGCGCTCGCCCAGTTCTAACTTTTTTTAGATCAGATTCAAGACGTTCAATTGCCAGTTTTGCTTTTTCTTTAAATTTACTAATCTCCATAAGCTTAATCTTCTAAGCGTTGACCAAGTTCTATTCTCGCCATTTTACCAACAACGATATTTTCACCAAGCTTTGCAATCACTTCTTTAATAACCATTGAAACCTTTTTATCTTGATCTTTCACAAAAGGCTGATCCATTAAAGATCGTTCTGCGAAATATTTATTGAGCATTCCTTCGACAATCTTATCTGCAATGTCTGCTGGCTTGCCCTCTTCAACAACTTTAGCCTTAAACTCTGCAGCTTTAGCTTCTTTTACTTCATTTGGAATGTGGTCCATAGAAATATACTCTGGATTGCTCGCTACAATATGCATCGCAACATCTTGGCCTAGAGCCTTAAACTCTTCAGTTTTGGCTACAAAGCTCGTTTCACAATTAATTTCAACCACTACACCGATTCTACTATCGTGATTATAGGTTACAACAAGACCATCCTTAGCTTCTCTTTCGCCACGCTTATCTGCCTTAGTTAAGCCCTTTTTACGCATTGCATCTAGAGCTGCATCAAAGTCGCCCTTAGCCTCTTCAAGAGCTCGCTTAGCATCCGTTAGACCCGCTCCAGTTAGATTTTTTAGTCTTTTGATTTCTTCAATTGTTACAGCCATATCTTAAACTTAATTTTAACCTTAGTCTTTTTTCTCACCTTCTTGTTCAGCCTTTATGCCACTCTTTCCTTTTTTAACTGCATCCTCAAAATAACTTGCAATCAACTTAATTCCGTTAGTTGCATCGTCATTTGCTGGAATAACAAAATCAATTCCACTTGGGTCTACGTTACTATCACAAACCACAACCACCGGAATATTCATCTTCTTTGCTTCTCTAACAGCTAGGGCATCAGACTGAGCATCAAAAACGATTACTACCCCTGGAATGCCTTGCATATCCTTAATCCCACCAAACTGCTTTTCTAAACTATCAAGTTCTTCCTGCAAACGCTGGACTTCTAACTTAGAATAGCGAGAAGCGAATTCTCCACTTTCCATTTTAGCTTCAAGAGTTTTTAACCTCTTAATTCTGGCCATCATAGTTTCTCTATTTGTTAGCAAACCACCAAACCATCGTTCAACAACATAAGGAGATTCAACCTCCATTGCGATGCTCTTAATCGGCTCTTTAAGCTGAGTCTTCGTCGCCACAAATAAAACTGGACGACCATTCTTTGCTACTTCACTCACAAACGGTAATGCTTCATTTAACTGATCTACAGTTTTTTCTAAATTGATAATATGCCCACCTTTTCTTTTACTGTGGATGTAAGGCGCCATCTTTGGGTGCCACTTACTTGCTTTATGCCCAAAGTGAGCTCCAGCTTTAAAAAGTTCTTCAATATCTACTTTATTTGCCATAAATCCTTTTTAACCTAACCTTTCATTAAATTTAATTCTGAATCGTTGCAGGAGGCTCTAAAATTTCAAAAACTTTAGAGAGGATTCTACCCGCAACCTCAGGTTTCTTATTTACAGATACAGATTATACCAGAGCCCCGTAAACTTAAGCAAACAAAAAAGCTCGGTAAAAAACCGAGCTTTTAAGTTTGCTTAACTCTCAAACAGATACCTACTCCTGAACATATGGGTTATCTATGCTGTCACCATGAAGAGTGTAGTTGTAACCACCCTGTCCGTCTGGCTTGACGACCTCCCAGCGAGTTGTATTGTGAGGCCCCTGATAAGCCACTTTCACACCCTCACCTTCTGGAGAAAGCCTATAGGCAAGCTCATCGTCAGGCATCTCATCTGTAGCAAGTCTGAATGCACTATCCAACTGCAAGAACTCCACTTCCGTGGGAGTCGCGCCTTCAGGAATAGCCGCAGACCCTAGTTCTTCACGCAATCTTCCGACTGGTCGCATTGGTAACTTTTTACCCTCACTGTCACCTGGTTTTTCTTTTTTTCCGAATGGCATAATATTTTTCAATTAAATTTTATTTTTTGTTATTTTTATTTTGGAATTTATTTATTTCCTACCTAAGATATTAGCACATTAAGTTTAACAAAGTCAAGTATTTGATGACCTAAGTCTAACTAGCTATTCTCATAGCTATAAAAACGAAGTCCGCCAACCTTGTTCTCTACCTTCTTTCCTGGAACCTCAAAAATATAACTAATTAAACTTAAGTTTTTATTGAGCCTCTTAGATTCATCCTCCATCTTTAAATTTAACTTTGGCATATATTTATCTAACAAAAAAACATAAACCACCTCAGTATCTTTGGGAAAATCTTTAACCCAAAAATTACCCAGCTTAACTTCCGCATTCTTAAACTTAAGTAATCTGACTTTAGTAATTAAAAATAGGATTAGATTTAACTCATAACCCGTGCACCTATGCCCTTCTTTAGCCGCTGCGACTAAAAACTTACCATCCCCGCAACCTAAATCTAAAAATCGCCCATCCTTACTTAAGTTCAAATTCTTAACTGCCTGATCAATCGCTTTTTTATGCGCTGGTAAGTACGGAGCGCCCACAAAAACGCTCGATCCAAAAAAAGTAATTAATAGAGCTGCGACAACAAAAAATATCAACATTCAAACCTTTAGTCTTCCTCACCAGTCTTTTTACCAGACTCTTGATCGATAACCCTTTTTGCTCCATCGAGCATTTTCTCTAACTGAGAAGCAAGCTTCTTTCCGTCTCCAAACTTTTGAATCGCCTCATTCAAGCCATCCTTTCCAGCTTCAATTTCTGCAATTAGATTTTGTAGTTCACATAATTTTTCTTCAAAACCAGGTTCAATATTAGGTTCAGCATTCTGTTTTGGGTCTATCTTTTTAGCCATATTGTTCTATTATTCAATTTATTAATTTCCTCAATCTTAAGTTTAAGTTTACCATCTTGTAACCTCGCCTCCAGCACTTCTCCGACCTTTAAACCGCTAACTGAATTAACAGCCGATGTTCCAGAACTCAAGAACGCAAAGCCTCTCGCAAAGATATTTTCAAAATCCAGTGCATCAAGATGATTGACTGCCAACTTAAGTTTAACTTTTAAGGCCTCCAATCTAGATTGCATGACCTGATTCAAATCTAAAGTTGTATACTCTAAATCTTGTTTGATCGCATCAAAATATCGCTCAATCCCAGCACTTAGACTTAAACTTAAACTTAAGATTTCTCGTTTTAGCTCAATTTTATCTGGAAAAATTAACTCAGCAGCATTACTCGGAGTTGACGCTCTTCTATCTGCAACCAGATCTAAAACGCTAACATCATCTTCATGCCCAATTCCACTGACAACCGGTAAGCTTAAATCAAAAACCATACGAGCGATTTGCTCGCTATTAAAAACCTCTAAATCCGATTTAGAGCCTCCCCCACGTACAATTGCTAAAACATCAAACTCATCTATTCTAGCAGCAACTTTTTGGATTGCTAGGCAAACTTCACTTTCTGCCAGATTTCCTTGAACTGTACTGGCAAAAATTTCAATTTCTGCAGCTCCAAACCTTTCTGCAGAAATACGCTTAAAGTCTTCGGCGGCAGAAGACCTTGGTGATGTTATGACCGCAACTTTCTTTGGGAACCTTGGAAGTGACAGCTTACTAGTATCGCTAAATAAACCCTCTAACCTTAACTTAAGTTTAAGTTCTTCCAATTCTTTGGCTTTGTTTCCCAAAGAATTAAGATCTTCAAACTCACGGATTTTAAACTTTAGATCAGTTTTCTTACCAAGCTGGACCTCCCCACGAGCTCTAATTTTCTGGCCCTCTTTTGGGACTTCTCCACCCGTGTCAGCTAGGCTACAGGTTGTGCCAATTACACTACTTTCACCAACTAGTTCAAAAAAAACTAGAAAATTTTTAAAAACTCTGACTCTCTGGACCTCACCCTCCACCAGTAAGTTTTCAGGGACCAGCCCTACAATCTCGTTAATCACCATCACTAGCTGATTAACCGTTAGAACTTCTGAATTCATACTTATTCTTAATTTGTAGCCAAAATGCAGATTAAGCTATTTGTTTCTTGCTACATCCTCTTTTTTCAAAACACTTTTCATACGCTTGGTCTCTCCAATTGCCTTCGAGTAAAAGTAATATCCTGGTGGAACGTATAGAACTGTTGTCGCTAAGCGGTAGGTAAGCACAGCTGTTAAACTCAAGCTCGCTGGTACCCCACCAGAAACCAAAACACCGGTCATCAAGGCTTCGTAGACGCCATGACCGCCAGGTAAAACGGCCACAAAGCTTCCGATATTCGCAACTCCATAGGCGATGATAATAGCCCCCCAGACCGGACTAGCACCAAGTACCATAAAACAAACTCCTATCGTTGCAACCTCTGTAATATTTGCAAAAATACCCCAACGACAAGTGTAGATTACTCCCCGCCAGCTCTTCCGAATTGTCTTATAGTCATGCTCCACTCTTTTAAAGTTAGCTTCAATCCATTCTTTACGTTTTTCTGTAATTAACTTAACTTTCTTTTTCTTAAAAAAGTTAATGGCATTTTCAGCTCTTTCACCAAAAAATAAAGTAGAGTTTTGTAGACCATCCTTTTTTTCTAATAAAAAAACTAGACATAAAATTAACAGGATAACGCCAAAAGATAGTCCACTCGCCGCTAAGATTACAATATTACTAACCTGGTTTCCAAGCGATAGCAAAAAAACTCCCAGTCCTAGGACTGGAATAAAGCTACCTAAAACTATTACCCAGCGCATCGTTTGTGCTAACGTACTCCTAGTTGCACGGACACCGAACGATCGCATTCTCAAACCGAAATACCCAAAACCACTTATCCCAGCCGATGGAAAAACATAATTCACGAAACTCATTTCCACCGAAACTTTTGTCATGTCCCAATACTGGACCTTCTCGCCTAAGTGCCCGAAGATCTCTTGGTACATCCTGGCATATGCATGATAGTTCAAAAGCTGTAAGGGTATTAACAACAACAGTAGCAGCAAATTTGCATCATAAAGTTCACTAATCACGTTACTCAAATCATGCCTTGATGAGTAAACAACCAAAGCTAATATCGCCAAGGTCCCCAGGTTTAATATTAATTTTAGTTTTTTATTCTTCACCTGTTATCAATTAAGCTTAAGGGTCTCCGGTCAACATTGAATTCTAGAGCTAATCGTTTTTGAAAGACCTGCTAGACTCTCTCATGATCAGACTTTCTATGTCTATTTATAGGTAATAATTATAGCAGAATTAAAATTTTAATAGAGCCCAAAACAAAACTAAGCTACTGAACCATGCCCAATCACGGCCTCGACCTTATCCAGCATCTCACTTATACTAACATTCGCCTTCACCAAATAGCCCTTAGCACCGAGTTTTGCTGCCTTTTCCTTGTACTCTTCCCTATCCAGCCCGCTAACCATTAGAACTGGGGTCTTGAAACCCTCTACTCTGTTTTTAAGATATTCCAGTATGCTCAATCCTCCAAATTTTGGTAGCATACAGTCTAGAATAATTAGGTCTGCAACATCTTCCGCCAAAAATCTCAACGCACTTTCTCCGTCATACTTGGCAATAACCTCAAAACCATCAATTTCTAGACGTGCCTTATAGACCTCTACTAGTGAATCATCGTCATCAACTATTAGAATACGTTTTCTTTTCGTAATCTTTGCTTTTTTAGATCTAGACATTACTAATTTAGAAAATCCTCATTTATTAACTGGACTTCAAAACCTCTAGTGCCTTCTGCTTCTGATTATCAACATCGTTAGAATTAAGTTTAACATCAATATCTGGTTTTATACCCTCTTTATCAATGCTCTTTCCCTTTGGAGTAAACCAATGCGCTATCGTCACCTTAAGACTGCCTCCATTTTTCAGTTGAGTAACATCCTGTACGCTACCTTTTCCAAAAGTTTGCTCGCCAACAAGTTTAACCCCGCCCTCTTCTTGGAGTGCCGCCGCCAAAATTTCACTAGCAGAGGCAGAGCCACTGTTGACTAAAACGACTAGCTTATTACTCTCATCACTCAAGTTTAGAGTAGGGCTACCAGTAGTCCTTCGGTTTTCTATCTCTTTACCTCTAGCTCTTTCGGATAAAACAGTCTTTGAGTCTAGCCACAAACCGGCAACATTAACTGCACTATCTACATATCCCCCACCATTATTTCTAAGATCTAAAATAACTCTAGTTATTCCTTTTACTTTAAAATCGCTAACTGCTTTAGAGGCTAGACTATACGTATCTGTAGAAAACTGACTTATCTTGATATAGCCAATATTACCCTCTAGGACTTCAGACTTAACACTATCTACTTTTACGTTTTCTCTAGTTATGTCGATTTCACGTATACCTTGGCCTATTTTAGCTAGCTTAAGTTTAACTTTTGTACCAGCTTCACCCCTTATTTTACCCACGGCCGTATCTACACTCATACCCTCTGTAGACTCACCGTTAATCTCTAAGATCGCTTCTCCAGATGAAAGTCCTGCTTTCTGAGCAGGAAAGCCATCCAATGGAGCTATAACCACCAGTTGATCTCCGTCCAAGCCAAGCTGAGCCCCAATACCGCTAAACTCACCATTTAAGGACTTTTGGAAATCTGCATACTCATCCTTAGTAAAATAAGTTGTATAAGGGTCACCAGTAGCAGAAACTAAGCCCTTTCGAATCCCATTCTCAATTTCATCGGGCCTTAAGTCTCCATCAAATTTTTCCCGCAAAGTGTCATAGATATCTTCCACGTTAACGCTAACATCGGCACCCGCTTTAACAGTAGAACCGTTGCCAAATCTGAGCCAACTAAATGATTTAGACCCTCCATTAGATTGATAACCCAGCGCAAAGAACAGCAAAGAAACTGCTAAAAAAGCAGCTCCAAGCCTTAGTTGCTTAGGTTTTAGCCTATCCCGTTTTTGCATCAAATACTTATAGTCTTATTTATTATTTAAAAGTGTATAAAATATAGGCCGGAGGAGGAGGTGGTCATTTCACTGTACTCACCTCTAATTCCGTAATTATACTGACTAACCATAATAGTACCATCACCATTGACTCTTTCAACATACATCGAATGTCCATAGTAGCCAACCATACTAATTGCAACGTCACCAACTTTTGGGTTACCATCCACTACAATTCCTGCGTTCCTAGCATTTGATGGCCAACGGTTAGCATTTCCTCTTCCTCCCCAGTACGGCATATTTCTTCCGCTCTGCCAGACCTTAAAGGCAGTGTAACTCACACATTCACGGTTATACATTCCCCAGCTATCCACTAATGAGTCTTGAGAAGCACGCGCCCAATAAGTTGGATAACCACCATTAGCTTGCCCACTACTCGGCACATAAGAAATCCCCCCACTCCTCGGAGCTATTTGCGCTGCATTAGCCTCTTGCTGCTCCTTCTTCAACCTTGTCACCTCAACACTGTCAGCCTGGACCTGGTTCTGATAAGCACTCTCCTGTCCTTTAGTTTCCGTGATAAGCTTATCTAATTCACCCTGCTTAGACGTGAGGTCTACCCTCATCCCGACCTGATCTCTCAGCAAATTGCCGACCTCTTTTTGCTGAGCCTCCATTTCATCTTTAATTTTCTGGACACCCTCAGTTAAGTCAGAAATTTTATTTTTAACCCTATCCCTGTACTCTTGACGGTCAACATAATCGCTCAGACTCTTAGAGCTAGCTAAAATTTCCAACGAACTAATATCACCTTCTATGTACAGCTTCCTTATACTTTTCGCCAATACTTCTTTGTTCTTATCTAGCTTTACTTCTGCTTCTTTAATCTGAGCCGCTAAGCTGGCGTTTTTAGCCTCATTGCTATCTATCTTGGCTTGCAGGTTAGCAGTTTCTAGACGAATCTCTTCTAGCTTATTTGCCAATGTATCACCCTGCTCGCTAAGTTCAGAAATCTTCTTCTGATTTTCTTCTATTCCAGCATTAAGCTTGTCTATCTTTTCTTGATAAGGATCTGCAAAAACCGCATTTTGCGAATACTGAAAAGAGGGTGCCACCGCAAAGGTCAAAACTGCCAGTGTCCCAAAAGATATTTTTAATACTTTACTTCTAATTTTACTTTTCATAATTGTTTGTTTTAATAGATGCTTACTTAGCGCATCCCTACCCTAAATAAATCTAGGATTCTGCTATCATAATCGTAACAAAACCTTCACTTTAAATGCAATGCCCTTAAGCTTAGCAGTTCTACTTAATTGTGCATACTGTTCAAAAAGTTTTATCAGGCTTATCCATAGCCGAACAGAAGCTTTAGTTAGATTTAAGTTTAACGTACTTTCTTATTGCAAACTGTGCAGCCAGCACCCCAATCATTACGCCTACAAAAGAGACAAAAACTCCAATCATCACACTGTTAGATGTAAAGAAGCTAATATCCTTAGCAATGTCTCCTGCCCAGCTCTTCTGAGTAACACTGAAAACCGTAACTCTCATTATAAGATAGGTTAGAACCCCAGCCACCAGGCCATAAGTTGCAGCCTCTACCAGAAAGGGGCCCTTGATATAAGATTTATTAGCACCTATTAAGCGCATTATTTCTATCTCATCCTTTCTATTAAAAATTGCCAGTCTTATTGTATTTACAATAATCATAATTGAGACTGAACCCAGTATTAAGCTTGCCACCATACCTACTTTACGAATTGTTGCTAAGCCGTTTGCGATATTCTTAGTCGCCCTTAACTTATCCTCAGAAACCTCACTTTCTTCTGTAAGCTTGTTGTATTCTGAACTCTTTATCTTAGACTGTATGCTATCAATTGCGTCAAAATTATCCACCTTAACTGAAAAGCTTGCAGGCAGATCCAAGTTGTCTCCAGCGACCTCGAGAGATTGTATGCTCTCAGGGTTCTCTTCATTCAACTGCTTGTAGTCCTCCAGTGCTTGATCTTTATTCTTATAATCTACGCCCTTTACGCCATCCACACTCTTCAAGAATGCTTCAAAGGCGCTCTTATCCCCTTCTTTTACATCTGATTTAAGGTAGAGCTTAATCTCAACTTTTTCAGCAAGTCTTCCAACCTGTTTACCGTAAACCACAAAAGATATTACCGTCAAAAGTGCTACAGAAAGTGTGGCTGTCATTACCAATATTGCCGCAGACGACAGCCATGAGTTTCTGAAAAATCCTCTTAGGCCTGAGGTAACTATTCTTTTAGCATTGATTGGTCTAATCTTAATCTTTTCCAACGAAAAACTCATATTGAACTAACCTTTCTTTTCTCTTTTGGAGCTCCATAAAACTTTTTTTTCGCTTTCTTATCCAGCTCCATTTTTTCATCATCATTAAGGTGATAGTCATTTTCCTCATCGGCACCAGAGCCAACCTTATCGCTGACAATTCTTCCATGGTCTAGCCTTATTACTCTACGCTGGAGTTTCTTTAAAATTTCCTGATTGTGAGTTGTCATAATTACAGTCGTACCATGCTTATTGATCTTCTCAAGAAGCTTCACGATATCCCAACTGTGCTTGGGGTCTAAGTTTCCGGTTGGCTCATCTGCAATCAGTATCTTGGGCTGTCTAACAACAGCTCTCGCAATAGCTACACGCTGCTGTTCTCCACCAGAAAGTTGGTCTGGGTAGTTTTTTTCTTTTCCAGAAAGCCCAACTAAATCAATGACTTTCGGAACTGTATTCTTAATTTCTTTATTGCTCATCCCCACAATTTCCATTGCAAAGGCAATGTTCTCGAAAACAGTTCTTTTTGGTAAAAGTTTAAAATCTTGAAAAACAGTTCCAATTTTCCTTCTTAAAAGCGGAATATCTTTTTGTCTTAAGTCAGCGTAGTCTACCCCTCCAACAACTATCTTGCCACTCGTTTGCCTCTCTTGCCTAGTCAAAATCTTTAGGATTGTCGATTTACCAGCTCCACTTGAGCCAACCAGCACCACAAACTCTTTTGGTTGAATAAAAAATGATGCTTTATCAAGAGCTACACCCTTTTTCCCATACTTCTTAGAGACCTGATCGAATAAAATCATAAACTTAAGTTTAACAAACAGCTTAAGCTTAACCAACTATTTCATCTAAGACAAATTGGAATTCATTTACTCCGGCTTCTGAATTTAAATGTCCTCCAGTTTCTAAAACAATTCTCTTCGCTCCAGTTTTTTCAATAAACTCTTCCGACATCTCAGAGCTCACATAAGGGTCATCTTTTGCGTAAATAGCCGTAATTTCTTTTGCTCTTTCAATCATATCTTCACCAGTGACCACCCTGCTAGCTGCTATCAAAAAAGTTTCATTAACTTTCTGAATCTTTTGATCATACTCTGGTCCTTTTCTACCATCACTAATAAATGGCGCAACTGCTATAAACTTCTTAAAATTAAGCTGCGGATTATGATCTAACCACCCTAAAACAAATGCTGGAGCAATCGAGTGCGCCACAACAACTAATTCCTGGCCGTCAGCCACGCTTAAGTTTAAGCTTTCAGCCTTTTCTAGCCAATTACTAAAAGTTTGCTGACCTCCAGATTTATTAACATCAAAAGTCGCATAATCATCAACCGGCATTTGAGGGCTTAAAACCTGATGCCCAAGCTCTTCTAGCTTAAGTTTAAGCCACGGAAACCAATTCTCACTAGGAGAACCAAAGCTACCATGCAAAATTAATACTTTCATTAACTTAAGTTTAACAAACTAAACTTATCTGTACTCGGGATTTTTGAAGTCAGTTTTGCTTCCTTTATTCCACTCTGTTTTCTGGTTGCCATGAGCTGGTATTCCACCAGATTTTTTGAAAGACTTTGCTTGATGCATCAAATTCCAAGTCATAAAAGTTGTATTACGATTGGTAAAATCATTATCGAAACCGAGTCTTTTTCCGTCGACTTCATCGCCATAACTGGCGCCCGGCCCGACCTCTCCGACCCAACCCGCATCTGCCTGCGGTGGTATCGTATAACCGAGGTGCTGCAAGCTATAAAGCAGCTTCATTGCGCAGTGTTTAACTCCGTCTTCATTCCCGGTCAGAAGGCATCCGCCCACCTTTCCATACATATTAAATTGACCTTTTTTATTAAGCTCGGCAGAGTTTCCATAAAGTCTCTCCACAACCTTATTCATCTCAGATGAATTATCCCCAAGCCAGATTGGCCCAGCTAGAACTAAGATGTCGGCCTCGCAAACTCGTTTATAAATTTCGGGCCATTCATCTTTATCCCAACCATGCTCAGTCATGTCTTCATAAATACCCTGTGCTATATCTAGGTCAATGGAACGTATCACTTCTACCTCTACCCCATTCTTTTCCATTATCTGCCGGGAAACGTCAATCAGCGTATCGGTGTGGCTATGTTCTGGGGATTTCGTTAACGTGCAATTAAAGTAAATTGCTTTCAGCCCTTTGAAGTCTAAATCTAAATCATTCATAAGCTTAAGCATAGCACACGAGTTTCTCGGGCGTGCCGTAACCCGCATATAGGGCCCGAAATAAGCCTAGAAGATTTAAGTTCAAGTGCTTAGATTTAATGATCTAACTACTCCAGCCTTCTCTTTTCTAGAATTTCTATCTTCTTTGACAGAGCTTCATCCATGTCAATTCCCAACTCTTCCGCCAAAATAAGCAGAACCATCAAAACATCACAAATCTCTACCGCTATTCCCTCATTATTCCCCTCAAGACCAAGCTTCTTAGCTCTCTGCAAACCATCTTTAGCTAAAACTGCCTCACTCAGCTCGCCAACTTCTTCGGATAATTTTACCAGCTGATAGATATACCTTTCACCACTTTTTCCTGATGCATCGAACATCTCTGACACCCAAAGCTTCTGTTCCTCCACTAACTTATTCAAATCTCTAGTTAGCCACTTATTTGCAGTTTTCATCTTACTTCAAATTTAAGCTTACTCAGCTTTCTTAATTGCTTCTCGAACACCTTTTTCAACCTCTTTAGCGACCTTTGGATTTTCCTTTAGGTAAACTTTCGCAGCCTCTTTTCCTTGAGCTATATTTTCACCTCCGTAACCAACCCAAGCTCCAGCACGAGTCATTATTCCATATTTCAAACCAAGCATTAGCAAGTCACCAGTGTAGCTAATTCCTTCGTTATACATTATGTCGAACTCTGCCACCCTAAACGGTGGGGCAATCTTATTTTTAACCACCTTAACTCTGGTTTCATTTCCGATAATATCATCCCCATTTTTAATTTGAGAAGACCGTCGGATGTCTAACCTAACTGAGGCATAGAACTTAAGTGCGTTACCACCAGTTGTCGTTTCTGGATTCCCAAACATTACTCCGATCTTCATCCTAATTTGGTTAATAAAGATTACGGTGGTGTTAGATTTAGAGATTATTGCGGTCAACTTCCTTAGCGCTTGAGACATCAATCTTGCCTGCAAGCCCATGTGGCTGTCTCCCATTTCACCATCAATTTCTGCTTTTGGGACCAGTGCAGCCACACTATCCACAACTACCAAATCTACGGCACTACTCCTAACTAGAGTTTCGGCAATTTCTAAAGCTTGCTCACCCGTATCCGGCTGAGAAACAAATAAGTTTTCGGTATCGACTCCAAGCTTTTTTGCATAAGCTGGGTCTAAGGCGTGCTCTGCATCTATAAATGCCGCTGTTCCACCTTTTTTCTGGACCTCTGCAATCGCGTGAAGAGTTAGCGTAGTTTTACCAGAAGATTCTGGACCGTAAATTTCTACAATTCTACCTTTTGGATATCCCCCGCCAAGTGCTAGATCTAAACTTAAGCTGCCGCTAGAAAAGGTCTCTACCGCTGCCCTATGCTTATCTCCAAGCCGCATAATACTCCCAGTTCCAAATTGCTTTTGGATCTGATCCATTGCCATGCTCAGAGCCTGCCCTTTTGCTTCAGCAGTCTTCTTGTCGTCCGCACTTGAATTCGCTGCTCTTTCCACTGGTACTTTACTATCTTTTTTTGCCATATAAATAATCTCCTTTTTAAACCTATCACCTCGGGATAACAAAAGTCAGGTGATAAAAAAAACTTAAGTAGACTCTCTCTGTTTCTTCCCGTATTGCCCTTAAGTTTAACACCAAACCCAAAAAAGATAACAGCACCAAAATCACATCAAAAAACCCAGCATCTCTGCTGGGCTAGGCTCTTAAGTTAGGGGTGTAGTTATTAGCCTACTCAACCTGGTCTGTAGGAGTAATTAGGCCACCTACCAAACGTTCATAATGTGGATCACCGCTAGTAACAGCTACTCCCTGGGTGTCTCTCGTTAATCTTTGGCCAGCAGCCGCTTCAGCTTCTTCTGAAGTAGGGAAGGTATACTGAGCTTCCCTATCAACGATATCTAAAATAACTGCAGCTTTAGGAATTCCACCATCACCAGTTGTCCAAACCCTAAAGGTATCCTCATGCTCGGTACCATCCTCACCCCGATACGGAACATCGACATAAACTGCCCCGTCATCATTGCCCAACCGAGCAGCAAGATTACCGATCCTAACTACAGGAGAGTTATTCCGAGGATCAACTTCTATACCCTCTAGTATAATCGCTCTTTCAGAATCCATTAAGCTAGAGCGTAGTACGCCGCCCCGCACCGTATCATCCTGGATTGCACTCAACTGAGCAGCTTGCTCTGCTAATTGCTGCTCAACTACTTGCATAGCAGCTAAAAATTGTTCCTCCCTATCTAGTGTTTCTGCCATATCCTTTTACCTTATTTTTGTTATTTTTATTTTATTGCTTGATTTTATGTCATATCTTTATACTAGCATAAGTACTATACAGAAGTCAAGCACTATAGCCTACTAATTAACTTCTGTAGCTGTTATACTCAAGCTTAAGATTATAAGATATGCCAAAGAACGTAACAAGTTATACATTTTTTTTAGGGCACCAGCCCCATCTCTCAGTTGCGGAGCTAGAGGCAGTTTTTGGCACAGGGTCTATACTTGAGTTTAATCAAATCTACGCGATTTTAGAGCTTCAAGAAGAGCTCCCTGAAAACCAAATTGATTCGCTTGGAGGCACAAAATCAATTGCAAAGCTGATTAAAAAAGAGCAAAGGAATGGCATTCTCCAAAAACAGCTCTTGAACTTAATTTTAGAGAATTTATCTGAACAAAAAAAAGCTAAAATTAAACTTGGAGTCTCAATTTACAGTGATAAAACTTTTGAACAGCCAAACGCACAGTTTATTCAGGAGTTGCTAGAGGAGGTTCGCCATCATGCCAAGAAACAACTTCCAGACTTAAATTTAAGAACGGTCGAACCAAAATCTGGTTCACTCAGCTCTGCTCAAATTATTCATTCCGGATTACTCAAAAATAGCGGCTTAAGCCTAAGCTTCATAATCCAAGAAAACCAGATCGTTCTTGCTCAAACTATCCAAGCCCCAAACCTCAAAAAATACACTTTGCGAGATTACGGCAAACCAAAACCAAGTGGTAAAAACGGAATGCTTCCGCCCAAGCTTGCTCAAATTTTATTAAACTTAAGTGCAGTAAAAACAGGCCAGACCGTCTTAGATCCTTTCTGTGGGAGCGGGACACTCTTACAAGAAGCTCTCCTCCGAGGTATCAACTGCATCGGAAGCGACTTAAATCCTCAAATGGTTAACGATGCCAGACTAAACTTAGAATGGCTAAAATATCGATTCAGACTTAAAGATTCAAGTTTCGAAATTTTTCCCGCAGATGCAACCTGCGACCATTGGGACCAACATTTTGATGTTATCGTCACCGAAAGCTACCTCGGAAGACCACTCTCCAAAGAGCCCTCCAAGCAAAAGTTAAATCTAATTATTCAAGAGTGCAACGAGATTGCTGAAAATTTTCTACTAAATATACATCCACAGATCAAAAATAAACAGACCCTAATCATCGCCCTTCCTTGCTGGTTTGTTGAAGCTGGGGTTATAAAGCTTCCAGTTGTTGAAAAACTATCAGCTCTAGGTTATAATCTTAAAGAGTCTAAAAAAGTAAAGGCAGATCTTATATACCACAGATCAAATGGTCAAAAAGACCAGATTGTGGGAAGAGACATTTACGCCTTATCTTTAAAAATTTAATTAAATACTAAAGTATGTCCAAAACAGCAGGCGGTGGTTCCGTAAGTCGTCAAACTGACAGCCCAGGTCAACGCCTTGGGGTAAAGCGCTATGCTGGTCAAAAAGTCTCTGAGGGTGAAATTCTAGTTCGTCAAATTGGTGCCACTAAAATTTCTGGATCCGGAACATTTGTCTCCAAAAATTTTACAATCCATGCTGCAAAAGACGGAATCGTAAGATTTAGAAAAAGAAAAGTCAGAAAATTCACCGGCAGAACAGTCAGCAGAATGGAAGTAATCGTCGAGTAAGTAGAATAAAGGTTAATTTAAGTTTATGAAAAAAAATCTCCACCCAGAAGAATATCAACCAGTCGTCTATAAGGACTCTAACTCTGGAGACACTTGGCTTATTCGCTCTACTGCGACCAGTAAAGAAACTATTAAGCATACTGACGGCAACACTTACCCGCTCATCTTAGTTCACGTTAGTGCTAAATCTCACCCTTTCTTCACTGGAGACGAAAAAGTTCTCGACATTGAAGGTCGTGTCGATAAGTTCAAAAAGCGCCAAGAAGCCGCAGCAAAAGTTCAAGCTGCCAAAAAGGCAAAGGCACCTAAAGAAAAGAAGCCTAAAGAGACTACCAAGCTTTAGGCTTACTAATCCAAAAAACTGTCAAATCAGTCATCCTGAGCTTGTTCCAGGTTGATCTTCTTTAAATTAGTCAATTACCATATTGAAACTGGAGAATACCCGACCCCTGAGCAAGGCGCATAAACCTTAAATTTTGGTCAAAACTTCACAACCTTTATGGGTTACCACCACTGAGTGCTCAAATTGTGCCGCCCAGCCTCCATCTACGGTAGTAATATTCCAGCCATCTGGCATAAACTTAATCGCAGATGAACCAGCTGTTCCAATTGGTTCTATCGCAATCGTCATCCCAGCTTTTAACCGAAACCCGCCACCATCAGCTCCAAAGTTTGGGATATCTGGGTCTTGATGCAGCTCATCCCCAACGCCATGCCCACAAAGCTCTCTAACAATTCCCAAGCCATGAGACTTTAAAACCTTTTCAATAGCTTTTGAGACTTCCCTGACTTTGACCCCATGCCTGACAGTCCTTAGAGCTGCCTCGAGTGCCAACTCGACACCATCCAAAAGATTTTGTGCTTCAGCACTAATTTTACCAACCGGAAAAGTGGTCGCTGCATCTGTAATTAGGCCCTTCCACAAAACTCCAAGATCACAGTTCACCGTATCACCGTCATTTATTATCCTATCCCCAGGAATAGTGTGCTGGACCTCTTCATTGACTGCAATACACATAACATCCGGAAAGCCACGGTAACCTTCAAAGGCCGGCTCTCCACCCAGTTCTTTGAGCTTGGCCCTTGCCATGCCTGCGACCTCTCTAGTTGTCATTCCCACTTTTGTATTAAATCTTACAAACTCTAAAACTTCAGCCAACATTTTGCCCCCCTCGCGCATTGCTTGAATTTCTTCTTCAGTTTTTACCCTTGTAGTATTCTTACTCATTTCTAAACCTCACCCCTTTCTGTGGGATCTGTGGGATCTATAGAACCTGTAAGCTCTATAAAATCTTTTAGCTCTTCCAGAACTCTAGAGCTGATAATATCCACCTCAGGCTCTGCGTCGACCTCAATTAAACTTAGTTTTTGGGATTTCATCACCTCTACCACACTCGCTCTTTCTGTATTAAAAACCTCTAGGCGGACTTTTATGGATTCTTCATTTTCACCTTTTCTAGCTCTTTTTATTAATCTTTCTATGGAGACCTGCCTCGAAAGTCTTAAATCAATTACTGCTCCGATTTGAAAATGTAGCTCTCTTTGCATTTCAGCAAGCTTATTGACTTCATTTTGGTTTCTAAAAAAACCATCCAAAACTAGGGAGTCATCTTCACCCAAAGTTTTCACTTTTTGTTTTATGATTGCTAGCACAAAGCTATCTGGAACAAGCTCTCCTCTTTTCATAATTTCCTCTAATTCTTTATTAGAACTAGACCGAAGTTCTTGCCCAATATTCAAGACTTCACAACCTAAAGTCTCTGCCAGCAATAAAGCCTGTGTGCTTTTCCCGCTCCCTGGAGGACCAATAAAACCAAAGATTACCTTACTCATTAAACTTAATTATAGCTTTAAACTAAAGAATCCTGAAGCTCTATACCTCCAGGATTCTTTAGCACCTTAATCTAAATAATAAGCATTTAGCTTTTATTGTAATTAGCCGCTCTTCTTGCCCGATATTGATTGGCAACGATCGCGTTCTTCCTTCTTTGAGCACGATTAGGTGGTTTTTGATGATACCTTTGGGCCTTGGCCTCTTTTATCATCCCAGACTGAATAACACGACGACTAAATCTTCGGATTAAACTTTCAGCACCTTCATTATCTCCTCTTTGGGTTGTAATCATAATAAAACATTATAGACTAAACCATGCCTCATACTCAAGTGCCTTGAGGGGGTTAGTCAGCTTTTAACTCTTTTTCCTTTTTGTCATGCAAGTTTTGGACCTTCTCGACCATTCCCTGCAGCTCGGGAAGAAGTAGAAAATCTGGATTTACAAAATATAGTGTTGTGTTCTTTTCTTTTGCTCTCTGCAAAAAACCGGCCCTGTGCAACCTTTTAAGCTCTCTCTGGACATTCCCCGGGTCTTCTTTAATCAACTTTGCCAACGCTCGCACATGAGCCTTAAGCTGAGGGTACCTTGTAAAGACCACCACGATCTTCCTGCGCACTCTAGAAGTAATAAAAATGTCTAACATATTTTAATCTCTCACAACATTTTTAGCATAAGCCTTAATGTTGTTGTTTCTACATATAACTATAACTAAGCCACCTACAAAAAACAATACCCTGCGATAAAACAGGGTATTGTTTTTTACTTAAGTTTAAAAAATTAGGCGATTTTACCTACTTTTATTTTTGTGTAGCGTTGCCGATGGCCTCTTTTGACATCGACTCTCTTTTTCGCCTTGAACCTAATAGAAACAACCTTCGTTCCTTGATAGTCTGCGTCAACAACCTCAACTTCAGTCTGCTGTTTTAAAAGCGGAGTTCCGAATTCTGACTTATCGCCGTCTACTATTGCTAGGGTCTCAAGCTTAACCTTGTCTCCAACCTTTGAACCTAGAAGTTCAACATCTAAAACCTGGCCTTCTTTAACCATATACTGTTTGCCACCTGTTCGAATCACTGCTTTTTTACTCATATTTCAATATTATACTAAACTTAACCACCCCAGTTCAAGACACCTATAAAATACCCCAATTTCGGCAAGGGACTAGGCTTTTTCTAAACTTAAGCTTAACTCTTCGCCCTCAATCTTCACAGTTTCAGAATAACTCAACGCTTCATCAGACCAAACAGTGGATAGAACCTCTTCAGCGATTACATCTTTAAACTCAGCCACAACATCGTTTAAAATATCTGAATCTGAACTTAAGTTTAACTTAATCCGATCATCCACATTTAATTCAGCCTTCTTTCTAGCGGATTGAATTACTCGCACAACTTCTCTCATCAGGCCTTCTTTTTTAAGCTCTGGAGTAAGCTCTAAATCTAAACTTAATTCACCTCCAAGACAAACTTCTTTAACATTGAGTTCTTCTTTAACAACCTCGACCATTTCTCTGCTCGGGAGATTTTCCAGATAGACTTTTGCCAACGGCTGACGCACCTTAATTCCGGCTCTTGCTCTTTGAGCCAAACCTTCACGAACCGATTCCCTCACTTCTTTCATTTCAGCTTCCAACTTTTCATTCACTAAACTCGGCCGATGAAGCGGAAAATCTTTCAGATGGACGGACTCCTCACCAGTAAGTTTTCTATAGATATCCTCAGAAATAAACGGTGAGAATGGACCCAGAATTTTCGCGAATTCTACCAAAACATAATACAAAGTATGGTAAGCGGCAGACTTATCTCCATCATTTTCAGACTTCCAAAAACGTCTTCTAGATCTACGCACATACCAATTACTTAAATCATCCAGGAACGGAATTATCCCACGAGTTGCCTCATTAAGCTTATACTCTTCCATTCCATCAGTTACTTCTTTAATTAAGCTTTGCAGTCTCGAGACAATCCACTTGTCCAAGATATTCTCAGAACTCGGAGCCTGCAGCTCACCATTTTTATAAGCCTCATCAGAATCCCAACCATCAACACTCGCATACATCGTAAAGAAGTCATAAGTGTTCGAGAACATGTTAAGCTTACGCTCTACATTCTCAACATCTTTATCCGTAAGCCTACCGTCCTCAGAGTTCATTAGAGGTGAATTAAGGAAGTATAGTCGTTCTGCGTCAGCACTAAACTTATCCATTAGCTCCGTTGGTTCAGTGTAATTCTTAAGTTTTTTACTAAGCTTAAGCCCATCCGCAGCAAGCAGCCAGCCCTGACAAATTACATTTTTAAACGGCGCTTTACCAAATAGGCCAACATTCACTGCCATTAGAGAATAGAACCAGCCACGAGTCTGGTCTACAGCTTCAGTAATAAAATCAGCGGGGAATGTTGATTCAAACTTTTCTTTGTTTTCGAAAGGATAGTGATACTGAGCGAATGGTACCGAACCGCTTTCGAACCAGCAGTCCAAAACTTTACCAATGTGCTTCATGGTCACACCTTCTAGCTCAAATTCAACATTCATAACCATTGGCAAGTGATAATCATCTAAGCTTAAGCCGGTAAATTCAGTAAATTCTTCGTAGCTTCCAAAGACCTTAACCACTTCTACTCCATCAGACTTCTGACCCTTCCAAACCGGAATTGGCGTCGCCCAGAATCTATCTCGACTCAAGTTCCAATCAGGAGCAGAAAGTAGAATATTCTTGAACCTTTTTTCCTTCAAATGCCCCGGGACCCAGTTAATAGTATCGTTAGCCGCCAACATATCGTCTTTTTGTGCTTGTATATCCATGAACCAACTTGAGTGTGCCCGGTACATAAGTTTAGTACCACAGCGGTGACAGTGCGGATATTCGTGCTTTATATATTCAACCTTCAAAGCCCTTCCCTCTTCGACCAAAGTCTTTGCAATCTCTTTGTTAACTTCCCAGATATTCTTACCCTGCCATCTTCCAGAAGCATAATTTCCGACTTCATCAACCATATGAACGACTGGTAAATTCCCTGCTTTAGAAAGTTCAAAGTCGTCTTCGCCGTAAGCTGGAGCAATATGTACCACACCAGAACCATCCTCGGCCGTAACAAAATCTCCTTGAACTACCTTCTGGGCATTCGGACCATGATTTTCTAAAAGTGACTCGTATCTTTCACCAACCAAAACTTTAACGTCAAAATCACCAATAAACTTAAACCTAAGTGGTTGGTGCTTTTCATCTGTAAGGACCTTCTCATACAAGTCTTTCGCCAAGATTAAGTTCTTACCCTCGTATTCAACTTCCACATATTTAAGCTTAGTGTTCACAGCCAAGGCCACATTAGCAGGAAGAGTCCAGGGAGTCGTAGTCCACGCAAGTAAATACTTGTTCTCAAACCTAGCTTGATCTGCAAGTTTAAAATACACAAAAACAGAAGGATCAGTCACTTCTTTATAGCTGTTCTCCATTGCAACTTCTGACTTAGAGATTGGAGTTGCATCACGAGTACAATAAACTAAAACCTTTTCACCTTCGTAAAGCCTTCCTCTTTCATATAGCTCTTTAAAAGCCCACCACACAGATTCCATAAACTCCTTATCCATAGTTTGGTATGGCTTAGTCATGTCTACCCATCTTCCGACTCTATCGATAGTATTATTCCAAGCAAGTCCACCCTGAACCATTGCTTCCCTACACTCTTTTACGTATTCTTCCAGGCTTATTCTTGTGCCAATTTCACTCCTATCCTTAATGCCGAGTTTTTCCTCTGTCTTTACCTCGGCGGGAAGACCGTGACAGTCCCAACCCCAAGAACGCTCTACTCTTTTACCTTGCATCGTCCAATATCTAGCAACCGAATCTTTAACTGTAGAGATCTGCATATGCCCAGGGTGTGGCAAGCCAGTAATAAACGGAGGCCCGTCATCAAACCTAAAGTTATTATCTTTAGATCTATTTTCAACAGACTTCTCAAAAGTTCCGTTTTCCTTCCAGTACTTGATGATCTCTTTTTCAAGATCACTATGTTTCTTTTTCTCACTAACTGTAAATTTCATCTTGTCTATCCCTTATGTATTATTAAGTTTAATGGCACTACTAACTATATTTTCAATTCTATTCAAAATATCATCATCAATAGTTCTATTCTCAAAGTTAATCTGTCGCTGATTAATGACAGTGAACCTTGGATACACAAAACCACCCATAGTCCTAGCCACATCTTGCAGATGTAAGGCTGGAAGGATTGCTGTTGAATCAGACCCAACACTCACAAGCACTACAGTTTTGCCAAAAAATGCTGCACCATCCATACAATCTAAGGCATTCTTAATATGAGCAGTATAAGAGCCGTTATAAATAGGACTAACCAGGATAATTATCCCACTAGTTTCAATTTCTCTAGCAAGCTCAATCACGAACTTATCACCGGACAAAGAAGGGTTTTTATGCCACGCATGCTCAGCCAACGGAAGTGGCTTTTCGGCAATCTTCCAGACAGCAGCCTCTTCCAAGAAAAGCTTTTTAACCTCATCAACTACTATATTAGAGCGTGATTCTTCCCTTCTTGAGCTTCCACCTATAACTAATATTTTCATAAAAATAGCCTCTTACTTTCTTTTTGTCAGAATCTCTTAAATTTAAGAGACGGTACCATCTGACTTCCAGAAAATAAGAGGCTTTGTTGCTCAAACTTCTAACACTTAATGACTGCTATTTCGGGCTTACCCGGCAAGTTCTACTTGTTAAATTTAACGAATTAAGTTTAACTTTCTTCTCGCGTACATTCGTGGTTGATAGCCACTCACTTTAAATTTAAAAGCTTAAAGATATACTTTCTAAACTTGATTATAGCATTGTACTGAAAATCTTCAAACTTATCTTGAACCATCCTCACTTTTATACAGAAGCAGGCTTCCACAAAAGTCACCGACCCTTAGAACTGTTGGGTCATCATATCTGATTTTTAGCAGACCACCCACACGGACAAGGCTGTCACCAGGTTCTAAAAGATCTGCAGGAGGGAGGCCATTCTCATCATCTAAAGGTAGTTCTAGAGAATATACAACTCTACCCATTCCGGATGTGTCACCCCAATGACTCTCGGATGGGCCAACTAGAGCTAGCGAACCTTGGCCAAGCTTAGCCATAGCTTGCCTTGACTTATTTTCTTCATCACATAAGACTTGCTTGCCTCCCAAACCTTTTCTACTTAGGCCTACGATTCCTTGTAGAAAATCTTCCGTGAGCACATTTCTTGCAAAATCCGCATGGGCGACAGCCATTGCCCCTTGATCTGGAGCAAGATCAATCTCTCGACATTGATCACCTCTTGTTACTCCCACCAATGTAAAATTTTTCATAATAGTTACCTTATTTTCTCAAATTATTATTTTATTAAACTTAACTACACCCACTCGTACTTCCACAGGCTGTACAAACATAACAACTTCCAGAACGTTGAGTAATATTTCCACAATTAAAGCACAGCGGAGCGGCTTCTGCATGACTTTCAGCCAGAGCCGTCTGGGATTCTTCTACGACCTCTTCATTTTTCGGAGATTCTTTCTGAACCTCATAAGAATCGTCAATACCCTGCATCTCAGAAATATCTTCAAATCTAGATTCATTAGATTCTTTTTCAGAGTCGTCTAAGAAACTAGATTGGTTCGTACTCTTTTCTAAATCTTCCATGCTCACTAATCCAAGTTCTAGCTGATCGTCTAAACTTAAGTAGATTTTAGCAATCTTCCTAAAAATATAATCCATCAAACTTGACGCTGTTCTTATATCTGGGTCGTCAGTTACGCCGGCCGGGGCGAAGCTCATTCCAATGAAGTCAGTTACGTAACTTTTTAATGGAACTCCATTCCGAAGACCTCTAGAAATTGAAATTGCAAAGCTATCCATTATTCCAGCTAGAGTTGAGCCCTGCTTACTAACTTGCAAGAACATTTCTGCCGGAGAGCCATCTTCGAATTCTCCAACAGTTACATAACCCTTGCAGTCCGCAACTTTAAACTCGAAGGTCCTAGCGTTCCTAGTCTTTGGCAAAGCTCTCGAAACCGCCTTAAGTTTAGCTTCACTCTGAACGCTTGCAGCAACAGGCTTGGCGACTTCAGGATTCTTCTTTTCTGCTCCAAACTTAAGATCCTTTTCATTCTTCTTAGTTGTTGAAAGTGGCTGGCCAACCTTGCAGTTATCTCTATAAATTGCGACCGCTTTGAGCCCCTCTTTCCAGCTCATCATATGAATCTCTTCAATGTCTTCCACTGTGGCTTCTTCCGGCATGTTTACAGTCTTAGAGATCGCCCCAGAAAGGAACGGCTGAGATGCGCCCATCATTTTCACATGCCCAGAATAGTGAATTACATTATCACCCATACTACAGGCAAATATTGGATATTCTTCTTTCTTCAAGTGCGGTGCTCCAAGTATCGTTTTTTCCTCATCAATAAACTTAACAATCTCCTCAACTTGAGTTTGACCGTACCCAAGATTCTTCAGTGCCAGCGGGATTGTTTGGTTAACGATGCTCATCGTTCCTCCACCAACCAACTTTTTAGTTTTCATTAAAGCGAGGTCTGGCTCGATCCCAGTTGTGTCACAGTCCATCATGAAGGCAATCGTTCCAGTTGGAGCCAAGACTGTCGCCTGGGAGTTTCGAACTCCGTTTTGTGCCCCAAGCTTAACCGCTCTTTCCCAAGCCTGCTCCGCAACCAAATTAAGTTTAAGTTCAACCTTAAGTTTATCTATTTTAGAAAGCGCTTCTTGGTGCTGCTTTAGGATCCTATTCATCGCCTCCTTATCTTTTTCATAACCATCAAACACGCCCACTACCGCCGCAATTTCAGCAGACTTAGCATAACCCTCACCAGTCATAATTGCAGTCAAAGTAGCTGCGACTGCTCGCCCCTCATCGCTGTCGTAAGGCAAACCCATTCCCATCAAAAGCGCACCTAAGTTGGCGAAACCAAGACCGAGCTCTCGGTATGCTTTTGCATTTTTAGTAATCTTCTCAGTTGGATAAACACTGTACCCCACTAAAATTTCCTGGGCCAAGAATACGACCCGTATTGTCTGCCGATAAGCCTCGGCATCAAAACTTCCATCTTCATTTAAGAATTTAAGCAGGTTAATTGACGCTAAGTTACAGGCAGAATCATCTAAGTGCATGTATTCAGAACAAGGGTTAGAGGCATTAATCCTCCCTGCATTTGGAGATGTATGCCAGTGGTTAATTGTCGTATCAAACTGTAAGCCCGGGTCCGCACATTCCCAGGCAGATTCTGCAATTTGCCTCCATAAGTTTCTGGCAGACAAAGTCTTTTTAATCTCACCATCATTTACACCAAGCAAGTTCCAATCGGAATCATTTTCAACCGCCGTCATAAAGTCATCGCTAACTCTTACGGAGTTGTTGGCATTTTGATACTGAACACTAAACGAATCTTTTCCGTCTAGATCCATGTCAAAGCCAGCTTCTTTTAGAACTCGAGATTTTCTTTCTTCAATTGCTTTGCACCAAATAAAATCTTCAACGTCTGGGTGATCAACATTTAATATAACCATCTTTGCGGCACGACGGGTCTTACCTCCAGACTTGATTGTTCCGGCAACAGAGTCTGCTCCACGCATAAAGCTAACAGGTCCAGAAGATACTCCTCCAGAATTTCCCAGACGCTCTCTTGAGGATCTCAGTTTAGAGATATTAGCTCCTGATCCACTTCCACCTTTGAAGATCATTCCTTCCTGGCGATACCATTCTAGAATTGATTCCATTGTGTCATCAACCGAGAGGATAAAGCACGCGCTAGCCTGCTGCGAACGTTCTGGAGCTCCTATATTAAACCAAACCGGTGAGTTAAATGCTGCCCTTTGAGATACGAGAATAAACTTAAGCTCGTCATTAAAAACCTGCGCTTCGTCTTCACTTTTAAAATAGCCGCTTTCTCTACCATGCCTTGTTATCGTATCAGCAACTCTATTTACTAGCTGCTTTAAGCTGTATTCTCTTGTCGGCGTTCCTGGTGTTCCGCAGAAGTATTTCTGAGAAACAATATTAACAGCATTCATACTCCACTCATCCGGGAACTCAACTCCTGACTGTTCAAAAGCTACTTCGCCTGTAAAATAATTCTCAATTTTTGCATCATAGTTAGACCAATTAAAAAGCCCATAAACATCTCCACTTAAGTCGTGTGTAAAAAATCTCTCAACCAATTCTGACATACCTATAAATCCCCTATTAATTATTAATCTTTTTAAGTTTAAATATTATCTTTTTTGCATTTTTACGAGCTCATCTTGAAACTCTTGAAGACTCTTGAAGTTTTTGTACACGCTAGCAAAACGCACGTAGGCCACTTCATTTTTATCTGCTAGCCTATTCAAGACCATCTCCCCGATATCTGCCGAGCTAATAGCGTTCTGTTCAGAATCTCGTCGTGCCTCCTCTTCCACCTCAGAAACCAGCTCTTCTAGGTAGCTCGGTCTATCAAAAAATTTACCGATAGCTCGCACTAATGACTCACCCAACTTCTTTCTATCAAAAAGCTCCTGGCTGCCATCACGCTTCACAACTAGCAAAGTAGGGCGCTCTATCCTTTCATAGGTCGTAAATCGCTCTTCGCAACATCCGCAAACTCGTCGCCGCCGCACTGTCTCTGAGCCGGGCGACTCTCTAGACTCCAACACCCGGTCACTCTCCACATCTCCACATTTTGGGCACTTCATAAAAATATCTTCAAAAATATTATATAGCACGCTTAATTGCATACCTAAAAGCTCCCTAAACTTCAAAGATACCTAGAATAACTTCTACATTTAGCGCTTATGCCTATAATCCTAAACTATATGTAGCGCCTTTTGCAATAAATAGATGCTGTTAAGTTTACTTCTTTTTAAATCTTCTTTTTAAGAAGGATGGAGTTTCATCTTCGTCGCTCTCATCATCATCATCATCGTCGTCGTCACCATCGTCATCCCAAACGCTGACATCTCTGTCGTCATCATCTTCGGAGGTCATTGAGTTCTCATTGCCATGCTCTTCGTCACTATCTAAGTCAGCACCTATATCACCAACCTCCTCCTTGACCCTCTTCACTGCATCATCATTCCAGGAAGATCCATTTTTTCTTTCATTTTCCAGGTGCTTCAAGCCCTCTCCTTCAATTTCAGCCAATCCAGCATTGTTTGGTCGAGAGTGGAAGTAGGACGGATCAAAGCCAGTCGCAACAACAGTGACAACCACTTCGTCATCTGCGAGGTCATCACGGACAGAAGTACCAAAAATTATATTTGCGTCCTGGGCAACAGCTGAAGTTATGACCTCAGCGGCTTCATTAATTTCGTGCATGCTTAAATCTGCACCACCAGAAATACTAAATAAAACCCCCCTTGCGCCATCAATTGAAACTTCCAACAACGGAGACTCAATCGCTTGCTGAGCTGCATTTACGGCTCTATTTTCTCCAGTTGCCCTGCCTATACCCATTAAAGCAGAACCAGCCTTGCTGACAATTGTTTTTATATCTGCAAAATCTAGATTTATAAGACCAGCCTCTGTAATAAGGTCGGTTATGCCCTGGACTCCCTGTCTCAAAACATCGTCTGCAAACTTAAATGCCTCTACCAGCGGAGTATCTCTTTCTATGGTCTGCAAAAGCTTATCATTTGGAATAGTTATTAATGTGTCTACAAAAGGCTCAAGCTTTAGAACTCCCCAGTCTGCGTTCTTTCGCCTTCTTTCTCCTTCAAAGCTAAACGGCTTTGTGACAACACCAAGAACTAGAATGTCCATCTCTTGAGCTATACTTGCCACTACTCCAGAAGCTCCGGAGCCCGTCCCACCGCCCTGTCCAGCAGCTATAAAGATCATATCCGCACCTTCTAGGGACTTTCGTATATCCTCTTTAGACTCCTCAGCAGCTAAGCGACCAACTGTAGGGTCAGCCCCAGCACCAAGACCACGGGTAGTATCTCTTCCAATATGGATTTTTTCATCTGCTTCAGAGTGGGCTAAAGCTTGGGCATCAGTATTAACGGCAACATAGGAAACTCCCGCTAAGCCAGAACTCTTCATCCTATTAATTGCGGCCCCACCCGCTCCGCCTATCCCAAAGACCTTTATTACAGCTAAGCTTTGCGGATCTTCAATTTTAAATTCTGGCATTATATCCTCCGAACAATTTATTTAATCTATATTTAAAATAAATACCAGTCTGAGTATAAATGGACTCAACTTAAGTATCTATAAATAGTAGTATAGCAGAATATTTACTCAATACTAGTTATTACTTTTTTGATCTGAACAAAAAAGTTCTAAACTGTTCAAAAACATTTGATGGACCGCGCTTAGGTGTCTTTTTTAGGTCACTAAATGACCTATCATCAAACAAAACAAGTCCTATTGCGCTAGACCAGCCCAAATCAAGGACCTCACCAGTTGAGGTCTTGTAACCCTCCAGTTTAGCCAGCTTTGATGGGAGCTTAAGTATGGACCTAGAAATCTTATCTAGCTCATCAATCAAAGCCCCCTCACCAGATAGGATTACCCCTCCTGGTAGTCTCGGACTCTGACCGGACTTCTTAAGCTTCTTTAAAAGTCTTCGAAAAATATCTTCTAATCGAGCTTCTACAATTAAGTTTATGTCCGAGACCTTAAACTCAAGAGATTCGTCCTCCCACTCAAACTTAATCGTCTTTTCCAAACTAGACATTAGCTCACTATAGGCTTTTTTTATTTTTTCAGCCAAACCTATCTCAATTTTTAAGCCTATTGCCAGATCGTTAGTGACGCTACTGGAGCCCACGGCAACCTCAACTATTTTCCTCAATTTGCACTCCTCAAAAACTGCTAAGCTTGTCGTCTGACCACCAAGGTCAATATATAGAACGCCTATTTCTCGCTCTTCTCTACTTAGTATTGCCTCGGCCCCCATCCTGACTGAAGGCTGCAACCCGCCAATGGCAACGTTTGCAATATCCGCCACCTTCTCGATGGCCCTCAAGCTACTTTCTGGCGCAGATATAGCCACTACATTGGCTTCAACCCTGGAGCCCACCATTCCTGTAGGGTCTTGAATTTCATCTTGGCCGTCTACACTGTAAGAAACAGGCAAGACCTCCAATAAGCGACTGTTGTTAGGTAGTTGAACTAACGAGGCGGCACTGAGGGCTTTTTCGACATCGTCTTCAGAAATAGGACCCTCATGATTTATAGCCGCCACTCCACTAGACTTATAGGTCTCTATGCCGAGACCATTCACAGAAAATGTTGCACTTTCTATACTGACTCCAGCAACTTTTTCTGCCTCTGCTAGAGCTTCATCCACAGACTGAGCAACGGAAGCAGGGTCTATGACCACCCCCCTCCTCACTCCGAAACTTTTTGCTTTTCCAACCCCAAGGATATGAGGCAACTCTCCAGGTTTTTCTGGGGGACGGGCAATGATACAACGCACATTCTCTGAGCCAACATCAATTCCACAGTAGCTTTTATATTCTTCCGACATATTAAACTTAGATCCTTAATATCAATATACATAACCATTATTGAACAAACGCCTGCTCAACTGCAAGCAACCTTCACAACTAGGTACGCCATTCTGTTAAAATAACAGTTAAAGATTATGATTCTACACTCAATAGCAATACCTGGTAAAAACTCCTTCACCTCAACCAGCACGTTTCTCTACTCTTCATGGCTAGAACTTAAACCAGGCGACCTTGTGGCCTGCCCCTTCGGCAACAGAAAGGTCTACGGAATCGTCTTAGCTACAGAATCCAAACAGCCTAAATTTAAGATAAAACCTATTACAGAGCTTATCGAAAAGTCATTTCTATCTGAGTTACAGATCAAGCTATTTCAATGGGTTAGAGAGTACTACAGAGCAGACCCTGGGCCAACTATAAATTTATTTTGTACAAATAACTTGATCAAGAGAATTATAGAATCCTCGGACCAAAAATGGATCAGTAATCAAATTAAAATTATACAGGGTAATAAAAATATATCAGACGAGAAACCTCTCAACATTCTCAATGTCGAGCAAGAAAGTGCACTAGACGTAATTACCACAGCTTCACAAAGATCATTTGTTTTGCATGGAGCCACTGGCTCTGGAAAAACTGAAGTCTACCTTCACGCTGCAAAAAAAGTACTCCAAGCTAAAAGATCAGTTCTGGTTTTAGTTCCAGAAATTGGCTTAACAACTCAGAATGTCCTCCGTTTTGAAAGCCTAGGCTTTCCATTAATATTACTCCACTCTAAACAAACACCCGTCCAAAGAACTAAGAATTGGCAACTTATTCAAAACTTAAGTAGAAAGAATATAAACTTCATAGTCCTTGGACCACGCTCCGCAATGTTTTCTCCAATTCTAAATTTAGGATTAATAGTTATGGATGAGTTTCATGACTCGTCATATAAACAGGACTCGTCTCCAAAGTATAATTCTTCACTTATTGCCGCCAAATTGGTGGAGCTCCATAATGCAAAGCTGATACTAGGTAGCGCAACTCCAAACATTGCCGAATTAAATATTCTCATCAAAAAGAAAGTCCCCGTCTTAAACCTAAGCAAGCGTAGCGTTCAGCAAAAAGAAGTTAAACTTATTGATTCAAGAATAAAAGAAAACTTCTCTAGTAGTAAAATACTATCAACTAAACTCACCAAGGCTATTCAGGACTCTCTTTCAAGCTTGAACCAGGTTTTAATTTTTCATAACCGACGCGGAACCTCTAGAATGCAGCTCTGTTCAAACTGCGAATGGATTAATAGCTGTCCACACTGCCTAATTCCAGCTGTCTTTCATTCAGATAGCTATTCCTTGCTCTGTCACACCTGTGGATTTAAATCTAAGCCTAAACTTATCTGCCCCGAATGTAGTTCACCAACATTAAGCCTAAGGGGCTTTGGCACCAAAAAGATTGTTTCTGAACTCGAAAAAGAGTTCCCAGAAGCTCGTATCGCCAGGTTCGATGCCGACAACACCAAAAAGGATTCGACACTACAAGAAAATTTTGAAAGGCTCCAAAAAGGAGAGGTGGATATTATAGTCGGCACTCAAATGCTCGCAAAAGGACTCGACCTTCCAAAGCTAAATTTAGTCGCCCTTGTTCAAGCCGACTCTGGCCTAGCTATGCCTGATTTTAGGTCATCAGAGCGAACCTTCCAGCTTATTACTCAGGTTATTGGCCGAGTTGGCCGAGGTCACACCAAAGGCAAAGTTATCATTCAAAGCTTCACACCAAACCACATCGCAGTAAAACTTGCCTCTAGGGAGGATTACTCAGCTTTTTATGATTCCGAATTAGAAGAAAGAAGGGCCAACTTTACCCCTCCATTTAGCTATCAATTAAAAATGGTTGGCAGGTACGCTTCGGTAGAAAGTGCGTTAAAAGCCTCCTCTGCTCTAGTTAAGCAAGTAAAGACCAAGCTTAAAGTACCGCTACCTCAAATAATAGGACCAAGCCCCTCCTTCAGGGAAAAAGCCGCTGGAAAATATCAATACCAAATCATAATAAAATCAACCAACCGGGAAAGGTTGTTAAAAATAGTGGACGACCACCTCCCCGCCAACTGGACCTTCGATATCGACCCGCTAGATATTCTCTAACTTCTTAGATTTTAACCTAGGCCCAACCTTAAATTGTATTGATACAAATAGCGTAGTAGCAAGTATCAAATAGTAAACAGCAAATGCAGACGATTCTAGGTTGAAAGATTCTATTGTTAGTATAGTAATGCCCGCTCCTACAATATTAAACAAAAAGGGTGGACCACTCTCAGTTTTAGGGTTTGTATAAGATTTAATTACTGTAGGTATCGCAGCTAAAAAATCAGAGGCAATACCAAATATGATAGCCAAGCTCCCCTCTTTCATGATCAGCCAGAGTAAAAGCCCGAAAATAGATAAAACCCCGCACCCATAATCAATAGCACCCAGTTTCCAAAATGACTTCTTATTTTTGAAAGACGCTAAGAGTATCAAAGCAGGAGGAAATCCCGCAGTAAATGTTAACAAAGCCTGAGTCCCGACTCTTGCATCTGCCTGCGCTGCCAAAATTACAAAAGGAGCAATCGCCCAAATTAACCAAGTTGCTCGGTTCGGAGAATTCTTACCCCTCCAAGTACCCCAAAGATATGCAAGCCCCCCCCCATCAAGTTTATTCCAGCACCTAAAATCGCCCAGCTCTCCGATATCATACAAAACTTTCTCTCTGTTATAATTAGACTTAATCTAAGATTATGACACAGACTAAAGCTAAAACTGTAATTCTTGACCCCCACCCTTCTTTACACAAAGATTCTATGCCCGCCGACCCAAAATCTAAAGAAATCAAAGATCTAATTGCAACAATGCGTAAAACCCTAAAAGAGTGGGAGGAAGGTGAAAAGCGCTATGTCAGCGTTGGCCTAGCTGCCGTTCAAATCAACGAACTTTATCGTGTAGTCTTAGTACGTTCGGATTTTGACGACTACCAAAAGGCAGATTTCTACCCGCTCATAAACCCCGAGATTATCAAGTACGAAGGCGCTCCTATGCTAGAAGATGAGAGCTGCATGAGTGTCCATGGAATCCATGCTAAAGTTCCGCGCTATCCAAAAATAAGAGTCCGCGCTCAAGATAAAGATGGCAACGAGATTAAATTTACTGCCAGAGGCTATGAAGCCAAAGTTATTCAACACGAAGTTGATCACACTAACGGCCTGCTATTCTTAGATAGAGCCCTAACCGAATCTCAAGGTGGCTACTTTAAAGAATATGACCCAAAGACAGATTCCGTCATAGACTTAACACAAGCTGAAGTAGAAAAAAGAGGGATTTTTAATCGCTAAAGATGCAGAAGTAATGCAAAAATCAGTTATATTTTTTGGAAATGAACGCCTTGCAAGCGGCTGCACAACTAGCCTGCCAGTACTGACTTTACTCAAAGAAACTGGCATTAATATAGACTTAATCATCGTCAACCAGAAAGGCTCCAGGAGCAGAAACAGCAAAGAGCTAGAAATTGAAAAATTTGCCATAGAGAATAACATTGAACTCTTTGTCCCAAAATCTATTCAAGATCTAAAAGAAAAAATAAGCCAGCACCAAACAGAGCTCGCCATCCTAGCAGCTTACGGAAAGATTATCCCCCAAGAAATTATCGATCTTTTTCCAAAGGGAATTCTAAATTTGCACCCCTCTCTCCTTCCAAAATATCGTGGACCAACCCCAATAGAATCCGCCATCTTAAACGGCGATGAAGAGACCGGAGTATCTATTATGGCCCTCTCCGCAGGTATGGATTCCGGACCAATCTTTAAGCAGGTTAAACTTAAATTAAACGGCCAAGAGTCGAAACAAGAACTCGCCGACCAACTAGGTTCTATGGGCGCAATAGAAATTACAGATCTACTGTGTTCAGCTGCACTTCCTTCTCCAAATCAGCAAACTGGAGACATGATCTTCTGCAAGCTCATCGAAAAGTCAGATTCAAACTTAAATTTAACTAAACCAGCATCTGTGCTAACTAAAGAAATCCGCGCCTATCTTAATTGGCCGAGCTCTAAATTAAGCTTAGAGCTAAAAGATCAATCCAATTTGATTTTGACCATTACAAAAGCCACTTTTTCAAGCCAGAAGAATCATCAGTATGGACCACTTTCAATCAAAACATCAGATGGCTACCTAAATATAGATAAATTAAAATTACCAGGCAGGAAAGAGATAACTCAGCAAGAGTTTCTTAATGGTTACAGAACCAAGCTTCAAGCCTAGAACCTAGGAGGTCTTATGTTAAATTTAATTCAAGATTTAAAATCTACTGAATATTCATAGTTGGAGGCTGTCCTGACTGAGCAACAGGATTTTGGTACTGTTGCTGAACAACCGGCTGCTGAATCTGCGGATTTTGTTGCATGTTCGGCACGTTATTTTGAGTATTAGTCCCCTGGGGGCCCATCACTGCTTCTACAATCTGCGGAACATTGTTCCTGACTTCTGTCATCAGCTTTGTCATCTCTGCAGAGACAACACCTCTATAACCTGGGAAATTTTTCTGCAACCAGTTCATTGCTGCAAAGTTCTGAATTTGAGTTGGGTTTTGCAACATTCCCTGTAATTCAGGGTTGGTCCTCCAAGTCGGAACATTAGAGTCTAACCATTTCTGGGCATTCGCATTAGCATCTTCTGGAGAGTTAACAACCTGACCATTGTCATCGTTTAGGGGCATAAAGCCTTCAAACTCTGCAAGTTGATACTCTTGAAGATTCTTATAGATTTCCATTCCGACATTAGACTCTAACGTCTTCCTCATTTGCTGAAGCATCTCAGAACGCTCTATGTCAGGGAGAACTCCTAAGCCAATGGATTGCAGAAAAGCATCGTCAAGCTGAGGAATAGTGACTCCACCGGCCTGCTGTTGGACTTGCCCAGCCCCGCTGACTTGCTGTTGCACCGGTTGAGGCTGTGAGACTCCAGCAACAGGAGATAGTGGCTGTTGTGCCACAGGCTGAGGCTGAATCGGAGGCTGATATGCAGGGTTGACCGAAGGCTGTGGCTGAGGATTATTATCTTGCGGTAGACCACCTGTAACTGGATTCATAATTAATTCGTTATATTTTTTAAGTTTAAAATCTCTAAATACGCTCTAATATCAAAAGCCCATATGCTTATAATATACAGGCATCAGGCTCAAAATACAAAACCGTCTACTATAAGGTTTTTTCTATAATTTCTCTTTTATAGACCTCCAGCCGGTCTTCCTCTAGAAGCTTAAATTTACCTTCTGGCTTTAACTTTAAACCACACATTGTACCCGCGTTAACCTCCCTGACCTCTTGGCTTCGTTCTTGAACTGAAGATATTTCAGCATCACCAATCTGTTTATCACCACGCATAACTTGAGCCCTAGAACCTTTAGAGATTGAGCCTTTCGTTACTTCTCCACCACAAACGAGCTCATTCTCAGTTGTTCTGAAGACACCCTTGACTATCAAACGCCCCGTTACAGTATCTTTTACCTCTGGCACGAGGAGTTTACTTAAATCAGTCTTAACCTCATCTATTAACTCATAGATAATCTTATAGGTTCGGACTTTTACACCACCGTTCTTTGCCAATCTTTCCATGGACCTAGATACTCCAACGTTAAAGCAAAAAATAGTTGCTTTAGTCGAGGAGGCCAAAGCAATATCACTCTCAGTAACATCTCCAACCCCTGAACCAATCACTTTAGCTTCAACTTCACCAGTAGCAATGAGCTGTATACTGTCTACAACAGAGCGCAGCGAACCAGCCACGTCAGCCTTAACCATTATCGGCATTACCGAAAGTTCATTACGTCTACTCATAACCCTTAGAAGCTCCTCGCTATTCATATGCGCAGAACCACTCTGAGAGCTAGCAGACTCTGCAGCCTTCCTTGCATCCCTATCGCTGCTCGCAAAATTAAGCTCATCGCCAAACCCAGGCAGCGACTTCAAGCCACTTATCTGTACTGGTGTAGAGGGCCCAGCAGAATCTATATCTTCTCCACTCCAACTCTTGAGAATTCTAACTTTTCCATAGCTAGAGCCAACCACAATATTATCCCCTTTTTTGATTTCACCCCTAGTTATCAAAACTTTCACTAATGAGCCCACCCCTTTTCTTGTGTGAGATTCAATTACAATACCTCTTGCCTGAGAGTCATAGTCTGCCTTTAACTCCTCAACTTCGGCAACTAGGTTTATAATTTCTAATAACTTATCCATACCCTCACCAGTCTTAGAAGATACCTCAGCAATAACCGTATCCCCGCCCCACTCTTCTGGAGTTTGCCCCGCGTTCACTAAGTCCTGCTTCACCTTAGACAAATCAGCATCTGGTTTGTCTATCTTAGTAATAGCAACTATGATTTTTACACTCTGCTCACTTGCAAATCTAAGCGCTTCTAATGTCTGAGGTTTTACGCCGTCATCTGCAGCGACTACAATTACAGCCATATCCGTAAGTGCTGCCCCATGCTGACGCAGTGCACTAAATGCCTCATGGCCTGGAGTATCCAAAAAAGTAACACTCTTACCTTCATAAGTAGATTGGTAGGCAGCTATATGTTGAGTTATGCCACCAGCCTCACCACTAGCAACGCTAAGCTTTAGAATCTTATCGAGCAGGCTCGTCTTACCGTGATCGACGTGCCCCATTATTGCCACAACTGGAGATCTATCTCTCCACCCCTTGCCAGCCCTTTGACCAATTGGCCTATCCTTAAGCCTTTCAGTGGCTACAGAATCAGAGACGGAGACGATTTCAACACTTAGTTTAAGTTCGTCAATTATAATCTGCGCCGTGTCTGCATCAATCTTTTGATTAATGGTCGCCACAATCCCATTCTTAAAAAGTTCACCAATTAAACTAACCGGAGGAAGTTCTAATAGCTCGGCCAACTCTCCAACAGTGACGCTGCTAGTGATCTCAACTTTTCTTCTCTCATTGGTCTCTTCACTCACGGCTTGTCTTACCTACATTGTCGCAGGTTCCTTTTTTAATCTAATTTTACGTTGTCTCTTTACTATCTCTCTTTTTAAGCCGTTCTTCTCTAGCCTTCACTGCGCCAGGCAGACCCAGGAACATCCTTCTGGTTTCTTTGTTGACATCAATTACTTCAAACTCTTGCTCTAGATCAAGCTTGAAAACCTGCTCTGGCTCGCCACCTTCTCCGTCACCTACCTCAGAGATATGCACCAGTGCTTCAACTGAAGGCGTCACCTGAACAAATGCCCCAAAGGGCGTAATCCTTGTCACCTTAGCTTTAACTTTGTCTCCAGCCTTAAAGCCAGAAACTTCCTCCTCCCAAGGGTCCGGGCTCATCTGCTTTAGGCTTAAGCCTAGACGATTGTTATCAAGAGAGATTACCTTCAGCTCGAGCTCGTCGCCAACAGATACTACATCTTCAGGTGAACCAACCCGCTTCCAAGAAAGTTCAGAGATATGAATCATACCCTCTGCCCCTTCTGTTGAAACAAATGCACCATACTCGACTATACCCGTGACCTTAGCGGCGACAGTTTGACCAATCTCAAAGTCGCTAAGCTCAACTTCGTCAGTTTTGCCACGACCATCTTTTTCAGAAAATATAAGCTTATTATCTGAACGATCTAATGCTATAACCTTAACCTCCATTGGCTTCCCGATTAGAGACTTGATGCTATCTGCAATTGCAGACTTATCTTGGTTACCAGAAAGCTTAGGATAGTTCTTGCTTGAAAGCTGGCTAACAGGTAAGAACCCTTTTGCACCTTCCAATTCAATCAATAACCCACCCTTGTTACAGTCGACTGGAATAACTTCAATTTTTGTTCCATCTTTGAACGCATCCTCTACCGTCTTCCAGCCCCTATCTCTATGCGCCTTCCTGACACTCATTAGAACTTGGCCACTTTCCGCATCCGCATCGACCACCATTGCCTCAACTTCTTGACCTACTTCAAATGATTTTCCGAGCCCTAGTTCCCTCTTAGGCACTAGGCCTAGTCCATAAGGACCAAGGTCTAAGCTCAACTTCTTGCCTTTTATCTCGATTACTTTTGCAGATATAATCTGCTCATTCTCTAACGGCTCCACGGTCTTTGAGCCCGAAAGCAGCTCATCCATAGTTTTTGGCATAATTTTATTACTCCTATTATTCTTGCAAAATTCTTCATAACCCCAACCTGTTGGTCAGTTAACAACGCTCTACCTTAAGGGTATCCTCTTAAAAGTACCCCTAGGCTTCTTACGAACTTGTTAAGATTAACTTAAGTTATGAAATTCGCCTTACTAAGCTCTTATTTTATCACATTCAACTACTCCTCAAATAGGTATTTTTAAATACCGACCAGGATGGCCATATCAGTGTTATAATTTATTGAAAGATCACATACTAAAATACTAATAACTCGAAAAAGTGAATCAAGCCCAGCAAGAGAAGTTTAAGAAAGTTAAACAAACCCGAGCTCAGTTGCAGATTGAGCTTTCCTCTCCAGAGGCTTTTAATGATCCCCATATTGCTGAAAAAAGTCGACGATTGGGGGAGCTAGAGGTTGTCTCGCTTGCATTTCAGGCAGTTTGCAACCTAGAGGACCAGCTCTCCCAGGCAGAAGAGATGATCAACTCAAAAGACCCCGAACTCTCTTCTCTTGCTAGGGATGAGAAAGATGAAGTAGAAAGTAACCTAAAAAAAGCTAACTCTGACCTTCGTAGGCTACTCGCTCCAAAAGACCCAAATGATTCAAAAAATGCAATTATAGAAGTTCGAGCAGGCGCGGGGGGTGACGAGGCCAGCCTTTTTGCAAGTGAACTAGCTAGAATGTATCTACGCTGGTGCGAAAATAATAAAGTTAAATCTGAAATAATTTCCTCAAACTCCTCAGATAGCGGAGGCCTCAAAGAAATATCGATTGAAGCCAAAGGTCTAGATGCGTACGGTAAACTTAAGTTTGAAGCTGGAGTCCACAGAGTTCAACGTATTCCAGTTACGGAATCGGCTGGTCGCATCCACACCTCAACCGCTACTGTTGCTATAATGCCGGAGGCTAAAGAGACTGACATTGAAGTAAGCCCTGCAGACCTTAGAATAGACACTTTTAGAAGTAGTGGCAATGGCGGTCAGAGTGTCAATACCACAGACTCCGCCATCAGAATAACCTATCTTCCAACTGGCCTAATTGTAACTTGTCAAGATGAAAAGTCACAGCTCAAAAATAAGGATAAGGCAATGAAAGTACTTAGGTCTAGATTGCTTCAAATCGAATTAGATAAACAGCAAAAAGAACTTAGCTCAAAAAGAAAATCTCTCATTGGTTCTGGAGATCGAAGTGAAAAAATAAGAACCTATAATTTTCCACAAGATAGAATAACTGACCATCGAATTAGCTTTAATAGGGGAAATATTAGTGGTTTCATGGATGGAGATGTCGACGACCTGTTCGCAAAACTTAAAGAAGCCGAAATAGAAATCTTAGAAAATGAGTAGACTCTTGCAGCCAATAACTTTAGAAGACTGGATAAAAAAAGCCAGAAAGTCTACTCTGTCTAAAAACCCTACTGCGCCCGAAGAAATTATTTTCAAAGTCTTAGGCCTCAAACCCGAAGAGCTCCTTCAAGTTGCACCCAAAATAAAACTTTCTTCAAAAAAACAACTTAAACTCAATAACCATCTTGGAATGCTCCTGGTCGGTCGGCCTCTTGCGGCAGTCGTGCGTTCAACCGAATTTTATAACACCAAGCTCAAGGTGAACTCAAAGGTTTTAGCTCCAAGGGCGGAGTCCGAGGTGTTAGCAGAGTTTAGCATTTCTAATATTCCAAAAAATTCCAAAGTAATTGAAGTTGGAATTGGCTCTGGAGCAATAGCTCTGTCAATAGCAAAAGCTCGCCCAGACCTAAGTCTAACCGTTAGTGATGTGAGCTCTACAGCATTACGGCTAGCTAAGCAAAACCGCAACCTTAACAAAGTTCCCAGAAAACAAATCAGTTTTGTAAAAGGTAGCCTTCTAAGGCCCTTCAGCAGCAAAGATCTTGAATGCTCCTACATCGTCGCTAATCTACCTTATCTGAACCCAAGATGGGAAGGACTAAAGAAGAAAAACCTCTCGTTTGAACCGTACTCTGCTCTTTACTCCGAAAATGATGGCCTGCAAACCATCATCAACCTACTACAACAAGTTAGGATTAAACAAGTTCTCAATGCTAAAAACTGGGTTCTCCTTGAACACGATCCAAGGCAAACAAAGCAGCTCAATCAGAAGTCCCAAGAACTAGGCTTTAAGACCACCTTCATAAGCCCTTATTGTACTCAAATCAAACTTAAATAAACCTTAAAAGTCTTACAGAAATGACCTATGCGGAACTATTACATAAACTTGAGGCCGACTGTCCACAACTTAAGTTTAAGCAGGAAAATAACTTCTGGTGGAATAGCGCTAAAACTACAATTTATTATGGAGAGTGCCCGGCAAAGATTACTCTAAAAAATGAGCTCAAGTTTAAAAATAAACTGCTACACGAGGTTGCGCACGCAAGACTTAACCATCAAGATTACCGATCTGATGCCGAACTCCTCAAAATAGAGGCTGAAGCTTGGTACCTATCTAAAGAGCTTTGCGCTAAATACCAAGTTAAATTCTCAGAGCATGAACAAAATGATTCTCTACAAACATACATAAACTGGGCAAGCTCAAGAGTTATCTGCCCCAAGTGCAGTAAAACTGGCCTCCAGAATAGATCGACCAGCTTTTACTGTTTAAACTGTTCCACCGCTTGGAATGTCAGTAGATCCAGGTTCAAAAGAACCTATCGTAAGACCTAAGCGTGAACTAAAAACCTGGAGCGTTCTTGTTTGACTCTAAATAAGTATGGTACCTGTGAACAGCATCGGGCACTCCCTGATTTGCTATAGTTTCAGCAGTATTAACAAGTTTTGAAATAGGGCAAGCTCCTGAATCCTTATTTTTACAAGATTCTCCGTCAGCTCCCTGGGTAGCCTCTTCGGTAGCTTTTCTGGGACCTGAGCAGCTCATTTCGTTAATCGCCAAAATTCGGAATCTCAGACCTGACTCCACTCCTGCCACCACAAAACCAACATGATTTTCCTACTCTATCCCAACATCCAGCATTTCTCGAGCACTTGCAACCCCTCCCATCATTCCCAAAACACCAGGGCAACGCTGACACTTTTCAGGCAGTTGGCCATAAAGACCAACAAGCACCTCATCCTCTACTCCAAAAGGAACCCTGATTTCCTCAGCCTCCGCTATACCTATTACTTAAACTTAATTTTTCCTAGCTTTTTACAGCAATTTCTTTAGCCTTGGCTTTAACTCCACGTCTAGATCTTGCGCCACCTTTTTTACCCGCTTCACTAGCTCTTTTTGGGTTTGCTGCAAAACCTTTTTTAGTACCAGTTACTTTGCCACCAGCACCACCTATTCGTGCAAAAAAGTCTTGTCCATGACGTTCTTCAATTGTTTTCTTAGCCTTTGCTGCTCCTTCTTTTGTTCCTGCCATAATAAAATCTCCGTACTTTAATTTAGTTAAACTTAATCTCTCAGTTCTCTAGAGTAAAAACCAAAAAAGGGCAGCCCTAGAAATAAATTTCCAAGAACTACCCTCAAAGAGTTTTTAAACTCTAGATATCAAAAGCGCTTACTAAGTATTTTATCTGCAAAAACTAGATTAATCAAAAGATTAAGCTTGTGAATCATTAGATTAAATTCTTACTTCTAACTAAATAGATGTAAACTTTTTGAATCTACATACTATCTTATCAAACATAAGCACCAATGTCAACCTTTTTATGCAGTCTTCTGCCAGAAACAAATTTTATAACCGTCAGGATCCTTAATAACGAATTCCCTATTACCCCAACCCCAATCTCTGGGAACGCTAGAAGTCTCTAGTGCAGCTCCTGTAAGTTTATTGTAGAGTTCATCAACGTCACCCACTTTTACATAAAGATACGAGCCTTTACCCTTTCCACTAGTCATTGCATCCTCAGCAAACTCAGTCTCATCCCTAATGCTAACTAAAGTAAGCTCAAAATCATCTAAGGTTAGAATTGTGTGTCTTTCGTTAGACTCTACAATTTTAAATCCAATCTTTTTATAGAATTTTTCAGATACTTGATTATCTAGGACCCAATACACCAAACCTGTAACTTTCATAGGAATTATTATCAATAATTTAAACTATTATTTTCAAAGTATTTTTTTCAACAAAAGAAAAAAGAAGCCCCTTAGGACTTCTTTCTTATAATTCGGCACCGTGCTACTTTCCCCCGAAGGAGTATCATCGCCGCTGCTGGGCTTAGCTTCTGAGTTCGGAATGGTATCAGGCGTTTCCCCAGCGCCATGGGCACCGATCACAGACCTTCAAAATAATAAGGGCTGTGATCAACTGACCATGGTCTTTCAAACTGTTAAGTTTAACTTTGGTTAAAAAATTCTTATTGAACAAGACCAACAATATTATTTTAACAAATAATATCACTGTACTGCCTGTTTAGATTATAGAAGTAAACTTTAATCTCCAGCAGATCAAATCACACTAAATAAATTTAATATGACCTGGTCAGCATGGTTCATAAAAGCTCAATGGATCTATTAGTATATGTAGGCTCAACATGTTGCCATGCTTTCACCGCATACCTATCAACCTGATGGTCTTTCAGGGATCTCCTAGGGAACTGTAATCTTGAGTGCGGCTTCGTGCTTAATATGCTTTCAGCACTTATCCGGTCCGAACTTAGCTACTCAGCAATGCTGTTGGTACAACAACTGACACACCAGAGGTTCGTCCACCCCGGTCCTCTCGTACTAGGGGCAGCTACTCTCACAATTCCTACTCGTCCACACCGGATATAAACCGAACTGTCTTACGACGTTCTTAACCCAGCTCGCGTACCACTTTAATCGGCGAACAGCCGAACCCTTGGAAGAGGCTCCTCCTCCAGGATGTGATGAGCCGACATCGAGGTGCCAAACAGCGCCGTCAATGTGAACTATTGGGCGCTATAAGCCTGTTATCCCCGGGGTAACTTTTATCCGTAAGCTCTGCCGCTACCACGCGCTAATGTAATAAATTACAAAACAGAGGACAACTAACTCCGACTTTCGTCCCTGTTTGACTTGTAAGTCTCACAGTCAAGCTGGCTTATGCGTTTACACTATCACTACGATTTCCATCCGTAGTTAGCCAACCTTTGAACGCCTCCGCTACTCTTTGGGAGGCAACCGCCCCAGTTAAACTACCCAGCATACACGGTCCCCTTACCGGATAACGGTAAGGGTAAGAACAAGATCACAACAAGGGTGGTATTTCACTGATGCCTCCACAAATGCTGGCGCATCTGCTTCGAAGGCTCCCACCTATTCTACACATGTTGTAACCCGATTCAATGTAAACTTGTAGTAAAGCTCCACGGGGTCTTTTCGTCCTGGTGCGGACAGACGGCATCTTTACCGCCAATGCACTTTCACCGAG
>CALMQB010000002.1 GCA_937871805.1 uncultured Candidatus Saccharibacteria bacterium
GTAAAGCTCAATTCCTTTTTTGGTTCGGCCAACAGTGTCACCTCCGCTAACAACGACAACAAAATCAGCTTTTTGAGGTTTACTATTTTCTACCACAAAATTATCTACAACTAGAATAAAGACGATATAAGCAGCAAGTATAGCCAGAATTATTTTTAACAGCCTAATCATGAGTTTAAGTTTAACATTTTTGAGTATTTAGAGTGCAATTGTGGAAGATTTTTTATGCAATCTGAATTGGAAGTTAAGTTTAAGTTGAAAGGATTTTATTATGGCAGAACAGTTAGGAGTTTGGATTGATCAAAACTTATGTACTGGAGATGGTCTATGTGCGGAGATTTGTCCAGGTGTCTTTGTTGCTGGTGGTGATGGAAAATATTATGTCAAAGAATTTGGTTCTGAAACAAAATCTGGAGAGGGTGGTCCTGACTCGAAGGTCATAATTCCCAGTGGCCTTGGAGAATTAGTAGTTGAGGCAGCTGAAGAGTGTCCTGGTGGATGTATTTTTATAGAAAAAGTTTAGTTAAAAGTAGGGTTTGATAGAACTCTGCCGATAAAGTCTGGTAATTTTTTATGCTTTCAGCTTATAAAAATAATAAAGATTGCCAACCTATGCCACACTTTAGCTGTTATATAATCTTTAGGATATGCTAACTTAAAATTATTTTCTATGGATGATGTTGATGATGCTCATGAGACTGAAGCTGACGATGAGCTTGGCAATGGGGCGACAAAAGAAGATCGACGGATGATTAAGCAACTTAAGCTTAGAACAGAGGTGATGAATATGATGATGGGTAACTTAGAAACTCTTACCACTATTTGGACTTATCCGCCCTCTGAGGTTGTTGCTGAGATGTATTCTGCACTTGAGGAGTTAGAAAAAATAGTTAATAATCAGCTTAAAAACTAGAATCTCACTGAATCCTGCTGGCAGAGTTTCGCAAGTTTCTTGGCTGCGAATTGAACTCCTTTTGAGGATTTGTTGGCTGAACCAAAACTTAGCCTGATGGAAGAGCTGATTTCTTGATCAGTTAAGCTTAATGCTTTTAGCACGTGGCTTGGCTTATTCTTTCTGGCAGAGCATGCTGCTCCAGTAGATAACAAGACCCCGTTTAGGCCGGCTAAAATAACTAGTTTTTCAGCATCGATTCCTGGGAGTGTTAAGTTTAGTATGTGCCCCGTATGTTTTTTGCCAATTTTTAAATTTTGTGGGTTCAGTTTAAATTCCAAGCCAGATTCAGCCAGTTCTGCTAGAAAGCTAGAGCTTAGGTTTAGTAGTCTCTTCTTTTCAGAAGCTTTGGTTTGGATGGAGTGGCTTAGGGCTTCGTATGCAGAAATTATTGAGAGTGGGTTTTCTTTTGGAGGATTAAGTTCTGTGCCTCTGTGGTCTAGCCAGCGGATCAGGTCAGCACTTAAATAAAGTAGGCCGCTGCTTGGTAGTGCTCCAAATTTAGATCCATTTAAACTTAATGCATCTATACCTAGCCTAGGGATTTGGAGATCTTCAGTGATTGCAGCTTGAGAGGCGTCACTATGTAAAAAGATTGGGAGGTGAACTCCTTTGGAAACCCTTTCCGCTTTTATCTTTTGGAGAAGTTTTGAGATTTCTTTAATTGGTAAGATCTGCCCAGTCTCGTTATTAACGTACTGAATAGAAACTAAGATGGTCTGATCAGAGATAAGTGCTTCGAGCCTAGTTAAGCTTAATTCACCATTTGGGTTTATAGAAACTATCTTATGATTTTTAAGAGCTTTTACAGAATTTAAAAGTGTGGAATGTTCAATGTTTGATGTAATGATTTCAGGATTTGGCTGTGCACGCTTAATTAAATTTAAAAGTCTGTTTGTGGCATCTGATGCACCGTTTGTTATAAAAATGCTCGGAGATTTGGCTCCGAGTAATTTAGCGAGGTTAGATTTAGTCTCAGCAAGATCTCTCCTTAGGTTTACGGCGGGTTGGTAGTTAGAATCTGGATTATAATAATCTGAATTTATGAATTCTATAATCTTTTTACGAGCAGATTTATTAAGAGGTGCAGTCGCAGCGTGGTCTAGGTTGTAAGTTTTGTTCGGCTTAGTCATTAAAATTTAAGGCTGGGCATCAATCAGATCCATGCGTGGAAGTTGCGCTTTGTTATTCTGCTGTGTCAGATTATTTAAGTCTGCTGAGTCTTTTTTGTAAACTAGCTTAGAAACATACTGATGGTACAGTACGGCAGCTTGAGCGAGATTGTTAGCCTCTTCTTCAGAAACATGTTGGTAGCCTTCGCCATTAACTGATTTTAAAATACCATTTGAGCGGACTTCGTAGCGAATGAGCTGATCTTTGATGTCTCCATCAAGGGTTTCTCGCCAGGTTTCTCGCCAAACCCATGTTTTACTATCAAGGCAAAAAAATTCACGTTTATGTCCGCTAGGTATTTCACCGAAAAGCTTAGATCCAATCTCACTTTCTTGGCGAATCAAGTCTTTAATTGCAGCTGAGGTTTGAGTGCGACTTTTTTTAGCAGTATTCTGGAATACTTTAGCTGCCCAGTGAGCGCTCTGTGGCTGGGAACGAATAATCCTACGAAGAGCTTGTTGAATGGTCGGCTGCATAGCGTGCTATATGAAACTGCTTTCTATTTTAATAGTACTAAACTTAACGGTGTGATTCTAGGCTTCGACAGTAAACCCATCCCTTAATGCCATGACTGCGCAGGCAACTTCGTAAAGCAGTGATTCTGGAGTTTTGATTTCTGGAGTCTTTAAAGTCTCTGGCTGAGTATTCATATTATTTTCGCTTACTTCAATTTAAAGAGTCTCTTAGCGTTGCTTGTTGTCACTTCACAAAGTTTCTCTAGTTCTTCACCTCTTAGATCACTCAAGAATTGAGCAATTATGAGGGTATTTTTGATATTATTGATTGTACCACGGAGTGGAGTTGGCGTCAAGTATGGAGCGTCGGTTTCAAGAACAAGCCTTTCTAGGGGTACATTTTTAGCAGATTGGAGCTGACCGCTGTCATTAGTAAAGGTTATAATCCCGTTTAAACCGATGTAGAAATTATTCTCTAAACTTAAGATTCTTTTTAGTATCTCCGGCTGGTCAGAAAAACTATGGATTACCCCAGATACTTCAGGAAAGTCTCTAGTTAACTCAAAAAATGGATTAAAAGCGTTGCGAACATGGAGAACGACAGGTAGATTAAGCTTAGAGGCTAATTGGAGATGCCTTCTGGCTAATTCCATTTGGTTGGAAGTCAATTCTTTGGGGTCATGATAAAAGAAATCAAAACCGAACTCTCCGATGGCGACGACTTCTGGTTGTTTGGCGAGCTCTTCTAGCTCATCCCATACTTTACGGCTTAGATTAAGTTTAACTTTTTCTTCAGTAGCTTCGTGGGGATGGATTCCAATTGCGGCAAATGCACCCTCTTTTTTATGATCTTTTGAAAATTGAACTGCTATTTTTGAACTTTCTAGGTCTGTTCCAATACAAATAAAGTTTGTGATTCCAACTGATTGTGCTTCTTGAATACTTTTTTTAGCATCTGGATAATCCTTTTCATGGATATGGCAGTGAGTGTCTGTGATTTGTAGCATTAAAATTAATTATACAAAATTAGATAACTTCCTAGGCTATGGTTATTTAAAATCTGTTATAATAAAGCTTAAGTTTAAAATATAAAAAAGGGTTGAACAGAAATGGATGAACGGGATGAACGGACTGAGAATCTGGAAAAAAAGTTAGAAGGTGGCTTGGAGCTCCCTAGAAACGAAGAAAAAAACCTAGGCCAGGGGCTTAAATTTAATAGCGAGATGGTTGGAGGCCCGCTATTGCCGTCTCCAAAAGCTGAAAAACCAATCAAGAAGGTGGTGATGATTATTTCTGGAATCATTATTACGAGCTTATTGGCAACATTAGTTTATCTTGCACTTTTTAGTAAGCCACCGACAATACCTACTCCTGTAGCAACCCCAAAGCCTGTTACTGCTACAATAAAATTAAGAGGTGAAGAGCTGGGAGCTTTAAAGTACGGTACAGATTATTTTGTTGATGTTTCTGGGCGCAACTACTTAATTACCGTACTTAGTGCGCCAAAAAGATTGATTTATAATGGTAAGGAGGTTTATAGAGGTGAAGATCTCAAAAATGCAGTTTTGAGCGCGGATGGAAAGCATTGGGCAATGCAGAAGGTTCGTCAAGAGCAACGAACCAAAAGAGATGACAATACGAAAATTCTTCAAAATACGCAGGTTGAGGTTGCAACTTTTGTAGTAGACGGTAATCAATGGGGTGAAAAAGATAATTCTCGTCTTGTAGCTTTAAACATTAACGGGAATCCTCAATTTATCCAAACTACTGGCGTGCAGACTCCGAGTCAGTATGGTGAAGCGCTGGATGAGCAAATCGTCTTTAACGGTCAAGAAGAAATTTTTAAAACTAGCTATGGAATTTTAGACTACGAGACTGACTCTAGTGGTAAAAATTGGCTAGCAACAACTAATAACCCTAGCACCAATGAGGTGGTAGATTTCTTTGTGAATGGATCTAAGGGTGACTCTTTGGACGCCAGGATTTTAAAAAGAATTAGCCTGGATGAAGATGGAAATTACTTGCTAGCTTTTTGTAAAGAAGGGTCAGATTCTGTAGGGATTGGCTTGATCGGTAAAGACTGCCAGATCAGCGTTAACAGTAAAACTAGAACAACAATTGCAGGGACGGTTTTTCTCTCTAAAACGTTGGGAAAAGACGAAACTTACGCGGGGATTGATAAAGAGCTGCAGCAAAGTTTTTCTAAGAACTCCCGCTTAGATTTAGAGCTAGAGCACCGTAAAGATTTTGAAGAGGACCCGGCGACTATTTTTGGAGTCTATTTAAATCAATCTGGAGAAAAGTTCGCCATTACAACGTCCAGAAATATTGCTGAAACTCAAACTGACGGAACCGTTGAAAATAAGTTTAGATTAAACTTAAGTATTAACTCTGCTGTAATTGATAATTCAGTGGATTCTGCCAGTTTGCTAAGCTTTGGTTTTGGAGAAGATGACCAGACTTTATTTATTTATGAATTACCGGAAAAAGCTGTTAAAGAAGTTCCAAGAGTTGAAGAGGTCACGCCAGCTCCGGCTAGCTAATTTTTATAGTTCGACTACTTTGCTCTCTGACTTAGCGTATAATTAGGTTTAATGAAACTTGATAAAACCAAGAAACATAAGCTATCTAAACTCCCTACCAAAACCAGAGCGACTAGAAGGCTGAATACCATTCCAGCTAGGTCTCTTGTCGCCTGGAGATCGTTTGGGAAGATTAAAAAGACAGTATTTCTTTTTTGTTTAACTTTGATTTTTCTAATTTTTGGGATGAGGGTGGCAGCTTTTAAGTATCAGCGAAGTGCTAGTGATCAAGATATTAAATTTGGTACTACATTTGTTTCTAGCTATGCCGAGCACTTAGGTTTGGAGCCAAAAGATACGCTAAATTCTATTGTTGATGATCTAACTCTAAAAAATTTACGCCTAGTCAGTTATTGGAGTGAGCACGAGCAGGAACGTGGTGAGTTCGATTTTTCAGATTTAGATTGGCAGTTTAAGCTTGCTGAAGAAAAGGGTGTTAAAATCTCACTTGCAATTGGGCTCCGGCAGCCAAGATGGCCAGAATGTCATATGCCTCAGTGGGCCTTAAACTTAAGCAAAGATGAGTGGTATCCAGAACTTAAAGTCTATATGAATGAGGTCGTGGAGCGTTATAAAGATAGCCCAGCTTTGGCTAGCTATCAGCTTGAAAATGAGTATTTTTTAGAGGCTTTTGGGCAGTGTACAGATTTTTCTAGGGATCGCTTGGTAGAAGAATTTAATTTGGTGAAAGGTCTAGACTCTGAACATCCGATTATTTTGAGTAGGTCTAACAACTATGGAGGTTTTGCGGTTGGCGAACCTCAGGCAGATATTTATGGGATCAGTGTTTATAGGAAGGTGCATAATCAGCAGCTTGGTTACTTCACCTACCCCTTTCCTGCTTGGTATTATAGCTTTTTGGCGCAGGGGCAATTAAGTTTAACTGGTAAGCCAAGTATTATCCATGAATTTCAATTAGAGCCGTGGATTGCGAATGGGGAGATTAAAGATGCTTCTATTGAAGAACAAGATAAAACGATGAGCGCTGAAGATATTAAAAAGAATATTGCTTTTGCTAAAAAAACTGGGATTAAAGAGGTCTATTTTTGGGGAGCTGAATGGTGGTATTTTAGAGCTCAAAATGGAGACCCACAGATTTTAGAAACTGTAAAAGCGATGTTGAGATAAATTCAGTAATGCTTGCTACTCTAGTAGAATAGTGGTATAATCGTACTATTATGTCGAAATTTTTAGGAGGTGACTCAGTTAATCATGATGACCGTAGGGGTCTAATCGGTGAATTGAATGAAGAACTTAAACAGTCATTGTCGTCTTTTGAGCCTGTAAGGAATAGGATAGGAAGTGTTACCTGCATTTTTAATGAACATACACCTGGATATAGGGCTGCTCAGACCATTGAAGAGCTCGGGAGGCTGGGTAATCCGCCTCTTGTATTTCAAGAAGATGCTGGTCTGATGGGGAGCAGTGGAGTGGCTAGATCTGTTGACACGTCATTGGGGCCCTTGATTGATGCAAAGACTGGCTGCTTGGATGTCAAAGGCTCTTGTGTGGGTTCTCTGAACTACACTGAACAGGTCTCTGAGGCCTCTTCTATGCGGGGTTCGTTTGTGTTTTCTGTGGATGCTAGGAATAGACTTATCAAAGAGGCTGAAGGTCTTAGTGCTGTCAAATTGGATGGTGATTTTTTTGATAGAAGCTTAAGGGGTAGGTTTACGGGCGATTTTCTCTGTTCCAGCTCACTAGATGACATTGTCTCTGAGGAAGTCGGAAGGCTCAGAGACTTCTCGTTCATTATGGAACTGAGAGAAAAGGTGGCTTTGCTGCAAATTATTAGTTGCACTGCCGGCCTGTTAAATGGGGATATGGATACTCTGCAAAAATTAGGTATTAATGACCATCAAGCGAGTCTCTTGCTAGGGCTTTTCGATGGTTTTTCTGAAACAAAACCTCTAGATATCGCAACGGTTTACGGAAGCGCTCATCGTGGGTTTTATCATCTGGTAAAGGGCGCTCTTCCTCAGGCTAGGCGACAGAGGGTGATGGACCCTGAAATTTACACCAACAGAAGTACATATGGTGTAATGCATGTATTTGGTGGTGATGAGAGAGAGATGGCGGCACTTTCTGTTCTGGAGGACATGCTAGAGCTCCCTCTGAGAGAGTCTACTTTTTTAAATACACTGCCAAAATTAGGTAAGGCTGAGTGTAATATGTTTACCTCAAAGATGGCTAGAGCTCTCGCTAGAGAGGCTGGAGGGGCGAGGCAGGCTCTTGATTCTCTGAACATGGAGGAGGTGATAAAAAAGATGGAGAGAGACGGAATTATTCTGAGAGTTTAAGCTAAACTTAATCGGCGTCTTCGCTGTCAGATTGCACGATCCTGGCTAGTCTATCTCCTACGTCATTCCCAGCTTGACTGGGAATCTAGCCCAAAGACGCAGGGCTTTTATAGAATATTCTGGTATAGGTCAGCCCATTCTGGGTTAGTGTTTTCGATTAAACTTAATTTCCACTTCCGATTTTTATTTTTTAAGCTGTTTTTCTCTTGATATTACTGATTGAATATTGGGGTGTTCCTCGAACCAAACAAGTTTGTCTAGGCTATATTTTTTAGTGAAGCCTTCAATAGTCTTGCTTTTATGCTCAAAAATTCTTTTTGTTAAGTTTAAAGTGACACTGATATACAGGGTCCCATTTCTAACGTTGGCCATAATGTAAACGTAACTTTGAGTACTCATAAGTTAAATTTAATATGAACTGGATTCCCAGTCAAGCTGGGAATGACGTGCTAGCGGGGTCTTCGTCGTGAGGCTCTATGGCCTTTGTGAGCCAGCCCCCTACAGCTGTGGGAAGTACAAATATTTGGCTGTTAAATTTATCAATATAATCCGTATTAAGTTTTTTTAAAGCGTAACTTCTCAGCTGTTTAGAGGGTGAGGCTACTTTGCTCACGCACAGTATTTCGAGGTTAGATAAGAATTCCTTTGTAGCTGAATCTGGAGTTAGGTTTCTGCGTACGCAATAATTAATCGCTCTTATAGCGAGAGCTAGAGTAAATTCAAATGGATCTTTAAGGTCTTTGGATTTGTTTGGGAAGCCGAACCACATACTTAAAGCCTGCGGCCTGTACTTATATTGCAGATCTTGGATAGAGCCCCAAGCTCTACTGTCTCCGCTGACGAAGCCGTTACTACAAAGGGCAAGCATTGAGTTGTACTCAGTTTGGTAAGAGTAATAGCCACAGGTCCTTTCAACTGCGTTTGTTTTAGGCTCTTTTTCGCCTGAAGACTCAATGTCAACATCATAGAATTCAAATACACCAGACTCTTTAATCTTCTGGTCTAGCTCTTTGCAAATACACGCAGAGTTTTTATCTTTCAGGTCGTAGAGTATGTCTATATCCGCAGGCTCTAAACCCAGGAAGGCGTCAAGGACTGCCCCGCCGCGGATTGTAGCTGAGTTAATTCTGGGATCCAGGCTAACAAACTTTTTGAGTTCGACTACCCAACTTTGAAGAAGTTTTTCGTCAGGTTTTAACTTTCTGCCGATAACCATATTCCTTTAAGTTCAATTATTTAAGTTTCCTCTTTCGAGTAGAGAGGTGCTAGACCAGCGGGATTTGTTCTCTTCTGGGAACTCCACCATTTGCGTACTAGGAGAGGTGAATTTAAGTTTTGCCGGAAGGCCATCCCTTAGGGTTCCACAATAGGCATAGAAATCGGGCTTAATAGAGCTTTGCAGAGCTAGGCTAATGTATTTACTGTCTCCTTCAATGACGTAGTCAACTGACTCTAGGGAGTTTAGGAGTTCGGCGCGCTCTTCAGAGCTGTTTATGGGTCTGTTTGCACCTTTAAATGTTTTTATGTAATCATCTCTTGGCGTCCCAACAATTAAAATATCGCCTAATTCTTTGGCTTTTTGCAAGAACCTGATATGCCCCACATGTAGTAGGTCGTATATGCCGCATACTACTACGACCCTCTTGCCCCCTAACTGCTTTCGGATACTATTTAGCTGATTTTCGTTAATAATCATGTTTACTTAAACTTAATCGGCGTCTTCGCTAGGTTTATCTAGCAGGATTGGGTCGATGCCGCTTTCACTTTTAGAGATTTTCATAACATCTTTATCTATTTTACCGAGTTCTTTGTGAGCTTTATTGTAGTGATTTACAGTTGTACCGAGAGATTTTCCAAGGGATTGCATAAAGCCTTCATAGGTTTTAATGTGGCGGGCTAAATCCCCTACTCTTTTTTGAATTTCTTTAGCTTGCTCTTCAATGTGCAAACTCCTCAAACCCTGCATAACAGTTTGTAAATAAGCCATAAAACTAGTTGGGCTGACGATAATCACTTTTTTATCTTGAAAGGCATATTCGACTAGGTCACGGGATTGAACTCCGCTGGCTCCGACTTTGTTAACCAGTAAGTCGTAGTAGATTGCCTCGCTGGGAATAAACATAAAGGCGAACTCCATCGTGTCTTCACTCGGGCGAATGTATTTAGAAGTTTCATCGATTCTTTTTTTAAGGTCTGCTTTAAATTTGTTTGCAAGCACTTCTCTCCTGGTTTTATCTTTTTCATCAATTAAGCGGTTGTAGTTTTCTAAACTGAACTTGCTATCAACTGGTAAGATTTTACCGTCTTGTAAAAATATGGCAGCATCAACTGTTTCTCCATCTTTAAACTTGTGCTGGAGAGTAAACCTTCCAGGCGGTAAGACGTTGCTTAAAACTGTTTCCAGGTGATACTCACCGAGAACTCCACGCTGCTTGGGGTTCTGGAGGACGTTCTGCAGTGTTTTGAGCTCGCTGGTGACATCAATTACTTGCTTGTTGGCCTCATCTAGTTTTGCAAGCCTGGTATTGACGTCAGCAATGATGTCTTGAGATTGCCTAAATTGTTTAGCAAAGGTTGAGCTCATTAGCTCGTGGTTTTTATCTAAACGGTTGTTGACGTTTTCTCTTAGCGTATCATTTAAGTTGCCGAGTTTTTGCTCTAAAAACTGAATATCTTGGCGAAGAATATCATTTTCTTTACGGCCATCTTTTTGATTGGGAAGGCTGGAAATCTTTTTTATAATTAAGAATGTGAAGAAGGCAAATATCCCACCTATAATTAAAATAATGTAAATATACTGAATTGATGAGGTCTGTTGCATGCAGCTTTAGTTTAGCAGAATTAGAACTCGAAGTGTTAAACTTAAGCATATAGTTAACATAGCATTAAGATTAAGTAAATTTAAAGATTGAGATGAGTATTAGCTTAGTTTATGCGGGGTGCATAGTTGGAGTCTGTAGTACTCTTTGTAGCATTTTGGTTTCTTTAAAACCAAGGTTAATACTGCAGATTCCGGTTTATATTTTAAGTGCCCTTAACTTAGTATCATTTTATTTCATGGTTAAGTATGGGATTGGAACCAGTATTTATGTGCTGATGATTTTGTCTGGGTTCATTAGTTTCAATTTTGTACGTTATGGCTCCAAAAGAATCAGTGTTGAGGAGATGAGAAACTCTATTTGGAAGAATGCGGGCTTATTGATGGCGGGCTTTAGCCTAGTCTTTACGCTGGAAGTTCAAGTTGTCCAACAGCTAAACTTTAGCCTATTAATGGATTCTGTGATTGGAATAAGTTTTGTTGGAGCGTTGATGGCGGCGATGAACTCTATTAGAACGATTGTAAAGTCTAGACTGTATAAGACTCCGCCGTTAAGCAGTAAAGACCAGCCTACCGTAACTATTGCGATCGCTGCCAGAAATGAGGATGCGGCACTTTCAGACTGTTTGAATGCAATTCTAGGCTCTGATTACGAAAAAATGGAGGTCCTAGTGCTTGATGACTGTAGTACTGATGGAACTGGCAGCTTAATGAGTTTTTATGCTAAAAGTGGAGTGCGTTTTATCTCCGGTGTTGAACCTCCGCTTGGTTGGCTGGGGCAAAATTGGGCTTATCAACAGTTAGAAAAAGAGGCTGCTGGAGACTATATAATCTACTTGAGTGTAGACACTGTCATAACCCCAAAAACAATTAGCCGAATGGTCCGATTTGCAGAGTTTTATACCTACGAAATGATTTCGTTGCAGCCAACACTTCCCTACCTGGATATTTTTCCTCAGCTTTTACAGCCACTCAAGCTACTTTGGCAAACAACGTTCAGGACACTGCTAAAAAGACCACCTGTATCTAGTAGTTTATGGATGATTAAGGCTAAAAGTCTGGCTGATTTTGGCGTCTTCACGCCAATAGCTGCCAGCATTAACCCAGAAAAAGATTTAGCAACCAAGCTTTACAAAAAGGATGGTTACTTTTATGCTTTTTCAAGTGCGGATGACGGAGTCTCAACGCGTAAAGGGTTGTCGAGCTTGTGGTCGACATCAGTGCGGTCTTACTACCCAAGGAATGGTAAAAATCCAGCTCTAACTTGTTATGCAATTTTATTAATTTTAGCCATTCTAATAGTTCCATTTTTGGGGGTGGCAGAAGCAATGAGTACTCATCAATTTAATCTAAATGTAATTTTAGGGATTATTTCTGTTGTAATCTGGTGGGTAGCTCATTTGATGTTAACCACGAGAATCAGTCCAAGCGCTTGGTTTTTGGCAGTTTTTAACTTACCGATTATGATTGCGGTGGAGGTCTACTTAAGCTTGGCCTCGATGTACAAGTATGAATTTGGAGAGGTCAATTGGAAGAGCCGTAATATTTGCTGGATAGATAAGGAACAAAGACTGAAGCTTGATGCTTGGCGAAAGATGCAACAGAATTTGAAAAGGTAACTTGTAAATTTGGTACACCTTGAATACTACCAGCTAAAGAGTGTATAATATATCTTGTACGTAAAATAAGTTAGGAATAGTAAATATGGGAAGACCAAACTATACAAAAGATGGGGTTGATAGCCAAGCGGAACGGATTGGAGATGATAGAATACCAGCAGTAAGCTCAACAGTTTCGAGCCTAGGTGATGCTGCAGGAATGCCGGTGTCTGGACACTTCGATTCAGCTAGGTCGCCGCTTGAATACTTTGCAACTGAGCCATTGCGGGAACCCCCTTCCCAGGGTATAAACGGAGGATCTACATCTTGTGATGGGACTTGCGCCTCTTGCCATAATTGCAATCGGTAGAGGTTAGTTTGTTCGTAAATCTTTTGAGTTTTTGAGTGGTAGTGTCATTGAAAAATGGTATACTTAGACTTAAGCGAATTAAAAGATTGATTTGGTGGAACAAAAGACTCTAAAACAATTAGAAAAACAGGCGGAATCAATACGTGAGAGTATCGTGAAGATGTTGCTTGCGGCGGGCTCCGGCCATAGTGTTGGTCCGCTTGGCATGGCCGACTATATGACCGCTCTATATTTTAGGGTGATGCGCCACGATCCGAAAGATCCTGATTGGAGTGAACGAGATTTGTTTTTTTTGAGTAACGGCCACTGCGCACCAGTGCTTTATGCAACAATGGCGCATGCCGGCTACTTCCCTAAGAAAGAATTAATGAGCCTGAGGCAACTGGGTTCTCGGCTACAAGGTCATCCCGAGCGAACAGCTTTGCCCGGCCTTGAGAGCACTTCTGGCCCACTTGGTTTAGGGATATCCCAAGCTGCTGGAGCTGCCTTAAGTTTAAAGCTAGACCAAAATAAGAACCGGATGGTCTATGTTTCAACTGGTGACGGAGAACTGAATGAAGGTAATAATTGGGAAGCTATAATGTTTGCGTCTAAATATAATTTAGATAACCTGGTGGCTATTATTGACCGTAACAGCATTCAGATTGATGGCAATACTGAAGAGGTCATGCCACTAGAAGACCTTAAACTTAAGTGGGAAAGTTTTGGTTGGCACGTGCAGGAAGTCGATGGACATAATATTGAAGCGATTATTGATGCCTGCGCGATGGCAAGGTCTGTTAATGGTCGACCAAGCGTGATTATTGCACATACGATTCCAGGCAAGGGCATTGATTTTATGGAAGATGACTTTCGTTGGCACGGAAAGGTCCCGAACCAAAAACAGGCGCAGGAGGCACTCCGTGACTTAAGGAGTTTGCAGGGTAAAGTTATTTACGACTAAGTTTTAATCAGATTTATTTATGAGCGCTACAGATAATCTACAAGAAAGTATTAGGGCAGGTTTTGGAAGAGGTCTTTTGAAGGCTGCTCAAGAAGATAAAAATGTCGTTGTGTTAACTGCTGATTTGGCGGAGAGCACCAATGTTGGGGATTTTCGGGACGAGTTCCCGGAACGGTTTATTGATGTTGGAGTTGCTGAGCAGAACTTAGTGACAGTTGGAAGTGGGATGGCAAAGATGGGTAAGGTGCCATTTGTAAGTAGCTATGCTGCTTTTTGCCCTGGAAGATGTTGGGAGCAAATTAGAACGACTATTTGTTTGAACGACATGAACGTCAAGATTATTGGGGCGCATGCTGGGCTCGGAACTAGCCCTGATGGAGCAACTCACCAAGCTCTGGAAGATATTGCCTTAATGCGGGTCTTACCTAATATGCAGGTTTTTGCTCCGGCGGATTCTGTGGAGGCTGAAAAAATAACCTTAGCGGTGGCAAAGACAAAATCCCCAAGCTATATTCGCTTGACTCGCCCAGATGTGCCAGTTTTTACGAACCCTAACCATGAATTTAAAATTGGTGAAGGTGCACGCATTAAAGCGGGCCAAGATGTAACAATCCTTTCAACTGGAACTGCAACCTGGCATGCTCTAGAGGCAGGGATTAAACTTAAAGATCATGGTATCGATGCTGAAGTATTGCACTTCCCCACAATTAAACCATTGGATGAAGATTTGATTTTAGAATCTGCAAAACGGACCGGTCTTTTTGTTACGGTCGAAGATCATCAAGTTGCAGGAGGTTTTGGTTCTGCAGTAAGTGAATTCTTGAGCGAAAATCTTCCGATTCCTCTAGTTAGAGTCGGCGTTGAAAATAAATTTGGGCAGAGTGGAACTCCAGACGAACTGTTTAGACTTTATGGGATTACAAGTACTAATATTGTTAAGAAGGCGGTGGAGCTAATCAAAAAACACACGACTAAATAGTTAAGTTTAATTCAAAAGCGATCTCTGTTGTATAATCTTTAGACATGAAGACAAAGATTGTTGTTGGCGGTGGATATGATACCAGAACTGATGAGTGCAGTGAAGATTTTTTCAAGGAACTTCTTAAGGGTTTGAATGGCGAGATTGCTGTTCTGATAGTTGTATTTGCTCAGCCTGAAGAAAAGCATACTGAAAAATTTGAAAAGGTCGTTAAGCAATTCCAAAGGAATGGGCCCGGTAAAAACCTTAAGTTTAAATTAGCAATTCATCAAACTTTTGAGGCAGATCTAGCTAGTTCAGACGTAGTCTATTTTTATAGCGGTGACACCTTAAAGTTAGTTGAAGAAGTTGGGTCTCATAGGGACTTTTTAAACTTAATTAAGGGTAAAGTTATAGCCGGCGAATCAGCTGGGACTTATTTACTTTCAACAAAATTTTATAGTAAGACTATTGGTGGGGTTTGTGATGGACTCGGAGTTCTGCCAATAAAAACGATTTGCCATTTTGAAGATAGAAATGAAGAAAAACTGGATGAAATCTCTCCGGGATTAGAGAAGGTCTTACTCAGAAATTATGACTATCGAGTTTATGATATCTAAAAAGCACAGGTAAGTTTAGGTTTTATCTCTGTTATAATTAGTTATTGGAGTTTAATTTATGGCGAGCTTAGCTCAGTTGGTTAGAGCGCCGGGTTGTGGTTCCGGAGGTCGTGGGTTCAATCCCCATAGTTCGCCCCAGAAACTTTAGAATTTATGTCCGTTAGTAAAACTTTTACTTCAAAAGAGAGACAGGCCTGGATAGAATCTTGGCCTCGCAAGGCAATCGTTTCTAAAGTCTTATTGCGGAACTCAAGGAATCAACTTTTGATAGTTAAGCCAGACTATAAAGATAGCTGGGTTTTTCCTGGCGGTGGTGTAAACAAGGGCGAGTCTCCAAAAGGTGCTGCCGTTCGAGAGACTTTTGAGGAAGTCGGAATCAATCTAAATTATAAAGATTTGGAGTTAGCGGAAATTCTTTTTGATAAAAAGTTTGATAGCCTTACATTAATTTACTTTTGTAAGAATATTCTGGATGATGAAGTTAAACTTAATTTACAAAAAGATGAGATAGATGACTATCAATTTAGAGATGCTACAGAGTTGATGGAGTTGTTGCCAGTGCACTATTCTAAATTTATTGATAATCGGCTACAATCTATAATCACTAATATTTCATAAATGAATGAATTCTTAATTTTTATTGCACTTTTTGCGCTCAGCCTATGGCTGTTGTTCAAAGAAAATGTTGTTGAAAACTACAGCACTAACATCATGCAGGGTCAGTTTAAGCGGCTTTGGCAGGATGCGTATCAGAATCTTGTGCAGAATAATGTCGGGCGAGCAGAAAGATCCTTATTAGCTCTCTTAAAGCTTGATGGAAGAAATGTGGCTGCGTATAACCGTCTAGGTATCATCTACGCTCGTCAGGGTCTTAAAAAAGAGGCTATTGAGTGTTTTGAAATTAGTAGTAGCATTAACCCTAGCGCTGGAAGTCTACACAACCTTGCTTTAGTATATTTTGGAAATAAACAGTATCAAAAAGCAGCAAGGGTTTTTGAACAGGCAATTACACGTGAGCCGAATAATCCAAGCCGTAGAATTGCCCTAGCCAAAGTTTTAGAGAAGATGGATGATCCAAAAGGTGCAATTAAAGAACTAGAAAAAGCCCATAAGATGAGTCCAGGTGGTCCAGGTTCTAACATGCTGATTGAGGCCTATAAAAGAGTTGATGCTCCAGATCTCGCTAGCCAAGTAGAAAATGAGGCTAAGCAACTTAAGCAAATCTCGGCCTCTTAGGGCTGTCGCTTGCAGATAACATTGTTTGCACAGTAACTCTTCTCTGTTTTGTGACATTAAACTTTAGGTAGACAGCTCCAAGGTTAGACTGACATGACCTAATCTGTTAAGAGCTTCAAATGACTTATCAAACTAGGTTATAAAAAGATAGACTATAAGAACCAAAAAAAGCCACTAGATTTCTCTTAAGTGACTTATTTTGGTGGTATCAACTATGTAACAAATCGCAAGCGATCATCACTATGTCGATACCAATTAGTATTCTAGAGGACTTAAGTCTGGTTTGCAAGCAAACTTACCTAAATGTTGTGATAGATACTTTATAAAACTAAAACCCTAGGGTTAATTTCTGGGGTTTTAGATTTAGATTTTTATTTTGGGTGATCGGCTAAGATTCAGAAAAGCTTCTAAACTAGCTTTTTCTGGCTGAGATCTTACTGCTTGCAATAAAGGCCATGGTTGCTACTGTTAGGGTAGATAAAACTGTGATTAGCGCACTCCCTGCTCCGGTAGAAGGAGTCTCTGTTGGCACTTCTGGCTTTGGAGGCGTAGAAACATCTTCTTTACACTTTTCGCTATCTTTTGGTAGATCTTCTTTTCCAGGGATTAGACAGTTCTCGACAACTCTTACTGGAGCATCGTCACAATCATCTTCTTTTTCTGGCTGTTCTGGGTTTACCTCAGCTGCGTTGACACAAGCCGTGTTAACTATATCGCCTTCAGTTGCCTTGGTGACTTTGGCAATAACGTTAAAGTCGATACTCTCCCCTACTTTGAGTTTAACAATGGTAGCAGTGATTTTTGATGGCGAGAATTCAAAACTAATTCCGGCGACTGGTTCAGTTCTGATGAACTCGATGTTGCTTGGTGCAGGATCTTGAACTATCGCATTAACAAGGTCTACATTGCCAGTGTTGGTAACTTTGACGTTGTAGGTGAACTCCTGGTTAAGGGCAACATTTTCTTGAGACACTTCTTTAGTAATTTCAACGCCAGGCTCTTTTTTGGGAGTTGTGCAGTTGATTACTGCAGGGTCTTCTTTAGGGTTTAAGCCTTCACCTGTTCCTTCTGGGTCGGCAGTTGCTATATTGTTGTAGAATGTTTTTTGACCAGGTTCACAGGCTTCTTCTGCAGTTTTATCCTCATTGACAGTAATCTTAGCCTTCATGGTGAATATAGCCTTTTGACCGACTGCAATTGATGGAACAACCACTCCTTTGTTTGAATTAAAGAAGTCGGTATCGTTGCTTACTTTAGTTCCATCTAGCTTGAGGCTTCCGGCTATGTATTCAACTCCATTCGGGAGCTTATCTGAAACTTTGACATTTTTTAGTTCGGTTTTTCCAGTATTTGTAACGTCAACCTTGTAGTCAAACTCCTCCCCAGCCTCTACTCCGACAGAGCTATCATTATTCTGGGCATCTTCGCCATTGACATACTTTTTGATTGTAAAGTTTGGCTTTTCAGGTTGAGGTTCTGCCGTAACCTTAACTTTTACCTTAACCCATCCAACGTGCTCATAGCAGCCAAGCCATTTTCCATTTGTGGCTGAACCCGGTTGGCTTCCGACTGCGGTTCCATTTGCTCCGATAAATTGATCTGGAAGAGTGGCGGTTGCAGTTCCACTACCATCTCGTTGAGTTAACTTGGCGCTACCCTTTACATAGTTCAGTTTGAACTTTTTACCGTCGGCACTACTGATGACGGTTCCGTCCCAGACACCTTTTGGTGTAGAATTGTCTGCATTCACAAAACCGATAGGTTCATTCTTTAAACTGTACTGATCTTCAGGAAGGTCTATTCCTGCCTTTACTCCAGTTGCAACACCGAGTCCGCTTGCGTTTGTTGAGGTGTTGGCGTTGTTGTGGATGTATAGTCTAATCTCTACTTCGTCGCCATCTTTTACTGCGAGATCGTTACTCCAAGTGGCATCACTTGTTTTTTTAGCAGTAGTAAAGTTGAATTCATCACCGTAGGTTGGAGTATTTTTCATGCTGTTAAAAACAGGTCCGGTTAGTGACCCTAAACGACCTGTTGGGTCATTATAATCAAATGTTGGCCTAGATGGACCCCATGTTGCAAGTGTGGCACTTGGGATAGCAATTGCGACTGTTAGAGCTAGCAGGGCCCAGGTTTTTTTAAGTCCTGAGACTTTCTTAAGTTTGTTGAAGATGTTTTTGAGTTTTTTCATAATATTTTATACCTTAAACTTAATTTATCTGTTTGCCCTGTTTGCTATTTCCGCTGCGTTGCCCAGTCTACCTAGTCCAGCCTGAACGGCGTCAGTAACTAGCTTTCCGAGCCTTGCATCTGCTTTGGTACGAGCAGAGTCAAATTTAGATCTGGCAAACCCTAGTACTGTAGCCGGTGGTCGTGTCTCTGTTGGTCCTTCAGGAATAGTTGCAGGTACTGTTGTGGTGGGGCAAAGCTCTGGATTGCTCTCACAAGTCTTTGGGGGTTCGGTTACAGGAGGCCTTGTAGTTGGAGGAGGTGGAGGTGAAGTAGTTGGAGGAGGTGGAGGTGAAGTCGTTGGAGGAGGTGGAGGTGAAGTCGTTGGAGGAGGAGCAGTGCTTGGAGTTGTAGGAGGAGCAGTGCTTGGAGTTGTAGGAGGAGCAGTGCTTGGAGTTGTAGGAGGAGCAGTGCTTACCGTGACTCCTGTTGTGGTAGTGACCTCTATCGGCGGAAGAGTAGTCGAAGTGCCGGTTGTAGTCGTAGGAGCTGTAGTCGTAGTGCTCGTGCTTGTGGTTGTTTCCTCAGGTGTACAGTCGCCCTTAGCATCTTTGGCCTGTCTATTTGCATCTGCTTTTGCTTCATCCTCCGTAGTGCCGGTGCCAGTAAATTCCTCATGTCGTTCTTCGCCGTTAGGTAGAAGCTCTGCGCAAACAGAGGTCGTGTATGTAAATTCCTCTGGAGGTGCCTCAGTAACCGTAACCGGAGGTTTAGGTCTGTTTGGCTTGTTAGGTGTCGGCGCTGGAGTGTCAGCTTTTGGAACTTCTGGAGCAGGTGCAGCTTGAGGAGTTTCTGGAGCTGGGGCAGGTGCTCCTTCTTGTGGGGTAACAACTTTCTGGAATGGTTGCCATCCACAATCTGCTCTGTATGCGGATACATACGTATCACCATTTGCGTCCGTATAGGAGATTAGGGCGATAGCATCCTCTGCGCCAACGCTGCGGAGATCATCATAAGAAAGTTTGCCACTTTGGTTGAAGCCGATATTTTTGTATTCTGCACTGTCTGCTGTAAGTGTAACGAAGCTTACTTCTACACTAGAAAGATCTCCTGCTGCTAGTTCGTCTAGCATGGCTTGAGGGGCGCCGTTGTTTTGGAGAGCTTCTTTTACTACGTTTGCCTGCTCTTCACTGAATCCATCTTTTGCGCTTAATAAATTTACGAGTTGCTCTACAGATTGCTGTGGAGTTCCAACTGTTTTTCCGGCATTGAAAGATGCTTTTCCTGCCTCTATTGGACCGGGTAACGGCGCATCTAAGTCATTTACGGCGCTATAGTCACCATCTCCTAGCCCTAGAGATTTTAATACTGACGCTTCGTCGTCAGAAATTTCTGGATCGAGTGCGCCCTGTACCTCAGCCCTTTGTGCAGCCTTTTTGAACCATGCACCTTGCTGTTGTTTTGCAATCTTCACTGCATCTTCTCTGGAAACTCTAGGATTTGCTTTTAGCATAGCATTGACTGCTTCATTCTCTATCGTGGCAAGTGTGAACCTGTCTGCAGCTGATGGGCCGGTATCTTTTTTGTCTGGAGCCTCGTTGGTATGCCCACTACCTAAGTTTGGAACTCTATTTTGTTTGCTGGCTGCGGGAACGGTATCTGATACCTCTGGCGAAACTGGCTTCGTTGCTTCTGTTCCAGAACATCCAGTTGCAAGCAGTGCAGTGGTTGACAGGAGGAATCCAATGGCCCTACGTCTGTTTGCGATGGTTGTCGTTAGAGTATTGAATACTGTTCCGATAGAATTTAATGCATCAGTTACTGGTGTATTATTTTGAGTGTTGGGGTTGGTCATAATATCTTTTATTTAAGTTTAACTCTAGTTTATTGAACTTTACTCCTAATCTCTCGATCTTATTTTGGGCTCTTTAACACCTAAAGATCTTTATAACTTAAGATACTATCATACTAATATATATAATGTCAACACTTCTGCAATCTTATACAGAGCTTACGCAATATGCTTATGTTAAAAAAGTTAACTGAAGTCGTTAAACTTAAGTTTTAAAAAAGTAAAAAACCACCATTAAACTTAATTAATGATGGTTGAATTAGATCCTGGTCGGGGTAGCAGGACTCGAACCTGCGACCTCACGCTCCCAAAGCGTGCGCGCTAGCCAACTGCGCCATACCCCGATGAAACTTATTATAACAGAAGTTAAACTTAGATGATTAAGTTTAACTTTATTGTTTGTTGATTGAACCTGCCAGAGGGAAGGATGCGTATTCATTGCTATGCAGATAAACCTGCCAGTTTCCTGGCGAGATTTGTGAGCCTCTGATGAATGTGTACTGAATTGGATTCCCTTTACGGCTGGCAATTGGTTGGTAGCGCAGAGTCTGTCCTCCAGATATTGAGAGGTTAGTTAAGCAGGTAAAGCTAGAATTAATTTTGCATTCTATTAAAGCCCACTCCTGATTTGAGAGTGTTGGGTGGTTGAGCTTCCAGACTTTTCCTTCGGCTGGTTGTTTTGGTGAGAGTTCGGGCTGCCCGATGAGTGTTGACCCGAAATTTGCTTGTGCAAATAAAGTTGCTTTGTGTGCGTTGAGCCGTCCGTATCCATATTGTTCGGTGAAATCTTGATTGGTCATTCCCGGAACTTTATCTGTGCTTAAGTTTAAAAACTCCATAGTTTGATTCGGGCTAATTTGAGGATATTGGCTTTTGAGCAGGGCGGCGACTCCGGCAGTTAATGGTGAAGAAAAAGATGTTCCGCTGGTTGTAACGTAGCTAGTGAGTGAGCCATTCGCAGTATAAGCAGGAACTGGGCCAATTGATTGGCCGGGAGCAACTAAATCTAGTGCTGGACCGTAGCTAGAAAATGATGCTCTGGCGTCTGTGCTTGTGGTTGCGCCAACCGATAAGACTTCATCATAGAGCGCAGGGTAAGTCATCCTTCCTGGGGCTGCAAGATCACTACAGATAGGTTCATCGTTGAGTGCGCAGTTACCGCTCGCAGCAACGATTAGTGTTCCGTTTGTTTTTGCATAGCGAATTGCGGCTAGTAAAAGTGGGTCGTTGAAGTTAGTCCCGAGGCTTAAGTTTATGATATCCGCATCGTTATCTGTAGCGTATTCGATAGCCGCGACAATGTCAGAGGTGTAGGCTTCACCGTCATCACTAAATATTTGGAGGGGCATTACCTTGGCTTTAGATATTCCGGCAGAGCCTTTGAAGTTGTTGGTTGTGGCAGAGACAACTCCGGCAACCATCGTGCCGTGGCCTGCGCCTTCACCACCAGGGTTGGTTGAGCCGGCATCAGGGTTACTATCAACATTAAAAAAGTCATAGCCGCGCCAGTCGTCCGAGTATCCATTATTGTCGTCATCACAGTTGTTAGTGTTCTTATTTTGAGGAGTGCCTGTCCAGCAAAGGTCGCCTAAAGATGTTTGCCCGGTTTCTGCAGAATTAAGCTTCCACTGCCCGTTTAAGTCTTCGTGGTCTAAGTTAAAGCCCGAATCGATAACAGCTACTGTTACGTCAGATGAATTTGGAGTTAGCTCCCAGGCTAAAGAACTCTGGACTCTGTCTTTTGCCCAGTCAGTGGAATAGTATGGGTCATTCGGTGCATCCAGCAAATAATATCTAACCTCTTTAAAGTCTCCTTCTTTTGGAAGAATTTTAGATTGATGGTTTGGGGCGAGATTAAGTCTAGCTGAGCTTTTTGAACTTTCTGTATTTTGTGTAGTTTGATTTACTCCAGTATTAGCATCGGGTTTTGAATTGGCAGAGCTATCCTCTGTGGTATTCTGATTTTGTTGAACTTTAGATTCTGTCTGTACCGGAGGTTCCGATTGAAGGACGCCTGTCTGACTTTGCTGGAGTCTGCTAAAACCAAACCCAACTACTATAAGAAGTGGAATCAGTAGGTATAGCTTTTTGAAATGTTTTTGTTTCTTAGACATTTGCTTAAACTTAAGCGTATTGATCTATAGTATACGCTTAAGTTTAAGGTTCTGTCTAGCTACCAATATTGCAAATTATCAGTTAGAGCAAATAATTTAATACTTGTTATATTAAATTATAAATGTTATAATTATATTCTATATGAGTAGACTTAAGTCGGAGTATGAAAAAAGGTGGGCTGAGCTCGCTGGAGGTGAGGTGGTCCGAGATGTTTTGGTTGGCGAGAGACTGGTCCCTACCGGCTACACTGACTGTCATGATCAAACATATTTTGTGGATGGGCACCCAAATATGTTGATCAGAAGGAACCACGAGCTAGATTTAAACGTACTTCCCTTCAAGCAAACACTTAAAATTGCTGATGCCTTTAATCGCCTTGGTAAATTTGGCGTAAATTGTTTACCGTATATTCCAGTAGAGGCTGACGGAATAGTGTACGTCGCGACTGAGAACGTAGTTGGCGAAAATCTAGAGAGCTCCCTTGAGTGGGGTTCTGACCCTGCTGGGCTAGATAAAGGCTGGGAAGGTCTCGGAGAGTACTACTTAGATGCTTGGCGAAAGAGGCTTCCCTATGCCAGCGATATAACTGGATGCCGACAATATATGGTTGGAAAAGCTGGTTTTGATCCTGTTGATAGAACATGGTTAGTTGATCTGAGCGACTTATGTGCTGACTTTGGTGGGGGTAAGGTTCCTGGGTATAAAAAAACCAGGTTTGAAAGTGAGATTTGGGGATTTTATGGATACGCTACAGATGTAATAAGGATAGAGGGATGCTTGGGTTCTGAGATGACTAGGTCCAGGCAGAAGATTGCTGAGATGTTAGCGGTGACTGGATTCGACTCTATGCCGAAGGATGACTATCTCAGTAAGAGAGAGGTTTTAATGATGCTTGATTCTGGCGAGGTTCCAGAAGAGGACGACCTGGCGTATATGAAAGTATAGAGTTTTTAAATGAGCCATACTGCTGTTTCTTTGCTTGGTAGATGAAAAGAGAATTTTTTGATGAATTTGGATTTGCACTAGTATTTATAGTGCGAATTTTCTCTAGCACTGGAATATTTTGCTAGGCCTCTTTTAGTAGAAGCTCAAAATACCTAGTGCTTCCAAATGGTATTTTTTGCTTAACAAGACTTTTACCTGCTATAGAGTTTGCAGTACAGATCACAAAGTTTCCGTATTTATCGTTAACTTCATCAACTGCTTGAGTCAGCCACTCGGCCCGATTAGTTGAATCGAGCAGACTGATTTGGCTCCTTGATGAGGGGCTTAGTTCGTAGCAAGTTATGCTAATTTGGATGACGGCTTCAGATTTAGGCCTTTGGTTGATTAAGTATAGTGCTCGACGGTAGACCTCCTGGTCTGTATAGAAGGAGCTACCGTGCATTTTTCTCTTAAACCAATACTCACCACTTTGAAGGTGTAGGCCGACCATGATTCCCCTGGCATCAACATTGTTAAACCTGAGTTTTTGGCCTGTTGTTTGGCAGAGATACTGAAATGCTGGTAGGATGTAGCTGTCATCCCTAGAAGACTTGCCTAAAACCCACTGTCTGCCAACTTGACCTAGTTTTGTAGGGGTGTCGTCGACTTCGTAGCCTCTGAGTCTTTGATGCCACTGTCTACCGACAACACCGTGGAAGACCTGTCTATGTAAAAAATCTGGATTGGCCTTAAGAAAATCTAGGACGGTGAATATGCCCGCAGCGTTAAGTCTGGCTTGATAGTGCAGGGCAATTCCACTTAAATCTGTAAGTTCAATACCTTTGTAGTAATTAATAAGGTTGGTCTTATCTAGAGTGTCGAGACCGTTTGGCTTGTGCCATCCCGCAGCTTGCTTTGCTAGAAACCTGTTTGGTCCGATGCCAACATTAATTTTCATCCAGCACCCGACCTCATCTTTGAGGCGCTGTTTAATCTCATAGCCGATTTCTTGCAATGAACGAGAATTAACCTCTCTGGTTCCTCTGAAATCAATGATGCCCTCATCGATACTTTTCATTTCAACTTTTGGGGAGTAAGCCTTCATTATCTTAACCAGTTTTTGGTAGACAAAGTTATATTTAGGCGGGTCAGATTCTAAAACTATGAATTCTGGGCAAATTAATTGTGCCTCGGAAAAGCGCATGCCGACCTTTATGCCAAGAGCTTTAGCTTCGTAAGAGGCGGCGATGATGCAACAGTGCTTAGATATCCTATTAGTTACACCCATTGGCTTACCTCTCAAACTTGGGCGGGCCTGCTGTTCAGTGGTTGCAAAGGCACTGTTTAGATCGATATGCATGATCTGCGGCTCGTCTGGGTTGAGTTTAAGGTGCATAGTGGCCCTCCATGACTTCTAAGAGCGTCCAGGTTAGCCTTTCTGCATCAAACTCCAACCTGTAGTCGTTGCTGCCATCAGACATGTCAAAAACATGAATCATGCGCTCCCCTTTATGTGTCGGATGTCTTAAGCCCAACTCTAAGAACTTGATCTCTTTATTATTCCAGAGCATTTTATGCGGAAAACAGACTCCTAAGGTGTCGCTCTTTGCTTTATATGAGGCAACAATCGAAACCCTTTGGTTGATTTTGTTCATTGCTAAAAACCTTTCACAAAAAAACACCCGTAATGGTTTATTCCAGAAGAGTGCAACGGATTTTGGGGGTTTAGCCTTCCTGGTAAGTGGTAACGAGCCGTATATCTGTTACTACCGCGTCCGAGGAATGCTGATCTGTGTGAATGTAAGGTTTCTAGCAGTGACCGAAGTTTGCCGACCTGAATGATTGCTAAAAAGGCTACCTACTAAACTTAAGTTTAAGAGTGTGAGTATGTCTTAAACTTAAATTATAGCAAAATAAAACAGCAGAAGCTGTTAGTTTTTATTACTTAGAGTAATAAGCTTAACTATACCCCAACCTAGCAGGGCATAAACAATTGCTGCGACTAAAATTGATGGCTCGAAGACAGGGCTGACTTGCTGCCCGGCTCGAGCTTTGACAACTCCAAAAATACTATCAAAAGGTGCAGTTAAAATATTAGTTATAGAGTAGATTAAGTTAACGAATCCATTGACTGGGTTTGCTGCAAAAAGTTTTAAGACAAATCTAAAGGCAAGTAATATTTCGATTAGGCCAGTTACGAACCAAGCAGCGTTGGTAGCTGTTGTTCGATCTTCAGAACGTGGCTGAGTACTAACTTCGCGGGTTTCTTTTACTTCTGTCATAAAAATCCTTTCTTTTTATGGTAAAGATTGTACACTAAACAGTATTTAAAGTTCTTCAAAATGCGAAGCGGCTATTGCTGGCTGTATCTTTTTAGTTTGATCAACCCAGGGAAGGTCTTTTTGATGGATTTGCACTTGGAAAATCTAGGAGGTTAAGCTTAACTCTAGTCTTAAGACTTTGACTTCTTTTTTTGCTTGGGGGTGATGTCAGGTAGTTCTTTGAGTTTTTTTCCTCGATATTGCCAGTAGGCTGCACCTTGGTACGCGCCGCTCCGGTTCAACTTCCCCATATCTTCGTAGACTTTGAATGTCAAAGGAGAAAGCTTCCAAATTTGGTCACCATATTCGACTTCACGCTCTCCTGTAATAATAGCTTTAACCTCATTATCACTAATCAAACTAATTTCTTCGCCGTCCATGATGCCTTTTTCGTAAAAGCTGAATAGTGCGCCCTGTTTTCGTGCATTAGAAACTTGATCAAACTCCTTTTCTTTATTGATCCTTTCAGGATAAATTACTTTGCCTTCCAGTGATAAGAGGAGCTGCCTTACCAGCTCCTGGTCTAGGGCAAAGAGCTCGCTGCTGCCTACCTGGTGCTTGTTAAATATCTCGTGCAGTAAGCCCTCTTTTTCGCTGTAGTCCTCCAGTTCAATTGCGAAGAATCGCTTCAATCCAGCTACATTGTAGTAACCATTAGCCTCAAGGAACCTCATCCTTTCCTGGTAGTTGACTGTGCCCGTTTTACCAATTTTAACTAAACCGGAGACAGTTGTTGTCATTGCGTATACGATACCTTTTGTCATGCTTATTATTAAACTTAACTCCAAAAAATTCCTTGGCAGGGGTGATAGGGCTCGAACCTACGACACCCGGTTTTGGAGACCGGTGCTCTAGCCAACTGAGCTACACCCCTTAACTTAAACTTAATTTTCTTAAGCTTGCTTTAATTGTAGCAGAAATTTGAGTTTAAAGGACTTGGACTCCGTTAAACTTATATTTTTGGAAGAAGAGGATTTTCTCACTTTTGGTGGCGGAAGCTTTAAGTTTAACCTCTTGTTTTTTGGCATTAATACAGCTGATGTTGGCCTCTTTGCCTGTTGAAGTGTCAGTTATCCCGCCTTCTAGTTCACAGTTTTTAAGCCCATCTAATTTAGCTGCAGTAGCGGCATTTTGGTTTTGACCACTTTCAGCGAGGCCTTTGTTAACGGCGGAGGTTATCCAAGAGTTTTGCGCCCAAGACTTTCCGAAGACGACTCCAAAAGTGAATATTAAAATTACTATGACTATTAAGATAATCTTTTTCATTAAGCTTAAGTTTAATGAATTGGATTCAAAATGTCTAGCAATCTCCTAGTTGAGTAGAAGTTTAATGTTCTTATGATTGCTTAAAGTTAGCTATTCTGTTATCGTTTAAACTTAATTATGGGAGAAGTAGTCACGATAAACAGGCCTATTGATTTAGGGATTCATCCAGGAACGAATGCCCGGCTTGTTTTGCCGGAGAGAAAAGAGCCGCTTGTCCCTTCTGCCCTGCCACCTTCGCCCGAACTTGTTAAGAACCTGCGACGAGCAGGAAAAGTAACCACTTTTGCATTGCTTGGTTTTGGAGCCTATAAGTTAGCGAAAAAAGGTTTAACCACTTAAGTTTACCTAAGTCTTATCAGAAAACTGTTCATCTATAAATCTTAAGATTTCAGTCCTGTATTCACCCATAGAATTATTACAAATTAAACGCGCCATTACTGGAATGTCTTCAGCACAAAAATTAGCAGTCTTATAAATTTCTGTTTGGTTTGGCAAAAATGATGCGTATACAAGTGAGTCAGCTCCATTCGAGGTGGGCTTGGTATAGATTCCGGTTCCACCCGTTGTGCTTAGCACTCCAGGTCGAACCGGTCTGGGGTCTACCAAACAAGACAGCGGACCGACAGCCTGGTTAAATCTTGTTAATTCTTCTCCGCGAGCGATTTTATCTAGCCCAATTCTTCTGGTCACGTCGTGAGTAGGAGTATCGCATTGTGAGTCTTCTAGGATTATTTGCCCGGCATCAATTATGATTTTACTTATCTTTTCTTCTGGTGTTTTAACCCTTCTTAAAAATCCCACACAGGCAGCAAGCATTATTACATCGTTGCTGTGCGCTAACCCGAAGCAGGTTGACGTACCGTCGTTTGCGCTAGGCTTGTGGCCTATGGGACCATCCCAGGTTGCCATAAAAATATCTCCGTGACCAAAATATTCAAGCTGTAGGCAGCGCTCTGAACCTAGTTGTGTTTCTGGGAGTCTAGCTTTTTGAGGAGTATACATTCTAAATTGATGAAAGAGGCTTAATGATTAAACTTAAGCGGCTCGGAGGTCTTCCATTAGCGCGTAGAGTTCATTGACGGCATCAACCATAGAATGGTGTGGGTCTGGGCTAAGTAGGTGAGCGCTATTATTTCGCATTAAATCCTCTGCATTGGCTGAAGGATAAGGCATAAACGCTGCGTGGTAAGGACCCATGAGTTGAGTATCTGCTTCTGGGTACTTCAAAGCTACTCCGAGCGTATTATAGCTATGAGCTACGCCATGCATGGAGTTGGCGTCGACATTATATGCTTGAGCTGCGTGAATTAGTGTGCCTACACCGACACCGATTATTTCTAGGTAGGGCAGGATAAGTCGTCCCTCCTTATTGCGATTGGCTATAATGTAGGCTCCATTAGACATAAATATTTCTCTAAAATTTATACCGAGCATACGACTTGGTTCACTTGAAGTGACTGCGGCTAAGCCCGAAAACGAAAACCTATCAGCCTTAGATACAATGTTAAACCCTGTATTTAGGACTTCGATAAATTTTTGCTTTTGTACAATTGGTCTTCTTTGCTGTTCCATAACTTTTGAGTTCTGTTAGTCTTGATTGGGATTAGGCTGATGTTTTAGACAAAGATCTACTGCGTAAGCATATAGTTCGGCTATTGTGGCCATAGCTGATTCTTGTGGAGTGTCTCCAAGCCTACTTACATTAGCGTTCCTTTGCATTGCTATCTCCGCCTCTAGTGAAGGGTTTTCTAAGAAGGCAATGGGATAATAAGGATCCTCTACTACTATCTCACCATCAAAAGTTCTTCTTGCCACTTTAATCGCGGGGTCACTAGTTCTGTCCATGTGGGGCCCAGTATCAATACTAAGTACCTTCTTAACCGTAATTGGCCCTTTGGTCCCGACTCCGTCGACTCTCAGTGGCAGACTCTCTGGCCCATCTCCTTGGTAGAATGTGCTGATAAAACATACATTTCCCGTACTGGAAAGTGCTCTGCCCATAACTCCCAGCCTCTTACTTGTCTGACTGGCTACATCACATTCTAAAGCTCTTAAGGGGGAACCCATTGTATCTCCGATGGCTATAATATCCAAACCTCCACCTACGGTCCTAAAAAATTCTTCGTAGGTTGGTAATTTTGTACCTCTTCTTGATTCCATAGTAATTATAACGACTAAGTTAAACTTAAGTATTAACAAGTATTATACTCCAATTTATATATTTGTCAATTGGCGATTGAGTTGTTGGCCTTTTTGATATTTTTATGGTTAAACAGATGATAAAGAGATGTGGGGCTCCTTTTGGGTACTGAAATAAATCCTGATTACTAATGCTACATCCTGCCGGGAACATCTATTCCAAGTACACCGAGTCCATTTTCTAATAATTCAGAGTAAATTTTAACTATAGCGGAACGATGCTTTTCTTCCTTGCTCCCTATAATCCTATTCACTTCATAGTATCTGTTAAACTCTTGGGCTACTTCAAATAAATAGTTACAGATGTAGTGTGGTTGTAAGTTCTTAATAGCAATATTGAGACTATCTGTATATTCTCCTAATTTTCTTATTATAGCCCTGTCTTCTGGGTTAATTTTGTTTAACTGATTCGGTATATAATCCAATTTACTTAAAATGCTCATGGCTCGCGCGTGAGAATACTGCAAATAAGGGCCTGAATTCCCATTGAGAGTTACGGTATCTTCAAGGTTAAAGGAGATATCCTTACCAAGGCTATACTTCGCAAACGTATACTTTACTGCCCCAAGTGTGACCTTATTTAAAACATCGGGATCATCAACAAGCAGTTCTACCTTGTTCTGGACGGCCTTAAGAACATCGATAGCTCTCGAGACGTTTCCAAGTCTAGAACTCATTTTTTTACCGTCAGCAAATTTTACTGCACCATTTGTCATATGTGTCATTTTGCCTTTAAGGTCTGGCTTGAATGTTTCTGCAGCTGCAAATACTACCCTCATATACTCCTTTTGGTCATTTCCAGTAATTAAAAACCGATGATCAAAGTTATATTCCTCCTCCTCCATCCATATAACACCAATATCTTTTGTCTCATACGTAGGGAGACCTTTTGAAGTTATAAAAACTCTTGTATGCAGGTTTTTATTCTTGTCACCTTTAAATACAATTGCGCCCTGCGATGAGATTAAATTACCTTGTTTGAGTTGATTCCTGACGACCTCCAAGCCAATACTAGCCGTTTCACTTTCTGGGTAGTATCTCATCTTCTGTACATCAATCAATTCATAAAAAGAGTCGAAGTATTCAAAGCACCAGTCACGAGTTGTCCAATAAATTTTAGCAAGTGGGGATGAATGATCTGATACTGTATGAAAATTATAAATAGTTTTATTTAATTCATCAATTTCGGTCTTGATCACATCTGAGGATTCGTATTTTTTTGCACCCAATACATAGCAACTACTAATCCATTTTGAACGTTCAAATGGGCTCATGCTAATTTTATCGAGGTTCTCTGGGTAGCCTCCACCAAGTTTACTGCGCATACCCCATAAGCACTTGGCAACATGTAGCCCAACATCACCGCCGAAACTTGTTCTTTGAAGTTTTGCCCCTCCTAACTCCATTAGATTACCTGTAATATCGCCGTATATAGTCTGATAAAGATGCCCTACGTGGAGTTCCTTAAAAGCATTTGGACAGCTATATTCAAAGACAAATTTTTTATTCTCATATATTTTATCCGGATCAGCACCTATTGCGCGAATTAAATATTCATCTGAAGCAAAAATATTGATAAAACCAGCACCGTCAACGGTAATTTTTTTAAAAATATTTTTATTTGATAGGTTGTCCACAATATGCTGAGCAACCGTCTTTGCAGGCAAGTCAATATGATTCGAGACTGTAAAAGAAACATTTGTGCTGTAGTCTCCAAATTTTGAAGGTGGTCTAGTAATTTCAGGCTCGATATCAATATCCCAGAGCTCCTTTATTACGACTTTAATATTTTTTTTCATAATCAAGTGAATATTATAGCAATACCCAATTAAAAACCTCAAATAGCATCGACTAGAGCACTGCTGACAGTAATGATTAATATATTAGTCAATACTGTACATAGATGGTATAATTCTAGTAACAAATAAATGAGTATCCAAATGTCAAGTAATCAAGTCATCACTTTTAGACACAATGTTCAACCGCAGGAGCTAATAAGACTTGATCGCGAAGTAGCTGAGAAGAGGTGGCAGATGTTACCTATCTTAGGAAGATATAATCAGTCTGGCATTTGGTATCCCAATACGGTAGCTGCTTTTGTATTGCCGGAAACAGGCTTAAATACAGCGTCAGGACCAGAGCAGGCAATTGGCTTCATTGCAAATAAATTTGATTTTGGTAACAATACATATGAAGTAGGTGGACTTGCTGTTTCTGAAGATCAAAGGGGAGCTAGAATAGGAGAGAGGCTCCTCTCAGAATTACTAGATGGTATGCGAACAAGCTATGGCAGATTTAGAGCACTTGCCTTTGTAAATACTATGAGCGCAAGTCTATTTTATAATAGTGGGTTTACTGACACTACAGACGTTCCAAGCCAGGCGTTCACAGAGTGTAGAAAATGTCCGATGTTCGAGGAATTAAGTGATGGCGCTAGATGTTGCGATAATATAGTTGAGAAAGAAGTAATATAAAAAAGTTAAATTATGGATAAGATTAGTAAAAAAGCATTGAAATGGCTAGTGGAAACTGACACTGTTAGTCCTAATGACTTTCCTGCTATTGATAAGTTCTTAGACTACCTTTTATCAAATTTTGAGAATTTAGAGATTCAAAAGGGTGCGGGGTATTTGTGGCTTAAGATAAAGGGGCTGGATAGTTCAAGGTGTACCATTTTAAATGGTCACATTGACACCGTACCTGCGGGAGATATTGAACTTTGGGATACTGACCCCTTTAAGCTGGTAGCTTCAGCTGATAAATCAAAATACTACGGGCTCGGTGTTACAGATATGAAGGCCGGTTTGGCGGTAATGTGTTATGTGCTCAATTTTACAGTTGCAGTTAAGCCAAAAAATGATATCTATATCACCGTAGTCGCCAGGGAGGAGATAGATGGTCAAGGTTCAAAAAACCTAACTCAAAACAAGCTTTTTAAAGACACAATAAGTAGCTATCAAGAAAAAGAATGCATAATATTAGAGCCTACAAACTCAACTTGGTGGGGGGATTCACATAGAGGTAATATATTTACAACAGTTAATATACACTCAGGCAATATAGAAATTGCACTAAATAAATATGTAGATTTTTATAAGAAGATTCGAGCGCTAGAGCAGGAGGTGGGAGAAAATGCTGATAACGCCAAACTAAAACCGACCCTGAGTATTACCAACATTGATTACAGAAATAATATATTGGAGATCCTACTAGACTGCAGAACTACTGCGTTTGACCATGAACAGATACTAAAATTTATAAAATCACTTCCAAGCTACGAGCTAGTTGAAGATCTTGCTCCTGGTGTTCATTTTGATTCTCGAATATCGAGACACTTAACAAATGTAAATATAGCTAAAAAAGAATTTGTAGGCGCTACCGATATGCCATATTTTAATGCAATGGACGTTCCAACCGTAATATATGGTCCAGGTTCTGTAGAAAAAATGCACTTAGCAAATGAATACTTGGAAGTAGCTCAGTATGATGAGTGTTTAAAAAATATAATCGAGTACATATGTTAGTAAAAATAAAATGTAACTTTGATACTGGCCACGGGAGTGTCCCTTCTAATATAGTTAGGAAGAGTGCAACCTTACTTTTTGAAATAACTAAAGTATTAGGTCAGACGGTTAAAATTATAGATCTGGATGGTGGAAAAGACTTAAAACATAATAAATTTCAGAGTAGTTATATTTTGACTCTTTGTTTCAGTCCAGACGAGCTTTCAGCGGTTGAGAAATGCTTCACAAAAAATTGTAAAAGTTATATATTATTATAACTAAAATATAGTAGTATGCAGAAATTATCTAGAAAACAGGTAAGTTACAGGCCGTTAGCAGGGGTTGAAGAATATTATGCACCCAGCGTTATAGCCCTAAGCCAAAGTGAAGGTGTGGTGCCGCTGGATGAAAAGAGCTATGGTTCCACGTCATGCGGTTGGGTAGCTGAGATTAACGACATGGTTGTAGGTCATTGTGGAATAACAGTTGTATATTCAAATGAAACAATTGAATTAGGTGCGTTAGTCACGAGCCCAATTGCAAGAGGTCGGGGTATTGCTCCGGACCTAATTAAAAAGGTGGTTGAGTCAGCAATCAAAGACTATAGCCCAACTTCAATTTTAGCATTTAGCAACCCAAGTAGTAGAACACTTTTTGAGAAAATGGGTGCGGTACAGATTGAAAACGGATTTGAGCTACCGGAAGAAGTTTGGAAACTTTGTTCTTCTTGTAGGTTTAATCCAAACTTTTTTAAGTGTGGAGCAACTAATTATCTGGGCGAGCTTTGTTGCGGTAGGGTTTACAACCTAATTGACATTGATTGTTAATTTACATAGACATAACGCTAGTGTACAACTAAATTAGTATATATATTGTATAATAAGTTGGTAACAGTATGAGTGAGTTAGTTAGAATAAATTCGGAACTTTTTAGTGTTTTTTCTTCAGAAAATATGCGTGCTCTCGAACCGGTCATTTTTTCAGAAAACAGGCCCTATATAGCTGCTACTCTATCAACTGATGGCGACCAATTGGCAATTAGGTCCGCCCCTATCTGTCGAGAGATGGCAAACCTAAGAGTTGGGCTTACGCTTTTTCCTCACAGAACTGAACCAATAGCCAGTATGTTCACTCTTTCAGAGAATGGTCGGGTTTCTTCCTATAGCTTTGATAGGGACCCTACTGGGGATGTATTTGGGGTACTGATGGACCTATATGCCAGGCATGCTAAACAGCTAATAGATAGCATGCGATAATTGAAAGTGAAATAATTAGAGTAAAATTTTATGAGTACGTATAATGATTCAGAGCAATATTCTAAACTATATTCAAAGAATGTATTTAATGCTGAGAACAATCTACTAGGCAGGTTTATCAAAAAAGAAATCATAAAAAAAGCAAGAGGGATAACTATACTCGATCTTGGTTGCGGTGATGGTCAGCTGTTGGAACTGCTAGGCGAAGAATATTGTAAAAAAATGGGTATAAAATATATAGGGGTAGATCCGTCATCTGAATTAATCGGCAAAGCAAAGAAAATATATAGTAATTCTGATTATGCGCAATTTATAATTACAGATGCAATAAGTTTTTTTGATAAAAATAAATTAAAATTCGATTATATTATCTCAACTTTCGGTCCAATTTCATACATACCTAATAATAAAATAAATCTACTGTCTAGATCTATGAGCGACAGCTTGAGTAACCAGGGCAAGTTAGTCTTAATGCCATATTCAAAACGGACTTTAAAAGGCATTCTTACTTTTGGAACGACTGCTACTGAAGAGGGTGTTGAAAAGACAAGTTTTAAGGCGGATCACTTTATAGGTGAATTTAAGCTAAAGACTAAGCCATTTGACTATATGGGCACGATTTTGGCATATTTTGCAAGGAATATAATATCGATAAGTGTATACGAAAAAATAATTAATTATGCAGATAAATTACTATCTAAAATTTTACCTGCAAGTTTTGCTCGGAACATAATACTCTATGGATCAAAAAATTAATATTGAAAAATTTTTAGCAGACAATGGTGTAGATCATACCGTTCACACGCATGATCCATTTTTAACAATGGAGGATGCAATGAGCTTTGATGACCGAATAGGGGCAGTTGGACTTAAGAACGTGCTTGTAGAAACTGCAGGTGGGCTCTTGATTGCAATGGTTATGCCAGAAAAGCGGATTGATTTTAAAGCAATAAAAGCATTAGGATATACAAAGCCAAAACTATGGAAATTCCATGAAGGGGATAGTTTAGACTTGGGCCCACAAGGAAGCCTGTCAATATTCGATGCTGTAGTTAATCCAGGTGTGGGAGTGCTTGTTGATAAAGAAATATTCAGTACAGAAAGAGTTGCAATGCATCCTAGGGATAATTCACAAACAGTTGAGTTTGCAACGTTAGACTTCAAAAGATTGGTAGAAGAATTAAGTAATAGTACTAGGATAGCTGCAATGTAATTCCTTACTACTTAGAAATTGCAAACTCAATAGGCACTCACGTTGAAATATATAAGATAATTCGCTGTGAGAGATAGAATCATGAAAATATCTGGTGGAACTAGTGCTAAAAAATTGGCACTTATTAGAGTCTGAACTGAGACGATGGGAGGAGATCCTCCGTGTAGAGTGGAGCCTATATAGGGATAAATAGATGCCTACTGTGAACTCCACCTGCCAACTCAGACTAAACTTCTATTGAATAAACTTTATACTCTATTATTAATATTGTCAATCTAGCCTCTTTCGACTGTCCTCTATTTATTTTTAAATCCTTTTGCCCTTTGCTATCTGAGCTCTCCAAAGTTTCCAGGTTGGGAGTCTCTAACTTGATTGAACAGGGATACTGCAACGTCTAAAGCGTCGCTCGCGTCAGCTGGAACATCATATCGCCCAAACGGTACAGATTTAATGACTCTTCCACCTGCGACTTCTTGGGTTAGCTCAAGAGGTGGGGTAAATGCTGCGAACTCTCCTGCGAGCAGTAGGCTTCCATCTTGCTCCGCTCTAAAGAACGGTACGTATGGCTCTGAGGTTTCTACCGCCCTTAGAGACTTCTCCTCAGCCTCAGTTGAGGCCATGAATTCTTTTGGCTTTGTTTGGGGCAGCCAAAGAGTGTCTATCAGGTACTGAGCGTCACCATCATAGTCCACGCTGACGTCTGTAGTCAGGAACTCGTACCCTAAGGGCGTTTGGAATAACTCTGACTGAAAAAATCTCAGACTCGGCCTGGTAAAGGTTTTGCCTTCTCCTGTTCTTTGCTCTCCTTGCCCACAGATCAATAATAGAGTACGAGGATGAGGTGCTGGCCTGTCCTGGTCATCTAGGTCATAGCATGCCCAGCCAACCTTGGAGGGACTTAAATCTAGGGACTCCATTTGCTGGACCACATCAGCTCTTAATGTGCATAGAGTACCCATATAGTTGGCATAGGCTATAGCCGCATTATCCTTACTAAGTTTTTCAATCTCCTGATCGATTGTCTTTTTTTGAGCTCTTCTTTCTGCCATTGTATGCCATTATATGCAGTATGGGTCCAGTTTGAAAGCTTAAGCAGGTAGCCATCAACTGGGCTTGTTGGATTCAAATTATAGCAGAACTGGCTGATATGGCTGGAATAGTTAAGGACTGCAAAAATACCATATCAGTGTAGAGCATAAGGGACTTTGATGGAAACGGGTACAAAAATAATTAAAGAAGGCCGTCTTTTGGCTGAAAATTATCTGTAAATTGCTCGGCCAAATCACCGACCTTCACCTTGCTATCTGACTCTTCTATTTCTTTGGCGTCATCTTCTTCGATGGTTATTGTCTCGAATTTCTTAACGTATTTCGGAGGCGAAAAATAATTTGTGAAACCTACGCCTACAAGTCCGCTTCCAGTACCGCCTACATTCACTTTTGCATACTTATATGTCTCCACTATGGAATATTTCTTCTCAACCGTTTGCACTCTCACATCTATTTTATGAGTCTTCAGGGTTCCAAGTAGCTCGTTAGTGTCTGGGTCCACTACAGAGTTCCCGCTACTGCCATATATCCTAAAGGTAAAACCGTTTTTTACGCCATCCTCACTGCCCTTATTGATGACTAAAGAGCGCTCATTAATTATTTTTGCAACTTTCGCTATTATCATTATGATTCACCTCCATCAATTTGCTCATATTCAGGTTTAACACTTTTGAGGACCGTTGCATCAGAGTCTGTAAGGATAAGGTAGTCCTGTAGAGAGTTTACCCTAATTCTACTGGCAAGGCTATTATCACTGACATCTTGAGAAACTATCTCAATATTGGGGAACTCCGACAAACCATTCGTCTCAAAAAGGAGCTGCTTTAGTCTGTGAGGCTTTTCTTTATCTGCCCTTTCCCGTTTCATTCTATTTGTCTCGTTGATGTAGAAAGTTGCGAGCAACAGAGTGACCACTGATATTGAGAATATGTACAATATGGCCTGTACAGTAATCCAAAACTTTGAGATTTGTTCAACGTCAACCGTCATCATGCCAACAATAAGAAAGGGTATCAAAGTGAAAAAAAGTATGGGGATTAGGAGATAATATACGTTGCGGGGGCTAATAATTATTTCAGGTTTATACTGGTTACTCAGCTTTAAAACTTGAAGATATGCCTTCTCATTATCTGACTCGGTGCCTCGAACGTAATTAATCTCAGATGCAATTTCTGCATTATGTTTTTTCTTCCAGGGATTTAAATTGAATTCGAAGTATATAGTATTTTTATAGGCTATTATAAAAACATAGGCCAGGATTCCTGCTATTACTGAAACAGGGGTAAAATATGCATCAAAAAGTATAATCGGGTTATTGCTAGTTCCGCTTGAGTTATTCGAGGGTAAGGTACCGATTAAAAGCTGGAGCACAGGGAGAAGCACCGCAAGGAGAGTAGTCAGTGTTTGGAATATATTTACACTAGAAGGTTCGTTTTTATCTGGCATATACTAATATAGTAAACTATATTTACGCTATAAAAAACCATAAGCTTTTAACAGCAATCTCTAAGTTTAGCGTCGCACAATGTTTGTTCTGCGACGTAACTTAACAGCGGTATTCTTATTTTATTCTTTTAAAATGTTGTCAAGGGCAATATTTTAAAAATATCCGACCACTGTTAGAAAGATATTAGAACATATTTTTAAAACCTAACTATGCTTCAATAATCCAATCAATTTTGTTGGACTTCTCTCCCCATTTATTGCCTTCTATTTTTCCAGGAGCAAAGATAATCATTATTATCACTATAAAGCCAGCGAAAGGGGCTAGTGCAAACAGCCCAACCCACCCACTTAAATTTTGATCATGAAGTCTATAAGTTGTGCAAAGTGCTATCAATAGCCAGGAAAGAACTCCTCCAGTAGCAAGGATACTTGTGCCAATTGCTCCAGCCATACCCGAAGAGTCTTCAGTTAGTGCGCCAGTAGGTAATGCCATTATAATTGCCATGCTTATAATAATTCCAACCCCCGCCAATATATTCAGCAAGTACGATCTACGATTCAATCTTTTGTTTTTTGGTAATGGGTACATTTATGTGTCCTCCCTTTAATTATTGCTAATTAGGGGTATCCAGACAAAAAAAATAGACACCCAACCCTAGGTGTCTAAGCCAGCAGTAGAGATTGTGTCCCATTCTGCCTTCAAGTTGAGTGCCCAATTTTTGAACACAATAACTTGATAGGCAGAAACTGCTATCACTACAACTGACTTAGACATTCCTAATCTTACCAAAAAGGTACCGCTTAAACACACTAAGCTGTTAAACTTTCTAGAACTTGCTTACCCTCCGTACTTGGAACTCCCCTGCCCCCACCCCCCCTTCTTCCCTCTTCTTTTTCTCAATCGGTCCACGCGCAAAATATTTTGGTAATATTTAGTTTATGATTGAAGTTGATGATTGGGAGCCTGAAACCTATGATGAGATTTATAGGGAGCTGGTTTATGAGCGTAACGATATTATTGACTGGCTTTATCGGTATGCTCTGATGGGTCGTAAGCGAGCTGAGATTAAGGAGGCTGAAAAATTTAAACATGAAGTCTCCTTGAACCATCGTGAGCTTTTCAGAAAAAAGACATTAGGCTTGTTGAATAAACTTCACTTACATGATGCCACAGAGGCTGTCTATGACTTTGAGTCTATAGAGTTGGGTGATTGGGCGGATTCTGAAACTAATCGTCTAGAGCTTGAGCTTAGAGCCTTGCAGAAGATACTCGGAAAACTTGAAATAAGGTACGGTCTTACTTATAGGGTAAAACTTGAATATATTTCTGAAGAAAGAACTTTATACTTAAATGGTAAGGCAATTCTGTCTCCTGGGGCTTCCTCTATTAAGCACCGACTTCTTACTACGCTCTATTCAGAGCCTGAGAAGGCCTGGAGTAACGATGATATTGAAGAGTACTTCATAAAGCACTTCGACTACACTGCTGGAGAGTTAAAAGATACCCAGATTAGAAAGTCTGCGAATGATATTAATACTGAAGTAGCACTGAAATCAGGGGCTAAGGATTTATTAGACCCCTCTGGTTCAAGAGTTCGGATAAACCCTGCTTACATATACTGATACTGATAAATTACGTAAATTTTCGTGCAGCCAGCCTTACTAAGCTGGAAGTATGCGATCTAAAAGTAAATCTGACCCTAGTAATGCCAGAAGTGATTCTGTAGCTAGCGAGGCTAAGAATATTGAAACCCCGCCTAGAAGGCGAAAAAGACTCACACAAATAGAGTTAATAGATATTGCTAGCTTTCTATATGACCGACATGAGTTTAGAATGAATAATCAAAAGGACAAACTTGATGGAAAAAAAGAACTTCGCAATAACCATATGTAGAGTTTCGACTGCTGAGCAGAAGCTTAACAATAGCTTGACCCGTCAAGAGGTTAGCGTATCTAGGATGGCGGAAGAAATTAATGCTGAAATTGTACACACATGGTCAGGGGATGTTTCATCTAAGGTCGGGAGTAATGTGGTCAGAAAAGATCTTCTTGAAGCACTGGATTATTGTAAAAGAAATAAGAGGGTAACCCACTTTATAGTAGACGAGGTGGATAGGTTTATGAGGAGCGTAGAGGAGACTTTTTATTGGAGAGTTAGGTTTAAGTCTGAGGCTGGCGTTAAGATGCTGGTGGCCTCTAATCCAGAACTGAATAAGGAGGATGCTAAATCTAGGTTGCTACTTGCCTTGGAGGGTTTTAAGGCTGAAGGTAGCAATGAAGAGAGGATCACAAAGTCTATAAAAGGCCATGAGCAGGCTATTCGGGAGGGTCGCTATACTTTTCCACCCAAGCCTGGCTATGCTAAGAGCCCTAAGCCTGGGATCCATGCTTGCCACCCTGTAACATTTAAGATTCTTCAAGACTCATTTAAGTCTATTGCCTCTGGAATTGAAACACCACTTAGCGCACTTAAGAAATTAAACGAAAGTATTTTTACCCAACATCATGCTCCTTGGAAAATGGATAAATTTAGTAAGTTTGCTTGCGACCCTTATTATTGTGGGATTCTAGAGATTGATAAACAAGTCAAGGTCAGAAATGAGAATGGACTCCATGAGCCGATGATGACAAAGAAGGAGCATGAGAGGTTGGTTGCGGTGTTCAAAGGCAAGGTTAAACCCAGGGGCCCCAAGATGCAATACAACCCAGAGTTTCCAATGAATAAGATACTTTCATGTGAGGGTTGCGGGAACGGAACTAAGTTTACTGGTTCGATAAAGAACAACGGCTATGCTAGAAAGACGACTAGTTATTACTATAAGTACCACTGCAGAGGCTGTGGCAAAAGCTTTCATAGGTTAGATGTCCATCAAGCAATCGATAATGTTTTTAATAAAGTTGTTTACGATGGCTGGCAGAGGGAGGATTTTCTTAAGGCATTAAGGACGGTATGGGACAGGAAGCAGAAGGGCAAGGTAAAAGACCTGGATAACTTAAAAAAACGGCGTGAAGGGCTTGAAGTGACTAAATCTGACCTACTTAGAGAGCTTGTTAGGGCTGACAGTGACCTTAAAGATGATTTTAAGGAAGAGCTAGATAAGGTTAAGGTAGAAATTGGAGAGCTGGAAACTAAGATTAAAAATGCCTCAGACCTAGATGGAAAGTTTTTAAAATTTGCTGAATTTGCATTTGAGTACGCAGATAGTCTTTCTGAAGATTGGTGGGAATTAGATCATGAAGATCGTGTGCGGTGCCAACTATTATTGATTCCAGGCGGAATTTTAATAGATTCTGAGAAGAAAGTTAGCCCCAATAATTTCACTAGCCTGTACACTGTTATTCCAAAGAAAAAAGCCACTAATGTGGCTATGAATTCCCTTATGGTGGAGCTGGTGGGAACTGCCCCCACGTCCGATTAGTTAACTGATTGATTTCTGTTCAACATGCTTAACATCCTTAGGTTTTTACACTACAAGTTTAATCAAAAGATGTGAAAATTTAACTTAAGTGGTACTTTTAAATTTAAGTTTAAAACTTGGGAGTGACTACTCCAAGCTAAAGACCGAGCCAGAAAATATGACGCCTTTTCTTCTAAAATTCTGGCACTAGAAGAAAGACGGCAACCTAAATTAGGCTGCTAGTGCGAATTCCGACTGAGGAGCAAGTTTTACCTTGATCTCAGCTAGTTTTGCGCGTATTGAGTCTGTTTTTGCAGTTATCAATGTTTTGCCCTGTAACGGTAAGCAGACCCGACATGCATAAAATCAATCTGTTAAAGTTCTATTCGTCTAAATGCTAAAATGCTTCAGCCCCATTAATCTTTAATTTTACCACCTATGGCTATTTTTGTAAATAAGCCGATTATGTTAAACTTAAGCTGAATTATTTGGATATATTTTAAGTTAAAACAGGAGTGACTAAGGTTGTGACGAAAAAGAATCAAAAAATTTTGACTAAGTTTCTAGTGGGCATAATACTGCTAGCTATCGGAATTTATGGTCAGTCTAAAAGTAGCGGTGATGTTAAACTTGATACTTCACAGTCTGGCTATTATGATGTGGTTAGTATCGCTGATGGCGATACAATTACAGTTAATATGGAGGGCAAAAAAGAAAAAATTCGCTTTATTGGAGTTGATACTCCAGAGGTTTACCACGGTGGTGATACTGCCCCGTCAGAATGTTATGCTGACCAAGCTAAAGAGTTTGTAGCTTCTGGAATCGACAATAAGCGGGTCAAACTGGTTGCAGATGATAAAGGCTCTAATAGAGATAAATATGGAAGATTGCTTCGTTATGTTTACACGCACGATGATCGCAATTTAGATGAACTTTTAGTTTCTGAAGGTTATGGCTTTGCGGTAGATGGTTTCGCGTATTCTAGAAAAGCAGAGTTTTTAAACTTAATGGAACAAGCCAAGCAAAGCAGAAAAGGTCTATGGGCAGTTTGCGGGATTGATTATTCTAAAGGATACCCAGAAGTTTCCAAGTAGCTCCTAGGCTTAATCTAGAATTTAATACTGATGGCTTTTAATCATTACGCAAAAATAAAAAGAATTCTCGAGAATTATCCAAATTGGGCAGTTGCAAGAATTGACGAGCCAACTTCTGCAAAAAACTTTAAGGGCAAGGTTAGACAGTTTGATCATTATTACCGAATCCTAGATTCTGACGGTAACCAGATTAAGTTTTGTAAGTTCCAGCAGTTAGACTTATTTTGTAAGACTATGGGCCTAAGTCAGGCTGAACTTAAGTTTAAAAATTAGATTGATTAGACTATTCTAAAATTAGAAAACGCTTGACGAGCGGTGTTTTGGCCCACCAATTTCGTAAACCCCAAACTTGCTGGTTATTGTTTGTGGAAATTATTGCTAGGACTAAAGCATAGATTATATGTTCGTCTAGAAGCGGGTTATTTTTTGGAGGTAAAATTGACGACCACATCATTAAAGTTAAAGTTATTCCAGATACTGCAGCGATCTTAATTCCAATCCCGAGGATTAAACTTAAACCGATTAGTAGCAAGCCTACCATAAATAAGAAGTCAATAAGTCCGCTACCGGCAAGGCTGTGATAAATATCTGAAAGTGGGCCTTTTGAAGAGTTTAAGAATCCTTTGGTGGGTGAACCACCTTTTAACCAAGAGCTATTGCAGAGGATTTCTGTTGTGTTGGAGATTGGACTTTTGCAGGTTGAAAACCCTAAACCAATTAACTTATCTATGAATGCCCAAAAGAAGGTTAAGCCGAGAATTATTCTTAAAGTAGCCAGAATATATACCGAATTTTGATTTGAGATTTTTTTGCTGAACCAATTCATATATAAGGATTAGATCCTTCTATTTTTCAGATCGACTATCTAACTTTTTAATCTTTAATTTTCTGGCAGAATATATACCGGCAATAAAACTGGATAGTATGATTAAACTTAGGATTACTTTTGTTGTCTCCTCAAGACCAGTTTTTGGAGGCTTTATTTGGCTGGATTTATCTTCATGGCTACTAGAATTAGCAGCGTTTTGCTTAGCTATAATTTCTACCTCTGTTTGGGTAAGATAGGCAATCGCACCGATGTAACAATGGTCACCAGTGGGGTACTCATCTGGTGCCGTGGTCGGGCTAACTAGTCCAGGTCCTGAACAGAGAGGCAAGGTATCAGGTACAAAGTGTAGCCCTTTGGAAAAATAGATGTAATCCAGTCGGACTGCTGGGTTGCCTGTTGAGTAGCTATTACCCTCATTAAAACCGTGGTAGCCATCCCCGAGAAAATTTAGAGGCTGATTGATAGGATCCCCAGTTGCGCCTGGTTGAGCAGTGGTTTTTCTGTCCGGAGAAAGATTATAATCTCCTGGCAGGAGTATAAAATTTCCAGGGATTCCTTCGCTCGAAAGAGCTTCAGCATTTTCTTTAATTTGTGAGACTTCCAGCCTTGTATATTTAAATCTGTCTGTAGTATCTGCGGCTCCATCGAAGCTGGTATGAATTGCACAAGAAGTTAGGATGAGCTCTAAGTAGCGGTGTTTGATGCATGGGGTGCCTCTATCACCGTAGGCTTCTGCAGCGACTTCACCAGTGTATCGAAAAACCTCCTTATCTATAGTCTCTCCCCTTACGTATAGGGCGATTCCATAAGCATCATTGGGGTCATTTGATTCGTTAGTACAGTTGTTGTTTGAAACGACCCATACGTCAGAGCTCCCTTTATAGTCAGCGAATTGATAATTCTCTTCTGGGATATTATTATCTAGGGCGAACTTCTCTGCTTCAGTTTTACAAATTTCTGTCAGGGATAGAGCAGCCAGCTCTTCCTCCTTCCAGGCGGTGGAGGGTATTGTTAGGTCAAAGTCATCTCTTTTTTTGAGGTCCTCTGCACCAGTTGTGCCGTATGCTCCAGTTTGAGGGTCCCCATCAGTGTTGTACCTGGCTAGATTTAAAAGGTTCCAGTGATGGATCTTTAAGACTTTCACAGCATCAGCTGGAGTTGGTACTTTGGTTGGTGAAGGTGTTGTGTCTTCTGCGACTACGTTAAGGGGTAGGATTGAAACTAAAGCAGTAAAAATTAGAAGGGCTACCTTTAGTGTTAAACTGACTTTTTTGAATTGCATAAATTCTGCTTAATTTTAACTTAAGCTCGATTGTATCACTTAAGTTAAACTTTAGCATAGTTGGAATTAATGTTGTGCTTTAGGCAACTGGACTAGAGCTAGACGCTTATTTTGGGGTTAGCTTAAGTTTAGCTTGCTTGCTTTGGGGGTGGTGATTCGACCGCGAGGAGTTCTTTCTATTAGGCCGAGGCGCATTAAGTAGGGTTCGTAATAATCTTCGATGGTTGAGCGCTCTTCGCTAGCGGCGTGAGCTAGAGTGTCTAGCCCGACTGGACCGCCGTTAAATTTATCGATGATGATTTTAAGAATTCTGCGGTCGGAAGAGTCTAAACCGTGTTCATCAATTTCTAGCATCTTAAGAGCTTTTTTGGCAGTTTCTAGGTCAACAACATTGGGTGTGCCGTGGACTTCGGCGTAATCTCGGACTCTTTTTAAAATTCGATTGGCGACTCTAGGAGTTAATCGAGAACGTTTCGCAATCTCTACGGAGGCTTCTTGGTCTAAACTTAAGCTTAGTAATTTGGCATTTTGGAGGAGAATGGTTGAGATTTCTTCTAGCTGATAAAAATCTAATTGATGAACATGGCCAAATCTATCTCTCAGTGGTGCGGCAAGAGACCCAGTTTTGGTGGTTGCCCCAATAAGTGTAAATTTTGGGAGGTCAATCCTTAATGACTTTGCGCTAGGACCTTTTCCTAAAATGATATCAAGGCCAAAATCTTCCATCGCAGAATACAAGACTTCTGCAATAGCAGAACTGAGGCGGTGAATTTCATCGATAAAAAGAATGTCACCCGGCTGTAGTTTGGTGAGCAGGCTTGCGAGGTCTCCACCTCGTTCGATTGCAGGTCCAGCGGTTATATGGAAGTTGGCACCAAGCTCTTTGGCTACAACTCCTGCCATAGTCGTTTTACCGAGACCTGGAGGCCCATAGAGCAGAAGATGATCAATCGTCTCTGATCGATTCTTAGCAGCTTGAATTGCAAGTTCTAGATTCTGTTTGAGCTTTTTCTGGCCAATATATTGCTTAAAATTTTGTGGCCTTAAACTTAACTCGTTATTATAACTAGCCTCGCGGTTCTCGGAAATATGAGCTTGCTCGTTCTCAGTTTCTTCGGGTTGGATCAGTCTATCTATGGCCATTGGTCTTTTTAATAAGTTTAGTCTCCTGGTTCGGGCTCTGAGATAATGGAGTTATAGCGATCTTCCTCACTCTGAGGTGCGGTGCCTTCTTCGATGGTTTCTTTAAGTAGCTCAAGTTCTTTACCCGGCGCTACTACGAATTGGATGAACTCTTCTCCATTACTTAGATCTAATGAAATAGAGACCTTGTTACAAATACTATCCTCTTCAGCCTTACATCCTTCTGGCTCCGGAAGGTAAAGTATTAGCTTAGAATTATCTTTAGGGTCTTTTAAGTAGTCTTCCCCATTGCTTGCAATGTATCTATCTAGGATGTCTTTGCGAGTATTCTCATCGTTAAATTGCTCTTCAGATGGAAATGTATTATTTTGTAAAAAGTATGTTTGGAGATTTTCTTTCAAAGCGATTAATCTCCCTTTTCTTTCGGCATCGTAAACCTTATTTTGAAGACTACTTTTCAAACTCAGTGCCCAAAAAAATGCTACTCCAATTACTGAGAGAATAATAGTTAACTCAAATATTGTTAGCCCTCGAAACTCCTTCTTTGTTACCTTGGGTTCAGCTTCGTTGGTGTTTTTAGGGCCATCTTTAGAGGTTGGTGTTGGTTTTCGGTTAGACATTAAACTTAAGTATAACAAACTGTAGCCTAAAGCCATTGGCTTTTTAGGTCTGAAAGTTGCTATATTTAATAGGTATGAAACCTGAAAATCAAGAAAATGGCAAAGTAGTTCAGTCTATAGATTCTAGATCTATTAGCACTGCAGAAAAGTTGACCAAAGAGAAGGCCATGCAAATTTCGGATAAACCCGGAAGGAGGTTAAAATTTAATCCACCCAAAACAAGAAAGGGTAAGGCTTCTTTTCTGGCCTTGTCATTGGGCGGCTTTTTAATCGTAGCATTAGTTTTGGTCAGCCTACTTGCCAAAGGTGGCGGCGATCCCGGCTCGGTGATCGGTGCAAAAAAAACTACCGAAGATAAGAGTGCTACTGATAGAAATCTTCCTGACAATAATAATAGCAGTGGCTATTTGCAGTCACCGCCTGCAAACTTTAATGGTTCTAAGCTAGATTTAAGTTTTGAACTACCCAGGATGATGGTTAGCAAGCAGGATACGGCCAGTCTTAAACAGCAAGTCAGTTGGCAAAATGGGTTTGCTGTAATGGTAGTAGGGGTTGATAGGGACTATAGACCAATTTCTGAATTTAGTCATAAAAGAATTGCGCAGAGTGGAGACGAGCTGGTCAGGGTCAATTTCTTAGTTGGTAATGCAACGCTTTATAATATTCCTGTTGGCTATGATGACCTTTCACTTTATGCGAAGCTTGCAGATGGGACTACGGTAGAGTCAGAGCGAATTGACGAAGATACTTATTCTACTAAGAATGGCCAGGTCTTAGGTGGAAAGCAAATCCGTAAAGTTTCAATGCACTATAGGTTAAAAAGAGGATCAATTTTTTCAATTTTTAGAAGTAAGCAGTTTCAACAAGACGAGGCGGAGGAAGATAAGGGCGAAGAGCGAAATCCTACTTTGAGTTTAACTATTAATCTTTAGTGTCTAGCAATGAGATTTTTAAACATTAGAAGAATAGTTTTTTTGTTCGCTTTGACTTTTGGGCTAACTTCTATTTTACTTAGCTCTGGTAATTCAGAAGCGTTAGACAACCAAGTTTTGCCACAAGCAGCTCCAGATTCGATACTATATAACACAGAAATTGAACAGAAATTGACAACGAGATGTCCGGTAATTAAAGAGTATCTTGCACAAACAGTTAGGATAAATGAGCTGGCGGCAAGACAGAATAAAGTTCGAGGCTGGGAGTACTTGCTTAGAAGTCTGGACAGCCTAGAGGGTAACTATAGTAAGTTGGGTGTGAGCTATGATGAGCTAAAAAAGAGCACCCAGGGTTTAAGGCAGCAGCTGGAGCAGTTTAAGGTTGACTTCGAGGCTTACGATGGTCAGTTTCAGCGGTTGCTTAGTGTAGACTGCAAATCTAACCCGCAACAGTTTTGGGGCGAGCTTAATACCTTAAGAAGTTTTAGGTCTGGTGTGGCATTGTCTTCTGAAAACTATAAATTAAACTTAAGTGGGGTTATCTCCAAAGAGGAGTCTAAATGGTAAAACTAAGATTCAAAGAACATCTACATGGCTTAGCGAAAAATGTGGGAGTGATAAAGCATGATCATGAAGGACATCCACTTACTTTAAGAAGGTTAATATTGCTTTGCTGTGTGTTTAGTTTTATTCTTGTCGGAATCTCAAGTTGGATGTTTTACAGTGACCCTAGGAGTAAATATGATTTAGTACGTCCGGGCAGGAGAGTTTTGCCAGAAAGTTTTCGAGCAGAAGAGGTTAAGAGTGAAGATAAAACTAGAGATGACCTTAAACTAGAATTACAAAATTTACAGAAGCAGCTTAATGGCTTAGATATCTATGGTGGTTTTAACGACCAGAGTTTAAGTGACGGTAAGGTCTTGCAAAGTTATTTAGACCAGCCAGTTCTGGAGCAGTAGTGCGTGTAGTATACTTAAGTTTAACATGAAGCAGGTAATGACACTTTCAGAAGAACTGGTTTGGCGAGGATTCGTTCATCAAACTACTTTTAAAGATATAAAAGAGCTTGATGAAAAGAAAAGGATTTTTTACTGGGGAGTAGATGCCAATAGTGCCCCATCAATGACTATCGGTAATCTTGCAGCAGCAATGATGGCCAAGAAATTTATCGATCATGGATACCAGCCGATTTTATTGGCTGGCGGAGCAACCGGTAGGATCGGTGATCCAAAGGATGATGCAGAGAGACCTGAGGTTACGGCAGACACGGTTGAATCTAACAAGTTGGGCATAGTCCGGCAGTATGAGTCTATTTTTAGAGGTGCCAAGTTAAAAATGGTTGATAACTACGACTGGTTTAAAGACATCGGTTATATCGATTTTTTACTGAAAATCGGAAAGCAAATTGGAATGGGTCAGATGTTAGATAGGGACTTCGTAAAAAACCGAACTGGCGAGGGTGGTGAGGGAATCAGCTATGCAGAGTTTAGCTACTCGTTAATACAAGGTTACGATTTCCTACACTTATTTAGAGAAGAAGGTGTGACCTTACAACTTTGTGGTTCTGACCAGTGGGTAAACTCAATTACTGGGGTGGAAATGATTCGCAAACTTGAAAGTGAAAATGCCCACGTTTGGAGTTGCCCGCTGATAATCAATAAAGCTACTGGTAAAAAATTTGGTAAAAGTGAGGAGGGAACAGTTTGGCTTGATTCCAAAATGACTAGCCCGTTTAAGATGTATCAGTTCTGGTTAAACGTTGATGATGAGGGTATTGGTGATTACCTAAAAATCTATACAGAAATCCAAAAAGAAGAGTTTGACGAGTTGATGCTTAAGTTTAATGAAGATCGATCTGGAAGGTCCGCTCAAAAATACTTAGCTTTTGAAGTCACAAAGTTAGTTCATGGTTCTGAGGTTGCAGAGTCAGTTAAAAGGATTAGTGAGGTTCTGTTTGGTAACAGAGAGGCTTCTGAATTGATTATTGAAGACTTTAAGGCTTTGAGCTCGGAACTTCCCTCCTCTGACTTGGCGGATGTCTTAGAATTCTTAGTTAGTACTGATTTAGTAAAAAGTAAGGGTGAGGCCAGAAGGTTCATTGAGCAAGGCGCAATTAGCGTTAATGGTCAAAAAATTGATGATTTTGAGCTTAAACTTAAGTCTCTAAGTCTGGTGAAAAGGGGAAAGAATTCTTTTGCAGTAAAGATCTAAGAAACCTGAACTTAAGTTGCCAGGAGCGCGTTGGCAGCATCTTTTAGGCTGGTCGCTTCGGATAGGGCTTCTCTCTGGTACGCGCTAAGAGTATTGAGCTCAAAAGACTCTGATCCAGACCCGTTAAGGATCTCATTAACTAGCTCGCTAGTATTTTGGAATTGGTTCGTTAAAAGCTGCTGTGTTTCAGGAGTTAATATCCCAGTTTTTTCTTCGCTAAGTGTAACGAGTGGGCCATTTCGGAGTGAGCTATTGCCATCTGTACAAACTGTTTTTAGAGAGTTGCTTAACTGCTGTGAGGCTGAGCTTAAGTTTGATGGTTTTGATACTTTTTGAATATTTGCTATCTGCTTGACACAACTTTTGTAAGTCTTTTGCAGGTCAGATCGCAAAGACTCTGCTGTTTCCACTTTATAGTCTGCTCTATTAAAATTATTAAGATTAGTTAGAAGTGAGTATGATTCAGAAAGTGTGGAGATAAAAACAGAATAATCAGAAAATTTTCCTTGATAGGTAGAAGCTTTTAGAATGTATGCCTCTTCGAGGGCTTGGAGTTGTTGAGCACTTTTATATTTTGGGTTGAGTGATCCTCCAAAAACTGATGAGAGACGGCTAGAATTGCCTTCTAGTACTTTAAGAGTATTATACTGCGCCTCAACCTCACTAGGATCTACTGTTGCCTTGCTGAGAGATTCCGTTATCCCTGTAAAAGAGTTTCTGTAAGCAACTAAGCTCGATGATTTTTTGTAACTACTTGCTGCGTGGTTTCCGGCTATAAATAAATATCCCACAGCAGTGATTGAAGTTAAGATAAGCACGGCAATAGCAACTTTTAAACCTTTTTTAAAGCGTAGATTTTTAAAGTGCTTTTTGGTTCGTGGCTCTTCTTTAAAAAGTTCCTCAGCCTGATTGTCGGACATTGGATTTGAGCCATCCAGCACAGCTGCTTCTAGTTGATCTGTGGGCCCGACTATAGAGTCTGTGCCGTCTGTATTAACCATTGAAGTGGTATTGAGAAGGTCCGGCTCGGCGGGGCTTAAGGGAAGGGTGGGTTCACTGGCTGCTTCTAAAACCTCTGTGCCGACCAAGGCTGCTTCATTATTACGGATTTCTGGATTTACAGATTGTTTCGATTCTGCTTCTACTTTTGGCCGCCAGGCAGAAACTGGTCTTTGGTATTTTTCTTGACTAGTATTTGGCGTTACTTGTGCAGGGTGCGCAACTGGCTGAGAGGTAACCGGACTGAATCGCTGTGCCTCAGGAATTGGTATTTCAGATTGCTGGGGTGCCTTTTGAGGTTCTTTGATTGGCTGATATTTATCGGGTTCCATAACTCAAGTTTAGCTTCTTATGGTACTGCTTATCTTTAAACTTCAGTTTAACCTAAAGCTATCTGCGTATTCAAGGCTAGGAGTGTGAGCTTTTCTTCTAAAGAATTACTTCGAGCGTGTATAATAGAGATGATATGAGTGAGCAGATTGTCGTTAAGGGTGCTAGAGAAAATAACCTAAAGGATGTTGACGTTACAATTCCTAAAAATAAACTGGTCGTGATTACTGGCTTAAGCGGTAGTGGCAAAAGCTCCCTAGCATTTGATACGATTTTTGCAGAAGGCCAGCGTCGCTATGTTGAAAGTCTGAGTTCTTACGCTAGGCAATTTTTAGGAATGGTTGAAAAGCCGGATGTCGATAGTATTTCAGGCTTGTCTCCAGCAATTTCGATTGATCAAAAAACTACAAGCCGTAATCCACGCTCCACTGTTGCAACAGTGACGGAGATTTATGATTACTTACGACTACTTTATGCAAGGATAGGAATTCCACACTGTCCAATTTGTGGGCGACAAATCGAACAACTTACGCAAACAGATATTGTGGATGAGATCCTTAAGCTAAAAACTGACACTAAAGCACTGGTCTTGGCTCCGATTGTGGTCGCCAAAAAGGGTGAGTTTGCGCATATTCCAGAGGAATATCTTAAAAAAGGTTTTGCTAGAGTCCGAGTTGATGGTGTTATTTATGCATTAGACGAGTTTCCATTCTTAGAGAAGCAGAAAAAGCACACAATCGAGATTGTGGTTGATAGATTAGTGATTAATGAACAGAGTCGTAATCGAATTGTGCAGAGTGTTGAGTCTGGATTAAATTTAACTTCTGGGACGCTTAACTTGCTAGAGGCTGAGACAGACGAGTTACATAGTTTTTCTAGAGCATTCGCTTGCCCAGATCATCCTGAGGCAGGCTTAAAAGAGCTTGAACCGCGTGTCTTTTCCTTCAACTCCCCACAAGGAGCTTGCCCGGAGTGTACAGGCTTAGGGATGAGGCTAGAGGTTGACCCAGATTTACTTCTACCGAACCCAAGGTTGAGTATTACTGAAGGTGCGATCCGTCCTCTGCAAAGAATGGGGGCTGATGCCTGGACGATGAAACAGATTTTAGCGACTTGCGAAATCCATAATATTGACCCTAAAAAACCAGTTGGAGAACTGACTGAAGAACAGCGAAAAATAATCCTAGAAGGTAGCGATAAAGAGGTTGAAGTTAGTTTTGGGCGTGGAGGTTATAAGGTTAAATTTGAGGGTGTGGCGAAGAACATCCGAAGGAGATGGCAAGAGACAGATTCCGAAAATATGCGCCGCGAATTAGAAAAATATATGCGAGCTCAGCCTTGTAAAACTTGTCATGGAAAACGACTGAAGCCAGCAGTTTTAGCTGTCACCGTCGGCGGATTCTCTATCATGGATATTTGTGAAATGGATATTGAACGTGCCGTAAATATTTTTGACACAATTAAGTTTAATGAACGAGAGACTAAAATTGGGAAATTAATTCTTAAAGAGGTCAAATCTAGGCTAGCATTCTTAAACAATGTTGGTTTGAGTTATTTAAACTTAGCCCGTTCTGCAGCAACCTTAAGTGGCGGAGAGGCTCAGAGAATTAGGCTGGCAACGCAGATTGGTTCTGGCTTGGAAGGGGTGCTTTATGTTTTAGATGAGCCGAGTATTGGTTTGCATCAGCGGGACAATACAAAACTACTTAGAACTTTAAAGCATCTTAGGGAATTAGGAAACACGGTTATTATTGTTGAACATGATGAAGAAACAATACGTGAGGCAGATTTCTTGGTGGATGTTGGACCTGGCGCAGGAGTCCACGGAGGCAACGTTATTGCGGCAGGAATTCCAAAAGAAGTTGCTAAGAATAAGCAAAGCATTACTGCAGACTATATGTCTGGTAGAAAGAAGATTGAAAAAAAGACAAAATTTAGAGCTGGCAATGGCTTAAGTTTAAAGATCGTTGGGGCAACAGAAAATAATCTTAAAAATGTTGATGTGGAAATTCCGCTGGGGAAGATGGTCGTAATCTCTGGAGTTTCAGGTTCTGGAAAATCAACCTTAATTAATGATATTTTAGCGAAGGAATTGCACGCTCAGCTTTTAAGAGCCCGTCAACCGAGTGGAAAACATAGAAGAATTGATGGAATTGATAATTTGGATAAGATCGTGATTATTGATCAATCCCCGATTGGTCGGACTCCGCGTTCAAATCCCGCAACTTATACTGGCTTGTTTGGGCCGTTGAGAGATCTTTTCTCTGCTTTGCCAGAATCCAAAACCCGGGGCTATAAGCCTGGCAAGTTTAGCTTTAATGTCGCTGGAGGTCGTTGTGAAACTTGTAGTGGTGATGGCGTAATCAAGATTGAAATGCACTTTTTACCAGATGTATATGTACCATGTGAAGTTTGTAATGGAAAACGTTATAAAGCCGAAGTTTTAGAGATCAAGTTTAATAAAAAAAATATTGCTGATGTACTTGGAATGACTGTTGAGGATGCAGTGGAGTTTTTTAAGGCTCAACCGGCCATTGCTCGTCGTTTACAGATGCTGTTTGATGTAGGGCTCGGTTATATTACTTTAGGGCAAAGTGCGACGACTTTGAGTGGAGGTGAGGCTCAGCGTGTTAAATTGGCGACAGAACTCAGTAAGCGCCCGACCGGAAAGACACTCTATGTTTTAGATGAGCCAACGACTGGCCTGCATATGCATGATGTTAAGCAACTCTTGGAGGTCATGGAAACACTGGTTGATGCTGGTAATAGTATGGTAATCATTGAGCACAACTTGGATGTTATTAAATCTGCGGACTGGGTTATAGACATGGGGCCGGAAGGCGGTCAGAATGGTGGCAGAGTTATTGCGGAGGGAACTCCAGTTGAAGTCTCTAAAGTTGAAGGCAGTTACACAGGTGAGTATTTAAAGGAGCTGGTTTAAGCTTAAGCCATATCTCCTGCAGATATTTTTAGTAGTATTGATTTATATGCAAAATCTGCTTAGAAGAGTTGAGAGTCAAGAGGAAATGATTTATGAACTGCAAGGCGAGGCATTCAGCCCGTTGCAGATTTCAAGAGTTTGTGAAGGTCTATGTAATTCCTCAAGCCCTCAGGCTTGTCATTACCTAGAATTTACAGAGGGTGCGCTTAAGTGGCTGGCACTTCATGATAAAATTGGACCGAATCAGTTTGCTGCTCAAAAAATTACTGCGATGCACGCCTTGCTTGGGGTGTCTAGCGGGCTAACCTTTCTGCACCTTTATAGCTTTGGCCGAGGAGTGAGCTTTGGGGCGAACCTCCAGGATGGGCTGGGTGGAAGGCAAGATTTTATGAGGCCCATATCTGAAAAAGAAGGCCTAGAGATTCCCCTTGGAGAAGTCGTGGCAAGATTTTCTAGGAGGATTATTGATCTAGCTGATTTTGGCCCTTTTGAGGGAGTCGAGATTAGCCCAGATGTTTATTCTTTGGGTTTGCCCCAAGCAACTTATTTAGCCGCCCTAGAATCCACTTTAGATAAATTTAAGTTTTCTTCACTGCCAACTCTTTAGCGGTTTTCGTCCATTAGTTGGTTGGCTTTGGCGTCTGCGAGTTTATTGTATTCTCTGAGAACGTGGTTGTAAGTGACATTTTTGAATTCTGTTGCCAGTTTTTTGATTTGTTCGTAAACAACCCAGAGGTCTTTATTCTTGACTTTATAAATCCCCTTCATTTGGTTGACGACCAAGAGGCTGTCTAGACGGAACTCAATTTCTTCAATCCCTAAATCTTTAGCCATTTCTAAGGCGTGGAGAACGGCACGGTATTCAGCTTGATTGTTGGTGGTAATTCCTAGAAATTTTCCACCATCCGCAACAACCTCCATATCTTTTGGGTCTTGAATTACAAACCCGCTAGCGCTTGGTCCGGGATTTCCTCGGGAGCCTCCATCGCAGTTTATGATTACTTTTTTAGGAATACTGGAAGTCTCTGACATATTTTTAGGATTAAACTCTCTTTTTAGATTTTTAATTTTAAAGCTTAAGTTTAACTTATGATTATACCATAATCATATAAGTAGTTGACATTATATACGTTAATGTGTATACTTGAAAGTCTAGTATAAATGATTATAGAAAATGAAAAGGTTTACCTAAAGATATTATGGCAGATAGAAGATTTGATGATACAAAATGGGGGGGCATTATCCGGCAGCGCTAATTGCTGATGCGGAAGTAAGAGAAGCTTCTACCTCTGAAGAGTTTGATGTAGCAAAACAAAAAATTCTGTATGACTGGTCTGGAGATCAGGCTGTTGGCCTATATCTTTATGGTGGACCTGGAACGAGTAAAAGTGTTTCTACGGCAAGGCTAGGAATCGAACTGTTGGAACAAGATAATGGATCTTCAGTTATGTGGCTTGGTAATAGCGAGACCGGTCACCCGGACTTCCATAAATCCTTCTCGCGTGGGTCTAAAGTAGGGATGGGCGGGCATCCAAGCACTGTACTGCTGCAGTCCTGCATGCAAGAAGATAGACCTATGGTGGTTCTTGATGATTTTGGAAACGTAACGCATGGGGATTTGGTAGAACAACAACGCAACCTAGAGGTTGTCACCAGGCAGGCTTCAGATTGTGGAGCGTTGGTTGTTGTGACTTCAAACCTTGAGGATCCATTTGCGGCGCTGGATACTCCGGACGCTACAGAGAGTGAAGCCGTAACTAAATTATTAGTTGAGCATCTTGGTAAATCTGAAGGAGACGCTAATCCATTTGATAAGACTAAACAGCGAGAAGTTAGTGCTGCCGCGTTAAGAAGCAGAATGGCTAGCATGTTTAGGTTTATAGATTTCGGGAATGAAGACCAGCGACCTGCCAATGGTTTTTGGGGTTAAGTTTAACTTTTAAAAACTGGAGTTCTTAAACGAAATAGCTGGTCATCCTGAACTTATTTCAGAATCTATTTCAGAATTTCGCTACCTCGAGTTATTTTAGGAGCTCTTCGCCTTCTTTTAGGTAAGCTTTGAAGGCATCCATATTCCATTCACGACCTAAAAAGTCTTCAACTAATTCTTTAACTGGCTTTGAACCTCCAGGTTCTAGGATGGTTTTTCTATACTTATTGGCAACTTCCCTATCTAGCAAATTTTTTGAATTAAATTTTGTGAATAAGTCTTTGGCTATTGCTAGTGACCACATGTAAGTGTAGTAGTTTGATGAGTAACCTCTTAAAATATGGCCAAAGTGATAAATTGAATAGTAATCACCATAGACTCCAAGTGCATCACGAGATGAACCTTGTTCAATTTCTTTAAGTTTAAGATTATCAATCTCAGTAGTCGTGTAGACTTCTAGAGACATTTTAGAGAGTGATGCTTGACGTGCTACAGCGATACCATTAAGTTTAGGGCCGTCCATTATGGATTGCTTTCTTTGCACTTTTAGAATTAACTCATCTGGAATTTGTTCACTAGTTTCAATATGTTTACTGAGCTTTTTTAAAACCTTAGAATCCATTAAAATTTCCTCCAGCAATTGCGATGGAGCTTCTACGAAATCATCCTGAACGTTCCAGCCGGAAAGATCAGACCAGGTCCCGTTTTGGCCGCCGAAAGTATGATGTAGCAGGTGCCCAAATTCATGGAAGAACGTGTTGACTTCATCTATGCTCTGTAAGCCAGGATCGGTCTTTGTTGGCTTTGTAAAGTTACAAATTAGCAAATTCTGAGGCAAGACCCTTTCTTTTAATCCCATTACAACTCCAGAGCTGCAGGCATGATTAAATTTTCCATCTCTAGGGTGCATATCTAAATAGATCCGCCCGATTGTTTTTCCATCTTCAAAAACTTGGTAGCAGTCTACATCATCATTCCAGACTTTCGCAGATTTATCTTGCTTAAACTCAATGCCGAACATCTCTTCAAAGATCTGTAGGAGGGATTCCTTAACATGCTGATATGGGAAGTACTCCTTTAGTTCCTCCTCGTTAGAATTGGTTAGCTTAATTGCTATTTGGTTACTGTAATAATCTATATCGGCATAACTTAATTCTGTATTATCACCACTTTTAGACTTATATTTTTTGATTAAACTTAATTCTTTCTGAGCCCTTTCTCTAGTTAAGCTGATCAATTGGTTGATGAACTTAGCAGAATTTTCTGGGTTCTCGATCATCTTGTCTTCTGTGGCTAACCAGGCATAGTTTTTATAACCGAGTAGTTTAGCAAGCTCTTCAGCTTTGTTTAAATATTCTGGTAGGATTTCTCCGTTCAGGTCTTTAGCATAGTTCATGGAAATTTCTCTAACTTTTTCGCGGGTCTCTCTAACGGTGCAGTTTTGTAGGATATGCAGGATTGATTCTGCAATGAGCTTAATCTCGATTTCTCCAGACTTATTAGTCTTAGCCTTGATGAAGCTTTTAAGGCATCCGTTTAGTTCTTTAGACTTAAACTTAAGTACTGGAGTATTTTCAGCAACATTTTTACTAAACTTGGTAGAAAGTTCGGACATTTTTTTGGAGACTTGCTTTACTTGACTACGAATCTTTTCAGGCTTGTCTACTCCCGTACGTTTATAAGACTTAGAAAGTAGATCATAGAGATAAGCTGCTTGGGGGCTTAGATTCTTAGGATCAATTTGCTGGTTAAATCTTTTGTATATTTGCTGGTTTAAGCTGTATTCTGTGACTGCTTCAGATGTTTTTATTGAAAATTCATCGGCTAGGTCTCGGAATTCTTTTTTAGGATGGACTAAGCTTATCGTAGACATAAAGTGGTCTTCACTAAAGCTATTTTCTAGCACATCAATCTCTCGTAGTAGGTCTTCGTCTTTGGCTTCAGATTTTTCGAGTACTTTTATTCCTTTTTTGAAGTCCAGGATTGTTTTTTCACCTAGGGCTTTAAGTTCGCTCAAACTTAAGTCGGCAATTTTATTATAGAATGGTTGGTTTTGCGGTTGGTCTGCGAATTCTAATTCTTTGGTGTCTTGTGTGTCTTTCATATGACTTTAAGTATAGCAGTTAAATTTAAGCTCTATATTTTTAATGTGTAGAGTGCGGCAGAAACTGAGGTGGCAAGGTTGAGGCTGCTGACTCCATCTTGCATTGGAAGGCGGACTATTTTTGTGGCGGACTTTTTAAGTTCTGCTGAAATTCCGTCTCTTTCAGATCCAAAAACATAGACTATGCCCGACTCTTCTTTGTTCATTTTTTGGATTTCGGTCTTTAGGCTTAAATTTAATTCTTGCCCTCTTTCATCAAAGCAAATTAAGGGTGCTTTAAGATTTATAATTTCTGACTCTTTTAAATTTATGCAACTTAATGCAAACTGGAGACCGGCTCCGGCGCGAATAGCTCGAGAGTTCCAAATGTTGAGTTCCCCAATTGTTATTAGAGTTTGGATTCCAGCTGCGGCGCAGATTCTAACAATTGCCCCAAGATTGTTTAAATCTTTTGGGTTATCAATTAAAACTGCTGAATTTGAATCATTTTTTGGTTTAAGTTTAAGTTCAGCTTTATAATCTTGAATTGAGCTGGCTGGTTTTTTAAACAGCCCGATAATTCCTGTTCTTATTTTTGAGTCTGTAATTTTTTGGAAGTCTGAGCAGACTTCTATGATTGCGTCCTCTGAATTCTCTAAATCTTGCGAATCTTCTAAGCTTGCTAACTTAAGTTTAATGTCTGGGCAGAGTCTCTGGATTAAGTTATCTAGCTCGCCCCTATTTTCAACTAAGATAAACTTTGGGATTGCTCCAAAGCGGAGAGCGTGTTTTATGGCATGAAGTCCTTCTATGACGGCGAATTCCTCGGCTCCAGATTTATGTTCTTCTAATAGGTTTTTGTATTGGGTGGATTTCATATAAAGTTTAATAGTTTTGCAGTCGTTGCGTAACCTTCGAAGAACCTGAGTTTAAGACTGGTTTATTGTATAATCTTAACAAGAAGTGCGAATGGAGCATAGAAGTTAAGTTTATGTACCCGTAGCTCAGTTGGATAGAGCGCTGGCTTGCGGAGCCAGAGGTCACAAGTTCGAATCTTGTCGGGTACACCAGAATTAGTTAAAGAACCCGGAAGTTAAAAGATTATGATATGCCAGAAGTTAAGCCTAGAATAGCCTACTCTGATGACGGTATTTTGACTTTGAGAAGGTCTACGGCGTATTCATCTTTGTCCGGCGTAGACAAGTCTTTAGAGGGCATATCAAGGCAAAGAGATCATCTAATCAGAGAATCTGATGGAGGCATAACGGTTGACGCAGACATTAAGAGCATTTTAAGACAAAAAGAGGGGCCTAGGAAAGTGATTGATCTTTTAGGGCCTTTTGCATGTTTTGATGCAGGCGATTCGGAAGATGGGATTTTTAGCTTAGATTGGTGGGGGTACGATGGAGCGGGTGGAGTTGTTTATCCGCACTTGCAAAGATGGATGAATACGGATTTACTGACAGAAGATCTTGCTAGAAAAATATATGATGCTATGGCCGAGCCATTCGATAGACAAACTAAAAAAATGCTAAATAGAGGGTTTAGCTACACTGCAGACGACCGTGGTATAAGCGCTGGAAATGGTGGTATGTCTGTGAACCTTGCACTACATAACGATAGGTTCGGCTTGGAAAGGTCGGTTTTGGCGGATGGTTCTTCAGAATATGGCGAAGTTAATTGGCGATGGCCCGGCTTCGGCACCGTGGGTAGCTGTGCCTGCTGGGGCGTGGACGGAACGGACAGGGAAAGGGTTGACGTTTCACCAGGTGTTCAAAGACTTTACACAATGCCACCTCATAACGTAGACGTTCCAGCCCAATCTTTAAGCTTAGTATTAGGCATGGCTCGGATGGCTTCTGCTGCTTCTGAGTACAGTGGTACTGAAGATATTCTTGAAAATGCTGAATGGCATTAGTTGGACGCAAGTTCCTAATATTTACTTAGTGTCTAAACATAAGCGGTAACAGGTTGTTGTGTTATTGTCAATGCCCATTGAGGCATTTGGGTGGTTAGCCTATACTCCAAAGTTAAGGAATGGTGAGGTTCTTAACTTAAGTTTAATTTAACAAAGGAGATTTTTTAATTATGGCAAATACAATGAATGCACATGATTCTAGCAACCAAGTTCTGTTTACGGCATCTGCAATGTTTGCGGCCATCGTGGCAGCAGTAGTAGTTTCAACGCTATTAGTAATGACGCTAATGAAGGGCGAATTCGCAAGCGCAGTGTCAGAGATCCAAAATAATCCGACTACTTCACAGGTAGCTCAGGTTAGCTCTGATGATGCAGTTTGTACGGGTTCTTACAGTAGCGAGGCCGAAGGAGATGAAGCTTCTAGTCCTAACGTGAACCAATCTGCCAAAGTAGATGCTAAGCATGTAAGGCGAGCTCCAAGCGGTGGAATTGTAAATTCGTACAACAGCACGAACAATAACACCTCTAACGTTACTAACAACGTTACAAAAACTAAAACTGTTACTAAAAATAACTCAAAGAGTGTAGTTAACAATGTTGATGTTCGGGATAGCTTTAATATTAATTCTAACAACCAAGTTGCTAGCAATAACAGCATTAATTCTAATAACACCACTGTTGCAAGTAACAATACAGTTAACAGCGGCAACACTACTAATACTGCAGTTAATTCCAATAATACAAATGTAAACAGTAACAATACTTCTGTTGATTCTCATGATATTGACGTCAATGAGAGCGTTATCGTTCTTCTATAGTTTTATTAGGTAGCTTGCTTTTAAGCCCACCTCAATTAAATTCAAAAGACTAGCCCGAAATGGCTAGTCTTTTTCGTATCAAGTAAAGTAGGATTATGAGTTTAAATTAACTAAATGTTTCCTCTAGATCAGATTGCTCTTTTTTTCTAATTATATTAATCACTTCGTTAATATCGTCTGTGATTGTGTAAAGATTAAGGTCTTCTCTAGATATAGTTTTGTATTCATGCAGAAACTTTTTTTCGAGTAACTTAAAGATCTCTTCCCAGAAGTCTTTGCCTAATAAAATAATTGGCATCGGCTCGATTTTATTAGTTTGAAGGAGAGTGATGACTTCAAAAAGTTCATCTAGTGTTCCGAATCCTCCAGGAGCAACAATAATTGCTTCTGTGCCAAACGCAAGGAATACTTTCCTGCTAAAGAAGTAGTCTAGGGTGATGTTTTTAGTTAAGTAGGGGTTGATATGCTGCTCGGTAGGCAGAATGACATTGACTCCGATAGATTCGCCTCCAGCCTCGTATGCGCCACGGTTGGCTGCCTCCATTAATCCTCCCGCCCCTCCGGTGACTACTGCATAGCCCTCGTCCGCGATTCGGGCTCCAAGTTCTCTAGTTAGCTTATAGCTTGGGTGATCTTCGGAGATTCTGGCTGAACCAAAAACCGTTATAGATTCCGGAGCATTTTTTATAAACTTAAAGCCCTCTCTAAAACCCTTGCTTATGCGTCGAACACGAGATTTTTCTTCTTCGTCCATATACTCCATCAATTGGGACCTAGAAATTGGACGTTTTAGCTTGTATGGAACATTAGTTTTTTTTACTTTCAGGACTCTGGCTTTTTTAATCTTCATAAATTCTTCTTTTTCTACACAGTGTTAATTTAATCTGTTTTAAATTAAATTCTGCCCAGAATTATTATTCTTATATTATTGCTTAAGCTTACTATAACATAAATAACAGCTTAAAACATGGGCCCTGGAAGTTTTGTTGCAGTTAATTTAGGTACTCTAGATCTTGGTGTTTAGCGATGTTGGATTTGAGTTCTGTGCTTAAGGCCAATTTTTGTTTGATAACGCTTTTGGCTGCCTGTTTGGTAGCTTTGATTAAACTTAAGTCGGTAATGTCGACTAATCTTAGGTCTAAAGATCCAGATTGCAGCTTGCCGTAGATTTGACCTGGTCCACGTTGCTCTAAGTCGTATTGGGCTAATTTAAATCCATCAGAATTATCTGAAAAATATCTTAATCTAGCCGGAATTCCATCACTTTTTACAGGGACTAAATAACAGAAGCTTTCTAAGTTGGAACGCCCCACGCGCCCTCTTAGCTGGTGGAGTTGCGCTAAACCAAAATATTCAGCACCTTCAATAATCATTAATGTTGCTCGAGGAATGTCAATTCCAACTTCAATTACTGTAGTAGAAACTAGAGTATTAATTTTACCGGAGCTAAAATCTGCCATAACCTGCTCTTTTTCGGCGGGTTTGAGTTTACCGTGTAGCAGGCCAATTCCATATTTTTTGAGCCAGCCTTTTTTAGAAAGTTGTTCGTAAATCTTTTCTGCTGAAACTCTTTTACTGTCAAAAGTGTCAGTAATAGCTGGGCATACGAAAACGGCTGCATGGCCAGCCCCTAGTTCTTGCTTGAGCTTATCGAAAATCTTCTGCTTAGAAGCTCCTGGAACGAGCTCAGTTTTGATCTTGACCCTACCAGCTGGTTTTTGCTTAATAACGCTGTGTTCGAGCTCTCCGTATAGAATTAGGGCTAACGATCGGGGTATTGGTGTGGCAGTCATCGTTAATAAATGTGGGAACTTTTGTTCTTTATTAGGGTCGACTCTTTTTTGTAATTCTTTACGTTGGCGGACTCCAAAACGATGCTGTTCATCAACTATCAAAAGTGCGAGATTGGTAAATTTAACACTTTCTTGAATAATTGCATGGGTACCGATAATCAGCCTGGCATCCCCACTTTCAATTTTTGCCAGGACTACTCTTTTTTGCTTGGTTTTGAGTGAGCCGACTAACAGTTCAATTTGGGAAGTGTCCTGCTTTAGATGCGGCTGAAGGATCTGCTTGAAACCCTCAAAGTGCTGGCGGGCTAAGACCTCAGTTGGAGCGAGAATTGCGACTTGCCACCCTGCTTTAATGGCTTGCAGCGTAGCAATCGCCGCAACGATAGTTTTTCCAGAGCCTACATCACCCATCAGCATGCGGTTCATTGGCTCAGATTTTTCTAAGTCCTGTAGAATTTGCCACGCCGTGCCTCTCTGATCATCCGTTAGCTTAAACCTAAGGCCGGCTAGAAGCTTTTTAGTATCTTTCAGACTAAACTTAATTTGTGGAGCTGAAAGTTTTTGGATAAATTGTTTATTCTTTTGCACTGCAATTTGGAGTGTAAAGAGCTCCTCAAAAGCAAGCCGATTTTTAGCTAGTTCTAGAGCTTGCATGGAATCTGGTCGGTGCAGTTGCCAAATAGCATCGCTTTTAGCTATAAGCTTAAATTCTTCGAGGATTTCTCTTGGTAAAGTTTCTGGGATTTGCTTAGAGACATCCTTAAGCTGTATGAGAAGGCTACGGAGCAATACCGAACTTAAGTCACTTTTCTCTGGATAGACGGAAACTATCCTGGAAGTGTTAATCTGCTCAAGTTCACGGACGGGTTCGACGCTGGGGTTGGTTAAGTTTAAGTGTCCAGAATCTACTTTAAACTGACCAGAAAGGTAGTACTTTTGACCATCTTTAAAGTAGTTCTGACGAAATGGTTGGTTAAACCAGATGACGGGCATCCTGTCTCCTTCGGAGTCTTCAACAACTGCTTCAGTGAGGTGCATCGCTCTGCCGCGAGCCCAACGTCCTTTGATTCTTATGATTTGGACCTTGAGGGTCACTAAGCCGGGCTGGATGTCTTTAATTAGAATTAGGTTGCTGTAGTCTATATAGCGGCGCGGCCAATAGTCTAGCAAGTCTGAGGCTGTGTTTAAACCAACTTCTCTAAGAAGTTTAGCTTTCGTGGGACCAACTCCATTTAAATCTTCTAATTTGGAGCTTAAACTTAACTTTCTTTGAGTCTGATTTTTCATCTTGAGCTTAATTTTAACAGATTGAAAGCATTGACTCGAATTTAAGTTTATGTTATTATTAAGATAATGAATTCTAAAAATAGAGCACCAAAGCCAAAAACTCCTAACTTGGCAAAGCGTTCAATAGTCTCGCTTGTAGGAGCGTCCGTTCTTTTAGCCGGTATTACAACTTGGTTTAATCGGGATAACGTCGGGGGTCTTATTGAAGATGTCCGTGTTCTTAGGAGTCCGATGACTGACCAGGAGGAAGATATATCCGCATTAGTTAGCAAGGTTGGAGCAGAGTTTGGTGAAACAAACCCAGGTAGACCTAGAGTTAAATGTGTCGGTGACTCTATTTCTGGGGATCCTACCATGAATGGCCAAGTAAGAAGCTCTATCGTCGGGAAGGTGATGTACCTGCAGCGTGGGGTATGTGATGGGGCTACTGACCCGAACCCTACTCTTACTGGTCACTCAAGCGAAGCCGCGTATGGTGTTGGTCACGAGACCTGGCACTTTTTCGGCAACCCTATTGAGCCCTGTGCTACTAAGTTTTCTATAGAGGCTGGAGCACTGGCCTTTGCCTCTATGGCCAATTACTCACCTAGATTGCCTTATTCTGTTCTGGATCAGCCTAGAATGCACATGATAGATCACTCAGAGGCCGTGGTTAGGATTGACCCAAAATATGACCCTAACCTTTGTGATCAGGTTGTTTCTTTTTCATAACTTGTTGTTCCTGATAACTGACACTTCTTGACTTCTTAGACATTCTTTGGTATTATGTTGTTAACGTGGAAGTGAAAAAAATTGAAGTCGCAGGCAGTCTAGAGGGTCTTAATGGGCTGATCGCAGAGGTGAGAGCTTTTAGAGAACCTGGAGCACTGGTAAGTCCGAACGTGATTGGAGAACTTGCTCCCGGGAATGGAATATTTAGCTCGCAAGTAAGCAGTAGAGAGCTATGCGTGAATCCTGTTTTAGCCTTGGCAGTCTTTGAGCTTCTTCATCCGGAGGCAAGCGTTTTGGATATGTATGATGATGTTTTGCACGGCGCGGATTGCCTTGTTGCCCAACATCCAACGAGCCTCCCCTTTAGGCTTGGTAGCGGTTTAGCTATGCTTTTACCCTTTAGCTCTGAAGCACTTGGGAGTAGAGTTAGTCTTGCCACAGTTCAGGGTGAATTAAAGGCTGTTGAAAGCATAGACTCGCTGGAGGGATGGATAGAGCTTTCTCAGCATTCAACAAGTGCTCCTAGGTTGCATCAGGGAAACCTGGATGTAGGTGGTGGGGTTCTGGTTAATTTCGGGCCTGAAATATTCAGGAGAGGTCCTCAAGGTTATAGAACATCTGCACTACAGATTAACCGTCTCGAAGGTCTAGGGATTGTCTCAAGAGATTAAAATAAGCAAGCATACTTACAATGAGTGAATTAAAAAATACTACTAATACAACTTTTAGATTAGAGATCCCAGTCGCAACAACCAGTAGTGAAGTAGCCGAGTGTCGTGCTGCAGCAAATGGTTATGAAATACCTGGATTTTTGTTGAGAGCTGGTTTTTTGTCTACGGAGATTGGCATGAGTACTTTAGATTTGGTTCACAGAGTGATTGCTTTTGATGCTGCGTGGCGAAATGAAGTAGCGTTGAGCTCGGAAGCTCGAGAATATTTTGGTTTGGACAAACTAACAAAATATGTTTAGAATACTTTTTGCATTGGGGTGTCTCGCACCTTGGACTTTGGAGTTTGCGAATCTACACCCGGAGGCGGTGTTGGCTCTCATACGGATGAGGGTTTTGTTGGCATGGCTGCTCATTTTGATTGTTCTGAGGGCATTCCAAGTAGGCCCGTAGAGCTTATGATTACCGATGGGATTATTAAGCCTCAAGGTAGAGACTTGAGCTCTATCAGGGATTCAAAAACTGACGGACTTATTTACGCAAATGAATTAGAACCTGGGGGGCTACTGGTTATAAGGCAAGGTGGGCAAGGCGAACATGGAGGAAGGGTTGCTGCTCATAACTTTGGTGGTCATGGAAAGTGGGTCAGGATTGCCCAGAGCTAGGCTTTATAGAGAAGCTTTTTTGTTGAACTTAAGTGAGGCGTAAAAGCTGACTAATGCACCGGAAGTGTTGGCGACGAGGTCAATCCAGGTGTCGAAGCGATCTCTAGAATATTGGCTAAAGTTTAATAGGTCTAAAATTAACTCTACTACTTCGTTGGCAACTCCAAAAATGCTGATAATTCCGACTAAAAAGATTAACTTAATTCGCCAGTCTTTTAGCCATGGAAGCTGAAACTTAAAGTTTTGGAAAAGGTAATAACAGATTAAACCGACGGCTACCCCCCCGCCAATCGAATGTTGTAAAAAGTTTAAAAAGACATTTAAGTTTAGGTTCGGCTTTCCATATAGTTGGAGGTAGACTTCATAGAAGATGGTGTATATAGCTGGCAGAGAAGCAGCGATATAGGGCAATATTTTTACCTTTTCTTTTTTATCTTTACCGTAAAGCCAGTAAATCTTTTTAGGAATTAGAGCGAGCGTTGCCACCATGCCCATCCCAACTAGATAGTTTATAATCGGAGTATTCATATTAACCTAAGTTTAACAGATTAATGCAGATTGTTATTATTTCACCGGGTGAAAAGCCGAAGGGTCCGGAAAAGGAATTGCTAGAAGATTATCTTGCTAGAATTTCGAGGAGTTTTAAGGTTGAGGTGCAGACTCCGAACTTTAAACTTAATTTGGAGGATAAAGAAAAGCTGAAAGAATTAGAAGCCGAGAAAATTCTAAAGAATGTTAAGGTGGATGATTTTCTAATACTTTTGGATGAAGCTGGGGTTAAATTTAAGAGCGAAGCTTTCGCAAAAAAGTTTGAAGTTGCTTTGAGCTCTCCAGAAAATAAGCGAATTGTTTTCGTGATTGGCGGAGCTTATGGTTCTGGGCTTAAACTTAAGCAAAGAGCAAATCTAGTTTGGAGCTTTTCCGACCAAGTCTTCCCGCACAGATTATTTAGAGCAATGCTTACAGAACAGATCTATAGGAGTTTAGAAATTATTAAAGGTTCACCTTATCATCATTAATTTTAAGCTCTAAGAGATTCTAATTTTGAGTACAGAAAAACCTCTAGCGCTTAACTATGAGTGATGGAGAGTTCTCGCAAAAGATTTAGCTTCAGCCACTATGAATTGAAAAATGTTTGTACGGTAAAAGAGTTAAGTTGAGATCTTCTTTGGAGCGCGAACTTAAAGAATTAAACTTTAAACTTTGTTTGTAGCAAACCTAATCAATAATACTGAATTAAATTATACTCTTCATCTAGCTAATTTTGACTAGAGGCTGTTTTTTCTGCCACATAAGACTCACTAATGGTTCAATAAAGAACTTGAGCCATAGATGGCTTTTTCTGGGACCTACTCCTTCTCTTGAAATTAAAAAAAGTTTAACTTAACTGATTCGATATTCAAAAGTAAGTACCGCTTATGATAATAGCAGTTAATCTTCTAGTTCTGCAAGCTCTTGACGGGTATTTTTGACAAAGTCTGACTCTTCGGCTTGTGGCTCCGCTGTTGGTTGAGTGAATTCTTCCGTAGAGTTTTCCACAGTCTCGGTTGGTTGATTAGGATCGGCAACTCCATATGGCCTATCAAAAGCTTTTTGCGGAGCACGATTATCAGAAGATTCTTCATCTGTATCGGCAATTTTTAGGTTGTAATGAGCGCCGTGCTTCATTCCTAGAGAACGTAGAAGTGTGCGCATGCTTTCAGCAATGGCTCCACGCTTTCCAATGACGCGTCCAAGGTCTTCTGGATTTACAAAAAGAGTTAATAGTACGCCTCTTTCATCAACGAGCCTTTCAACGCGGACGTCGGCCTCGTTGTCTACTAAATTTTTAGCGATGAATTCTATGAATTGTTGATCGATGGTAACTTCTTGCATATTGATTTAAGTTTAGGAGTTTTTAGTATTTTTGAATATTAAGTTTAAGCCAGGGTCAACCTTTGCTATTCTTTTGCCTCTTCTGCGGTAGTTTCTACGGTTTTTTCATCTCCTCCGACTTCTGGTTCTGGAGTATCTACAGCTTCTTCAACTTCTTCAACTTCTTTTTCTTGATTCTTGCGGAGCTTATCAGCATTCTTTAGTTTGCCTTCTTTTTTAAGAGGTTCGGCAACCCAACTTGGGAGTTTGACTCCATTAAGTTTAAGAAGGCCAATTGCTCGCTCTGAAGGCTGAGCGCCATTATCTAGATATTTTTGAGTAAGCTCTTTATCTAGGATGGTTTCTTTTTTGTGTGGGTCGTAAGTGCCCAGTCTAGCAATTACCTTTTCTCTGGTTGGGCTGGTGCGCTTATCTTGAACGACGATTCGGTAAACGGCAAGGCCTTTACGACCTCTTCTTTGTAAACGGATAACTAGCATATTCTATGTGTGGTAAATCTTTCTTTACTTAATCTTAATTTAACTCTGCTAGATTATACATTACTTTTAGCCCGTCTGTAAATATTAGAGATTATGAGATTTAATTGACTATAGTCTATTTTTTTGATATAATAATCTATATATGAGAGTGTCCACAGAAAAAGGTTTTTTAGAAGTTATTAGATTTAATGATGAAGTAGCCGACTTCCCAGATGAGGTGGCTTCTCTATTTAGGGGTGCAGTAGGGGCCTTAGCGGGAAAGCGTTTCGAGGGGGTATGTTACATACAGGCTCTGAGTGGTTTCTTAGATCGAGCTGGTAGTGGCGCAATCCCAGAGTCGTTACTAGTCTCTCAGAGTGGCTGGCTTCAATTAGGAATAAGGGCAGTTAACCTTGATGGGGCTTTGAGGACACCTAAAGCAGGGCATTCTATGAGCACTCGGCCAGCTTTATGGATGCAGTTTACAAATGACTATAGAGATTTTCCAGGAGCACTCCCTCAGGCTAGCTCTCCCCATGCAGAGCTACTGCTAACAGATCGGGGTGAGGTTCGTTTTGGGGGAACTATAAATGATGGGCATAACTTTGACGTGGGGTCTACCCCAGTAAAAGAGGGTCTCACCGTTGCTGGCACATTGGGTGACAAGTATCTCGCTAGGGGAGTTTTAGGTTAGACACTAGAGTCTGTATTTCTTTTATGAACTTTTCCTTGTTGAACTTTTCAGCTTGGGAGCGGACTCCTGTTGGCTTAAACTTAACTTCCCCACTTTCGACTTCTTGAAGAACTTTTACGAGACTTTTAAAAGTTTGTTTTTCAAAAAAGATTCCAGAGTTATTAGAGATAAAGTCTAGTGCGCCTCCTTTTTTGTAGGCAATAACCGGAGTTCCTGCAGCCATGCATTCAATGGCAGTAATTCCATAATCTTCTTCTTGAGGAAAGATTTGCGCTTTAAACCTCCCGAGGAGTTCCAACTTTTCAGAATCAGCGACATCCGTTTTAAACTTAATGCTCTTGTGTCCATAGGCAAGTTTTCTAAAGCGGGCATTTTCTGAGCCATCTCCAACTAAAGTTAGGTTTAGGTTTAGTTTGATGCAAGCTTTGATGGCTAAATCGGCGCGTTTGTAGGCGACCTGGGCCCCAAGAACGACGTAACCGTCACGGTTCTCTGTTTTAGGGTTAAACTTAACGTCTTCAACATCCGCTGGTGGGTAGATGATTGTAGAATCTCTATTGTAATATTTCTTAATTCTATTTTGAATTTCGGAGGAAATTGCCACGAATTGATTTACTTTTTGGGCAGCAGAATAATCGAATTTGCGCATCAGCCAAACAAATGGAGGAATTATTGGTTTAATGAGCAGATTAAGTTTACCGAATCCAGGGTCTTTTTTGTAATCATTATAGTGTGACCAATAAAATCTGGTCGGAGTGAAGCAGTAACAAATGTGTTTAGTTTTTGGACCTCCGCGGGCGTGTTTAGCGTCTGAAGACGTGTCGGAGATAATAATGTCGTAATCTTTTAAGTTTAAACTTTTGAATGCAAAAACGCGGATAACTGGGAAGAGTTGGTGAAAATTGCGTAATTTTTTTGGGAACTTTTGAATCCAGGTGGTTTTAATCTGATCTTTGTATTTATCAAATTCGGGGAGGTTTTGAGAGTTATAAACTGAAGTATAAATATCAGCATCCGGGAAAGCTTCTTTCATGGCAAGAAGGACACGCTCTCCGCCACGCATATTAGTTAGCCAATCGTGAACGAGCGCAATCTTAAGCGGAGCTTCCAAATCTTTATTTTTTGACATAGCTTAAGTTTAACAGATTGAAGATCGCCTCTTCTTCTATATTTTCGTCATCCTGAACTCGTTTCAGGATCTACTTGAGAAAAACTATGCATTTTGTCATCTCGAGCCTGTCGAGAGATTCAGGATTTTAGGGTAGGAATAGGATTGATTTTTGACTGGATCCTTCGACTCTGCTCAGGATGACAGATTCCTACGTGGCCCACAGTCTCTAAAGGCGCCTATGTTTTGACTTAATGTAGGAGTCGGCGTAAAGTTAAGTTTAATAAAGTTATTAGAATGAAGCGTTAAGACATTATGTATATTCTGAGTATTGAAGCCAGAGGTGTGAAGATAAAGCCTTAGTGGTTAGGCCTGAAATTTATGGAGAAGCTTTAGGGGCTCTGACAACACTGGTCTTTGGTGGACGCAGGAATGGGGGAGGGCAGGTTGAGCAGCTCGCAGGTCAAACAGAGATAGCCGTTGGCGTTGAAGGATCTGATCCAGAAAAAAGAAGTCGGCTTGCAGTTGATACTTTAGGTCAAGCTGGGGTGGATGCCCAATGGGGAAAGCTTACAAAAGTTCAGCAAGCACAGAATGATGCCATCCGAAGTGCGTTAGAAGAGGAAGCTTAGAAACACCTCCCATTTTGTGGGAGGTAATTAGCTTTTTGGAAATTAAGTTAGACCTTTTAGCAAGGGACTGCGCTTAGGCGGTTCTCCATCATCTCTTCGGCTGTTGGTGGAGCTGTAGTTATAGATGGCGCAGCTGTCGTGGTTGCCGGAACTAGTGTTGTGGGCAGCCCAAGCGCTTCATCTGTGTAGAGGTGGTCATCAGGCTTGGGTGGAAAGGTCGTAGTGGTAGGGATTGCCTCCACGCCGTCTAAGTCTACTTTTGTCACATCTAGTTTGATCCTTGATCCATCTTCAGCATACACACAGAATGTGCCAATTTGAGGTTGAGAGCTTGGAGTGCTGTCGATTGGTCCTTGGGGTGTGGAATTGGTTGCATCCTGCGTTGCATACGAATACGACACAACACAAGTAAGGGCTATGAGGCTGGCTATGCATGTGGCTACCCTTGCTTCTGAAAAGCCTAGCTGGCTCCTTGCTCTATTGTGGTTGTTCCTTTTTATCATATTAAGTTTAATTTAGGCTCCAAACCCCTTATTGATTTCTATATTTTATTATAACTAATAGTATTTATAAAGTCAACTATGAGTTCAAATAACCTTCACTTTTAGTTAAACTTAATTACCGGTTCCTTTGAGGATTGTTCCGATAGTTTTAAAGAGGATTTTGATATCGAGCCACAGTCTCCAGTTTTGGACGTAATAAACGTCTAGCTTAACTCTATCTTCGTAAGAAAGGTCGTTACGGCCAGAGACTTGCCAAAGCCCAGTTATCCCGGGCTTTACGCTTAAGAACTTATCCCGAGAGCTTTTATAGCGTTTTAATTCATCTCTCGTAATTGCGCGCGGTCCAATTAAGCTCAATTTTCCTTGTAGAACATTAATTAGCTGGGCTAGCTCATCAATCCCAGTTTTTCTAATTATATGGCCAATCGGAGTAATTCTGGGGTCTTTGGCAACCTTTTGAGTCTCGGCCCATTCCGCCAAAAGGTCTTCCCTGCCCATTTCTGTAAAGATTTGGATTTCAGTCTTCTTTTTCCCACTTTTCTGACCAGTGCAGTACTTCCAATACATACTGCGGAACTTATAAATGTAAAATGTTTTTCCGTAGCGAGTAATTCGGGAATGCTTGTAAATTACTGGGCCTCTAAAATCCGAAATCTTAATTAGGATGGCAAGAATTAGTAAGAATGGTGATGCAATAATCAAAATAATTAAACTTAAAGTGATATCAAAAATTCGCTTAAGGACAGTGTTCCAGCCGACAAGTGGTGTTATGTGAACATCTAGGCTTGGGACTCCGAAGAAGAGATCTGTGGTGGTCTTGACGCCATATAGAGAGGAATTTGAAGGAATAAGTTTGTAGCGAGCGTGGGCGGATTCCACGGCGGAAGTTAGAAGGTAGTTTTTCTCATCTTCCAGGACTTCTGTTTGCACAATTAGATCTGCGTGGCGACCACTAATTCTTTGGAGGGCGTGGTTGAAGTTGGTAATACGGTATTTTTTATCTGGTTTAAATTCTCTGGTTTGGCCGGGTTTTAGATCTGGCATCCAGATTCCTTCTAGTCGGTATTCGTTATTCTTTTTGCCGATTAGGTTTTGGTACAGCTTAGGGGCTATATTTCCGTTACCGATAATTAGAACGCGGGTTAGGCCTTTTCCGGCTCTTGCTGCCATAAACTTAATGAAGCGCAGAATTAGGCGACCAAGCCAGAGGAACCCTAAGCTTAAACCGAATGCGTAAACTGGAACTAAGCGCGCCGGAAAAAGTGGGCGTTCGAGGGCGAAATCTAGAGTGATTAGGGCCATGATTCCTATCGCAGAAGTCAAGACTAGCCCTGAGAATTCTTTTAGGAACTTATGGTAAAAACTACGTTTGTAGAGGCCGATGACGGCCATAATTCCAAGCCAGAATGGAAGGACTGCTGCGTAAATTAATGCATAGTTATTTGCTGAAATTGGAGTAACTATTGGTCGAGGGTCAATTTGAACTCGCAAGATGTAGGCAACCGTAAATGCCGCTAGAATTGCCAGTGCATCGCTTAATATTAGGGCTAGATTGTAGAGAAGCTGGAATCTTTGTCGCATAACTTATAGAAAGCTATTGTAACACTTTATAAAGCGCTTATGGTATTGCTTTTTATTTAGTTTAGTGGTATATTAAGGTTAATTAAATATACGAAAATATTATGACTGAACGATTAGCAATAGTACCTATTGATGCAGGGAGTGATGTGAGGGGTAAGTATTTAGATGAGCCTCGGATTGGCACTAGTTCTGGTAAGGGCAAGACAGCTGAAGCTTTCCGTAAAGTAGGTTATTTGGCTAATGATAGCGGGAGAGGTTATAGGACTGTAGCTTTTGCTGCTGCAGAAGAAGGCGTTGCCGCAGAAGACTTGGTGAGCTCAGGTCTCATAGATAAATGGAGAAGGGCTAATGTATTTGGCAACCATGATATCGGACTAAGCTTTGAGGGAGATGTTATTGATGAATCCGAACTGCACGGTAAAAGAATATCTAATATAGTTGCAGACTTTGGTGCTTTGCCCGAGGTCAGAGTGTTAATGAAAGATATGAAAATGAGTTGGCTTAATTGGGCAAAAGATGAGCGTGAAATGGAAGTGGTTGCTCTAGATGGCCGAGAGATGAGGTCTATGGTGCAGGATATGGCTATAAACGAAAATCGAGTTCCAGGCGCTTTTATTCTTGCAGGCTTTACTATGATAGTTAACCCCGTAGAGGCAGCCAGAAGAAGAATGAGTGCACGAGAGGAAATCAAGTATGATGATCCTAATTGGTGGCTGAATTCAGGTGTAATGGAAACTATTGGTGAATTGAGAAAGAGAGCATTGAAAGACGAAGACAGAGATGTTGACCCAGTAGGGATTCCGACTTACCATAAAGACTTATCAGAAGCAAATGTTGCACTAGTTGCTGAAAGGACGTGGAAGATAGGCGATGAAATACTTTTTGATACTACGGGAATATCCCAGGATGCCGTACAAGATGCTGGCACTTATATCGTGAATAAGATATTGGAGACGTTATAGAACTAGATTAAAGCGCTCTGCTAAACTTAAGTTTAGTATGTTTAAGAAGTTTTTTGGTGAAGTTAAGAGTTTGAACTTGAGTGAGAAGTTACTTCTCCTACTGATTTTTGTTCTACCGTTTGAAAGGATCCCGAGTTTTGAAGTAGCTGGCTTTACTCTAAAGTTAAGTTTATTTTTTGGTTTAGCACTTCTTCTAAGTTTAATTAGAGATGTATTTAATAAAAAGATAGCACTAAACTTAAAGAATTATGTTTTGGGGTCTAAGTGGCTGTTCTTGCCTTTAGGTATTTTGCTCTATTCCCTTATTGGCATTTTGTGGGTAGAAAATGTAAGCTATTGGCTGAAGGCAAATGTTGCTTTGGGATTTTCTATAGCCGTTTTTTATGCTAGCTTTTTAGTTTTTGCGAACTTGGCGGAAGATAAAATGTGCAGAGAGAGATTATTAAGTTTAACTTTAAGAACTGTGATGCTCTCTGCTGGGCTTATTCTGGCTTTCGGCTTCTTTCAGTGGTTTGGAGATTTGGCAGGTCTTGGTTCGAACATCACTGGGATTCGAAATCTTTATGATGCAGACAGGCTAGGTTTACCAAGAATGCATTCAACATTACTTGAGCCGATGTGGATGGGAATTTATTTACTTTTACCTCTAAGCCTTTTGATCGCAGATAAAAAGGCAATGATTTTAAAATCTCAAGTCTGGAGGCTAGCAATGATTGGCTCTATACTCTTAGCAATTTTACTCGGACTTTCGAGGGGTGCAATTGCAGTTTCAGCTTTGGTTTCTCTTGTTGGGCTTAAGCATAACTATTATGAAATTAAAGATGCTACGTTTAAGAATCTAAGTTTAAGCAGCTTCTTAAAATACGGGATCTTTAGTTTAAGTATATTGTTTATCATTGGGCTTAGTATAGGTATTTTTTCTAAAAAGGGGGATGACCCCAACCAACGCTATAATAAAGGATTTGGTGTGCTCACTGGTCATCTAAAGAGGCTCAATGTTTTTGAAGAACCAGAAGCTGGTAAACGAACCAGTCTTAGCGATAGAACTATTGCTAGAAAAGACGGTTTTGAAATAGCTACAGCATCTAAGCATAATCTATTTTTTGGAGTTGGTGCCGGACAGTTTAGTAGTTACTCTAAGACTCCAGAAGTTTTTGGAGGCACGAGCTGGGTAACGTTGCTCGACTTTATGATTGATTATGGTGTTTTGATGTTGGCATTTTTCATCCACTTTTTGGTTATGATTTTGAAGTTTTGTAAATCTAACCGGAACTCAGCTGAAGTTGATTCTAAATTTGGATTTATATATTTTGGTTTATTGCTCTATTTTGTAGGATTTTGGCTACAATCCTTTACGACTGGTTCTTTCACGATTACTCATTTTTGGGTTGTGGCAGGAATTGTTAGTGGATTAAGTTTAAGCCCTTCTAAAGTTCACTCTGAAAAATCTAAGATTCCCGCTTTTGCGGGAACGACTAAGTTTTAGGAATTAAGGTCTGCGCCATGTCATCCCCAGCTTGACTGGGAATCTTAGATTGGTAGTATTTGTGATATGAATCATCTTAAGCCAAAAAAGGGCTATTTATACATTCTTGCTTCAAAAACAGATGGTGCAATTTACGTCGGTGTTACTTCCGATCTGATGAAGCGTGTTTACGAACATAAATATCTAGCTGTTGGTGGTCATACGAAACTTTACCATATTAAAAGGCTTGTTTACTTTGAAGAATATGAAGATGTCAGGGATGCCATAAAGCGTGAAAAGCAAATCAAAAAATGGAGCAGAGCTTGGAAGCTTGATCTTATCGTTAAAGATAACCCAAAATGGTTAGATTTGTACGATGAGATTACTTAAATCTAAGATTCCCAGTCAAGCTGGGAATGACTCAGTTTTAGACCTAGACTCTGAAGCAAGTTTGGGGAGATAGCTTTTGCTAAAAATGACGGCTGATAGGTCTAAAGACTAAATTAGAGTTTTTTAAATTCAACAAGGATTTCTTGGTAAGGCATTTTCACTAGATCGTTAAACTTAAGTTTGCCATTAGCTAGAATTTTATGGATGATCCAGGTTCCAGTTTTGTAAATTATCCAACGGCGACCATCGGGATGATCGAATAGATACTCATAATTTTTAGAATCTATGGGAAGTTTGCCTATCTCATCAAACCATTTCTGCATAGTTTTATCATCCTCGAATTGCCCCCATGGGACCTTTTCACCTGAAAAATTTTGTTCAAAGTTGACCGAAAGCCCCTCTTCGATTGCGGCCCTAAGTGGTTCTGGACTGTAGGGTTGATCTAGCGTGTACATTCTGGAAGCGTGTAGACACTCGTGCATCAACATCACATGCAGGTTGTGCAATGTTTTTTCTTCCCCAAATGGAAGATTGGGGTCGATTCCAAGATCAACCCATTCGGAGCTCATGGTTACTGCGTAAAACCCGCGCCCTTCTATCATTCGGCCGTGCTCATCACTAAATTGAAGGGTGATATTGAGATATGGTGAAAGTGGTGGAAGAAGTTTTGAAGCGGCCTGGATCGCTTGACGAGCAACATTTTCTAGCTTCTCTTTGGTGACTCCTTTTTTATTGGCCTCAGACCAATACTTGGAATTAAAAACTACTATGTCCATGGCTATTATTGTATCTTAAGTTTAATCTTTGTAGCCTTCGGCTTGCTTGGTGAACATTTCAGAATAGAGTTTGGAGTTCTTCATTAGCTCTCTGTGGGAGCCCTCTTCGACGATTTTACCCTTTTGTAAGACAACGATTCTCTGGGCTCTTTTTACAGTTGAAAAGCGGTGAGAGATTATTAAGGCAGTTTTATTCCCATAATGATTGAAGATGTTGTTGAAGATCTCGTATTCGGCGTTGGCGTCTACCGCAGCAGTTGGTTCATCCAGAATCAAGATGTTTGAATCACGGTAAAATGCTCTGGCGAGTGCGACCCTTTGCCATTGACCTCCGCTTGGCTCGACTCCTTCTTCAAAAGAGTTATCTAAAATTGTGTTGATTCCTCTGGGCAACTTTTTTAGAACTGGATCCAGGTTGGAAAGCTCTTCGGCACGGGTGATCTTTTGTTTGGTAGATTTTGCTTCTGCTCTACCAAATTCGATGTTAGTTTTAATATCGAATGGGTAACGGTTGAATTCTTGGAAGAGAACTCCGATTTGTGACCAGTAACTATCCAAATCGAGTTCCTTGATATCTATTCCGTTAACTAAGATTTGCCCTTCAGTTACATCGTAAAGCCTCAACAAGAGCTTAATTATTGTGGTCTTCCCCGCTCCGTTTTCACCAACTAGTGCGAGGTGCTCCCCTGCTTTTATAGTTAAGTTTAAGTTTTCAAGAATTTTTTCTTTGGGATTAGACTTATAGGCAAACGAAACATTCTTAAATTCAATCGTTGGAATTTTTTTAGAGTTTAATCTAATTGAACCATTTTTGGAGTAAATATTTGGTTTAGTGTCTAAGACCTGGAAGAAGTCTTTAGCGTAAAGAGAATGGTCTCCAATTGAAGTTAGCACCGAAACTAAGTTATTGATAGACTGGTTAAACTGACCTAAGGATCCTATAAAAAAACTAAAGTCTGCAATACTATAAAAACCCTTGATAGTGCTGTCTATAATTTTTAGAGAAACCAAGAAGAAACTAGATTCATAAATTATATCTGCTAGTACTTCAATTCTTAAGCTCTTCTTTAATACCTTGGTTTGCTCTTGATTAAACTTCCCTAGTTTTTTAGCGGCAATTCCATACAGAAGCCTCTCTTTGAGTGCATAGAGTTTGACCTCTAAAAGGCTTTTTTCATCTCGAAATTTACTCATTGTCTTGGCATATATATGGAATTCATCACCTCCTACTTGCCAGATCGAATACTTAACCTTAGAACGTTTTATATTTGCAAATATTCTGGGTATTGTTGCAAGAATTAAGAGCAACGATACAAGAACACCGACCTTCAGGGCAACAACGAGTGCTATACTAAATTTTAAGATATTTGCATAGAGATAAATTGTTTGGATGTTAAGTTGAGATATGGCATAAGAGCCTTTCGTGTCAACTTTATTTAAGAGTTTTTGGTTGTCTCGATCTTCATAAAAACTTATATCGAGATCAGCTCTAACACTTTGGAGAAGGATCGAACTGTGGAGGTCATTCCTTATATAGTGCAGTTCGAATATAAAACTAGAAAAGGTTTGAGCAAGTGTAGTTAAAGAATAAAATATTAGCTGTAGCGCTAAGTAAGGAATGATCTGCGAACTCCAGGCTCCTTGCTGAGCAGAATTTATAATTTCGCCTAAGACTCTACTGGCTACGTAAACAGAGGCAAATGAGCCAACTACTAGTACAGTTTGCGCTAGAAACTGGGAGATCATATTCCACTTATCAAAGCTCCAGTATTCCTTCATTGAGCGTCGGATAGCCATTAGGTATACTTTAAGCTTTACCTTTTCTGGTGTCTTTTTATTATTTTTATTCTTAGAGCTTTTATTCTCAGAGACTATTTTTGTATTATTTTTCATCGTTTTGTATTTAAGTTTGAGTTAGAGGTTGCATGAACCTTGGTTGTGGTAAAATTAAGCCTACTGAAAATTAACTGTAGTAAATTAATCCGTAGAAGTAATTTAAACTAACTGTTTGGATTTTGAATATTCATCTTTATAAATTGAAGTCTTAGCCTTTTCGCCTTAACTTAAGTATTATGCAATCTGCTGATATTATAACAGATAAGATGCCCAACCACATAGGGCTTATTTTAGACGGCAACAGGAGGTGGGCTAAAGAAAATGGCTGCAAAAGTACCCTAGATGGCCATAAACAGGGGTATGATAGCTTGAAGAGCGTAGCTGAATATGCATTTGATAAGGGCATTAGGAATGTCTCAGCCTTTGTATTTAGCACAGAAAACTGGAACCGTAGCAAGAAAGAAGTTGATTACTTGATGAAGCTTCTTGTCAGGATGATGAAACGGGATGTGAAAGAATTGCACAGAAAGGGTGTTAAGGTTTTATGGCTAGGAACTAGAATCGGTTTAAAGCCTGATGTTCTGCAGGCAATTGAGGATGCAGTTGTAAAGACCGAGAAGAATATTAAGGGGACACTTGCCTTTTGCTTAAACTACGGAGGTCAGCAAGAGCTAGCTGATGCTACTTCAAAAATTATTCAAAAAGGATATAACGCTGAGGAAATTACTCCTGCGCTGATTGAAGAGAATTTGTATGCGCCGGAACTTGGCCCAATTGATTTGATGATTAGAACTAGTGGAGAGCAACGCCTGAGTGGTTTTCAGCTTTGGAGGTGCAGTTATGCAGAACTCTACTTTACAGATACAAAATGGCCAGCCTTTACTAATGAGGATCTAGATTTAGCGCTTGAGGAGTTTGCTAGCCGCAACCGTAGATTTGGCGGCGATGCCAAAAAAGCTTAGAGTTGTCTGTCACCCTAAGCTTGTCGAGGGGTCTGAGCTAATCCTGATAAGTTAAACTTAAGTTATAACGTAGATCCTGGAACGAGTTCGGGATGACGAAGACTAATTGAACAAATGAAGCTAGACTGAGTCGCATAGTGTCCAGTTCAGGTTCAGAGATTTCTCGGCAAGCTCGAGATGACGGAGTTCAGAGTTAAACTTACATCCTGGAAAAAATCCTACTAAAACTGTTAAACTTAAGTTTGAATTAGTTTATAAAAGGAGAGTAAATTTATGTTAGATCAAGCAAAGTTAGCCTTACAGGCCAAGAAAATCCAAAAAGAACTCGGTAAAACAATTATCGAAGTCAGTAGCAAAGATGAGGCAGTGACAATTCGAATGAGTGCCGAGCAAAAATTGAAGAGTATTCGAATTGATGAAGTGAAAGTTGATGGAGACTTTAGAACTCTAGAAACCAACTTGGAGGAATCTCTGCGAGAGGCAATCCAAAAAGCTCAAGAAGTTGCTCAAGAAAAGCTGAAACCAATTATGGGTCAACTCGGTGGGCTCGGACTGTAGGTTCTTAAAATTAGAAAGTTAAACTTAATTCTAAATTTTAATTTAAAAAATGCTTCCAAAAGCGCTGGATGATTTGATTGAAGCTCTGGGCGTTTTGCCTGGAGTTGGACCTCGTAGCGCAGAAAGATATGCTTGGGCGCTCTTTAAACGTCCTCAGGTTAAACTTAATGAGATTGCGGAGGCGATCTCTAGTTTGCATACTAAAGTTAAGCTTTGCCCAAAGACTTTTGCATTGATTTCTGATAGCGAAGAATTCAGCAAGCTTTATGCTGATGAGCGTCGAGATAGAAAGTTAATAATGGTTGTCGAGCAACCGTTTGATATTATTCCGCTTGAAAAGACCTCTAAATTTAATGGAACTTATCATGTTCTTGGGGGTGCAATCAGCCCGATTGATGGAATCCACGCTGGTGATTTAAAGATTGCTGAGTTAATAAAAAGAGTTAAAGAAGATGAAGTTGGAGAATTAATTTTGGCGACGAATGCTAACATTGAAGGCGAAAGCACAGCCTTGTATATTCAGAAAATGATGGAGGATGCCGGACTCGGCGAAGTCAAGCTAACTAGACTAGCCAGAGGTTTGCCAACTGGGGTGGATCTTGCCTATGCCGACCAAATTACGCTCTCGCATGCATTTGATGGAAGGAAAGAGTTTTAGGTTAAACTTAGGCTATGAAGATCTGTTTTATCTCTTTATTCCCCGAAACGATTGCCGAATATATGAATGCTGGGATGATGCGTAAAGCTTCTGAAATTGGTGCCACAGAATTCATCTATTTAAACTTAAGGGATTTTGGATTGGGTCCAAGAAGGCAGGTTGATGACAACCCTTACGGAGGCGGAAGTGGAATGGTTTTAAAAGTCGAGCCACTTGTGGCGGCAATCCAAAAAGCTAAGGAATTGGTTGGTGAAGAGGCTCTAGTACTGCTTCCAACTCCAAGAGGCGAAAATTATAATCAAGAAGTTGCTAAAGATTTTGCTAAGTGGAACTTAAACTTAATTATTATTTGCCCGAGATATGAGGGCTATGACGAAAGAATCACTAAGCTTGTTGATAGACAAATTTGTATTGGAAATTATGTTTTGACGGGGGGCGAAATCCCGGCGATGTTGGCTGCAGATAGCGTAGTTAGGTTGTTGCCAGGTGTTTTGGGGGGAGATGAATCTGTTGAGAAAGAAAGTTTTCAGAACAACTTAAGTTTAATTGAGCATCCACAATACACTCGGCCGGAAGTTTTTGATGGAGAAAGCGTTCCAGAAGTTCTGTTAGGTGGAAATCATGCAGAAATTGAAAAGTGGCGAGATGAGAACTCCGAGGAAGTTTAGATTATTCCAGTGAAGATGTCACTGGTGTATACAAACGTGTTGCCGCACCATCAATTTCAAGTGCTAGGTTTACGAAGTATTTCATGCAATCTCGTCGTGGACAATAAGACATGGCTGCTATCCCACAGGCACGTTGAGATGAGGTTCTTACCTCTGTAGTATTGTCGAATCTCTCACAGCCTTCTGGAGCACCTTGGTTGGGGCAAGGGTTTAGTGCTCTGGTTCCTCTGACTATTTGATTAAAGCGGTTGCCTTCACCAACTGGATTGCCATCAAATTCTAAAGTGACTATTGATCGAGGCATTATACGTTGAGTTTAGTATTTACACTATACAGGGTGTTTTTGGTCTAATGTAGTCTTTGCAAAGGCTACCGCTTCACCATTAGAGTTGTCTAATCTGCAGTCTGAATTGTTACCTGCGCATTCATAAATTCCGTTAATCCCACTTCTGAGATCTTCAATGGTTACAGTACCGAGGCAACCTCCAAGTCTGTTACATATTGCCCTTCTTCGTGAATCAGCAAATTCTAGCGTACGTTTAACTGATGAATCTTGACTACCGTCTGCTTTTGTTCTTATGAAGATAGTTGCTGGAGGATTTTGTGGTAATTGTTCCATATATTTTTGAGTTAATCTTTACTTAGTAGATTATAACTTGTTACTATATAGAAGTCAACCTTTTTGAAAGTTAGACTAAGCTTAAGGGAGCGTATTCGAGGTGGAGTTGTTTGGCTCCGTATGATGGGAAGACTACGGTGACCATTGGTTCTTCGATTTTAACTACGGTTCCATTACCAAACTTTGGATGAGCGACTTTGGAGCCCTCACTTAAACTTGAACCTAACCCTGAATCGATTTGGACTTGCTGTTTGAAGCCTCCTTCAGAAAGAGTTGAATTGACGGATTCTGCCTCATTAAAGATATTTTCAGACTTGTACGACTTTTGACCAGCAAGCGAGTTTAGAGCATTCCCAAAAAGAATACTGGAGGGGTTTAAGTTAAAGCCTGGGGCTACTTTTAAGATCTTTTCGTCTAAAAGCTCCGTAACGAAGCGTGATGGCGGGTTATTTTGTTGAGTGCCGTAGATTATCCTTCTGGTCGCATAAACTAGATACAAGGCCTCTCTGGCGCGCGTCATAGCGACGTAGGCCAGCCGGCGTTCTTCTTCTAGCTCCTCTTGGTTTTGGGCAGACCTGGAGTGAGGGAAAATCCCTTCTTCTAGCCCGGCAATAAAGACGACTGGGAACTCTAACCCCTTAGAGCCGTGAATCGTCATTAAAGTTACAGTATCACCGTCTGAGCTCATTTTGTCTAAATCGGAAACTAAGGCAACATCTTCTAAAAATGTCCCGAGATCTTCAGCTCCTTGAGCTTCGGCAACGCTGGCGAGTTCCCTTAAGTTTTCAAGACGCTCAATGCCTTGAGGGGTATTATCATTATAAAAATTATCTAGATTGAAGATTGAGATTACAGTTTGAATCGTATCTGTGACGCTAAACTTTTGGAGTTCGTTTCTAATTTTTTCAATCTTAGCATTAAACTTAACTACGGAACTTAAGGCTTTAGGGCTTAAGCCGGGGCAGTCATTAATTAAGTTTAAGGCTGAGGAGAGCGATCCGAATTGAGCAGTGTAGTTTTGGATTGCCTGAAGGCTTTTTGCTCCGATTCCACGAGTTGGAACGTTAATGATTCTATCGAAAGAAACTGAATCGTTAGGGTTAAATATCAAGCGCAAGTAACTGATTAAATCTTTGACTTCTTTCCTTTCGTAAAAACGAACTCCTCCAATAATTTGGTATGGAACTCCGGTGCGCATGAAAGCCTCTTCAAAAGATCGACTTTGAGCGTTAGTTCTGTATAGGACTACGAAATCCTTCCAGGTGCGGTCTTCCTCTGCTTGTAAATCTCGCATTTTAGTAACGATGGAATCGGCTTCGTGGCTTTCGGAGCTAGCTTGGAGCAATTCGACTTCCCTGCCCTTGCCCTCTTCGGTAAATAGATTTTTTGATGAGCGAGATTCATTTTTAGTAATGATTTTGTGGGCGGCATCTAAAATATTTTGAGTGGAGCGATAGTTCTGTTCTAGTTTAACGATTTTAGCTCCCGGAAAATCTTGCTCAAAATTTAAAATGATGCGGTAATCGGCTCCACGCCAAGAATAAATGCTTTGCCAGTCATCTCCAACCACAAAAATGTTGCCATCAGCTTCAGTTAGTAATCTGAGGAGCTTGTATTGTACGGGGTTTGTATCCTGATATTCATCAACTAAAATATGCTTAAATTTAGTCTTATAGACGTTGCGAACTTCTTCTGAAGTGGTAAAGAGCTGGACAACTTTAGACATTAGATCATCAAAATCTAGGGCATTAAGTTCATCCATCTTTTTTTGATAGATTGGCCAGACTTCAGCGGCGAGTTTCTCAGTTGGGGTTTTGGCGCTGAATTCTAAATCACTTTGGTCTAGGCCGTCGTTCTTCATCTTAGAGATTAAGCTTAAGACTGGTCGAGCTTGTTTAATGTCTTGAACTTTGAGATAGTTTTTGAGAATTTGTTTGACAAGTTGCATGCGGTCTCCATCGTCATAAATTACAAAGTTGGACGGAATACCGATGTGTTGACCTTCTCTGCGGAGGATACGCACGCAAACACTGTGGAAAGTGCCCAAGAACGGAAGCGCAAACTCTACTCTTTGATCTTCTGGGGTTAAACTCAGGTAGAGTTGATCAATTCTTTCGCGCATTTCTTTGGCAGCTTTGTTGGTAAAAGTAACGGCGAGGATTTGAGATGGATAAACTCCACTTCGGAGTAAGTGTGCAATCCTGTAGACTAGAGTTTTAGTTTTACCGGAGCCCGCTCCAGCCAAAACCAGAACTGGACCTCCAGGTGCGGAGGCTGCCTCAAGCTGTGCGGGGTTTAACTCGCTTAAAAAATCTTCTACGATTTCTGCCATGTAAAACTCTAGTGATTAAACTTAAGCTTTTAATTATAGCAGTTTATTTATTGAAGAGAGCGACTGGCTTAAGGTTAAGCTTAACTTGAATTATGTAACGGTCTGGGAGGGCGAACATCAACTTTAACACTTGTATTGGCTAGAACTTGGGCTTTTGATTGGCAAGATAGTGCTGTCCCGAGAGCGTTTACCACAGCTTCCTTAATTGGACACCCAACTGGGGCACGCCTTAATGCTTTGCCAGCAAGGCTGACGTCAGTACATACTGAGTCTGGAAGAATGAAGTGCACCACAGATGCACCAAATCTGTCGGCATAATTAGAAAGATCAGCAATGTTGGCTAAATTTGGATTGACACCAAGTGCCTCAGAAATTCTGCAAGCAGGGATAGTTTCCAATTTAGGAGTAAGTGTGGTGGTGAGCCCATCATCACAACTTGCACAAGGTTCTGGAACCCCACTTGGATCTGTTTGTTGCTCGGTAGATCTTGCTCTTGCTTCACTAAATACTTTAGGCATAATTATTTCTTATTTAAAACGATTCTTTAGCTTACAGCTATTATTATATCAGTATATTTAAAACAATACAAGCTTTCAGAGCTAAACTTAAGCCCCAAGGCAGATCCTGAAACGAGTTTAGGATGACAAGTTATGAGGTCTTAGGTAAATAAAAGGTGGGAGAATTTAAACTTAAGTTGGATGTGGTGGCTACTTTGGAAGTATCCAACCGCTGAAGCGTGGTTGTTTTGAACCTTGAATGGGTGTCGGCGGGACTACTCTAACCTCCTTTGGCTTAGGAGAGGCTGCTAAAGCAACGACAACTTCTGCGACTATTGGACAACCCTCTGATGCCTGCTCCAGACATTTTCTATCACGCATCACTTCTCTTTGCCGCTTAGTGAAGTCTGACCGCTCATTTCTGCGAGTAGTGCGGCCAAATATTAATTTATGGAGATAAGGGATGGTTGCAGTTTTGCCTAAATTATCGCGGACTCTACAGGTCAAGATGGGGTTTTCTTTCTGATCACCTTTGAGTTCCAGGTTAGGGCAACCTAAGCAGCTTTTTGGAGTTTCGGGTTGGTTTGGAGCATTTTGAATTCTGTTTTTTTAGCCTCCGCATTTGCCTGGGCTAGATCTTCAACTTGCTTCTTGAGTGTAGGTCTTCGAAGTGTAGGTTCAGTATTTCTAAAAAAAATTGCGAACATGGTATGGTACGATTTGAATTTTGATTACCTACTATTATACCAATAATTAGTTTAATATCCAACTAACAACTACATTCATGTAAAGATTGTCCTAAAATATTTAAATTAAGTTTAACCTCTGTAGAGGATGCCAGCTCAGATCCTTCGGCAAGCTCAGGATGACAAAGGATGGTGTTTTTTCTGGCTCTAGGTAACAAGATATAATTGATTCACTTTTTCCTGGATCCTTCAACTCCGTTCAGGATGACGAAGTCCAATCGGACAAAGAAGCTGAACTGAGCCTAACAAGGTCTAGCTCAGGTTCAGAAATATCTCGACAGGCTCGAGATAATGATGCGCGGAGGTTTAAGTTTAAGTGGCGAGGAGGAGCTTGACGCGTTCTAAGACTTGCTTAGGGGTGCAGTCGGCTTTGATTAGGAAGTCAACGACGTTTTCTGTGGCTAGGATTCTTTTAGAGGCTTCCTCTTTGCCGAGGTTGGTTAGGATAACTACTGGAGTTTTTATTCCCGCCGCCTTTAGCTGATCTAATGTCGCGGGGCCATCTTGAACGGGCATCATTAAATCTAGCAGAATGATGTCTGGCTGAAACTCCTCAACCATCTTAAAACCGATTTGCCCATTTTCAGCAACTTCAGCCTGGTAGCCTTCTGTTTCAAACTTAAAGCGATACATTTCTGCAATCTCTTCCTGATCTTCGATGATTGCGATTTTAGTGTCAGAGGCTTTTTTCATACTTTTTATTTTAAACTTAAACTTAGTTTCTAAACTTAAGCTTAAACATTAAACGAGCTTTTTTCAAGCTAAAAGTATCCTGATTCTTGAGTCTTAGTACCAACCGCGGCTTTTACTGTGGGACACTGCTCCTGCCCAACCCCCATATCGACCATTCACATAACTATTACCCCAGCGCAGTGCAACGATTGGATCGCTCCAATTGGAGCCGAGCTTTGAGCATGGAAGCGCCTGGACGAGTCCGCATGCGCCGGTGCTACGGTTTCTTGCGCTCGAGTTCCAACCTGATTCTTTTTGGATTAGCTGATAAGCATGTTCAAAATCTGCTGCCGGGATACCTGCTGCTGCCATGAGTTCACGAGCTTGGGCGCTAACATTTCCACCAGAAGATCTGACAACCTCTTTTGCTCCGATCACTTCTACTTGTTTGATGGCAGGCTTATTGACGACTTCACCTAAGACTACTCGGGAGGTCTCAACTCCATTTTGTTTAGAGATTTCGTAGGTTACAGTTTTGGAGCCTGCGCTTCCAGCTGTTTGGACTTCTTTAAAGCCTTTTTCTTTATTAACATCTTTAATTTGTTCGACCGGCATTGGGATTTCTTCCTCAATAACCTGAACTTCCCGAGTGTCATTTTTGATTGCGATTCCCATGCCCGGAGTGATTGGAGCTTCTACGGGTTGCAACAGGGTGTCACCTTCTTGGAGTTGGATGTTCTTTTCTTGGAGGAATTCACCAACGGTTTTTGCTTGAGTTTTTTGTGGAGTTACTGCTCCATAAAGATCAAGGGTGACGTCATCTGCACGGTCGATTTTTAAACTTAAGCCTGGTTTTGGGTTATCAATTGAAATGCTAGCTCGACTAAGTTCTAATTGGTCTTCTGGGGCAATGGTTAGGCCGGCTTCTTTAGCAATTGCTGGAGCTGTTTTTTGAGCTGTTTCAATTTCTAGGTTAGCATTCTTATCTTCTATGGTCACTGAACTAGCTCGGTGGACGTTAATTTTGTAACCATCCGATATTTCGGTAGTCAAAGCGGGCTCGACTAAGTCTTTTTCTTTTAATTCTATTCCTGCAGAATTGATTACTCCTTGAACATCTTTGGCATCGGTCGCGACGTTTAGAGTGTGTCCATCAACATATAGCTGAGCGGTTAAGTCAATGCTTGATGCAAAAACTTTTCGATTTCCTACCGGAATAGCAATTGCTAAGATTAGAATTGCCAAGTATGAGATCCTCCTTAAGGGATGTTGTTTTACGGTTTTAGTATGATTATGGATGCTAAAAATGCTAGTCATAAGGTATTTTTGCACCAGTTTACCGAACTTAAGCACTACAGTCATATCCAAAATTTGAGGTTGAAGTATCTAGAGTTAATATATACTTTACTAAAATAGAAGTATAACATTAAGCCTTGGCTTACCAAAAATATTTTTTCGAACTGGAGTATTGAGAACTTTAGTCTGCAGATCTGATCAGCAGGAGCTAGAGTTTGCTTGGTTTTTGTTCTAAAGGTGTCTAACTATAGTTTTTAAGACTAACGTCTATGGTTTTCTAATAAGACTCAACTTAACTTTTGTTCTTGTATTAAATTTTACTCCTATTAAAAGAACTGTTTCCTTAAATTTGAATTAATGGATTTTTAAGTTTAATTTGGTCCTGGGTCTTTAATATATTTAAAGCCAGGGTTAAATTGAGATCTAATCTAGCTACCGTATTCAAAGTCTCTCACAACTTTAAGCCTTTTGATTTCTGATATGAAATCTTTGTGCCTGGTTCTTTATACAGTAGCTCAAAGTGTGATTGCAAACGACTTACGGGTGACTGATGTGTAAATGACTTTAAATAAAGATACTCAACAGTGGTTAGGTTAATTTTGGATTCCTTACTGTCGACTCATTTAAATATTGAATTACCGCTGTTAACTCCTTGTTGTGCCAACACATTCTTGATTCTGCAATTTCTACTGATTCATCTAAAGATTTTTGGAGCTCTAAGCTGCCTATTTCGGTGATAAATTTCTTAAGGTAAGCTAAGTCTTCTACTGTAAATACAGTTTCAAATAGTATTGATATTAAGATTGAAAGATCACTAGTGCTTAAGTTTTTTTCTAGCCAACACCAACCTCCTTTTTTGACTGTCCATTCTGAAATTACCTCGGAACCTAACTTTGATGAATTGGCCAGTATCGAGATCCAATTAACTATATCTTGGCTACGTACTAAAGTCGGATCTTGGATGATTTCTAAGTTACTTTTGGTGATGTTTAGACCCTCAAAGCTGCATAGACCATAAGCAATGTCATCTCTAAGCGATACGTCTTCCAAGTTTTGTTCATATAGTGAAAGCAGGCTCCTGTAGTCTTCTGCTCTGCCTTCTTTGGCAACAGCATAAAGCACCAGCATGCGCTTTTCTGGATTTATATTTCCAAAACTTAAAATATTATCCCTAAATTCAGAGCTTAGACCTAAGAGAAGACTCCGATTTTTGCCTAAAGCGGCAAGTGAAAGAATTTCAAAACGTAGGTTTATCATCTGAAAACTGTCCGAAGGTCCTTCTTCTGAGCCAACATCTTGATAGATTTGCTGGATCAGCCTCTCTATATATTCTTCTAACGGCCTGAGAGCTCTCTCAATAGGTTCAGAACAGTACTTGATATGGTAATGGAGATAGGCGATAAAGCCACCAACGAGTGCCCAAAAATTAGGATTTGTATTACCTTTGGCAGCATTTTCAATAATATTAAGGATTGCTGCAGTTCCAGGCTCAAATTGTCCAGCACGATTTAAAGATATAGCATCTGTTAGTAAATTTAAAACCTCAGTACTTTCTAACTTATTGTTAGAGATAGCCTGGCTTATTTGGGCTAAAAACTCTAGGCTGTAGCTTGTAATGTAAAGGTTGCTGGCTCCCTTATTTAGTTTGATTGGCAAGGTATGGCTAGTGCTGTACAAAATTTTGTGAGTTTCGTTCTTCATTACAAAACTTTTTAAAAGAGTGCTTGGATTATCATTTTGGCTTTGAATAAAATCTATTGGAATTTGCCATAGTAATGGTTTATTGTTCTCTTTATTGAGTCGATTTCTAATATTATTTGCATAAAAAGCTTTTTGTTTTTTCCCGAGATGTGGTTTCTGCGAGAGTGCTTCTTGTATCTGAAATTGAACTTTATCTTCAAAGGATTTCACTGAACTTAACTCAGAGCTGAATTTAGACTGAGTTAAGACTATTCTGTTGCCCCCCTTATCTACTGAGGCCCTTAATAGTGGTAATCCGGGTTTATGGAGCCAAGAGTCTAGAAATTCTGTAAGGTTAAGCTTAATAAATGGCTGCCAGCAGGCAATTAAATCTGAAGACGTAGCATTTGAAAATTTAAATTTTTTAAAATAATTTGAGAGTCCTTTAAAGAAGTTATTCTGCCCCAAAAGATTAAAAACCATTTGTATGACGCTCGATGATTTTTGATAAGCAACGGTATCAAAAGCCTGCTCTACTTGATGAGCACACCTAACTTTTTTAACGATTGACTTTGAACTAGGTAGAGAATCTAATCGAATTGCCCCACTCCGCGAAGTAACAAGATTTTCTTCAAAAACCTTCCAGTCTGGAAAGAATTTGTCAACAATGTACAGCTCCATAAAGTTTGCAAATCCTTCGTTCAGCCAGATTTCATCCCACCACTTCATAGTAACTAAGTTTCCGAACCACTGATGAGAAAGCTCGTGAGCAATGGTCTGAGCAATGGCCTGCTTATCTGCCAGGGTGGCGAGCCCCTCATCAAAAAGTAGTAATTCTTCTCTAAAGTGAATAAGTCCCCAGTTTTCCATACCTCCAGCATCAAAATCTGGCACGGCAACTAGATCTAGCTTTTGTAGAGGATATTTAAATTTAAATAAATCTTCAAGTAGCTTAAGGGTTTTGCTGGCAAAATCTAGAGCAAACGCTGTGTCTTTTACCTTATTTGGAGCGGCTAAGGCTCTAATTGTTACTCCATTCTTTGATTGAAGTTCTTTGTAGCCGAGGTTTCCAATGGTTAGTGCTAAAAGATAGCTACTCATTTTAGGGGTAGGTTGGAACCTAAGCTCCCTGTGGCCGGTAGAGGTGTTAAATATGTCAGAATTTGGTGAGGTATTGAACAGTACCTCACCAGACTTTAATGCCTCAGTGTCTTCACCTTGGCTAGATCTAAGATTTAAGTTGAAATTAAATACCGCCTTAGCCTCTGGTTCATCTATGCAGGGTAGCAATGTTCGGGCATAATGTGGCTGAAACTGTGTGGTGATAATTTCTTGTTGAGTTGAGGATTCTGGACTGTCTAACTCAGAAATATCTGGATAGCTGAGGTAAATTCCACTAATCCCATGGCTAGCAACTTTTCCAGAATACTTAAGCTTAACTAGGTAATTGGCAGAATAAATTTGTTCTGAGCTATGTAAGCGAACTTCTTGACGCTTTTTATGATGAATAATTCTGATAATTGGGACCTCAGTTTTTTGACCTTTTTCAATTCTAAAGATCTGAGCAGAACTGATCTTTAAGTCTGCTTGGTGCAGAGTTATTCTGTAAGAAGGTCGAGATCTACGTTGCCCGGTAATTTGAAGGTCTCCGAAAAACTCTTTGGAGGAGGTGTCTAAACTTAAGTCTAAGTTGTATTGATCTGGTTTAAACTGTGCCGTAATGCGGGTGTGAGATGCCATGTAATTCTAAAGCCCGGATTAGAACCTCATTTTTACTGCTCTGTGGAGAGCTTTTCATCTAAAGTTTTTCTGATGTTTTTAAGCCCTTCTTCCATACTCTTTGTCTCGACTAATTCCCCATTGATGAAGAAGGTCGGAGTTGCAGTTACTCCAAGCTCTGAAGCGGCTGCAGCGTCGCTGTTGACTCTATCCAGAACAGCTTCAGACTTATAATCTTGCCTGAACTGATCCATGTCTAAACCAAGCTCTTCCGCATAGCTCTCAAATTTACCTTGAGCAGATTTATTATCACCCTTCCATTCATTATATTTACTAAAAAGTAAGTCGTGCATTTCCCAGAACTTACCCTGGAGGTTGGCTGCCTCTGCTGTTCTGGCGGCAGCGAGAGCATTAACATGAGCACTAGTTATCGGGAAGTTCCTAAAAATGAAGGCAACGCGATCTCCGTATTCTTCTTCGATTTCCTTAAGCCTTGGTTCCCATTGGTTGCAAGAAATACACTCAAAATCAGCATACTCAATAAAATAGACTTTGGAATCGACCTTACCGCGAATGTGATCGTCAGTTTGTACTATTTTAGGGTTTTCAATTTTACGTTTTGGTTCTGCTTTAGATTTACTCTGCATAACTGCAAAACCTAAAACTCCGACTACTAAAACCGCGAAAAATATCCAGAACTTCTTACTCATAATTAATTTCTTAAACTTAACCTAATTTCTTAAACTTAAGTTTAACACAGGCCGATACTTCCTAGACCATAAAGCCTGTAGCTCTAAATAACCCGCCCAAAATCTAGTTACCAGTAGTGCTTGGCTGATCGTAGAACTGGCAATCGTATCCAAGCTCTTCCCGTATGAAGCCGGGTAAACCTGCTATCTGTGCTGAGATTAAACCAAGATTCCTTACAGTTGGGCAAAAAACATTGGCTTTTTTTCCAATTCCAGGACGTTCTTCTTCCCCTTCAATACGTTTCATGCCTTCGGCAAGGTATGCCTCAAGCCTATCCGTATCCTCCTTGAAGGTGAATGGTGGCCAGATATAGAGTCTGGTTATTGATCCTCCTGATGTCTCACTGTATGTGGTATGTGTTGAGGATACAAATTCATCTCTAAGTAAAACTTGTTTCATATTAGTATTCTGATCTTAATTTTTGTATCTACTATTATAACATAAAAAAATATATAAAAGCAAGTTTATGCTTAATATACTCAACCCTTCATGAACTCCACCTATGATTCAAACTTGTGAGTCATGAGATCATAACTTTAAGCCCAGTATTTTGGGTTTTTTAGCATCTCAATGGAGTTAAGTTTAACTTTTAATTTTTATCGACCCTAAACTTACTGAATATCTATTTAAGAGATAGGTAGGGGGTTCTAAAATCCTTTGATTTAGCACTACGTTGCCAAATACAGAATAACTGCCTCTAACCTGGATTTCTTGAAATGCTTGAGATGGCAAAATTCTATATTAGCTCAAATTATTCGTCTATTTAAGGATGACAGCTCGGGGTTTACTTTCTAGGAGCTTCTTCTTTTTCTGAATCTTCTGAGGTTTTGGAATCCTTCTTTTCTTCTTCGGGGGTCTCGGTTGGCCCTGGGCGTTCTACTTCGATTTCGTAACCTGTTAGTTGACCGGCAAGGCGAACATTGGCTCCACCACGGCCAATTGCGATGCGGACTTCGTCTTCAGAAACAAAAACTTGAGCAGTTTTATTTTCTTCATTAATCTTAATACCATCAATTTTTGCCGGAGACATGGCGCGAGTGATGTATTCCGCAAGATTGTCTGAGTACTCTACAATATCGATTCTTTCGGTTTCTCCGACTTCCGCGTTAACAGCCTTAACTCGTACTCCGTGACCACCGATTAGAGTTCCAGCGGCATCAACGCCTGGGATATCGGTGAAGACTGAGACTTTAGTTCGAAGACCTGCAGAACGTGCAATTCCTTTAATCTGAACGGCTCCATCGCCGATTTCTGGGACTTCTTGCTTAAAAAGTGCAACGACCAATTCTGGAGCTGAACGAGAAACGATCATTGTTGGGATTCGGCCTTCGTCGTCAATTTCTTTGATGTAGAACTTCAGCCGTTCGCCCATGTTGTAGCGTTCACCAGGGATTTGTTCTTCCCTTGGCATAATTGCGCTAGTTCGACCTAAATCAACCCGAACAAAGCGAGATTCAACCCTTTGAATACTCCCGTTAATCACAGTCCCAACACGATCTTTATATTCTTCGACCATGATCTCTGATTCAGACTCTTTTAGGCTTTGGATAATTGCTTGCTTAGCAGTCTGTGCTGCAATTCTCCCAAAATCTTCTGGAACATCTTGTTGCTGTTGTACTGAACCACCAACTTTGGCAGTTTTATCGATCTTCTTAGCATCTTCTAAAAGTAGCTGGCGAAGGTCATCTTCAATGTCTTCATCTTTTTCAACGACTTCGAAGTTTGTGAAAATTTCTAGTTCACCCGTATTGATGTTGAACTTGGCAGTTACATCCTGTCCTCTTTCGCCCTTATCTCGCCTCCAGGCGGCTGCAAAGGCACTTTCGACGGCTTTAAAGATGGTTTCTTCTGGAACATTTCTTTCTGTAGAAAGAGATTGAATTGCTTCTGTTAATTGGTCTAATTTTAAACTTTTCATAATATTTTGAATTGAACTTATTCCTATTAATTTAATGATTTTTGGTAAAGAAAAAGCCGGGCTCTGTTTGGTAAAAACTTAGAGCTCGGCAAATTCTGAAATCTTAAGTTAAGTTTAACAAATTGTATCGTTATGCGTCAATGTCTGTTTTTATAGATGCGGCTGGTTGGGGAAGAGAATCTAGAAGCTTGGTGCATCTGAGAACTAGTGAGATTTCTCGTTGGTCTCTACCTTCAAAGTTCCCAATGTAATCTTTTTGGTCTCTATACAAGTAATCGTGGATTTGAGGATTTCCAGTTCTAGGAATAACGCTGATTCCTTTTTCTTCGCCAATATAGAAGCCACAATGGCCGTGTGGTCCGCCAGCTTCCCTGCCGTTGTAACCGCGCAGTTCTTCCCAAAATATGACATCGCCGGATTGGACACTCTCTACTCCGTTAAACTTAAGTTCTTCCCAGCCATTAGCCAGAAGGTCTTGGTGTAATTGATCAACCTTAGTCATTGGACCACTTACGAACTTAGCCTTTGAGCCAGAACGTGGGTTTAAGTTTAGTAGGACTCCAGAGATGTGAAGAGCACAGCTTAAATCTCCGTTTCTGATAAGATCAACTTCTTGACCATCTTGATCTTCTATCCAAAAACTTCTCCAAAGGTTAGAACCTACTGAGCCCATAATTCTAGAAAGGTATGTTTGGCGCCAAAGGTATTTCTTTATTTCCATATAGTTAAGTTTAGCTTACTTTTCTTGTTCTGCCCAGTTTTGGAGCTCTTTGAGTAACTTTAGTTTTTTAGTATTAAGCTTAGTCTTTTGCAGTCTTTCAAGCTCTTTGAGGTACTCCTTTTTAGAGGGTTGGCTGTTTCTGCCGGTCGCTCCATTTTCAAACTTGCTGGATAAATGCTCAGCCCAGGCAATCTTTTCTTTTTCAGTAAGTTGCTCTGGAAAGTTTCTGGCTTTGTATAGCTTAAAAAGTTTTTCTAACCGGTCGTCATTAAATTTAAAATTAGTAGATTTAATTTCTCTAGGTTTAGCGTTTGTAAGCGCATTAGAGAGAATTCTATCTGATTGATCTAAAAAGCCATCATACATTTGTAAGTCTGGGTCTGTTTTGGGCGGAAATTTTCCATCTTCTGGCTTATATGCTTCATAGACCTTTTGGGCGAAGGTGGGCATAGATTTTTTTAATTTCTCTAGATTGAGTTTAACTTGCTTAAGATCCAAATTGATTCTTTTAGCAGCTGGTGGCGTTAAAACCTCAAGTGGGGCCAGTGCTGGGCATTTATTAAACTGGACCATCTTAACTGGGAGTCGTTTCTCTTCCACTTTAGAAAGATAGCTTTTTTTAGAATAAGTTAGGTGTTTTAATTGGGTGGGATTTAAGTTTAAAAATTCTGTTGGATCGTAACGTAAATCGTAAACCAAAACTCCGCCAGCTCGGCCAGGAGTTGGACAAAGTGGAAAAACTACACTAGTTTGCAATATTTCCTGCGGGAACTTAGGAGTTGTATGTACGACAGGTTTTGGAAACTCTAAATCTAAGTAGCTTTCCGCGACCTTTTTATTTCTTAAATTTAATAAAAAACTGAAAAGCTTGGGAGCATTTTTTTTAATCAGCCGGGCGACATCGATCGTGACCTCAACATCACTGAGGGCATCGTGGGCACTGCGGTGTTCTAATTTATTTTCTTTAGCAAGTAGCTCTAAACTGTTGACCGGCGTCCCATCTTCAGCAAATGGCCACCTGATTCCTTCTGGCCGCAAAGCTCGAGTCATCCTAACTAAAGTTATAATGTCAAACCTGGACCGTCCCTCTTTCCACTGCCACTCATATGGGTCGTAAAAGTTTCGCCAAAGTGTGTAGCGCATAAATTCATCGTCAAACGGAATTGAGTTGTAACCACACACGACAGTGTCTGGTAAGAGTAGTTCTTGATGAAGTTTTTTAAGAAATTCAGACTCCGTCATTCCGATTTGCGTGGACTGTGGGGTAATCCCAGTTGTAAGAATTGCTATTGGATCTGGTAGGATTTCTGAGTTAAGCTTAACTAGCCAATTAACTCGTTTAAGCTCTTTGAGATTTGAATCAGTTAAGATGGCCGCAAACTGCATTGGGCGGTGTGAGCCTGGATTTAATCCAGATGTTTCAATATCATAAAATAGAAAATTCATCTTAAGCCTAAGTATAGCACCCTAGATTTTTAAACTATAAATGCGTGTTATACTAAAAATGTATGCGAGAGTTAAAAGAAATTATTGAAGAATACTTAACAAAGACAGTTCACATGTCTTTAGCAACCGTTTCAGGGGGGGGGTAAACCTTGGGTTTGCGAAGTGCACTTTGTTCACGACAGGGATTTAAACTTATATTTTCGCTCTTTGCAGTCTAGAAGGCATAGCCAAGAGATTAAACTCAACCCGAATGTCGCGGGGAATGTCTGTGCTCAATATTCGCTAGAGGAAGGTTGCGGTGGTGCAATTTATTTTGAAGGCCAGGCTGAATTAATTAGCGATTCAAAGACTAGAAAAGAAGTATTCCCCCTTTTCGAAAAACAGCTCAAAAGTGAGGTGAAGATCTTGGATGATGCAAATAGCCAAGAAGGGCACCAGTTCTACAAAATCAACATTTCAGAGTGGTTTGCATATGGAAAATTTGATGATAGCGGGAAAAGTGGAAAGCACAGTTTAAAAATGAACTAGAGATACTTAACATTTTTCATCCTAACTCGTTTAGATTGGTGATGATGAAAGCGCTGCAAGCTCAATAACCTATAAAGCTAATGGAGTAGAAGACTACACTCTGGTAACTGGAGTAACTAGTGGAGGAGAGGAAGGTATTTCGGCACTTAATAGGAGAATTTTGGTCGGCGGGTGCAATAGAGCCGGGGTGAAGTTGGATATATTTTGGTTTTGGGCAGCGGTAAAGAAGGAGAAGATTATCTTACCGTGAAAAACTGCATAGTCCCAGACGAACGAGATGAGCTACCCTAACATAACATCAGGAACCAAAGAAGAATCAGGTTTTCTTAAAGTTAAGTTTAAAGAAGGGCTTTGCCTTCTGAGCCGAAGGCTATGATTTTTTCTTCAATGACTTTTTGAGTAGCCTTATTAACCTCTTTCATAAGCTTCATGACGGAATACTGATCAGGGTTGTCTTTTAATTCTCTTTCCAGCGCACGACGGTGAGCGATTCGAACGTCAGTGTTAATGTTAATTTTAGACACTCCGATCTTAGAGGCCTCTTCAAAATAAAATAAAGGTGTTCCTGATCCGCCATGTAGGCTGACAGACGAGGGCAAGGCCTGACATACCTCTTGCAGTAAGGTTAGGTCTAACTGCTTCGGAACGGGATATTTGCCATGAAGATTTCCGACTGAAGCTGCAAAAATATCAACATCAGTCTGACGAACAAAATCTTGTGAAGTTTCTGGTTTGGAAAATTCCTTCTTGATTTCTTCATAATCAAACTCATCCTCATGAAGGTTAGAGCTCCCCGCAAAGTAGTGCATTTCGCTTTCAACTATCGCTCCTGTAAATCTAGCGTACTGAGTGACCTGTTTAGTTTTAGTAATAATTTCACTAAGTGGCGCAGAGTGATCCTCTTGTGAAATATCGATATGGACGAATTCAAAGCCAGCATCTATTGCCTCTTTGGCAAGTTTTACTGTTGGTCCATGGTCTAAATTTAAGTAAGCTTCAACTCCGAGTTCTTCTTTATAGTTATCGACTAGATCTCGAGCATTTTCCATGCCTATTGCATCTAGTTCTGCAGCGCTAAGGTTAATTATTACAGGAGCCTTAAGTTTAGCTGCAGCCTCCATGATGGAGATCAGGATATCTTGGGAGTCAATATTGAAGGCTCCGACGGCAAACTTCTGTTGGTTTGCCCGGAACATCAATTGGCGGGCCTTGGAGGTCTGCTTGCGCACTTCTTTTAGGTTTGGCATCTTTTTTAAACTAACCTTAAGTTGTACTTGTTATGCTTAAGTTTAGCACGAATAGCATCCTGAATGCATACCCGAACAAATCAGTACAGCTACTGAACTACAACTACTGGAGTCCCGATGTCTATAAAATCATAAACCCACTGTGCGTTGGAATTGCTCATTCCCATACAGCCGTGGGAGGTGTTCTGTTTACCAAATTTATTGTGCCAATAAACTCCATGCATAGCGTAGCCTCCAGATTTAAAATAAGCCACCCATTCGATATTAGGTACAGAGTAATAATCTGGTGACTTTGGATTTCCGCCACTAGACATAGTTTTAACTCGAACCTTGCGTGAAATGCTATAACTTCCAGTTGGAGTTGGAGTAGCTCTGGCTCCAGAAGAGATGAGGAATGAGTTAACTAAACTTGAGCCTTGATATGCATAGATCTTATATTCCGAAAGATCAGCAAAGATCCAACGTCCATCACTGGCTGTTATATTTTGCGTAGGAGGAGCGATCTCTTTAAACTTAAGTGTTAGTTCGGCTCCAGCTGCACCTGGGAAGATTTTATTGAGGCTTTCCAGTACGCTAGTGTAATCTTCAGGCCTATAGCCAATTGCTCCAGGCTGGACTACGAACTCTTGAGACCCAATACTAGCAACAACTCTAGCCTCTGGACTTCTTTGAACACTTTTAACAGTTGAGTCTAAGTATTTTTTTTGAGCATCTGTATTGATTGATAGAAGATATCTGCTAGATTCTGGTTGTGGCGTTAAACTTAACCAATCTTTTTTTTCAATATAACTCGGTGAATAGACTTTGAGAGGAGTATTAATAACTATTTTTTGATGGATAATGGAATTGGCGCGACTTGTTAGATCGGTTAGGCTTACTGCCTTTATGCTCGGCTTAGTGTCTGTAATATCAAGATTAACTTCCTCTGGAGACATGCTTGAATAGGCCTGGGTTAGATCATTAGAAAAAGCTTCGACATCTACTCCCTTTCCGGGGACTTCAGAGATGACCTCGAAGTTTCCAGAATCTTGATTAAATTCGATTTTGGCATCTGTTGGAATCTGTTGAGCATAGCTATTAACAGTTAGAAAATCTTGAAGGACTTTTTGATCTAAATTTAAGCTTAAGTTCAAGTGTCGCTTAGAAAAAATAGCAAAAGGTTTTTTGAAAAATCTGGTTTGATGATTAAGATTCTTAGCTTCCTCGATCGTGGGATTTAAATCTGGAGTTAGGCCTAATTCTGTTGGAGTATGCTCGGTCTGCTGATCTTTAAAGTTAAGCTTAAGCTTGAATTGATCAATACTTTTGGAAAGTTGCCGAGAGGCCTCTTGTGGATCTTGGTTAAGTGTCAGTGAGCCAAGCTTGGTACCAGGAAGAATTTTGTTTTTATAGTAAAGATTGCTAAACAGTAAGCCTCCAAAAAAGATGACAACCAGAAAGCTCAGAATACTAAGAGCCATGACTTTTTTAGGATTTAGATTTTGGAGTGAAAAAACTCCACTTAAGTTTAAGCTTTTTGGGAATCGACTCCAGAGTGGAGTGCGTTCAACTAAGCCTTCACCAGTAGGGGGCTTCTTTTTTCTAAACTTTTTGGAGAGTTTATCGAACCTGATAGCTCTTTTGCTAAGCGACGGTGATGATGAGTTTTCTTTCATGACCTATCCCTGTACTTTTAGTATTAAGTTTACCACCATACTTTTCAGAAACATAGTTATGTGCGAGCCTACGTTCTAGAGAATTTAATCCGTCGATTTCTAGATCCTCTGAGCCCTGGAGTAACTTTTGAACCTTTTGCTCTAGGCCTTCTAGGAACTTTTGATGCTCTGATTCTCGATAACCACCAATATCTAGCTGGATGATAAGGTCAGAACCTTGCAAGTTTTTACGGGAATAAGCCGCAATTATGGATTGAAAGGAATAGAGATTCTTGGCATTTTTGCCAATTAGGAGGCTGTTATACTCGTGCACATCAATCTTAATTAAGATGGAATGGCGCTCTTTTTCTAGCTTAGTTGAGTAGTCTGATGTTAAGTTTAAATCTACACCAGTATTGATCCCAAAAAAGCTAAGAAGATCCTCTGTAAATTTTCCAAGTTGTTGGGTGTGGTCTTCTAGCAGCTTCTCTATTTTTTTGTTTTTTGGCATTTGTGAGGTTTTTATTATAAGTTAAATTTAGTACTGGAGAAAAAATCACCAGTAAAGATTCCTTAGCTAAAAGTGTACTCACTTGCGCTTCTTTTTGCCAGTTTTAGAATTGCTATTCTTTTTCTTGCTTTTAGATGGGGAAGATTTGGAGCTTGAATTTTTATTTTTTAATACTGGCTTTACTGAACTGTTTTTAGTATCCAACTTTTCTTTTTTGATTTCTTTATCTTCTTTTTCTGTCAAAACTTTGATGGTTGGCTTTTTCTTTTGTTCGATGACGGCGAGCTCCTTTTCTTTATTCATCAGGTAGGCTTGCTGGAAGATGGTAATTAGTGCTCCAGAGGCTAGATAAAAACTGATGGCTCCCTCTACGCTGAGTGCGATCCAACCAAATAGAATAACGATGATGTATGGTGTGGCATTAGCAACCTTTTCGGTCGGATCTGGCTCTTCACCTTTCTTAGGAGTTTTTTTAGCTGGAGTAATTTGTTTAACCTGCAAAAACTGTACCGCAATTGAGACTAGAGCGATTATAAGTACCGGCGTATAGATCTTATTCGCCCCAAATGGTCTCAGCGATAAATCTGCCCAGTCTGCAAAAGTGGTAACTTGATTGCCGCCTTCTGCAAGAATGTTCTTAACATAAGAAAGACTTTTGAGGGGGCCATAGATTAAACTGTCTAGGTTTTGGTTGCCCTTAAATGCAGTTTTTACAGCAGAATATATTGCTAAAAAAACTGGGAGTTGAATTAAAGTCGGAAGAAGCGAAGCGTATGGGTTTGTTCCGTACCTTGCATATACGGCTGAAATCTCAGAGTTAACGCTCTTCATGACTTCAGGATCTCGAGAACCTTTAGTTTTCTTGCGTATTTCTTTTATCTCAGGTGCAACCTGCTGCATAATCCGGTTTTGGTGGATTTGCTTTTTAATGATTGGCCAAGTTATGACCTTGAAGAGGAGAGTAAAAAGGAGAATTGCTAAGCCTAAGTCTTGGCCTGGCATATAACTTTGAACAAGAATTAGAACGTTTAGTACCGGCTTAACGAAGAGTGTCTCCCACATAGTTTAAATTGAACTTAAATTTTATTTTTTTAGATTACTTTGTAGCTATTATAGCCTATGTCTTCCCCTATAAAAAGTGCTTAAGTTTAAGTATTACTAAAGTTAAGTGCTAAAATTTATCTGATGAAACCAAAAATTAAAGTGACTAGAATTATAGGCGTAGATCCGGGCACAGGAATAGTTGGGTTCGGTGTTATAGATTTTAACGGTGGGAATGGCTATAAGTTGGTTGATGCGGGGGTGATTAGAACTCCTGTGAATCAAGCTCTGGAGCTAAGGTTGGTGACAATTTATGAAGAGCTGTGCAACATTATTAAACTTAATCAGCCGAATGTAATGAGCATCGAAAAACTTTTTTTTGCGCAGAATGTTACTACAGCAATCAGCGTTAGCCATGCTAGGGGTGTAATGATGCTTGCCGGAAAGCAGAATGGACTGGAGATTGCAGAATATACTCCGCTACAAATAAAACAGGCTCTGACCGGCTATGGGAGGGCAGATAAGAAGCAAATCCAAGAAATGGTTCAACAAGTACTTAAACTTAAGTCTCCTATAAAGCAAGATGATTGTGCCGATGGAATTGCTGCAGCTATTTGCCACGCAATGACTAACCCAAACATCAAGGTTTCTAGTACCCTGTAAAAGGGTATAATTTCAGTTCTGTTAAGATAAATAGATATAATGGAAGTAAATTATAAACCAGAACCTAAGACAGGATCTAAGCAAAGAAAAAGTGCTCAAAAAGTAGCTGCACAGAGAAAGACTCCGACTAAATCTGAGCACATCGTCCTCACTTTCATTGCTCAATTCATTAACCAGCATGGCTACGGACCAAGTTACAGGGAAATTATGCGTGGATGCGGCTATTCAACACTTAGTGTGGTTAGCTTGCATATTGATGCTCTGGTTCAGATAGGGTACTTAGAGAAGAAAGATCGAGGTGCAAGGAGCCTAAGTTTAACCGAAAAGGCAAAAGCTCCAAAAGCATCACTTGATGTTGAAAAACAAAAATCTGCAAGCCTAAAAACCTACGAAAAATGGCTAGTAGAAAAAATTAACCTTAAATTTAAAGAAGTTGAAGAAAGCTTAGACTTAGTAGAAATGGATAACCTATATGTGTTGGTTGGAGCGCTAAAAATACTAGGCTACGATGCGGCGGCACTATCTTTTAAAACTCGACTTGCAGAAATTATAGAAAGCATCAAAATGCTTTAGAAAGCTCTAGTCAGGACTAAACCTAGGCTCCAACCTGAAGCTTAGGTTTTGCACGTAGAGTTTATAATTTAGAATTTAAGGCTGTAGGTGCTAGCTTTGGACCTTGACAGATGGACCCATACTTGGTGCAACGCTGACATTACGGACGTACTCACCCTTTAAACCAGCAGGCTTGGCTTCATTAATCACTTTTAGGACAACTTCAGCATTTTCTTTAAGCTTGGCGGAAGTGAAATTAAGCTTACCGATTGGCATATGAATAATTCCTTGTTTGTCAACACGATATTCAACTTTTCCGGCCTTAGCTTCGGTGACAGCCTTTGCGACATCTGCGGTTACAGTCCCAGTCTTGGGGTTTGGCATTAGGCCTTTAGGCCCTAGAATTCTGGCATACTTACTTAGCTTTGACATTAGCTGAGGAGTGGCAATCAGTACTTCAAAGTTAATTTGCTCTTTATCAAGTTGAGCTAGGAATTCCTCTTCACCGACAACGTCCGCGCCGGCATCTTTAGCTGCCTTATGTTGATCTGCAGGTGCGAAAACCGCAACAACCTTAGTTTTACCAGTTCCATTTGGCAATACAACCGTTCCTCGAATATTTTGATCAGCATGTTTAGGGTCGACACCGAGATTGATGTGTAACTCTGCACTTCCATCAAATTTTGCAATATTTAGCTTAGGCAATAGCTCAATTGCCTCAGTTAGAGAGTAGACTTTCTCTGGGTCAATTAACTTGTAGGCTTCTTTATACTTTTTAGAGCGTCTTTCAAGTTTAGACCTAGTTTTTGGAGCTGGACCCTTCTTGATTAAATCTTCTTCAATTTCACCAGAAGCAATCTTTTCTTTCTTTTCTTCTTTGGCAACTTTTTCTTCTGCTTCTTTGATTGCTTTAGCAGAACGTTTTCCTGCTTTAGCAAGCTTTGGCTTTTCTTCAGTCTCTACTTTGATGGATTCTGTTGAGGCTGCTTTAATAGCTTCTTGAATCTGGGCAACTGTGTTCTTTTCTGTTAATTCAAGATTTAAGGTTTTTGCCTCTTCTAGTAATTCTGCTTTAGTTTTTGCCATCTTAAGTTTTTTCCTTTCAGTGGTGCAAATGAATTAAATTGAATAATTCTCCCACATTTTTAAGTTAATATGTAAGTTGATATTATAACAGAGAGGGACTGAGTTTAGCCAGTTAAAATCTGACTAACGTATTTGACTAACTCTAGACGACTTTGACCGGTAAAGTTGTGATCTGCCGGTAACTCAATTATTTCTATATTTTTTGTTTTTTGTAGTAATTTGTATGAAACACCCCCAAGAACTTCATCTTTTGTTGCATGCAGGAAATTAATCTTTTTTAGATTTGAATATTCTAAGATAAGCTCCTGGACATTGGTATTTTGGCTCTGCTTAAAATAATCAGCTGGAATATGGGTTATTGTCTTGTCTCTTCTTGGAACGATAAGTTCGCCTTCAACTTTGTGTGACCCTGGGTAATTATTAAAATATTCTTCAAGTCTTGTTCCAATGTGCTCAGGTGGCGCCAAGAGTATTACTTTCCCAGGGATCTTTGGCTTTAGTAAGGCAGTGATCATGCAACCTTGAGAGTGTGCTAAAAGATGAACCTTTAGATCAGGATAATTAAATTTAAGTTGCCCCAGAACCTCAGACAGCCGCTGGACTTGTTCGTTAATAGAAGTTACAAAAACGTCTTTACTGTCTATTTTATAGAGGTCAAACAGAACTTTCCCCCAACTTCTAGGAAGAGACTGCTCAATATCGGTAAACATCCCACGAGAATCCCAGCGAACGCCAAAGCCGTGCACAAAAACTAAGATATCCGTGGCGGATTCTGGAACATTAAGTTTAAGTTCTTGAACCAAAGCTAATTTTTTATTTAGCTTCAACCTCTACACCCATAGAGCGAGCAGTTCCAGCGATCTGCTTTTTAACTGCTTCGATATCATTGCCATTAGTATACTGAAGCTTAGTTTTTGCTATTTCTGTAAGCTGAACATCAGTCAACTTACCAACTTTATCCTTCTGGGGAACTCCGCTACCCTTTTTAATTCCTAAAGTCTTAAGAATTAAATCATCGGTCGGAACTCCAGAAACTTTGAAATCAAAAGTTTTGTCTTCGAAAACTCGGACTTTTACGATTACGTCGCTACCTCGAAGTCCTTTAGTTTCCTCATTGAATGCATTAACAAAATCCATAGATTTTAAACCATATTGACCCATAATTGCTCCGACGGGTGGTCCTGCGGTTGCTCCAGCAGCTGGAATTCTCATTTTTAAATTTGCAGTAACTTTTTTAGCCATAATTATTTTTTAAATATTAAAGTTTAACTTTCTGGTTTGATTTGAAGCTTGATTGACTTATATTTTGATTTTTGTAAAGTCAATCTGTAACTCTAGTTATTATATCAATTTACGTATGATTTAGATAATCGAAGTCGTGGAGCTTTCAGCCTAGGCAGGTTTGTTAAAGAGTAAAAGTGCTGCTTCAAAGCGTTCAACAACAACTTTTTTGCCTAAAACTTGAATTGTTTCTGCTAGGCCTGGGGTATTTTTTGCTCCTGTAACTGCGTTGCGAATTAATGCAAACAGAACTGCTGGAGTTGTCTCCAGTTCGTCTAGTAAACTGTTGAGCCTTTCTTGAATGTCTTCTTTAGAAAAGAAGGAGTCTGCCAGTGAATCGAGGCTCTTTTTTAAGAAGAGCTGGGCTTGTTCAACACTTTCTAGCTTTTTGATGTCGGTTAGTTTTTGGAGACTGAGATCTGGCTCTTCAAAAAAGAAGAAGGTTAGTTCTTCTAACTCTGAGAGATACTTTAAGCGCTCTTGGACCAAAGATAGAACTTCTTTACGGTATTCACGATCAGTGTGCGCTGCTTTAGAAGGCCAGAACTTATCGCAGGCCTTATATAGTTTACTGAGTTTTAGTAAGCGGATGTGATGGCCGTTAATCCACTCTAAACGTTTCTGATCAAAATTGGCTCCAGACTTACCAATGCCGGCAATGCTAAATTTGGAGATTAATTCCTCCACGGTAAAGATTTCTTGTTCAGTGCCATCATTCCATCCAAGAAGTGCTAAGAAGTTTAGGAACCCAGGAACGAGAACTCCTTCATCAAGATATTCTAGAGCACCCTTGGCTCCGTCGCGCTTACCAAGTTTCTTCTTCCCGCCAGGAGCCATAATTGGAGTTAGTGTAACGAATTTTGGAGGTTCGATCTCCAGGGCTTCGTAAATGTTGAGATATCTTGGGGTTGAAGAAATAAACTCATCGCCTCGGAGGATGTGAGTGATTTCCATTTCAAAATCGTCTATAATGTGTGCAAAATTGTAGGTCGGGAAACCATCTGCCTTAACTAAAATTAAGTCATCGATTGCCTCTGGGCCGGCGCTAAGATCTCCACGAACTTCATCGTGCCACTTGTATTCTTTTGGGGTAGACTTTAAACGTAATGGATTTTGACCATAAACCCATGGAACAATCCGATCTTCGGTTATGTAATTTCGGTAAAGGAATGGCTTTTTATTTTTGCGAGCATCTTCACGCCAAGCATCAACTTCTTCTGGTGCAACATTATCTGCGTAAGCTAGGCCTTTCTTGTAGAGCTTTTCTGCCCATTTTTTATGCTTAAGTTTAAGTTTTGATTGAAGGTAAAATTCATCCCACTCTAAACCAAAGGCTTTTAAGGTTTTCTTGATTAGGTCTACGCCACCTTCGACTTCTCGAGCTTTATCAGTGTCCTCAATTCTCAAAATAAATTGACCTTCGGTTTGTTGGGCAAGTAGCCATCCATAGAGTGCGGTACGAACACCACCGATGTGGAGATCCCCGGTTGGGCTTGGACAAAACCGAACTCGGACCGGTTCTAAAGCCTCTACTTCTTTTTGTTTTTTCTCACTCATTAAACTTAAGTATAGCACGTCTCGGTGGTGGACGCTGTTAAGTTTAATCTTCTAGAAGGTCTGCAAACTGTTTTTTAAACTTAATTAGTTTTGGATTAATGACGACCGAACAATATCCGCTAGCTGGGTTATTATTTTGGTAGTCTTGATGTTCGGGTTCTCCAAGGTAAAACTTAATTAGAGGTTTAATTTCGGTGACGATAGGGTTAACGTCTTGCCAGAGTGGAGTTCCGACCTCTTGAAGAGACTTTCTGATAACTTCTTTTTGTTCTTCAGAATTGTAAAGAATTAGTGAGCGGTAATCATTGCCAACATCAGCTCCTTGGCAATTGAGGGTCGTTGGGTCGTGAATTGCCCAAAAAATATCAATCAGAGTTTTAAGTTGAATGATCTCGGGATTAAAGTGAATGCGGACGACCTCCGCGTGGCCCGTCTTTTTACTAAAAACGCTGTAATAATCTGGATTTGGAAAATTGACGTCATCGCCACCTGCATAGCCAGATTCGACTAATGTTACACCTTTAATCCTGACGTAGAGTGCGTCGAGGCACCAGAAGCAACCTCCACCAAGCACAATTGTTTCTTCTTGCATAGCTTAAGTTTAACAAAACTTTATAAACATTGCTTAATCTATAGAATTGTGCTATAATCTTGTAGAATGGAGACAGCAAAAAACCGTCAAGAGTTTGATTCTATAAATCAATCTATAGGTAAGTACAGATTTAAAAGGTCAAACCCCTTCAATGCCTTGGCAGGAGGGGATGTGGATTGCTTAGGGTTTGCGCTTATTATGTATGCAGTGCATCCAGCAGAATCTTTGATACTGAGACAGACTGCAAAAAAGACGGACGTTAGCACAAGGGGCACCTACCTTGATATCCCACACTTTATGAACTTAAGTTTACGCCCCGATCGAGTAGTTACTCATATGTACGATGATGATCCTTGTTGGGAAAAGTTGGATGACGTAAATGATCCGCACAACCCAAGCGTTGGCTTTAACCCTGAAGCCTGGGGGATTCTTCAGAATATTAAGGACAGAGAATTGGGAGCGAGTCACAACCCAATACGTGAACAGGTAGAAACTTCTGAAATTGGAAAAAAGGAGGATCGAGATTTTGAGGTTAGCACAAGATTAGTCAGTATTACTCCACAAGTAGCGCTAGATTCTGTATGCCCAGGCAGGATGATGGAAGAATTGAGTCTTGCCGTAAATAAATGTATCAATGTTTAAATATAGAGTTATTAACCTTAAATTATGCAATCCGAAAATCGAACTTCCCAAAAAAAATTTGTATTTTTAGATAATCCTGAAGGGTGGATTAGAGCTCCAGATAAAAAACTCAAGTTTAATTAAAAAATAAGTTATGGCGAAAATATCAAGAACGGCTATAGCAGACTTCAGACTAGTTCAGTCTTTAATACCAACTTACTCCGAGGCAATCTCTGACCCTCTCGAGGCGATTGAAAAAGGTGAGGGGAACTGCCTTGCCTTGGTATTGGCTGCATGCTCTATGTCGGAAAGACATATGCTAATTAGCCAACTATACAGAAGCCTCGAGGAACCGAGAGATATTCCTCACTTCATAGCCCTGAATAGGGCTGGAGGTTGTGCAGTGCACATGGGTAGCCCGCCGATACACTGCAGAGCTGGTTCAATTAATAGCATCCTACTCCAGAACTCAGTAGCAGAATTTTTAGACTTAATAGTAGTGGGCCGGCAGCGTTGGGAGATCGGTGAAAGACATCGAATTGGATCTATAATCCTGGGTGGAGAAGACCCCAAAGATCTTCTACGGAATGTGAATCCAGGGACTTCTCTACCTGAGATAAGACAACACCTAGAGGATGCCTACGTAAAAAAGCATGAAAAGCCAGGCTTATCCACCGTATAGCTATTTTGTGGTATAATTAAGTTTAAGTTTGCCAGTGGTGAGTTTGTTGCTACTGGCTTTTTTATCGTTAAATTTAACTCCTCAAGGAAGAAGAACTAAATAATGCAGACCTCCAAAATTAGAAACCTAGCAATTATTGCGCACGTTGACCACGGTAAAACTACGCTTGTCGATGGCTTGCTCAAGCAAAGCAACACTTTTAGAGATAACCAGGCGGAGATGGGCCAAAGCTTGATTATGGATAAGCTAGCGCAAGAACGCGAACGCGGAATTACAATTACGGCAAAAATCACGACCGTGAATTATGAAGACTTTAAGTTTAATATTATTGATACTCCTGGGCACGCAGATTTTGGAGGAGAAGTTGAAAGAACACTCGGGATGGCGGACGGTTGTTTGCTCGTTGTTGATGCACAGGAGGGTCCTATGCCACAAACTAAATTCGTTCTAGGCAAAGCTCTGGCTGCCGGCTTAAAACCTTTGGTTGTGATTAATAAGATTGATAAAGATGGTTCTCGAATTTCTGAAGTTGAAGATGAGCTTGCAGATTTATTCTTAGAACTTGCGACGGATGAATCTCAATTACACTACCCAGTTTATTACGCAATCGGCAGAGATGCGAAAGCATGGGAGGAGGTTCCGGCCAATCCTGAAGAGGCTGGTGACCTAGGCTGTATCTTCAAGGCGATTGTAGAGCAGATTCCATCTCCGAGAGTTACCGAAGGTGCAACGCAAATTTTAATTACCAACTTAGAGTGGGATAACTTTAAAGGTAAACATATTGTTGGAAAAATTGGTCGTGGTACTCTCAAAAAAGGACAATCAATGGTTTTGATTAAGAAGGATAGTTCTGAAATTAAGTTTAAGGTTGTTGATTTATTTGGCTTTAAAGGTCTTGGAAAAGAGGATCTCAAAGAGGCTCCAGCGGGTGATATTGTGGCCTTTACTGGTGCAGATAAAGCAGAAATTGGAGAAACGATTGCCGATGAAAGCAACCCAGAAGCTTTGCCAATCTTGGAGGTCGAAGCTCCAACCCTAAAGATGTATGTTGGGCCGAACACCTCGCCACTGAAGGGTAACGAAGGTGAATTTACGACTTCCCGACAAATCGAAGATCGTTTAAAAAGAGAACTGGAAACTAATGTAAGTTTAAGGGTCGAAGATAGTGGAATCGGATTTATTGTTTCTGGACGCGGAGAATTGCATTTAAGTGTTCTGATTGAAGATTTACGGCGTGAAGGTTTCGAGCTAGAGGTTGGTCGTCCGCAGGTCGTGACTAAAATTGAAGACGGCAAGACGATGGAACCTCTTGAAGAGCTAACGATTGAAGTCCCCCAAGAATTTGTAGGATCTGTGCAAACCGAACTTGGAGCAAGGCGCGCTGAACTGCAATCTCAAGACTTAAATTTGAGAGGAGTAAGGCTTGTTTATCAAATCCCAACCAGAGCATTAATCGGGCTCAGAGGGCTTATGATGACTGCAACCAAGGGAAACGCGGTAATGAGTAGTGTAACGGTGGGTTATCAGAAGATGGGAAGTGCAATTCCACAAACTAGAAACGGAGTTTTAATCAGCTTTGAGAGTGGAGCTGCGACCGCCTATTCTATTGAGAATGCTCAAGAACGTGGTACTGTCTTTATAAAACCCACTCAAAAAGTTTATGCTGGACAGATTGTTGGATTAAACTTAAGAAAAGAAGACATGGAAGTTAATATCTGTAAAGAAAAGAAGTTGACTAACGTACGATCCTCCAGTTCTGATGGCGCGATTCAATTAACCCCGCCAACTATCCTAAGCCTAGAAGAGAGCTTAGACTTTTTAGAGGATGACGAACTTCTGGAAGTTACTCCTCAGAATTTAAGACTTAGGAAGAGATTCCTTTTGACAAACGAGAGAAAGAAAAATAGAAAGTAATAGGCCAAAATACTAGCAACTTGGGTTTGGTTCTAGGAGTTTGAATTTAAGCTACTGATTCTGCTAGAGCTTGGAGCTCTCTTACTTCAAATGCGGGGTCTGTAGATTTGTGGATTGCACCTCCAACGTAGAAGATGTCGATACCAGCTTTGGAAAGCTGCTCAATGTTTTGCTTATTGATACCCCCGTCCCAGGCAATTTCTAACTCTGGCTTGATCTTTTTGAGTTCAGTAACCTTAGAGGTTAAACTTAAGTCAGCGATGCCAGTTTGTTCACCGAGATTTCCAGAAAATATCACTACCTGGTCTGCCATTTTGATGAGGGATGAATATTCTTCTGGTTTAGAATCTTGTAGTAAAGCTAGGCCCAGGAGAACTCCAGAATCTTTAATCAGTTTAATTGATTCTAAAACTTCAATAGAATCTGATTCAACTTGAAGAATGATCATCTTTGGCAAAGGTGTTAAGTCTAAAAAATACTGAACAGCATCTAGTGGCTGTTGATACATCAGATGAACAGAACTATCCAAAATATCTTCTAAATATGCAGACCTAAAGTCTAGTAAGGGGCTGGCTCTGTTAAAAGCCGGACTAGAGAGATCGACGTGTACGAAGTTAGAGATCGAAGCTACAAGATCCATTTGAGAGCGGTAAGCATGTGACTCTTTTGCTGTGACAGTAGGTACAACTAACTTCATATTTTTTTTATTTTTAAGTATTAGATCATTTTAGTTATGGCTGTAGCTTTCCGACTATATTGAGTTCATTTAAGGCGCGGAGACCATGCGGAGACTGTCTGATAAGTTCGGAAAGGTCATTTCCACACTTCGCTGGAACAACAGATGGGGTATGCTCACCGTTCTTCCATTTTGGGTTGCCAGTGGCATCATAGACTGTTCCATTAACCGCAACCAAACATTTATGACCACTTAGCCCATTGTTAGCGGAAAGCTCCGCTTTAGTTACCCTAAGCAGGTTAGAAGAATTACTCTGAGCTACAGATTTTTGTTTTGAGTCAGTTTCTAAAGTTGTTGATTGTGGCTTAGAATCATTTGCAGATGTAAGTTGCTTACCATTAACCGCGAGGCTGATGAAAGCCATTGCCATCAAAACTAGACTGATGATGAAGACCTCTACAAACTTTTTGATAACTTTTTTCTGAACATATTTGTCAAAAAAGAAATAGAGTAGAGTTAGTCCATATCCGAGCCAAACGTATCTAAAGAAACTTGAATTAATTACGAAACCAAGCCTGAATCCGTGGAGGATGATCAGTAGGATAGCTAAATCGTTTAATTTAAGCACTGCAGACCAAATTTTGGGCTTCTTCTCGAGTTTAACTTTAAATTCAAACAACAAAAATGCAGATAGTGAAATTGTTCCAAGAATAATGAAGAAGTAACCGAGCTTGCCAAAGAAACTACTAAAGCTGGCTGGAGGTAGACCTAGGCCAATATTTCTTAAGTTTAAGATTATTAGTAATGGATGCAGGAGTATTGCCAATAGTACAAAGTACTGTGTAAACTTGGTCTCTTTTGAGGTGTCAAGATCTGGTTCAAAGTTAGTTTTTAAATACCCGGCAAAGTAGTGAACCCACATGAACCCAAACGCAAGCATTGCTAGAAGACTTGGAATTGAAAATCCAGAGAGATCGGCCTTGAAATAGCTATTCCAGGCTAGAACTGTGAGTGCAGTAATAAGTGTGTAAACCGGGGGGATTAAATCTTTGGAATGCCTAAACTGAACTTTTTTTCTAAAAGACTTTGGAACTATTTTTTTTTGAGGCATATCTATTCTTTAAACTTAATTTCGCTTAGGGACTCAATGCCTTCTTCTGTAGAGTTAATTATAACCGACTTTGCTGCACTTCGAATGAAGTAACTGAACTGCTTGTTAGTTGAGCCAATATAGTTCAAGTAATTTCCATCATAGTCAAAATAATAAATCTTACCGTCTAAAGTCTTCCCCTGGAGTCTCTCTGGATCGATCCAAGAAAAATCTTGAAGTTCTAGTTTTTTCCGATCGTCTTGTTTCTGAAGTGGAGTAATAACGGCGGGATCATAAAGAGTATAGCTAAAGACACTTTCTTCTTCAAAAGAATAGATTTGGATTTCGCTTGGTGATAGCTGAATGGCAGCGTAGCCACCAGGTTGTGAAGAGCCCGGTGGGTTAGTTTTAATCAAAGGATTAAACATCTCACTGAGAGTTGCTAGATATAATGGGTTAAGTTCTTTTTGAGGATTATCACTCTTATTTTGAATTGGGTCTTTGTAAACAATAAATTCTTTACTCATTGAGTCGGAGACAACAAGATATGGAGTCCTTCTGTTTATAATGTACTTATAATCCACCTTACCAGCTTCGAAATTCTTTAAACTTACCACTTTGATGGGAGCTCCTTGGCCGTCCTGCAAATAAAGAGCCTGCATTGCGGGTTCTGAGCTATCAGTGGCTGTTGTACTTGCAGAATCAACTGGCGTTTCTGGCTTAGTATAAACAAACTTGTCGTCACTAAAATTCTGAAAACTGGTTAAACTTTTTTCAGTCGGAATGACCTGCTCTTTTTGGAGGTCTTTCGGGTTATACAGACTGAGCTCTCCGCCAACTAATAGGTACAACTTAGAATTGGCATCATAGTGTGACTCTTGAATTGGAGCACCGAGCTGACGAGTTATGTTTAAAGATTCTGCCGGAGATTCAATCCTTAAGTTGATTAGCTCTTTGCTAGATTCAGTGGTGTGTTCTAGATATATAGAATCACCATTGGGGCTCCATTCTAAAAACTCAAGTTGGCCGAAGGTCCCGTCTGGGTTTTTAGAAAAGATCTGATTCGGGATAATTAGATCTTCATTAATTTTAGCTGAATCAGCTTCTTTAAGAGTTAGGAGTTCTATGTTAAAAGCCTGCGTAGGATTAGTGTTTCTGCTAGATACAGCTACAACTTGACCTTTAGAATTAAGTTTAGAATAAGTTTTAGCCGGGAGGTTTTCTTGGAGACTAGTTGCTTGTAATTTATCTGGAATAAGGTATGGATAATAAAACCATTCAACCTGTTCACTTTTAATAGAGAAGTCGCGCCGCCAAGTTCTATAACCTTTAGCTTCAAGCCTGAGGGTGTGCTCGCCTTCTTCAACTTCAATTTTAGCATCTGTTTTGGTTACTTCTTTATCATTGATGTAGACCTTAGAGCCGACCGGAGCAGAGTTAATTAAAACGATCCCCCTTCGAACAACTTTCCCGTTACCTGTGAATGTATATCCTTTTGATCGATAAAAAATTAGAACTGATAGAGACAAGGCAAGAATCGTAAAAAATACATAAGCTATCATTCTTCTAACGAACTTAGGGTAATGTTCGTGAGCCCTAGTAAGTCTGAGTTCCTTGGTCTTCTTAGGGTTTCTGGGCTTCTTACTCAAGTGAGTTCTATTCTTCATAGTTTTTATTTATTGATATAGGTTTTAGTTTATATACCTTTTAGTATATTCTAGCAGTTTTTAGAGATTCTCGATAATCTACTTACACTATAGATCTTGCTTATGCTAAACTTAAATAAAGATTAATATTTATAGTTAGTTATAAATATTAAATCTATTATGTTGAAGGTAATTTAAGTTTAATTTTTCTATAATGTCCAGAGGAAAAAGCAGAAAAAAAGCAAAGAGTAATCTTGACGACTTTGATACTGCAAGGATCTCTGCTGACTTAGATGCTGTAGAGATGGAAAACTTAGAGCTTGATCCTCACGCAATTAGAAATGCCAAAATTAGTAGCCAACGGAACCAGCAAAATTTTACAAAAATAGACGAGACTCAGCCTAATGAGGACTCAGAAACTGCCTATGATTTTAAGCCTAGGGCAGTAAACGTTGTTGGCTTTAGCCCGCAACGCTCCGAGCTTTTGCATGCTGCCGTCAGGAACAAGCAGGAAGGCGCAAGTAATCCTGCGGTAAAATTTGTAACGCCTAAAATCGACGATGTTAAAAACTTTGTGAATGAAAAAACAGCCTGGCCTGTTGGACCCTCCACAAGTTTGGAAAAGCCTAAAGGTTTGAAGGTCCGGACTAAAGGCGCTGGGAGTCTTGGCTATAGGTTGGGAGGGAGTCAGAACTCTGCGAAGGCCAGCATTGACGGCTTTGGAATTACTAAGAAATCTGAAGATAAGTCTAAAGACAGACCAAAGAACGAAATCCAGGAGCGAGCTCAGAAAATCGCAAAAGAAGTAGATTTTCCAGAAATGCATGACCCTGGAACTGAAGAAAGTGCAGAATCAATTGCAATTGGTAGCATGTACCAGGCTGGGCAATTTAACGCTGCAACAAACAGAGTCCAGAAGACATCAATGCATGCTCAGCAAGAAAAGTACGCAGTCTTTAGGAATAGCCTTGAAAGTAGCGTTGAAAAAGGGTCTCGACCTTTAGATGCCGGTCTATCAAAAAATAGAAAGATATTCTATAATACTAGAGGTAATACACAAACTATGGGTGGAGTAGATCAACATGGACTAGGAAAAGGACGAGTACGTAGAGTACTAAGCTACCGCTCTGTTAGATTACTTATGCCAATCGTAGGAATATTTATAGTCGGGGTTTATGTATTCTATCTAAACCTACCTAATTTAAACTTTAAAATTGCTGAAAACAGGTCTGGCATAGACGTTTCACAGCCATCCTATGTTCCTGAAGGATTCAACCTGAGTGGCCCAGTTAAAGCTGATACCGGTCAGATTAAATTAAGTTTTAAAAATGGTGAAAATAGTTATGATGTAAGTCAAAAAAAGATTGATTGGGACAGCTCTGCTCTTCTGGCTAACAAAGTGCTTAAAGAATCTGCCGAATATAGTGCTTACACAGATAGAGGCCTGACCATATATGTTTATGACGGCAAGGCTGTCTGGGTTAACCAAGGAAAGGTAAACCAAATTGACACCAAGGGAAGTTCTCTAGATACTGAGGAGTTAATCCGCATTGCAGGTAGCATGTAACTTCTGATCTACCTACTTAATATTATATTTTAAATACATCTTTGATGATTTTTTTACAACGTAACTTTACTTTATAAACTAAAGTATTATAATAAAGATTACATAAACTAATTTTTAAAGGAGTTCTTACAATGAAAGAAATGAAAAAATCAGCACGCTAACAGCAGGAGTTCTTGTAGCTTTAGCTATAGGTCTATTAGGTGGATACGGAATAGGAAATAGCGGTAAGGATGATTCAAAATCTGATCAGTCCCCTACTGCTTCAGTGTCTGAAGGGAAACCAGATACGAATACCAAAGCTGCTACGCTTAGAGTCAATCTAAATAACGCGCTTAGTGAGCACATTGAGCTAGCATCGCCAGCTTTGCGAGCAGTCTTTGATGGTTCTGAATCTGGAGCTGGCGTTACTGCTGCTCTAGACGAAAATAGCGTTGCCATATCTGAAGCTATAGATAGCGTTTATCCAGGAAGCAAAGATGCATTCCTAGAGCTATGGAGAAACCATATTGGATTCTTCGTGGATTACACTAAAGCCGCAAAAGCTAGTGACACTGCCGCTATGGATAAGGCAAGAGCCGACTTAGACGGATACTCAGACCAGGCTTCTACCTTCTTTTCAGAAGCTAACCCTAACCTTCCAAAAGAAGCAGTTAAGGATGGCCTAAAAGAACACTTGAGCCAAGTCATCCAAATTGTCGATGCTTACGGAGCCAAGGATTACGCAAAGTCATATTCTTTATAGCGTATGGCAGACATGCATATGCAAATGTTTGGGGACACTCTTAGTGCGGCAATCGTAAAGCAATTTCCAGAAAAGTTCTAACTTTAAGTTCAATTCAATAACTTAAAGCTAGCTACTGAAATCGGCGTCGGCTTCAGTTATGGAGTCCGACGCTAATTTATTAATAAATTAAGGAATTATAATATGGAAAGAAATAAAATATATTTAGGGATTGCAGTTGCAGTGATCTTGGTGTTTGGAGTTGTGGTCGCAATGGGTGGAGGCTCGGACTCCAAGAATTCTACAGTCGATAAAGCTAAAGGTAACGGAAACGAGATGTCTAAAGCTAAGACTGCAGAAAATAACACTGTTGCTATATCAAACTTTAAGTTTGCTCAGCAAAAGATCACTGTTAAAAAAGGAGCAACTGTAACCTGGAATAATGAAGACCCGGCTGAGCATAATGTGGTCTTTGACGATTCTTCAGCTGGAGAGGTCGAGGCCGGTAAACTAATTTCTAAAGGTGAATCTGTTAGCTTTACTTTCGACAAGGTGGGGATCTTTCCCTATCACTGCATACCGCATCCTTATATGACAGGAACTGTCGAGGTGGTAGAATAATAAGTATATATTTATAACTTAAGCAACACTAAAATGCCAGACATCAGTCAAATAACAACCTACCAGGCAGCAATGATACAGTCTATTGCTCATCGCCAATTAGGCACAATGAAGAATAAAATCTTAAAGGATAAGGGACTCTCGATGATGCAGTGGGTTGTACTTGGATATGTTCATGATTCTGGCGAAGAAGGGACACGGATTTCTGAGATAGCTGAAGCGTTAGGAACGACACTAGCGTTTATCACTAGTAATGTGAACATTTTAGAGTCCAGGAACTTTGTAACTAAAGTTAAACATGAGCATGATTCTAGGGCTCGGCTAGTCTCTTTTAGGCCAGAGCAAGAGCAGCAGTTCCAAAAAATAGAACTGGAAGTTAGGGATGAACTTAGAAAGACTATATATTCTAAGGTGTCCAGAGAAGAACTTAATAATTACGTTAACACTCTATATAAGTTTGCAGATAAATAATGATACTAACCAAGAAGTTATGAATAAAGATAAAAATAAAAATTCAAGTACCGAAGCTTATATTCCGGGAGTATGCAATATCAACAAAGAAGAGATTGCATACCGAAAAAAAGTTGGGGCCTACGGAAAGGTAATAAGCTTAGTCCTGGCAACAATGCTGGTTCTGCTAGATGCTAGTCATATATTACGAGTTTTGCTATTTTTTCCATTTGTAATTAGTGCACTTGGCTTTTTGCAGGCTCAAGAAAAGTTTTGCGTGAACTATGGAGCCAACGGTAAGCAAAATGCTAAAGATGGCGGGAAAATCACTAAGATTAAAGATAGCTTAAGCTTAAAAAAAGACAAGAAAAAAACTCAAGAAATTTATATTAAAGCCATAACTATAGCAACCCTCTCTACAGCGATCGTGATTATTATTTAAACTTACTTTAGTCTAGAGTTTTCATAGACTTTAGATAGCCCAAATAGACTATACAGGCCAAACGAAATTAACCAGACAGTTTGTGGGTATGCAATTGCTCTCTCTAAGCCTCCAAAACCTAGCCCGAGATAGACTCCGTTAGTTAGTAGTGGGATTAAACTTAATGCCAGGAGACCGACGGTAGTAGATAGATATTTTAAGAACTTATTAAAGTTAAGCTCCTTAGAGTTTGCTAGAAGTACAAAACCTAGGTTTCCAAAGATGAAGGCTAGAGCTGCTCCAGAAACGTGAAGTAGGCCGATGGTATTTTCTGGAAAGAAGCCTGCTAACGAAGTCCCAATACCGCTGAGCGTCATCGATACTACTCCAAATATAAACAATCTAGACTTTTGACCACCATAACTTTTTAATAGAAATAGCGCTCCTAAAAAAGTGGTCACTCCAACGATAATAAACGAGGCGTTCATTAAAAGATATTCTGGAGAACAGACTTCCCTGCCACTATAGATTCCACAAACCGTATTGCCGAGGTCACTAATGGCGTTTTCTTTTAGGCTGAAGCCAGACTTAAATTTAAACCCTGCGTAAACCTGCACTAAAAAATATTGGAGGTTTGAGATCCAGAAAATGGAGCTTATTCTAGATAGCTTATTATTTTGGATCATTTTAGATTTTAGAGCCGATTGTATAAATTCTAGTATGGTAGCGGTGAGTGGAATTGAACCACTGACCTCAGGCTTATGAGTCCTGCGCTCTAACCAACTGAGCTACACCGCCATATAGAACCAAAAGTTAAACTTAAGCTAAAATTATAGCACATTTTATATACCCTAGGCTGGTTAAACTATTGATTTTTATGCTAGAATTACAGATTGTAATGGGACGTGGCCTAATGGTATGGCAACGGTTTTTGGTGCCGGAGGTTGCAGGTTCGAATCCTGCCGTCCCAGCCAAATTGCACATCAATATTAAAGACCGGGTTCTATGGCCGGTCTTTTCCTTACCTGACAAATATTCACAAAATTGCTTAGCCGCCGATTGGTGGGCCTAAAGTTACTTTTTGAGCTTGAGTTTAAGTAACTTTTTGATTTTTCTTTTTCTGCTGGCGCTGTGCCAGTTCTTGTGTTTTGCCATAATGTAATTAGTTTAATTTTATCTAGTAACTATTCTACCATAATTTTGATGTTAAACTTAAGCCATGAATGCTGGAGACGTTAGGAAAGGGTTGCTGAAGTTTAGCTCTGAAGATAGGGCTAAGAAGAATGCCTACTTTTTTAAAACTGGAATTGGGCAGTATTCTGAAGGCGAAATATTTATTGGCGTGCGGACTCCTCAAATTAGACTTGTCGCCAAAGAATTTATTGATTTAAGTTTAAGTGAAGTTGGCAAATTGTTTGAATCTGAAGTTCATGAAGAAAGATTGACGGCGGCAATCCTCTTAACTTTTAAATATCATAAATATCCAGAACAAAGAGAGGCTACTTACAGTTTCTATTTGGATCTTTTGATAAATGGGACGACGAGCCAAACTCCAGAAGATTTTAGTCTGAAGGGAGGAAGATCTGGAATTGATAATTGGGATATCGTCGATGTTTCAGCTCATAAGATTGTTGGCAGGCATCTGGCTAGTACAATGGGAAGCAAAGATCGAGAGATTCTGTATCAACTAGCAGCGAGTTCGGAGCTCTGGCAAAACCGAGTGGCAATTGTGGCAACTTGGTGGCTGATTACTAAAGAACTTCATTTTATAGAGACTTTAAAGTTAAGTAAGATCTACATGGATCATCCGCACGATTTAATTCATAAAGCTAGTGGCTGGATGCTGCGGGAGGTTGGTAAAAAAGATTTAGCTACTCTGACCAACTTCTTAGATGCAAATGCAACGCAGATGCCCAGAACGATGTTACGTTATGCAATTGAGCGCCTTCCTAAAGAGACTAGAAAAAAATACCTAGCATTAACAGTCAGGATTTAAATCATACTTAGCTGAAGCTCTGTATACCTATTATTTAAAAGAGAAGTCTTAAATTAATAAATTTTTTAGCGCGCGTATCAGATTGTTGTAAATGAGTCTGAAGAAATGTTAATCAAAATATATCTTTTTCTCAATTTATCTTCAGATATGTGGAGCTGAACGAAGAGAATAGCTGCTAAAAAGACCCTTGCCTCTTTAAGAGACTAGGGTCTTTTTGGTTAGAGGATATTATATTTTTATTTTTGTGATTTTAACTTCATTTCACGCTTATCGTAGACCTCTTTCATAAGGTAACCTGCAAGACTTAGTGTTGCAACACTAACAATTATTGCTCCAACAATAGCTCCGGTTTTTGGAGCCCCGATAGCTTTACCAAGATTTAGAGTGCTAACTGCGCAATCATCTTCTAGTTTAGTGCCACCGGCACAGTTGTTAGGAGTAGAATCATTATCTGGGTTTCCTGATGAAATTATTTCGGCAAGATTAGTTATTTCTGGAGTAGCATCTTTGACCCTGAAGCTTAGATCTAAAGTTACTGTTTCATCAATTTCGATCTTTGGAATTTTCCACTTCATATCGCCAGGAGAGAATGTTCCGATACTAACTGTATTGCTAACATATTCAAGCTTTTCTGATGGCTTATCTACAACCTCAACATTTTCAACCGTATCAGGACCACTATTTGTGACAGAAATTTTGTAGTTCACAATGTCGCCATTTTTGACTACTTGTGGTGCATCAATAACTGTTTTTACAAGGCTTAAGTCAGATGAAAGTTCAGCTGGAAGTGAGTAATCCAGGACTATATTTGTCTCAATATTTGCCCACTCATCCATATATCTTGCATCTCCCCACGTTTGACCCTGAACATTGGTGTCAGTAAAGAATGGATTACAGTTGGCATCTACGTTAGCTTCGCCATCTTCACCCATGCCCTTCCATCCGTGCTTTCCACCTGAGCTACTAACTTTGTTTGCCTGAAGCTGATCTATACCAGAACATCTATTTGGTACTAGGTCTTTAAGTGCCGTATCGTCCCAAGATATTTTATCTCTGTTCTCCAAAGGTCCGTTAAGCCTATTGATTTCTATTCCCTGACCTCTGTGTTCAACGTCTCCATTTACGAAGTGGATTTCTGCAAGTTTATCTAGCTTAATCTTAAAATTTACTGTTTGGTTATTTGGGATTGGGTTGCCCTCTTTGTCTACTCCTGCGTACTCGTAAATGTTTTCTCCTGATGTAACCGGGACACTTTCTGTAAAGTCTGTTGGTCCGTTAAATTCATTGTCTCCGTTGGCATCGATTTCAATCTTTGCAGTTCCTGCATAACCAGTAACGTTAAACTTAATTGTTCCAGTTCTTACGCCTGTGTCCGGGGTTGTTTTTACAAACTTTACGCCATCAATTTTTGGAGTTTTAATTGGATTATTGATCCATTCAGTTTCATCTCTCCAGTTTACTGCGTTTTCTGGTAGGTCAGTTGCTGGGGGCTCAAAGAATAACTTATATCTATTGCCACACTGTTGCCTTGTTTCTGTGAGGTCTCTTATTGGCATACCCACCCCAACATCTTGTCCATCTTTACTTTGATATACGGGAGTACAAGTATTGGCAGAGACCAGGCCATAAGGGTTTGCAAAAAATGAAGAGTAAATACCATTGAAGTCTCTGTACTTTGCATTATATTGATACCCTTCCTCAGATACATACCAAAAATTTATATCACTATTACCAGGATTGAAAGGTTCAACTCCATATGTACCAGCTGAAGTTGGCCATACTTGATGCATGAAATAGCTTTCAGTCCATATTCTGCCCTTTTTTTCAGTTGCCCCGCTCATTACCTTTGCTGACCAGCTAAAATCTTCACCTTGGCCGTCAGTAACTCCACCAGGATTCGATCTAAATCTAATGAGCCAAACACCGTCCTTATTGCTACTCATTCCATTAAACTGGGTACCACAGTCAGTGGCGAGAGGTGCAGTTATTGGGATACTACATGTTTGAGTCGGTGTATCACCTGAATCAGGCTTATAGACCTCTACCAAGGATGGTAGTGCGGCAGGGTTTTCTGGAGTATGCTTCCTTACTTTTGTAAACTGGGCATCCACTGTTTCACCCGCTTTGACGTAAAGGCGAACTGCATTCCACTCATTAGATACCGTCGTCCCAGGTTTATTCGCTGCTGCAGATGTATCATTTGAAATTAATGATGAGCCAATCAACATTAATACAAGAAAAGATGTTGCCGAAATTGCTATTTTTTGAAAGTTCTTTAAAGTTCTCGCTCTTAGTGTGCTATTGGTTTTTATGTGACTTAATTGCATTGTCTTAATCTTAGATTCTCCCTTTGAATATTTAACTTAAACGGTTTAACTATTTATCCAGTGTATAGACTTAGATAACTAAAGTCTATAGCACCGAATAAAACATTGTCAAACCAGTTATGCTTTTTAACTAGTTAGTGGTTATTTTGACTTTGAACTTAACAACCTCTACCTCATATAGATCCTGAAACGAGTTCAGGATGACAAAGTGCAGAACTTAGGATAGTGGGATGCAAAATGCTCTTTTTGGTAGAATCTAGGTTCTATGATTAAAAAAAATGCTGATGGAAAGTTATCCTCAAAAAAAGCAGACAAGAGGATTCTTAGTTTTGACTTAATAAGAGGCTACTTTATCTTCATGATCTTGATTGACCACTTAAGGCGTTTTTTTGGAGTATATGAAGTTTTTACAGGCAGAGGCGCACAATGGGCATCAGCTGCGGAGGGCTTCTTTTTTGTATCTGGGATTATGCTCGGAATGGTCAGAGGCCGAAAGATGATTAACCATAAGTTTTCTTTAGTTGTGAAGAAGTGCTGGGCGAGAGCCTTCAAGCTTTATATTTGGGCAGTCGGCTTAAGCTTTACATTTACTGCCCTTGCTAAGATTTTTGTTAATAACCCAGGGCTAAAAGACATCGAAAAAGTTTACCCCGATAACCTTAGCCTAGTTAAAGACACCCTACTTCTTAAGTTTAACTACGGCTGGGCAGATTTTTTGAGTTTTTATGCAATTTTTCTGTTTATTACTCCCTTAGCAATTTGGATGCTCCGTAAAAAGCTGTGGCACATCCTACTAGGCTTAAGTCTAGTAGTTTGGATTCTCGGCACCGGAATGAAGAGTGATCTTATTGTTGTTCAAAGTTGGCAAATTCTATTCTTCGGTGGAATGATTATTGGTTTTTACAGAAAAGAGATTGAAGCTTGGATATCTAGATTGCAGCCAAAAGTTAAACTTTGTTTAACAAAAGTTATCTATTCTTTAAGTGCGTTAACCCTAATAGCAAGTGTTTACTTCACGACGATCGCTAAAGAATATTCTAAAAGCTCGCAGTTCTTAACGAACCTTTTAAATCTAGATTGGGCGAATAACTTCTGGCATCAGAACCTGGAGAAGTTATTTCTGAAGAGCACTCTGCCTCCGCTTAGGCTTCTTGTTTTCTTACTGTGGTTTAGCGCGCTATATATGTTAGTTAACAAATTCGAACTTAAGATTAAAAAATGGTTAGGTTGGCTACTTTTAGAATTTGGCCAGAGTTCACTTTATGTTTATATTGTGCACGCGGTATTACTTTTTGGTTTAGATTTAATTATCCCAGATGGCCAGTTTTGGCTAGTTAATTTTCTGATTAATACTAGCTTCGTGCTGGTCATTTGGTTAATGGCGAAAAAGAAGTTTCTATTCAAAGTAATACCCCGTTAAACTATCTTAGGACTTATTTTTCATTATTCTAGGATTAGCTCAGAATGATGGCCGAGCCTATATCTACTTAGTTCTCATAATTTTTGATCTCCAGCGATATGTGGTTAGTAGAAATATAGCAAAAATAAGAATCCATAGAATGGAGTAAGATGCTGTGAGTAGATTATATTTTTCTAAGGCAACAAGGATTAAGCTTAGCTTTAGAACAAGGAGATAGTAGCTTGTTAAGGATTCAGAATACGGCTCGTTTCTTGTTTTCCTAAATGTTGGGATGAATGAAGCGACCTCTGCAATAGTTACAATAGATAATGAAAGAGTTGGGTACTTGCCTAAGATCAAGAAAGAAGCTGCTCCTATAATTGCTATTGTTAAAAAAATCTTATCTGTTGGAATGACATCTTTAGTTCCAAACTTAAAGCAGTAGAAAAGAATTACTCCATTAACAACTGCTCCGATTAGAGTCGGAATGGCACCAACCCCTCCCCCGCCAGCTAGTTGAGTAAGGCCAACAGTAATAGTTATCAAAAAAATACTTATCCAGGTGTAAAGGTGGGGCTTATTTTTACCCCTAAACATGTCGACCAGGTAAGGAATGTATGCAACGAGAGAAACTATACTTGCTAAAGCCGATGCAATGATCTTAATTTCTTGAGTCATGCTTAGCTAAGCTAAGTTCTTACTTAACGTTGATGAGTTCGATGTCAAAGATGAGATCAGAGTCTGGTGCGATTCCCTGAGTACCCTGTGGTCCGTAAGCTTTGTCTGAAGGAATTATTAAGCGACGCTTACCTCCGACTTTCATGCCAGGGATTCCTTCTACCCATCCTTGGATGAGTGAACCTGCTGCAAGTTTAAATTCTACGCCATCAGAATTGCTATCAAAGATAGTTCCATCTTTAGCGAGTGCTCCTTTGTATTTAACTTTGATTGTGTCACCCTCTTTGGCTTCGGTGCCTGTTCCTGTTGTTGAATCAATTATTTGCATTGCGGTGATGTCTCCTTCTTGTTTTAAATTTGGGTCGACTTCTGGCACTGGAGCATTTGCTTCAGCATCTGCTTGCTGTTTTTGCAAGTCTTCAATTTGCTTTTGAACATCAGCTTGGTCATTTGCCTTCTTATCTCTGTTCATTAATGGTGCTACAAATCCGGCGAGCAGAGATCCCGCAAAAATGAAAAGGATGACGATTGCAAAAATCTGAGTCTGTCTGTCTGGTTTAGTATCTTTTTTTTGCATTATTCTTAAACTTAACTTAATTAAACTTCTTTATTAACAAATGCAGATTATAGCAGATGCTGATTTTTGAGAAACATGCGAGGAAGAGACTCCGAGTTCAAGTTATTAATACGTTTAACTGTTATAATTAAGACCTAGATTATGAATTTTATTGACCAAACTTTAATTATTGCCAAAGCTGGAAATGGTGGAGATGGGATTGTTGCTTTCCGAAAAGAAAAGTACGTTGATAAAGGTGGCCCAAACGGAGGAGATGGTGGCCACGGTGGGGATGTAATCCTAAAAGGAGATTCGAATATCAACACTCTTCAAAACTTAAGGTTTAAGCAAGTCTTTGCGGCTAAGCCTGGAGGTGGTGGTGCTAAACAAGATATGCACGGCGCAGATGGTGAAGATCGTGTAATTAGAGTGCCGGTTGGAACTCAGATTTATGTTGGCGATGAAGAGAATAAGAAAATGTTAATCGACATTACTGAAAGTGGCCAGCAAGAGATTGTTGCCAGAGGTGGTAGAGGTGGATTTGGTAATGCGCACTTTAAGAGTGCACAGAGGAAAGTTCCAAGAGTTGCTGAAAAGGGAGAACCAGGCGAGGAGTTAGAACTGAGCCTAGAATTAAAACTCCTGGCAGATGTTGGCCTAGTAGGGATGCCTAATGCTGGGAAGTCAACATTCTTAAGCGTCGTTACTAGAGCAAAGCCGAAGATAGCCAGCTATCCATTTACAACTCTCAAGCCTAGTCTCGGTATTGCAACTGTTGGCGACAAGGGAATTGTTATTGCTGATATTCCTGGTTTGATTGAAGGTGCCTCTGACGGGAAAGGTTTAGGAATTCAATTTTTAAAACACATAGAACGCAGTAAAGTTATTCTGCATTTGGTAGATTTTTGGTCTGAAAATCCTGCGGATGATTACCTAAAAATAAGAGCTGAACTTAAAAATTATTCTGAACTTTTGGCTAAAAAAATGGAAGTTATTGCCCTGACTAAGACTGAGGGAATCAACGAGGGCGAGGTTAAACTTAAGATAAAGGAATTCAAGAAAGAGGCTAAGCTCGGACCCAGAACTAAAGTCATGGCGATTTCTTCAGCAGCTGGCATCGGAACGGAAGATTTACTAAGTGAACTTAAACTAAAGCTAGATAAAAAAACTAAGCTAAGGGCTAACAAAGAAGAAGCATCCGAGACCACAACAATCAAAACTCCTTTACGTGAAAAAATGGGAATCCGAAAACCCTGGGATATCAAAAAAGATAGTAATTATTATATTGTTTCTGGTGAAGAAATTGAGAAGTTTGCAATTCGAACAGATTTTAGTAATCCATATTCTGTAGAAAGGTTATACGATATTTTACGAAAGATGAGAATTTACGGTCGACTTCAAAGGATGGGATACTCTCCAGATGGAGATTATCGGTTAAAAATTGGCAAGAAGCTTCTACCTAGAGAAGATAGAATCTGGGATTAATGCAACGGGATTCAACTGAATGAAAACGAAGTTAAGTTTAATCAACAGATCTTTAAACTACTTAGAGGACTTCCACCCTCAATATAGATTTAAATTGAGGTGGGTTTTAACTATTTTCATGTTAATCTTGTTTAGCTTAATTGCAGATTACGATAAGCACCTGATGCGCGTCATTCCATCTCAGGTTAATCCATTTTTCCACACAGGAAATCTTGCATCGACACCATTTGCAATCTTTGCAGGATTTATATCTGGAGTGACACTTGCACGATTTTTTATTCGTAATGAGAAGATTTTACTAGTAATTTCTACTTCTATTGGAACGCTAGTTGGCCTGGCCGCGAATATTTATGTTGAATCTGCCTCGGGAATGCTGTCACTTAAAGAACCGAATACTGGTGACATATTTGATGTTATTTGGGGAACTTTATTCTGCTTTTTAACAATACTTTTTGTATTAAAAATTGAACCGATCAAAATTCAAAAGAAATAGTGCAAAAGTTTGGCAGGATCAGAAAGATAGCCTAAATTAGGCTAGACCTAAAGTTTGGTGAACTTTTTGGATAGTTTTGTTGGCGATAAGATTTGCTTCTGCTTCACCCCTTGCCAGTACATCATAGACTTCTGCATCGCTTATCTGATTAAGTTTAAGTTGGGTCTCTTCCAAGAATTGGGAAACGACTTCTGCAACGTCTTTTTTGAGGTCTCCATATCTATCGGATCCTGAATATTTTGCTTCAACATCTTTCAGTTTTTGGTTAGTGAAGATGGAGATAATCTGTAAGAGGTTATAGATCCCTGGTTGCTCCAGCCGATTAAGTTTAATATTGGCCATGGAATCGGTTATGGCAGACATAATCTTTTTGGTTGCGATCTCTGGAGTATCCGTAAGATCGACTGTTCCCTTTGGGTCGGTCACGGATTTACTCATTTTGTTAGTTGGTTCGGATAGAGACATGATTCGTACTGGCTCTTCTTGCATTGCAAACTCAACCTGTTTTTTATATTCAACCGGCAAAGTGAAGATTTCTCCAAATTTAGAATTGAAGCGTTGAGCTATATCACGGGCAAGTTCGATATGTTGCCGCTGGTCTTCCCCGGTTGGGATATATGTTGCCCCGTAAAGCAGGATGTCTGCCGCCATCAAAACTGGATAATCGAAAAAGCCCGCAGTAACATCATCTCCTTTTTGTTGAGAATCTTTAAATTGAGTTTGGCGGGAGAGTTCTCCAAAGCCAGTGAAATTATTGAGCAGAACACAAAGTTCGCTATGCGCGGGAACCTTACTTTGGCGATAGACGGTGACATTTGGATCATCAAAATCAATTCCGCAAGCCATATAGAGCTTAAGATTTTGCATTGTATCCGCCCCCATCCTCTTATAATCTGTTGCGGTGTCTTTGGTGACTGTTAGGGCATGAAGATCGGGTATGAAGAGATTAAGTTTAAAGTCTGTCGAGTTATTAACCTTCTCTTTGTAGAGTTTAGCCAATGGTAAATAAAACCCCAGATAGCTACCAATGTGTGGAGTTCCTGTGTTTTTGATTCCAGAAAGTATTGTTTGCATGTTATTATGTTCCTTTTGATTAAGTTAATTTTGATTATACAGTAGGATGCGGGTTCGCTAGAATTAGAGGTAAAGGAGCTAGGCCAGGTCTTAGCTCCGAGCCAAACCTGTAGCCTTCGTTAAGCATACTCGTGACTCTGCTCGCATCGAAGATTATCGTGTGAGCGGATGTACCATCTGGGCTAGATTCAGACCTAAGAAGCTCTCCAATTGCTAAGAATTCCGCAAAGCTATTCTTAAGAATCCTGGATCCCAGCTCTTGTCTACTTGGCAGATCAAGGACTTCGCGAGCACTTAGATTCTGTAAAGTTCTGGACACCTCATCTTGAAGCATCCTAGAAAGTGAACCTCCACCTTGCACTGCCTCTAGCAGCCTCTCATAAAAGTAATCCGTAAGAACTTCAAAATTCTGCCTGCCACCTGCAAGCTCAAAAAATGACGAAGTCTCAATCCTCCCGCCATATTTTGTTGCAACTCTAAGCTTGGATGTTTCTAGAGCTCTCATGAAGTTCCCCTCATCACTAATTTTACCCTTGTGTAAGATTTCTGAATCTGCAAAAAGGACTCGAACTTCTGCCTCTGGAAAGCAAGCCTCAGCAAATTCGATTCGCTGTTGAGTCTTAAGTGGGATATTTCCATTAACCTGCTCGATAGTAGAGTCATTTCTGTGATGGGCTACATAATCTGGACAACTTAAAATTGAGACGCAGACCTGCTGTCCCGCTCTTTGAGATCGATCAATAATCGCTGCATGCTTTAAGCTAAAAGAATAGTTAGCGTCGCCAAAGTAATTTTCCACTTGGGCTTGGTGCAGTTCTGTAATCTTCTACTTCTGATTTTATTCTCTGAGCATTGGAATTTTTCTTCATAACGTTTCTCCTTTTCAATTTAAATTTGTTTTTGTAAATAAAAACTCCGCCACAAGTGGCGGAGTTAAAATTAAGTTTAAATTTTATGTAATATCTTATACAGCCACTTGCCTATCGCCAAGTAGATTGCCAGTTATTTGTTAAATTTAATTTATTCATTGTTTAGATATTAACAGAACGGTTTATCTAAGTCAATACTATATATTTTAAGTTAAGCGTAATAGAATTTAAGTCTATGGAAGATTTAGTAAAGCAGGCTTGTACCGTTTTAGAACTTGAACCGCCACGTTTAACTGTTAAACATATTGAAATTGTTGGCTTGACGATAGTCAGCCTTGCCGACGGTCCCGGCATCCATCCTCTCTTTGCTTACCAAGGCTTAAGCTTAAGTGTGAGCAGTACCCACGCAGATGATGGTCCTAGGACGTTGGCAGAACTTTCAGGACTAGACCCAGAAGATAAAAGCTTTAGGCTTGGTGGGTTGTGGCTTGATAGGCCAATGTTTGTTGGCGAAGGAGTTTTGAGGGGCAGGACTGCTGAGCACGGGCCGAGCTTGGCTCTATTTTATACATCTGGACAGCATCTTAGCCTGCAGCCAGTAAGGGGCGAAGTTAAAGTTCAAGGTGGTATTATAATCCCTTAATCAAAACCTTAAGGGCGGAGGGTTCCGATAAAGACTTGCCAGGCGAGTGCAGACTTGGCGAATAAACTTAAGTATATGTAGACCTTTTCACCGAAAATGTAGTTCCTCCAAGGCCCGATCTTTTTGTACTGCAAGTACATATTTACAGCAAAGCAATTAAAGAAGAGGAAGATTGATACAAATATCCAGTAGACAAACGTCGGAGGGCTTGAGCCAGAATCTGCGGAAAGCCAAAAAGTAAAGGCAATCGCTAGCCAAGGGGCTATTCCTGCTAAGGACCCGACCTTGAAGCTCAGCCAATTTGGCTTTTCCGTTTTCTCAGATTTTTGGTTGTAGAGTTCCATAATCAGACCCGTAAGATTCATTACCGCAACAAGTATAAAAACTAAACTTAAACTTACAATATTGTAGATCCCGACTAGCATCGAGATGGCGACCATCATTACACTCGTTTTGTTAATGTTGTTTTGGAGGTCTCGATTGTATTTTTTGTTGTAACAAGTCCCGATGATTAAATGCGCTAGTGAAGAGATCAATAGGAATACTGCAATTAAAACCGGTAGCGAGAGATTGAACAAAACTTTACTACTGGGTTCTAAGTTGCCTGAACTCTGATTTAACTTAAGGTAGCTTCCAATAACTGGTAAGCTGAACGAGGTACTTAAAACTAGAATCAGCCCAGCCTGGATGGCATGAACTCCGGCCATGATTAAGTTTAATCTCTTTAAACTCTTCTTTGTTTTTTTGCCCATAAAAAACCTCCTAGGTTAAATTTAATTATATTAACTTAATAATACATTAAATTTAAGCTTTGTTACTAATCAGGGTCTAAGCGGTTTTTCGATTTTTTTTGAAGTGGAGTTTTTTAGATACTTTTCTCCCTCCAGAACGAAGAACCTCTGCTGCAATTAAATAATACGGGAAGCAGAGAATGACGAGCAGCGTACTGGAGAGTAGGCCAAAGATTAAAGTCACGCTTAGGCTTTCCCAGAATGGGTCAGATAGTGCGAGTGGAATCAATGCAACGACTGCCGTCAAACTTGTGGTTAGTAGTGGCCGGAATCTGGCCTGTAGTGCACTAGCAATAGAGTCGATTCGTCCGACGCCTTTGAGCCTTTCTTGATTGGCAAAATCGGTTATCAAAATCGTGTTATTGACGGCAATGCCAATTAGAGCGAAGAAGCCGATCATTACGAAGAAGCTGGCCGAGTTATTGGTGTAGTAAAGGCCTGCACCGACCCCTAGGAAGCTGAATGGTATCGCCATGAAGATAAAGAGGGGTTGTAAAAAGGATTTAAACTGAAATGCAAGAAGTAGATACATGATGAACAGCATAATTGGAAAAACAACCATCAGTGACTTGAAGGATTCTTGGTTTTCTTCTTCGAAGCCTAAATCTATTTTGATTGCATCTTTTTGTAGACCAGAATCTTCTGCATTAAAGTTGTCTTTGATGTATTTTGAAACTTTGTCTAAGACTTCTGAGCTAGGCTTAATATCAAAACCAAGCTTCAGACTAAAGAACTCCTTGCCATCAATTCTTTCTTTAACGCTCTGAGTGTCGGCTGGAAGACTTTTATCAATCTTAAAATCAGTTCCTCCATTAGTTTTAAAGTTTTGCTCAGAAATACCTTTTTTAATTGAGGAAATTAAACCATTAGCCTTGATTTGATCTTGAGTAAAAATTTGAACAGTTAGTGGAAAGTCGCTGGCCGGACCCCCCATACCCGAACTAGATGCGCTAGCGATGGTTCCGTCAACCTTGAGCTTATCTAATTCTAATTGAAGCTCATCTGCAATCCGTACAGATGTTTTGTCTCTTTGCTTAAGCTTAGTTAGGTCTAAAGATATTGTAGAATTTTGAGCGCTGCCACTGCCAGAATATGAAACCTGCTCAATGTATTTAGATTGTTTCGAGATTGCCAGATTAACTCGTTCTGCTTGCTTAAAAGCATCTTCAATAGTTGAGCTGGGCTTATAGCTAATATTTACAGAAATTTGTTCACTATCTTTTTCTGAAGGTAGAATGTCAAAGCCAGACTTAGCAAAATATGATCCACCAACCATTGTTGCAGCCAGACTTAGCAAAATGAAACCGGTTGTAATAAAGGCGCCTTTTTTTCTATTTTTACCAGAAAATTTAATTAATTTGGCGAGCCCTCCCGAAATATGCTTTTCGACTATTTGGACTGGATTGTGCTTAGTTTTGCGTTTAGGATTCGATAATAAAAAATTTGAAGCTAAGAACGGAATTAAACTTAAAGATAAGATTAATGAAAGTGCCAGCGAGGTTATAATTGTGATTGGTATAGCAGAGATGAAGCCACCAAGTATTCCAGAGATAAAGAGCATTGGAGCAAAAGCTAGAATTGTTGTCAATGTTCCGGCTGCAGAAGCTTTACCAATTCTTTCAACCGCTTCCTTAACAATCTCTTGGCGCGATTTGTCATCATTTCGATGAGAGTCTATCGATTCGGAGATAATAATTGCATCATCAACTATTAAACCTAGTGAAAGAATTAGAGCGAAGAGTGAAATTACATTTAAAGTTAGCCCGAATAGATACAAGAGGCTAACTGTAGTTAGCAGCACAGTAATCATTGTTAAGGCGGTTGCGAGCCCGGCTCTCCAAGAGATTAGCACAAAGCTAACTAGGGCAACTATAATAAATGCTTCGAGCATATTTTCTTGCAAGCTAGAAACTTGGGAACGAACTAATGGTGCAAAGTCTGCAGAAACTCTTGCGCTTAAGTTATTTGATTTATTTTTATCTGAGAAGCTCTGAACAGCCTCTTCGACCTGACTTGATGCGTCTAGAATATCTTGCCCTGCTTTCAACTTAATTCCGATATTAAGCGTTTGGTAGAAATTTAAATCAGATGTTTCAGGATCTTTAAAGCCTAAAATATCGAAGCTATTCTGTATCTCGGTTTTACCGTCTGGGGAGAATTTAGATTGCTCTATAACCTCTGCGCTAGATACAGTGTCTAGCTTAGCCATTAACTTACTTAGTTCAGTAGTGGGTAGGTTAAGTCCTTTGATATTTTTTTGACCTGAGGTGGAAAAAACGCCGACCAGCATATCGTATTCGTTGGCAAACTTACCAGCATCAATGTTTTCATAACTCAAATTTAACTGCGAAGGAAGCTTTAAAGAGTTAATTTTATGTTCAACACTTTTAGACCCCTCGGCAACATCAATATTATCTTTATAGCTGACAACTAGGTTGGCGAAGTTATCAAACGATGAAGCTGTAACCTTTTTGACTCCTGGAAGATCTTTAATGGCGTCAGAAATCGGCTTAGAGACCTCAGAATCTACCCTAGCTTTATCATTTACAAAATAGTTCCCATTTACTATCGATATTGGAACCTGAATACTTGGGAATCCTTCACGCTGAATAAAGGTGGTGTAGGTTGCGGCTCCAAAAACTAACAACACGATCCAAGCAAAGAGGCTGAATCTTTTATTTCTGAAAAAGAACAAACTGAACTTTTGAAAAGCAGTTGTGCTATCGCCTTTTGTTTTAAGTTGTTTGATCTTTTTTTTCATAACTCTTCTCATTTTAGACTTACCTTAAATATAACTTTAGTTAAAGCTTATTATAACAGCTAGGCTAAGTACATCTTCAAAGTTAGCAGTGTTTGCTATAGCCTGTAAGCATTAAGTTTAAGATAAAAGTTCTTGTATAATTTCTCCAGCACTAGGAATAACCGACTCTTCGAACCAAGGGTTTTTCTCGAACCAGCGAATATTGAGTGGTGAAGGGTGTACTAAGACTAAGAACTCTGGGAGGTAGTCTTTGTAGCTACGAACTGTTTCCGTGAGGTTCTTTTTATACTTCTATTTTAGGTGATACTTTTGGGCATAGGCACCAATTAAAACTATTAGTTTTATATTCGGCATTTCAGCTATAATTCGAGGGTGCAAGTTGTAGCAAAATCTTTTCTAGGTGGAAGGTCTCCACTTTTACCTTTGCCGGGATAGTAGAAATCCATTGGCAGCAGAGAGACTAAATCTGGATCGTAGAACTGCTGATTAGTTAAGTTTAGCCAGTCTCGGAGACGCTTTCCACTTGAATCATCCCACGGAATTCCACTATCTTGAGCTCGAACGCCTGGAGCTTGCCCAATAATTACAATCTTAGCTTTTGGTGCCGCAGTGTATAGCGGGAGAATGCCTTTATCGGTGTAATCAGAATTTTCTGAAGAATTAATTATCTGCTGACGAATTAAGTCTAAGTTCATCAATACAATTATAGATCATAATATTTCAGGCTGGAAATTAATGTTAGCTTGAATTAAGCTTGAAAGTCTGGGGTAAACTCTAAGGAAAAGTGCTTAAAAAGCTATTTCGATAAGTACTCTTCAGGAATTTTTAAAGCAACACCTTCTATCTTTTTATAATTATCATCTGTTGAGACAATATTAATAGAATAGAAGTCTTGATCATTCTGAAAGATAACTTGTTTCTGTGATTTTGAATAGCTTAAGGTACCGCTCTTGATATCTAGATCTTTGAACTGTGGACCTTTGCTATCCTTATATACTGACTCTGCCTCTGAAACTGATATAAGAGTCCTTTTTAGGACTGTTATACCCCTATCCCCCGCCTTGAGCTCACAGAGTATAGTCTGAGTTCCTTCAGGTTGGCTTGTAATAACTCTAGCCTGGCCTTGAGCTCTTTAACTTCAGCTCCAAGCTGATAGTCGGCTGGGCCCACATCTTTATTATTTAAGGCTGCAAGCTCCCGGCCAAAATTTCGTTCATCATCGCCAGGATGAGCTCCCATGTAAGGGTAGGACCGCCCACTGGGGCGAAACCCTGCGGGAAGGTAGACATGCCCTGAGACTATAAGCTGCTCTGCGAGTTTTGCTAGATTAGCCTCGCACTCCTCCATCTTTCTGCGTGAAGCTACAAAAACTTCAGGAATTTCACAAGCTGGCTTATCCAAAAAAATGGTCAAACGACCCATCATGGATTTGTCTTCGGCAATGCCTGCTCTAAGTTCTTCGGTTAGCTGCTCTGCAAGATTTGCCTGCTTCTGAGTTTCCTCAGCCATTTCTGGGTCTGCAATCAATAGCGGCCCTGGATTATATTCTGGAGGTTGCGCGCAGACTTTTAAAATACCGTTGTGGCACATTGCTCCATTCATTAAATAATATAACGATGGATAGTGAAGAGCTACTCCTGAGGAATCCATAGCGCTATGGATTGCCTCAGCAAGTTCTGATGGTCCATCTGCCCAGCGCTTATTCTCCTCAGCTGTTGACTCTGGCCTAAGACTTGCACCAGTCACCATTAATCCGCCTGCCCGCTCACCTCTTGGCTGTCTTCCAAAACTAAAATTTGAAGGATGTATACCTCCCTGCCTAGAAACTATAGCTCCAACGGAAAAGGCATTTAAAATCCCGGGGGACGAATCTCGATGATGCCCTCTACCAGATTCCATCTCGACATAAGTACACTTAGCGCCCTCAACACCGACTGTTCCAACAGCTACGGTTACGTGTACCAAATCATTGCGGGTTGGATCCGGGTCTTCTTGAGCCGTAACCCAGCCGACCCTTTGACCAGCCAGATTTTGACTGAATTCTCTTACTGTCACATCTTCACCTCTTGCCATACTTAGCTTAAAGATTACACCGTAACTTTAAGTAATGCAAAATTAAGTGATTTTAACGTCAATTAGTCTTTAGATTTTTTGACTTCTTCTGGCAAGAAACCGTCTTCAGGTTTAAAGTCTGCTTGCCATTTATAATCTTTACCGTAATCTAAATCTTTCATAAGTTTAGTGGGCGCATTGCGTAAGTGTAGTGGAACTTTTGCATTAGGATTTTCGGCGACTTGAGATTTGGCCTGATTCATCGCTTCTGCCACTCCACGAGATTTTGGAGATTTTGCCATCGCCAGTGCGGCGTGTGTAAGAGCGTATTCAGCCTCCGGCAAGCCAACTCGCTCCACCGCCTGAAATGCAGCAACAGCCAATGTCAGTGCGTAGGGAGCGGCCATGCCAATATCCTCTGAAGCAAAAATTACCATTCGGCGGGCGATGAAAAGTGGGTCTTCACCTCCAACAATGAGTCTATGCAAATAATATAAACTCCCCTCAACGCTCGAACCGCGCATTGATTTAATAAATGCTGAAGCTAGATTGTAGTGTTCATCGCCATTTTTATCGAATTGATAATTTGTGCGTTGCATAACGGTTTTGATGTGCTCTTCGGAAAGTTTTTCTTTAGGCTTAGCCAACTGTGAAGCAACCTCAACTGTCTGGATTGCACTGCGGGCATCGCCTCCAGATAATTTTGCTAAAAGTTTTGCGGCGTTTGGAGAAATATCCCGTTGCATCTTCTTAGCGGCCTTTTTGATTAACTTAACTAATGCTACCTCATCGAGTGGATTTAGAACAACAACTTTGCTTCTACTGAGTAGGGCGTTGTTAACTTCAAAACTTGGATTTTCAGTTGTAGCACCAATTAAGTTTAACTCCCCAGATTCAATGTGCGGTAAAAAGGCATCTTGCTGAGATTTATTAAAGCGATGGACTTCATCTACAAACAAAACGGTCTGTTGACCTAACCTCCGATTTTGTTGAGCGCGCTCGACGACAGCTCGAACATCTTTAATCCCAGAAGTGACGGCACTAAGTTCTACAAAATCTATTTGGTTAGTATTTCCGCCCCACTCTTCCTTTAAGATTCGAGCAATCGTTGTTTTGCCAGTTCCTGGAGGACCCCACAATATTAAACTTGTTGGTTGCTTCTTTTTAGCGAGCAAAGTTAGCAGACCTTCTGGCCCGATTAAATGATCTTGCCCAAAAACATCACTTAGCTTTGTTGGCCGCATTTGCTCGGCTAGCGGGATGTATAGCCCATCTGTAGTCATCTTTCCTGGATCCATTGAACGGAATTCCTCCTACCCTTAAATTTTATGTCTTAATTGCTGAATTTTTTATCTAAGTATTTATCAATATTCTGAGCATAAAAATCATTCCAACTGCCCTTCTCTTTTTGATCTGAAGAAGTAAATTCATTACCTAAAGCCATTAAAGCATAGATCAGCTTTGAACGAGTGGGGTGCACATTCCGAGATCCAATAACTTCGGCATTTTTTAGCAGTTCACCTGCATACCAAATAGCCCAATCTGTATCGACACCATTAGTTTCAGCGAACGCCTGATGGTGGCTGTCGCTGATGCCCTGCAGAATTTTAGCTATTTTTTTATATTTATCCATGCGATTAATCATACCACTTGCTCTAGGATACAACCCAGGGTAACTACACTCTGAAAACCTTTTTACTCAGTAAAATTATAATGTTGCTCTATATAGCACTTTAATTTAACTACAATGGAATTCCTAACTATCTGTTCCATCTTCGCATGGTCATTTCCATATATACCCTCCCAAGCCTCTTGGCCTATAGGATCTAGAATAATAAAAGACTCCTCTAGTTCGTCTAGTGCGTCATCTAGCTTTGCTAGATTACCCCTTTCTTCGACCGAATCAAAAAAGAAAATTGATAATTTATTTAATCAGAGCTAGTATAAAACACCTTGTCTCGCGGAAGTTTTAGGTTTGGCATCCAAAACGGGTTACCGTTCCAACCCTTCTGTTCACCGCCAACTATACGATAAAGGGTAATGACTGGCATGTCATCAATTGATTTACCCAGACGCCTGTCGTCCGGTGATAGCATTGTACCCGTGCTCATACCTATGTCACGATTACGTCTTACAATTAGTGTTACCTTATCAGCAAATCCCTTTTCAGAGGATAAAGACCTGAGTGCAGAGACAAAAGAACTGACGCTCCAGTTATTAATTTGATCATCTTCAAACTCTGAGAGTATCTCTATCGCATGGGCAAAGTTGATAGAATGAACCTGTTTGTCGCTATCATAATCAGACAAAATACCATCTAAAGTATATGCATTATCCTGGTCGGGATTAGGGGGGAAGTAATTTATTCCACCTACTAATACATTTAGCCGACCTTTATCAACTACATTCGGACGAGTTGGCCTAAGGCCGGGAGGGAACATAAGCTGTAGTTTATCTAGCTTCCCTTGTTCAATCTGTTCGTACAGTACCTCATTTGAGCTGTTGATTTCGGCAAATAAGTTAAACAGCGCGCGCGGCATAAATATGCGCATGAGTAGGGGGTCTCTATCGTAGCCGAACATTCGACTGTGCTGCCAAAAAGTGTCCGCCTGTGGATTCTTTGATGATCTACAGTAGTACACAGTTTGCAAACCCTTAAATGTTACCCCACGGCCTAAACTGTTACCTCCCACGACTACGTTTGCGCCCTTTTCAATATTTGGTGATGCTTCACTTTCTTTACCGGAGTTCATAGTCACGTATTTAATCTTGCTATCATCCTCTATAAACTTCAGTATTTTATTGAAGTCTACGATATCGGGTTTTGATTCCTTTAGCTTTTCGTAGACAGTGGATAGTCTCTCTACTACTTCGGGCAAAGAGATGTTCTTAGTTAAGTAATCGATGTGCTTTTTGGTTTTACTAGCAAGCACTGAATGATCATCTATCCTTGAGCTTGGGTGAATCAGAAAATTACAAACTTTGGAGCCTGAGATAAATAAGTGTGCGTACGTAACTAGGAATGTTTCTGATGCCTCCTTTAGCCCTTCCGGGGTACTGTCAGTCTCAATTAACTCACTTAACTCGTCGTCTGCGGTGTACACATTCGTAAACGGTTTAGGCTTAGAGTAGAAGAATGAGCCCCCAAGGTATGCCTTGCCTGGAGAGAAGTAGTGAATAAAACTAGGCTTCCATCCAGAATCAAGAGTCTGTAATAAAATTGGCTGCGGTGTTGCAGTTACCTGCAGGTAGAAGCTGCTGCTACATAGGTTCTTTATGTCTTCAAGGTGAGCATTTATTGTACTCTTGTCAAGCTCGGGATTATTTACTTTAGTATTAAGTGATGTGGCATCGGCTTCGTCGTCAATAATAAATATTGGCCTTCCGGTGCAGTAGCCTGATGATGCTAGGTGGTTCTTCCACTTCTTTAATACACTAGCGTTCTTTTTTAGTACAACAACAGTTGGTTGCCTTAGTTTTTTGCTATAAAACCGCACATCATCGTTCTCATCACAAACATTAAAAGTATCTATGCTCTCCATGGCACGTTCAAATGTTTGTTGCTGTAAAGCAGTCATACCACTTGTCAGAACCAGGAACAGCTCAAACCCTGCATCCGCCGCTGCCGACATGACCCCGAACATTTGTCCGGTCTTACCGCTTTGAACTTGCCCTAGAAGAAGACCGACCACATGGTCCTTAAATGTAAATTTAGATAGCTGCTCGTCCGTCAAAGAGGTAATAGTTTCGCGCACCGACTGAACAGCTTCAGGGGTTGAATCCGACAATCTATCTAAATATTCTTTTACGTGATTCATTTATTTACTCCAAAATCTATAAACCATTTATCGCTGTCCTTAAGTCTGGATAAGGTGAATGTACTACGGCCATAAGCAACTAGTGTATTTGATGTTACTAGTTCACCAGTCTTAAGAGAACCAGATTGCTCTAGTCGACCCTTGAGCCACTTGCCTAATATTTTTAGATCCTTCTCTGATCTTAAGTTTTTACTATTCTGTCCGCTAACCTTACATGAGAACTCCCAGCCATCATCTGTAATGACTTCAAAAACTCCACCATCGCCATTCTTATCAGCTTGTGGGTATCCAGGTAATGAGGTCGTTGACTTAGGCACGATTAGTTCTACCTCATACCAAGATCTTGGCATAACAAATTGCTGCTGATTCTCACGCCCCTTTCCGTTAAAGGTGTTCAGGTTACTTCTGGTGGCATCATCGGCTTTTAGTTCTATATCGAACGTAATGGTTGGATCAATGTTGGTTGTAACCAGTTTTAGTGTGTCATCTGATATCTTTTCGACACCATACTGATCATTCAAAAGAGTATTCTTTGTTTGAATAATTTTTAGACTGGAATCTGACAAAGGGGAGGTGGTTGTCTGATTTAGTTTGGTTATAAAGTCGTCTACCTCGATAGCATCGTTGCCCTCCAACAGGTAATCTACCTCGTACTGCCTACTAGTCTTATTCTCTATGATATTAGTAAGGTTAGAAGACCCGATAAGCGATCCTACGTTACGATTGTCCTTGCTGAAACTCATTAGCTTTCCGTGAAATGGGAAAGTCACCACCATGTATACGCCACCCAGTGATTTACTTTGAAGCAAGTTATCTAAGTCCTCAAGAGCGTTCTTTTGTTGATCCGTGAGGCCATCAAAGTAATGCATGCCGATATTCAACTGCAGGAATGGGCCATTGTTTATTTCTATGATGCTTTTAAGATCTACAACTGCATCGGCAGAAATGTAGCCTGTCGCAATATTTAGTCGATCGGACTTTTCAATAAGAGTCCTGAACGCTCTGTGATAAGTGTCCGAACTTGTCTTAAGTGGTGGGTAATTTGAATATAGTAGGCTCATCTCACTCTGCAGCTAACGATAGATTAAGTTTTAAACTACTTTCTATCTTACTACTTTCTTGTGTGGATGATAAATCCTTTGCTACTTGCTTCGCTTTGAATAGGGGTTTTAGGTGTTCTGCCACAACTTTAGCGGCCACCGGTGGTACGGAGTTGCCAATCTGCCTACGCACTTCGGTTATAGAGCCTTCGAATACAAAATCGTCCGGGTATCCAAATAGCCGCGCTCGTTCACGATTAGTTAGGGGTCTGTGCTCTTCATAGTGATAGCCCCAGGTACCGCCTCCGCCACCCGCAATAATCGTAGTCGAGGGCTCATCTCTGTGTAGACGTCGGTACACATGGCTTATCATGCCCTTGACATAGTGGGGGCTGTCTTTTGGTATAGCCGTGAAGTTCTTACCCTCAGGAATCAACTTGAGTTTCTCGACAGTGCTTGGCATGATATTTTGATGTTCATTATTGTACGGAACTTTCTTGACACCCCTTAGAGCTTGGCCAGCAGTTACGTAGTTACCTGGCCCGTGAGTTGGTTCAGGTGGAGTAAATTCAAAGTCAATATCAGATCTAGTCCCGACAATTAAGACCCGCTCTCTTAGTTGAGGTACGCCGTATTTTGCAAAGTTATACAAGTTAACATTAATTTTATAACCAAGAGCCCTGAAATCTTCTACAATTTTGGCGATTGCTTTCCCACCATTGGCAGTGATGAGCCCTTTTACATTTTCCGCGATAAATACTTTTGGCATTTTAGTTTCAACTGCCTTTACGAAATACTTATAGAGATTGCCTCGGTCAGTCTCTAGTCCGCTGCGCTTCGAAACCATTGAAAAATCTTGGCATGGAAAACCTCCGGTCATAATGTCGCAGTCCGGTATATCATCGAAATCCAATTCTGTGATACTTTTTTCGACTATGTGATCACCGAAGTTTTTTGCGTAAGTCTTGCAAGACCAGTGATCAAAGTCGTTTGCCCAAACAACCTCATAGCCAGCCTGAACCAGCCCCAAGTCTAGTCCTCCGCAACCTGAAAATAATGAAACTAACTTTGGCTTTTTTGAATCTTTTTTTGACATTGTTACCCTCTCTTTTTTAATGCGGTTATGCATTCATATTTTTAGTATACACGAAAGTGACCAAACTCGCCGCACTTGTAATTTATTATTTATCGTGTCTTACTATTTTATGCTTGAGCGGGCTAGACTTGTGGCCAGACTGGCGGTACTGTTGTGGATACAATGATGCCCTCAACAAATATAAAGTACTGTCTTTACGCCAGAAAGTCTTCAGAACAAGATGAACGCCAAGCCATGTCTATTGATTCACAAATCAAAGAAATGCAAACAATGGCCGAGCGAGAGGGTCTGAATGTAATCGAGATTAAGAAAGAGAGCTTCTCGGCAAAGCAATCCGGTCACAGGCCGGTATTCAACGATCTCTTACATGACTTGCGGAGTGGCAAGTACGAAGCGGTACTCACCTGTAGCCTGGATTTTAGACTTTACAATTTTTCTATTTGAACCATCGACACGGCTGATTAAATCGCCAAGTTCGTTAAACTTAACGCCATCAGGGCAGAGTTCTTGAATTAGTTGATCGATTTTGGATTGATTAGTTTTCATAATTATTTAGAATCCTTAGTAAGGAATACTTTAACATCTTTCCAGGAATTTAATTGTTTTTTGTTTTTTAACTCTTGCAAGAAATTGAGGCAAGATTGAGAATAATAGTAATTGTTATTTTTTTTCTGACAGAATTCAGCTTTATCTTTTATACTTTTATTATTTATAATCTCCGTGACATAGTAAGAACTTTTTCTATCTGTAAGCCAGCCAAGTTTTTTTCCTAGTTCTTTTGTAGTAAAAAAATCTTTATCCAGCCTTAAATTTGGGGCAACCAACTCAACACCCTCAACGTTACCAATTATTTTTAATGCAGGGGCTCCGTCTTTTTCTACTGACTTATATTCCTTAACATACTTTAATTGTTTAAATAACTTTTTATCTAAAAGAATTCTATTCCCTTTTTGTTCAATTTCACCTCTTACCAAATCAACCATAGAAATATTTTGTGGTCCAATTTTTGCTATTTTTTCAATGTGACTCATCCAAAGCTTTTTTTCTATATTTTCTCTTTCCTTAAAAATTTTTTCTAGTTCTGAATATTTTATTTTTTCACTTCTTCCTCTGTATCGATAATATATATCACCTTCTTTTAGGATAGTTGCTGAGTTCTTTTTACAAAGCACGGGCTTACTTTCAGATTCATAAACCAATAGTGCACCGAATCTTTTGTCATTATCTATAAAATCGAATCTGTCCCAATTTATTTCTGGTGAAAAAAGTGCGTTTAGTCCTTCTGTAATTTTTGCGTTATCAACCGTCTCAAACTGCCTATTGGTCATTCCGTTTGGCATCCGTGGTGAATCTGAAACACCAAAGATTATTTTACCGCCTTGATTGTTCGCAAACGCAACCATTGTCTTTGCATAAACGGCTAGATTAGAAAATTGAAAATTATCCTTAAATTCCAAGGACTGATTTTCTCTATGGAATAAAGATCCATCCTGGTTAGTCTTTATTAAACTCAAAAAATCAGCTTTTTTCATAATTGCTGATTATCACTTTCGTTTTTGGTCCGATTAATATTTGTTTTGCGGTCTGGACTAGCTTGCTTCTTAACTTTACGTTCGGCTTGTTTGATTAAATTTAAGTAGTCGCGTTCGGCAGAACTTGGCTGGTCGATAATCTGTTTTCGGTATTTCTTAAATTCGGATTTGGCCTTGGTGTCGGCTTGGGTTTTGCTGATTTTGCCTGCACCTTTCAGCTTTTTACCTTCTACGGCAGCAATTAAGCTATCGAGGTTTTTAACCCAATCCTTCATGTAGGTTTTTTGCTGATTTTCAGCACGGAATTCTGCGGCATCGAAGAAGGCCGAAACCAGTGTGTTGAGCTTTTTTAGTTCTGATTCATCTAAATAATTCTTGGCGATGGTGATTTCGCGGGACGTTGGCTGTTCGCTACTAAATGTTAGTAACCCCATGAATGGCTTGTTGGCATTGGCGCGGCTATGGATAACTTCGGCTGCGGTTTTACCATGTGCGCCGTAATGGAGCTTGTTCTGGATAATCTGAAAGAATTGGCGTGATTGCTCACTTTTGGGGTCGTAATCGACACTGGTAGCATACATATCTAAAACCTGGCGATAGAGCACCTTTTCACTACTGCGGATATCACGAATCCGGTCGAGCAGCTCCTTCCAGTAGCTTCCGCCACCAGCCTCTTTAAGCAAATCATCGTTCATCGTGAAACCTTTAACGATATATTCACGCAGCCGAGTTGTTGCCCACTGGCGAAACTTGGTTGCAGTGGTGGAGTTGACTCGATAACCTACGGAGATGATGGCGTCTAAATTATAGAATAATGTTTTGTAATTTTTTCCGTCAGCAGCAGTATGTTCCAAAATGGAACTAACTGAGCTTTCCTCTAACTCAGCTTCTTGAAAGATATTCTGCAAATGTTTTGTAATTGCTGGCCGCTGGACACCGAACAATTCAGCCATCTGTGCCTGAGAAAGCCATGCAGTCTCGCCCTTTAACCGAACGCTGACCTTAGGAGAGTCTCCTTCTGGCTGATAAATTATAATCTGAGAATCCTGCTCGTTCATAACTGCTGTTGTATTATTGCTCATTTGACCATACCCCCATCGAGCTTCTTTTGCTCTTCTTCCTTTGATAGGAGTGAGGTATATTGTCTGCGAGCAGATTCGATAAGCGAACTTATGCGTTCGATCTGGCTTTTACCCTCAGCGATAAAATGCGCATTGAGATTTTCTAAATTCGCCAACAACAACAATTGATGTATGGTGGCGTAATCACGTTGATTCTTACCGCTTTTATCAAGTTCGGTGTTTGCCTTGCGCCATTCAGCCGCAGTGCTGCCGAATATAATTTTGTTTAGCATGTCGGCTTCATCTGTGTAAGTATAGGTCTTAGCTTTTTCCGTAAGACTGAGCGAGGGTAGTAAAATGTTTTTGATTGAATCAGTATGTATACGATAATTAACCTTAGAAAGATAGCGGTGTGTGTTCCACTCAACCAGTTGCTGCTCTTTTTCTTTAAGCCGTTGAAACTCTGTAATAATAAGGAGCTTAAACTCTGGACTGAGCCAGGTACCGAATTCGAATGCAATATCTTTGTGCGCATAGGTGCCACCATAACGACCTCGTTTCGACACTATGCCGTTAGCGTGAGTCGATCCTATCCATTCGATAATTGATGGGTTAAAACTGTTGGCACCTGCATTATTTTTAAAGTACACGAATTCGTGTACTTTAAAAGTTGGGTTATTGATTTGCTCCCAAAGACCGAGAAAGTCTATGGTGTTTTTTGTACGTAGCCAGCTGTGCAGCGCCCTGTGGCTACCAGCGCTCTTTGCCATATCTGTAAGACTGATGTAATCCTGCCCGTTAATTTTAGTGACATTAACCTGACTATCATTGATATTCATTGAAAGATTTTTGGGCGTTGACATTATGATTTTTCCTGGTTAATCATTTTTCACTTCCTTCGATATCTTTGACGATAGCATCAATCTGAGTACGGAGTTGGCTTTGCTTGCTGACAATCTGGCTGATTTCGGTATTAAGTTTAGTTATATCGACTTTTTCGGTGAAATCTTGCTGTTCAACGTAACTGCTGACCGCCATGTTGTAATCGTTTTGGCTGATTTCATCATTCGGAACTAACCGAGCAAAGTATTCGATATCTTCGCGACCAGTGAAGGCGCCGAGGATTTTATCTTGATTGGTACCACTAAGTTTATTTTTATTGCCACCACGTACAAACTGTGCGGAGGCATCAACAAATAATGTGGCGTTATCTTTTTTACTCTTCTTTAAAATAACCAGACAAGTTGAAATACTGGTACCGAAGAATAGGTCGGGTGGTAATTGAATGACGGCGTCGACAAAGTTGTTATCCACCAAATACTTACGGATCTTGGCTTCGGCGCCACCTCTGTAGAGCACACCGGGAAACTCGACAATTGCCGCAGTTCCACTGGTTGAAAGCCAGTTGAGAATGTGCATTGTAAAGGCTAAATCTGCTTTACTTTTTGGTGCTAAAACGCCAGCTGGTGAAAAGCGTGGATCGTTAATTAAAATTGGGTTGGCGTCACCTTCCCATTTTATGGAATACGGCGGATTTGAGACAATTGCATCAAACGGCTCGTCGTCCCAGTGAGCGGGATCAGTTAAGGTGTCGCCGTGGGCGATATCGAACTTTTCGTAGTTGATGTCGTGTAAAAACATGTTAATACGACAAAGGTTGTAAGTGGTCAGATTAATTTCTTGACCAAAAAAGCCTTGGCGAACGTTTTCTTTGCCGAGTACTTTGGCAAATTTAAGGAGCAGCGAACCTGATCCGCAAGCAGGGTCGTAGACTTTGTTAACCTCTGTTTTACCTGCCACGGTGATTCGCGCCAATAGTTCGCTGACCTCTTGAGGCGTGAAGAATTCTCCGCCAGATTTACCAGCCGAAGAGGCGTACATGGTCATCAGATACTCGTAGGCGTCGCCAAAGGCGTCGATGGTGTTATCTTCGTACTTACCAACTTCGAGGCTGCCAACGGCGTCGAGCAGCTTGACAAGACGTTCATTACGCTTGGCAACCGATTGGCCGAGCTTGTTGCTGTTCACATCGAGATCGTCGAACAACCCTTTTATGTCGTCTTCACTGTCGGCCCCTTTGGCGGAGTTTTCAATATTACGGAAAACACCCGATAATACCTCGTTTAAGTTATCTTCTTCTTTGGCTCGTTTACGAATATTCTGGAAGAGTTCACTTGGTAGAATGTAGAAACCTTTTTCTTGTACCGTATCAACTCGTCCAAACTCTGCCGCGTCGTCACTTAAATTTGCGTATTCAAAATCAGCTGCGCCTGTCCGTTTTTCTTCAGCATTAATGTAATTAGTCAAATTTTCAGAGATAAAGCGATAAAATAATATCCCTAAAACGTACTGTTTGAAATCCCAACCATCAACCGAACCACGCAGATCGTTGGCAATTTTCCAAATCGTACTATGCAAATTAGCACGTTCTTGTTCTTTTTTAGTGTCTAAAGTATCTGATGATTCTGCCATATTATTTGGTAATTATACCCTAAATAAGAACTGGGTGCTTAAGTTTTTATAGCGCCTGCCTGCTAGACGTCTAGCTTCCAGAGCATTGTTAATTGCCGATTATGTGGTGTTTCGATAGCTTTAAAGCCGGCTTTTTCTGCAGCTTTTCTGGAGGCAATGTTTGTTTTTCTGATATGGATATACAACTTAGGTAAGTTCGACTGTTCAGATGCTAAGCGATAAGCTTCGGTTCCTATGCCCTTTCCCTGCATCGTTTTATTCACTTCTAAAGATAGGCTGGAATGCTTTCCAAGGACTTCGTCTTCGATGCTATTTATATAGACATGCCCGGCCCTGACACCGCCTTGATAAATGTGCCAGTAGTACCCACCTGCTCCGCCGCCTCTGCCTTTGAAACCTTTACCCTGGATCAACTTAACTGCCATGTGTAATCGTATTCGCTTTTAAAATAATTTCTTGGCTGAGATGGTGGGCAGGTATACTTTACAGATCATAATGGTACATTTGGGACACCACTACGTAGATTATAACATTAGTACCTAGCCTGCCTCCATGGCGGTGAGAAACAACACCATGCTATACGAACCTGCTAGTAAGCTTAGGGGATGTTGTCCGCAATCCTTTTTAGACCTAAGGGCTTTGAACTAGACCCATTGTAATCTTATCTATGTCAGACGGATAGACACTAGATGAACCCTGTATAAAGAGCGGTGGTACGGCACTATCCGCAGGAGTTATGAGCGCATTGGTAACATGAAAGCCTAGTGCATAAGGGACTATCGAGTCCTCAACTATAGCTGGGCCAATGTCTACAGATCTGAAGAAGCACTGTATGGCGTCTCCTTGGGGTACATGAAAGCCTACTTCATAAGGTGGAGCTTCTGGATTCGGTTCTTGATCCAACTCCTGATCTTTCATAATTTCAGCTACAAATTCTGGTGAGCTGGTAAAAAAATCCATTTCACCCTGGAGGTATATTTCGGTGTCTTGCCCCTCAAACCCGGGGTGTTGAGTTAGGAGCATTTCCAACCTTCTTGCGGCGTCATGAAGTTGCGTAGCTCTGACAAGTACATTCTGTTCTTCACCTTCAACGTCACCGTCAAGCATCTCGCCCATTAATTTAGTGTAGAGGGTTGCTACGCTGCCCAGTAGTCCACGACCAACTGGCGTTACATTTGGATTTGGAGTTGGGACTAGTGGGGCGTTGGGTATGCGTAGATTGCGATCTCTATTCGTTGACATATCTTGTATATAGTAAAAGCCTATTTATTCTAGTGATTGAAATCTTCTTACAGGTATTCCTTGGCTGGGGCGGTAGGGATCGAACCTACGATCTTCGGTACCAGAAACCGCTGCCGTACCACTTGGCCACGCCCCATCATTCTTCTAATTTTAGCATATAGAGTGTAAAGTTAAACTTAATGAATCTAAAATCAAGAAAATATATAAAAACTAAACTAGTCGTATTCCCAATTCTAGCCTTGGTTTTTATTGGTGCTGGTATTGGAATATCTGTGGCGCTGAAGAAAGATGACCCTAAAAATAAGAAGTTGGAAGTAGAGTCTGCGCAGAGCAATGTCACAGAAGTTGACCCTAAAAACGAACAGACACAAGAAGTCGAACTTAATATTACTTCTGCAGATAGCCAGTATGTTTTAGTCAATAAAAAGTTCGGCCTGGAGCCGGTGGATTATCGCCCGGAAGATTTGGTGATTCCAAAAGTAAACTTAACTGCTAGTGATTCTAATGACGAAAAATCTGTGCGGGAATTGATTACTCCAAATTTGGAAGAGATGCTGACTGCCGCAAAAAAAGTTAACTTAGATTTAACAATGAACAGTGGATTCCGCTCTTCAAAATTACAAGCTTTTTACTTTAATAATTACGTTAAACAATCTGGGCTAGAGGCTGCTAAAAGATACTCTGCAGAGCCCGGACATAGTGAACATCAAACTGGGCTTTCATTTGATTTAAGTTACACAGATCGAAAATGCTACTTAGATGCTTGCTTTGGAGAAACTGATGCTGGAGTTTGGCTAGCAGAAAATGCTCATAGTTATGGTTTTATTTTGCGTTACCCAAAAGACAAGGAAGAAATTACTGGCTACCAATATGAGCCGTGGCATTTCAGGTTTGTTGGTAAAGATATCGCAACGGAGATTTTTGATCAAAAACTTAGTTACGAGGAATACTTAGCGAACTTAAACTTAATAAGTTTGGAGTAGTTCAACTGCTGGATTATCTAAATATTTTGTAAGATTTTGAATTTGCTGATCTGCAGTGGTTTTAAAATCATTACGCTGAGCAATTAGATCTTGAGATTCTTGTAAGGTAGAGTATTTAAGCTTAGTCCTGCTTAATAATTGAGCCTGACTTAATCCGACAGAAGAGCCCCACACGTAGTGCATATAAGTTGGCAGAACCCGAGGTTCAGTAATTTGAACTTTGCCATCATCTCCTTTTTTAATGTTCAGGATTGCGACTCCAGAAAAGAGTTGATCAGCCGTCAATTGGGAATTGAGACCATTGCCAATCGAATAAAAGACGTGCGTTTTAGCTCCATCTGGGCGATCAAGAGTTTGGTAGGGCTGCCAAACGTGAGGACCGGTGCCGATGATGATGTCTGCTCCGGCATCGGAGATTTGCTTAGCATATTTTGTTTGCGCAGAAGTTAATTGGTGCGAATCTTCTTTTCCCCAGTGCACTGAAACCACGACTAAATCCGCCTTAGCACGCAAATTGGAGATCTTTTTTTCTATCAAACCAGGGCTGGAGAGCATATTTACATTGTAAGCATTTTGTAAAGTTTTATTATTGACCTCATTGAATGAAACGTATCCAACCTTAATTCCTTTAAGTTCAAAGATTTGATCTGTAGATTGTTGCCCAGCAGAACGATTCACTCCAGACACTCCAAGCGGCTTGAGTTTATCCCACTCATCTAGGGTTTGAGATATTCCCGCAGAGCCTTGGTCATTTGCATGATTGTTGCCTAAAGAAATTAAGTTGCAACCAAAGCTGGAGATGTCTTCTGGGAACTTGATTGGAGCATTAAAAGCTGGATAGCCTTGAGTTGAAATCTGAGCTGCACTGGGTGATTCTTGATTGCAGAAACGGAGATCGGACTTTTTAAAACTCTGCTGTAATTCTGGAGAAATTAAACTTAAGTAATCAAAACTTCCATCGGCTTGTTTAGCAGCCTGGTTAACAGTATCGTGCGGGAGCATATCTCCGACCATTGCAAAATCGAAAGAGGTGTCTTCTTTTTTGGGCTCCTCCTTCCTTGGAGTGGCGACGGAGGAGCTTTCAACTGTCTGCACTTTTCGACTATTCTTAAGCGCCAAAAGAGCCAGTGATGAGCCTAATAAAATTAGAGCTGTAAGACCTATTGTGGCCAGTTTTTTTGAATCAAGTTTAATTTTTTTGAACATTACTTAAATCTACTTTTGGTTTGACTAAACTATAAAGCTAGCTCTTCGAGCTCGTATGAGCTTTGAGATTCTCAACCCACCACTTCCGCTCTTTTACATTGGGGTCAGCAATTGGCATTAAAAACCTTCCGAGTAGTGAAAGGATTCCCGCACCAAGAATTCTAACGACAGCAGAATGAGCAAAGTTTAAATTATACTTGGCGCTGCTGGTGCGTATTTCAAGAATTCCAGGCATAAAAGATGGCGCTTTAATTTTGGTAATTTGCTTAGGATTCAGCTTAAAGACTGATTCTGTAGGCTGCTTGCTCTTTTCGTCGATAACTTGGAGTCCTATGTCGCCGTCCTTATACCAGCTTAAGCGGGCTTGCTTAACGCTAAAGTTGGTTTTACCGATCCAAACAAGATCAGATTGATGAATTATATCTTCAGTCGCTGGGGCCTGTAGACCCTGCTGCGGAGCCTGTACCAGAGCAGTATCTGGAATGTGGGGTTCTGCTGAGGGCTGTTGTTGAGGCTGAGGATCAACCGATGGTTGACCGCCAGACTGCACAGGAGGCATTGGAGCAACTGGAGACTGGTTATGCTGAGGCTGCACAAGAGGGTTAATCTGCTCTCCGGCTTGTGGAGTCTCAACCTGAGGTTGTGGCGCTAAGGCTGGTTGCGGTTGCTGAAAATCTGGCTGGTCTGTGCGTTGAGCTTGAACCCGATCACTGGCACTAGGACTAGGACTATCAGTATCAGGCATAATTACCTGTGGCTGTTGTGGTAATGAATGCTGGGGCTGAGCGCTGAGAGACTGCTCTTGAGCTGTTTGTGGTTGTGCCTGCTGAGAATCTTGCTGTTGAGGATTCATAATTGCTTTATTTCTTAAGTTTAACTTTGCTTTTATTTTTTGACCTGGATTTTAAAGTTGCTACTAAAACTAGACCTGATGCAAAGAGATAGAATAATATTCCAAAAACTATCTTAATCCAGATTGGGAATAATACCCAAACCCATGGCCAGTCTATGGCTCCAACCAGTTTTAAAATGATAAAAGTAAATCCAAAAAATCCGATTAGCCCTCTTCTACTTTGCCGACCGTAATTTTTATTCATTGATTTTAACTTTATCTAATTTAAGTTTAACATAATCAGTTTTAGGGCTTACTGAATATAACTGGGCATAAAGTGGTACAAATATCTTAGATTGAGATTAGGTTTCGGTATGGGTGCTACTTAACTACAAGGATCTAAACTTATTGCTGATATAATTCTAGGCTAATGAGGAGTATTAATGAAAAGTGCGCTGTAATCGGCATTTCTACAACTACGGAGATTGATGTAGCAAGACTTGTTTACCTGGGCTTGTGGTCTTTGCAACACCGTGGACAAGATAGTTCGGGTATTGCCACCTTTGATAAGGACTCTGGGATTATTGTCCATAAAAAAGAAGGCCTGGTTAGCCAAGTATATAGCCATAGCTCACTAGATAAACTTAAGGGCCAGGTTTCAATTGGGCACAATCGTTATTCTACTTCTGGCGGAAATGATTCTGCCTACAACCAACCATTAGTAGATGACTCTTTAGATTTTGCTTTTGCTCATAACGGGAATTTACCAACCCTAGACAAACTTAAGTCTTACCTAAAAGAAGCTCATATCAATTCTAGAAATAAAAATGATACTGGGATGATGTTTTTAGCGCTCAGCAATGAACTGCGACTAAATAAATCCTTACAAAAAGCTGTTAAAAGTTGCTGGGATTTATTTAGCGGAGCCTTCAGCTGTGTCGGAATTTATGAAGAGAGCTTATTCGCATTTAGAGATAGTTTTGGAATTAGACCGCTTGCAATTGGTAAACTCAAGTCTGGATACGTGGTGGCGTCTGAAACTGTGGCACTCGACATTATTGGCGCAGACTTCATTAGAGATGTCAGGCCTGGAGAGTTGGTCATAATTAATAAAAACAAGCTAAAATCTATTCAGATAGCAGATGGTAAAGAAAAGATTGATGCCTTTGAGTTTGTTTATTTGGCTCGCCCAGATAGCAGAATCGCAGGTCGGAGTGTCTACACCACTAGATACGAGGCGGGGAAAGTGTTAGCTAAACTTAAACCTGTCAAAGCAGATATTGTGGTTGGAATCCCAGATTCTGGCTTAGCTGCAGCAACTGGTTTTGCACACCAAGCTGGCATTAACAGAGAACAAGGTTTACTCAAAAACAGGTACATCGGTAGAACTTTTATTGAGCCAGAAAAAATTAGAAAGAGTAGTGTTGAACTTAAGTTTAATGTAATCGTTGAAAGAGTTGCTAAAAAAGACATCATTTTAGTTGACGATTCTTTAGTTCGAGGCAATACTCTAAAGTATGTCATTCAACTTTTAAAAAGCTATGGCGCCAAGAAGATCCACGTTAGAATTGCATCTCCACCAATAAAATTTCCAGATTATTATGGTATTGATACTCCAAAAAATAATGATTTAATTGCTGCCCAGCATTCTACTGCAGAAATACAAGAAATTATTGGGGCAGACAGTCTAGAATTTTTAGACTTAACCGATTTTATCAAAAGTACGGGACTGCCAAAGTCTAGACTGAATCTTTCTAGTTTTAATGGAGAGTATCCAATTGAAGTTCCGAGAGTCAACAGTTTTTAAATTTAATCTAGGTGCACTTCACTGCACTCAGATCCAGAAATACACGACATTGACCCTACGCCAGAAGAGAGCTCACTAATATCGAGCTGCGTCGATTCCTGAGGGTTAACCCTCAGGCAGTTAGAAAGTGGTCGGTACTCTGCAGGCTGCCTAGAGTCATAATACTCAGAAACCTTAATCAAGCAGAGTGTATTTTCTGGACCACTTAAGTTAAAGCTAAATTCGCCAGAAGTAGTCTTAACCAGCCGAACTGTGGATGACATCCTTACCGACTTACTGTCGGTTGCATAATAATACCCCTCAGAAATCTCATAGTTAGGGTTTTTAGGATATTTATGTTGCTTGAACTCATCACGAATAGCCTGCTCTGAGCCAACTAGTATTCTGGCAGAATTAGGACTTCGACCAATCTCGCCGTCGTCCAACCCTTGCAGAATAGAATATGAGTACCCAGAGATCTTCCCCGCCCTTTTTGATGTTGACTGGCTTTTATTATCAGCCAGCAGGAATATGCTAAAAGTAATGACGAGAGAGGTGGCTAGAAGAGAGCCCACTGCAATATAGCCTGTTCGTCTTTTCATTAAATTTAGCTTAATTATTCTTTTAAATTTTGATGATGTTTATGAACTTTGAATTCCCAGACTAAGAATATGGCAAGGCTCATCAAGAATGCCGAAAGGACTAGTAAAACCTGCACCGCCTGGCCAGTTGAAGGTAGTTTGGGTAGTGGGGCAACAATGGGTGCGGTTGGATCAGGGCCTGGGTTAGTTGGGTCTATCGGACCAGGGTTTTCTGGGTTTCCAGTGAATCCCAATGGCTGAACTGATGGCATGATAGAAAAGAACGCTGCCGGACCGCCATCTAACTGCTTATGAAGAACTACCTGCTTGTTTGTGCCGTCAGCATTCATAATGATTATGTCCCAAGACGGTTCATAACTTCCACCATTTTGAGGGCCTCCATTGACTGGATTTATATCTTGTTTTTGAAATATAATCTTACCATCTGGCGTGAACTGCGGATGATAAGTGTAGAAAAAGGCTCCTGAGTTAAAATCTGGGACTAACCTAGTTAGCTCTTGAGACTGCCCATTCATATCTGCACTCATAAACTTCCACCCATCCTGTGGCTGATCAAAATCTATTGTTCTATACAGTACTCCGTCACCACTTGGATGCCAGTCTATAGTACTTGGAAAGAAATCACTTGATTCGCCAACGTAAAGCAACTTTAATGGCTCAAAAGAACGCTCAAATCCTTCTACAAAATCTGGGACTATTGATGTAATTGCCAAACTGTCAACATCAATTACTTGAATGCTCAGTACATCGTCATCTGCTTCGTAGCTTGATTCTGGCTGATAGCGTAAGAAAGCGACTTCATTGCTTGTTGGAGAAAAAACTGGGTAGGTGTCACAGAAATTAGGATTATCTGTGAGTTGCTGACGGTTGGTGCCATCAGTATTTACAATAACTAGATTACACTGCATTGGTGGGTCATTGGCCGGATCACCATCATTATCTGGAGGTGAATCCCAAGTCTCACTAAACACTACCTTATCTCCTGTGTGATTAAAGCTTGAGTAAATGCCAGAATGAACATGTTTAGCTGGGTCCTCTGGAATTTGGTTTGGCGAGAAACCTGTAATATTACTTATATTAACTGGGTTGGTTCCATCGGCATTAGCAACAAAGATGTCGCTTGCTCCAAAAACTGGATAGTTTTCTGTGTAAGTTATCTTTGTTCCATCAGCAGAATAACGGGGCGCTAAGTACCAACTGTACTCTGAGTGCAATAGGCTTGCAATTTGGTTCTGACCGTCAGGATCTATAGTACCCATGTCAGAGGTTAAGGCACCCTGCTGAGGCATATAGTCACTGTACATAACCTTTCCATTTGACCCAGGAAAGGCTGCACTAGCATTTTTAGGTACAGATAAGTTGGCCGCCGTAAAAGTAAAGACTGCTAAACTTAGTATTAGAGCTTTTTTATATAGATTCATAGTAAGACCTCAATTTTTAATCAATTTAATATTAAGTTTAACATAAGCAGTGAAATTTGCCGTTAGCTTGATCGGTAAATTTGACTGAGTTTCTGAGTGTGTAGAATTTGCTTAGTAAAATTTAACTTCTCTTAGAGTTTTAATATAGTTTTAATATAATTTTAATCAAGTTTTAATCTTGCAATGCAGACTTGGGATAAGTAATCTCTAAATTATTAACTACGGCAAAAGAAGTCAGCTTGTGTTCGCGAATGCTACTTTTACTAATTATTTCACAGACTGAAATCTTGCGGACTAGTAGGGCGTCGGCTACTAAAGATCGGTGGCAACGCCAGGGAACGGCCTCTGCACACGTTATTGCCGTAATCTTATCTTTTGCGATATCTAACAATCTGTCTATCCCTTTTTGAAAGTCTTCAGTTTGCATGTAGTCTGCATAGTTTCTAAAGGATTTGTTATGCCAAGCATCATTAGTCGACTCTTTGACCGCAGGTCGGAGACCTCCAAGCTCAGCTAAATACTGATATTTTATTCCAGCGTTTTTTAAACTTTTTTTGAGCTCTTCTTGCCCGAATTGAGGGTTGTGGCGCGATTTAGGAATAGTTCTAATATCGACTAGTTGCTTAATTGAACTTAAGTTTAATAGTTCAATGAATTCTTCAATCGTTCTGGTTGAATGCCCAATAGTAAAGATTCGCTGCATTACTTAAATAATACCAAAGCCAGTTAATTTTCTAAGCTTCTAGAGTTAACAAATAATCTGTGACCCCGTACACTTTAATAACTTTATAAAGAGGTGGCAAGCCATGTAATTTAAATATAAATCTGAAGTGGAATGAGGTTGGAGCTAACTATTAATTACCTTGATTGGCTCCGACGACCAGGCAGCTAAGTCATTTCCCCCTAATCCTGTGACCATAACGCCCACTCGGTCGGCTTCTATAGTGCGTGATTCTATTTCTGCGCCCCAACCATTTTCTGGGTACCACAATGCTCGAGTGCTTGCTAGTGCTAGTGACAACATGTCTGACTGTGCCTGATTGTGTCGAGTTTCCCAACTCATGCCTAAGCTGCCGACAGCAGAAGAAAGTCGGTCCTTCACTTCTAGCTTAAGCTCATCAGCAGCAGCTTCGCTAGGGACGCATAGCCCGCTCTCCGTCTCCAGCCAGCCGTCATCAATATTCGGCAAGTCTTCGCCGTCTACTATAACGCCGACCTCCATTAGTGCAGTGGAACCAAACTCTCCCGGTTTGCTGCAGACTGTTCCGAGTTGAGCAGCGGCGGTCACTTCTGAGCTCTGATACCTTTCAGATTCCATGCCCCAAACACCGTAGACCTCTTTTCTGACACCTTCAATCACGGCTTCTTCTATTGAACCAAAATTTGGTTTCGATGATATTCTATCCCTAGCTATAGTTATTCCTGCAAATGCCATATTTAATATATTATAGCAGTTATTCAATACTTAATCAATATTCAGGTATTTAGTTCGTCGAATTTGGCTTTCATGGTTGGGTTATCACGAGTTAGTTTTTTGACAGTAAGCTCATCAGCCTTGTTGTTCGCAATGCGCAGGTTATCTTCTGAGCGGAGCAAATTTTCTTTGGTTTTTTGGAGCTGGTTAATCGATTTATCAATGCTATCAATTGCAGTCTTAAACTTATCTGAGGCGAGGCGGAAGTTGCGTCCAAAGGAATCCCGAAAATCATTCAGCTGGGATTCAAAATTAGTGACATCAATATTTTGGGCTTTAACTACAGCTAGTTCAGATTTATATTGCATGGAATTTAGAGCGGCATTACGTAGCAACGTGATCATCGGAATAAAAAACTGCGGACGGATGACATACATCTTTTTAAACTTATGCGAAACGTCGACGATCCCCGTGTTGTAGAGTTCGTTGTCAGCCTCCAGTAGTGAGACGAGAACGGCATATTCACAAGATTTTTGATTGCGATCTTTATCTAACTCTTTTAAGAAATCTTCATTCTTCTTTTTGGTGGCGGTTTGATCATCTTCATTCTTCATTTCGAACATGATCGAAATGATCTCGTTGCCATATTGATCTGACTCTTTATAGATGTAATCTCCTTTGGAGCCAGAAGAAGCATCATTATCTTTTTCAAAGTAAGCATTCTGGAAGGCAGTGGCGCGGAGGCGGTTAAACTCTGTTTCGCAGTGCAATTCTAAAGTCTCACCAACCATTTTGGTGGAAAGCTTGGCCTTCATATCTTTATAGTATGCAATCATCTCCTCTTTAGACTTCAGTTCAGATTCATACTTGGTGACTAAGGAAGACTCTAACAATTTAGCTTCAGTTTCTTTATGTTCTAGTTTTCCGGCCAGACTGTCGCGCTCTTTTTCTAACTTATTTACAGCTTCATTTAAAGCGAGCTTTTTTTCAGTTTCAGAGGCATCAACTTTTGCCTGCAACTTAATAATTTCGGAATCTTTAGCAGATTTTAATTCGGCAAGTTCTTTTTGGAGTTTTACGAATTCAGTGCGTAATTCACTCTTAGTCTTTTCCTCTGCTAAAAGAACAGCACTTGCCTTCTCGTTTTCAGCAAGCTGGAGGCGTTTATGGATTTCTTGTTCAAATTGATCATCCCGGACTTGTTTTAGGATATCGGCAAAGCCAGATTCATCAACCTGAAAAGTCTTTTTACAATGCGGACAAATGATTTCGTTCATAATTACTTTTAAAGGTTTAATTGTAACAGGAATAACTATAAACAACTTAATCAAAAGAAATTAAAATATAGAACACCTAATGCTTAGATTCCCCAATCATCAGGTGTAGACTTACGATAGTCATGCATGCCAATTTCAGCAAAGTGCTTTGTTGCATAGTCAATCTTATCTAACTCTGATTGACGCTCACCGCCGCCTTTTGTTTCACGTACCATATAGACTTTTTCGTGACCATCCTCCTCCTTCACGATTGCCCAGTCTGGATTATATGGACCAACTGGAGTTGGAATTATAAATTTTGATGGTAGTTTTATAAATAATTTGATTGACTCATTGGCATCTAGATATTTCGCAAATTCATGCTCGACATACGAATCCAGCACAACCTTATCAGTAATCGATTTCTGTGTGTTTTTTACTTCATACAATTTATCAACGAACCTATCTACTTCATCTTCGCTGTCGCGTTGAAATTCTCTTAGCTCATAGACCTCATCGGCAATCTTTTCATACACAATTCCCTCCTTGACCGAACCGGAGAGAACGATTTTAATAACACCCTTCACTGATTGTATAAATTCGTACGGATTCACTAGAAAGCTACTAAGTCGTTGGCTTGCCTGCAGAATCTCAACAATCGTTTGCCTGGTTAGGCTAGTTTCCTCTTGCAATGCTTTAACAATATTTGGCAGCTCAAAAGTTCCTTTTAGGTTTTTAGTACTCTCGCTGATTATTCCTGCATTATGAAAACCTCCGCGGACCAACTGCATTTTATTTTTGACTACTTCAATACGTAAAGGTTTAATTTCTGGAGACTCTTTAATTTTCTTTACGACCGAGGAGATGATCTGACTGGTGTCGAGTGTAACTCTATAAGTAGTCTTACGTGATATCTTCTTCCAGAGTGTCTCTAGCTCCGGAGAATACATGACTTCTTTATTTAGTTTAATTATTTCGCGCTTGCGAGCATCTTTAACAAACTTATCAATCCTACAGCTAGAAATAATATCGACAACCTCACCCTGGTATTTTTGTAGATCTTCGGGCAAGCCCAAGTTAAACCCTATATTATTCGGAGTAAAATTAGCCAAAACTTTTCCCTCGTTATCTATCATTCCTCGGTTCTGTAAATGCTCCCAGATTTCTCCAGATTTTGCATGGCCAAGACTTTTTGCGGAATCCTCATGAAGTGTAATTCGTGCAAACTCCCCTCGACGAATGTAGCCAATGCTGATACCAGCTTTTTTGTATTCTTTTTGCAAATTACTAGCAAAGTCGCGATAAGATTCGTTAGCAATGACGGTTAGCAGGTTAACTTGCTCATCGAAAACCCGGGTTCCATCTTGTCGAACTGGTAAACGTAGGCCACGGCCAATAGTTTGGCGTCGATCATTTTCACTACTGCTTTCACGCATCATACAGATCTGGAAAACATTGGGGTTATCCCAACCTTCTTTTAGTGCAGAGTGGCTAAAGATGAATCGAACTGGTTCAGCTTTATCAAGCAGGCGCTCCTTGCCTTTCATAATCAGGTCATAAGCTGATTCATCTTGCGAATTTCCTCGCCCTTCCTTGCTATCAACGAAAGACTTCTTGCCACCCTTTTTCATCTCGGCAAAGTATGCTGTGCGTACAGCTTGTGGATCTTCTGGCATAAGATCAGCATAAGATGGGCTCTTAGCCCGCTCCTCTCTGTATAGTTCATCAAACCACTTCACAAAACGCCCTTCAGTCTGGTTTCCGTCATCATCATAAGTTAGATAGCTGGCTACCCGATCAACAAAAATTAAACTTAGGACTTTTATCTCTAGATCACGAAAATAATATTCCCGTTTAATGTGTTCTTTGATTGTTTCGCGAATCATCTCCCGTAAAACTTGGTCTTCATTGCCCCCCCAAGATTCTCCATGCATCAGTAAGCCATGCGAGCCAACCTCTACACTCTCGGGAACGGTTGAGATGTCGTTAATAATATACCCATCGTAGATGTCATTTTTGGTACGATGAGCTAGATCGTCATGATGCTTCACCCACAGCGGTTTGCGACCGATATTGCCATTTTTATCTTTGACCAATAGTTCAAGATGAGCTTCCAGCCGTGGAACATTACGAACATTCAATAATTTTATGTAGGGCTTGGCATCGCTTCCTTTTTGCTGAGCATTAGCAACGACGATGCCCTTAACTAGCTTCTGGCGATGGGCGTCAACTGGATCGAGCCGGTACATCATATTGTATTCTCGACGATGTGTTGCACTGTAGCGAAGTGTGCACATTGGGTTAAGATCGCCAATGGCACTTGTTGAAAGTTCAGTTTCCATATTTTGCGGTTCATCCATGATGACAATAGGATTAGCTGCTGCTAGATAATCGAGTGGAGCAATACCATTAAGTTTATCCCGCTTATCACGAATAATAAGTTTACGATTACCGCGAATTGCGTCAATTGTTAAAATCATAAATTGTAAGGTTGTGCTAGTTGCAAAGCTCTGCACGACCTCTGGGTTTTTGCCGTCATATACGTTTACATCAAATGGCTTAGCATAAATATCCATAAAATGTTGGCGCATCATTTCGATACTGCTTTTGACTCCTTCTTTGATGGCAACGCTAGGGACGATAATGATAAATTTAGTAAAGTTATAGTGCTTTGCTAGCTCAAAAGCCGTCCTTAGATAGACATAGGTCTTACCAGTTCCGGTTTCCATTTCGACACTAAAGTTCATACCATCAAGCTTGCCAATTGACTCAATACCGTTACGGTCTTGGATAGCTTGGACATTTTCTAAGACTGAGTCTGTATCCAGTAGCAAATTATTGCCGATTGCACCTATTTCACTAAATAGACCTTCTTGTGCGCCGGATACAGAGTCTGACTTTAGGACATTTGTAAAATACTCAGAATTAGCAGGCTGGCCCTCGAAGATACCCGTGACAGCATCAATTGCATCGATTTGAAATTGCTGACTAGCCTCGTATTTAATCTTCATTTATTTTGCCTACCTTGTTTATCCTGCTTATTTTGAAGCCTCTTCTTATCTGTAGACTTGATCCGAGTTTTTGCGCGTCCGATTCCATCTGCTACGGGAAGCTCTTCGGGCATCGTACCACCAAGTTCTTTAATGGTTTTTCGGACTTTCTGACCAACTTCGAAATGTGCTTGATTTGCATTGTATTCACCGCTGACACCTTCACGTTTCAGCTTTGCATCCGCTTGAGTGGCTCGGAATAAGTTTGCTGCGAGCTCCTCACTGCCCATGTGGTCGAGTATTTGCTGAGATTTTTTGAGTTTTTTGCGTTGATGAATCTGCTTGGCATTCATCCCACCGTATAAACCCTGGTAGCCAGCATTCTGAAACCTTGCAAAATTAGCTACACCTGCCTCTTTGGCAGAACTGGCTAAACTTGCATTGTGTTTACCCACCTCATCCCGCAACATGACCCGCTTACGATCTTCTAGTAAATTATCCGCCTGCTCTTGCTTGCGGGTCTGGATGGCAAAATAAGTTTGTCCCAAGGCTACTATTTCTTTAGAAGGGTCAGAATTCTGAACAATAAGGTAGCAAGCATAGCGATCAAGGATGATATTTTCTCTTTCTCGTTCAGCGCCAGAACCAATCGAAACCATTTCGTGGACGTCCACGAAATGGTTGTGGATAACCGCTCCACTATTCCTTGCGGCCTCTTTGGCCTTTTCTATAACTGGTAAAATGTTACGGTATTCTGCGTACTCTAGAATTACATATAAATCACGCGCAGTCCAATACTCTGCATCGTAGTCATTTATTTTTTTAGATTCTTCAAATACATTATCTGCCATACTATACCGTCCAGAGTTCTACGTCGTAGCTTTTGCAAGTTTGAGTTAGGTTGGTCTTGAGTTCGTTGTCGCCTTGGAAAGCATCTTCGAGGATGACGAGTTTGCTTGGTGTTAGTTCGGTAACGACGGCGCGGAGTTGTTCGAGGGTTGGCTTGGCGTGTTCATTCAGGTAAAAGACTGGTGCGCCTTCACTGGTATCAGTATCGTCGTCATTGGTTGCATGAACGACTTGGTGGATTGTTAGGCCAGACACAGATTGCTCGGTAGTTCGCGTGGTGAGCGGTAAGCCCATTTTCAGCATAACCTCGACCAGCAAGTCAGCTTCACTGGCGTTATCGTTGGCACTATCGCGCATTAGGTCGAGTCGGCGTTGCACTTCGCCCAGATCGGCAGTGGCGCTGCCCTGCCATTTGGTGAAGTTGGTATCGCTAAGTTTGTAGGTGCGATAGCCAACATCAAGCGGTATTTTGCGCTCTTTAAGTTTATCAGCAAAGTCAGTTTTGATCCTTGCACCGGCGCGGTTGATGCGTTCACGTGCGATGTCGCTGATTTTGCGGTAGCCGGCTTTGTAAGCGTCTTCTTTCCGATCTATTGGCTCGGGCAGCTGCACTTGAATATGCTTACGATTGCCACCATCTTCGGCATTGAGTTGCATGATGGCGTGAGCGGTTGTTCCAGAGCCCGAAAAGAAATCAAGAACGGTACCGTCGCGACTATTAGTCCATTTGGTCAAATTTTTTATTAATCGCACTGGCTTCTTGCCGCTCTTGTAGTCCATATTACCCTCATCCTGGACATTTCTCATATCAATATGAAAATTCTTCCATAAATCTCCTCGCGCGGTCGTACGAGTATATGTTGGCTTATAGTCATCCGATACTCGTAGTGAATCAGAAAAAGGGATGTACATCCTGACAGAGCCCGTGGATGACTTAAAGAGAAGTCTGTTCTCTATGACGAATGGACTACCCGCTTCTACGCTAGCTAGTACCCCCTCGTCAAGCTTCTTGGTATAAGGCTGATCAGCATATAGATCACCTGATATACCGTAGATGTACTCGCGCACACTTTCGCTAGTCCTCATAACCTCACTTAAATTTTTTGCACTAGCTGCTAGTCTGCTTTTTTCAAAAATATCACATATCCAGTCCTGCTTACGGAGATGATTGGTTAAAGTGTCTACCAAATACCGTTCGCCATCCCTGGTGATGTGTGTGTTATAGTGCGTATCGAACAGCTCCCTTGATTGGTCAAAAAGCGGATTGCGCAAAGCTGAAATTGTAGAATTCCTAGCGTAAGCTAATACGTAATCTTTAACTTTCACAAAAGTCTTATCTATATGAGATGCTTTGGTGCCATACACTTCACCGCTTTCGATTACGATATTGGCGATGAAGTTCATCTCACCAAAAATCTCATCGCACAGCCGCTTAAGGTTTGACTGCTCGCTATCATCGATCGATATAAAAATCACCCCGTCATCCGTCAGTAAATTCCGCGCTAGCTTGAGGCGTGGGTACATCATATTGAGCCAGTTGCTGTGGTAGCGGCCGGCGGTTTCGGTGTTGGTACTGATCTTTTTGTTGCCAGCGTCGACCTGCTTGCTAAACTCTAGGTAGTTTTGTAGGCCTTCTTTGAAGTTATCGGGGTATATAAAGTCCCTGCCGGTGTTATACGGTGGGTCGATGTAGATCATCTTGATGCTGTTGTGGTATTGCTTTTGCAGCACCTTTAGCACCTCGAGGTTGTCACCCTCGATGAAGATATTTTGGGTAGTGTCCCAGTCTTTGCTCAGATCTTTGGCAGGCTTCAGCGTAGCAGTCGTCGGGTCTTGCGCCGCTCGCATCGCGCGCTTCTTGCCAGGCCAAAATAATCCAAACCGCTCGGTTGTATCGCCAGCGTCTTCATCTAGCAGCTCCTTGAGCTTCAGTATGTCAACTTTACCATCAGCAATCGCCTCCGGCACCAAGTCCACTAACTGCCGCGCCAGCTCCGTACGGAATTGTGGTGTTTTGCCGTCTACTTGCTGTATATCTTGATTTTCAATCATATTGGCTAATTCTTTTTCTTAATTCTAGCAACTTTTAAACTTAAATCATAAGTACTGGCGAGATTGCGTCTTTTGTAAGTTTAAATTACTAATAATTTATGGGGCTTTATTAAAGGTTATTTCGCCAGTCTAGACTATTCGCCACTCGATTTCGAATAGTTTTTCGGTCTCTAGTTGGCCTTCAGTTGCCTGCTTGGCTAAAGTTATTTTCTCGGTAATCTCATCATCCATGTTATCTTCCATGTCGTACTTTTCACGGTTTAGATTGCGTGCCTTTTTTCGTAGGACCTGGACTTCACTGGCAATTTTTAAGCGTTCAGAGGCATCGCTGGTTTGACGCTCGAGTTTTTGTTTTTCACGGACTCTGGATTCTAGCTTATCGACTTTCATTTCGTATTCAACAATACGATCCTTATACTGACGCTCTAATAAGTCCTTTTTATCAAGATAGGTATCGGTATTTCTACTTTTAACTTCTTGGTGCTTCTGCTCGATTTGTTTGTTGAAAAAATCGTCGAGTGTATCTGATATGATAATCTGCTGCTTCTGAACACTGTTTGCAGCTAGCTCTAGTATATTATGACAAGCTTCGGTATCGAGCTCTTGTCCACTGTCTGTCTGGCCAACCGCTACGATATAGCTTTCACTCATATCAGTCGTTCCAGTTTGCATTGGGAATGTAACCTTTTCGACCCTCATCGTACCATTCTTGCCTCGTAGTTTTTTGACATCGCTCGTGACACGGCTAGACTCGGCTAGACTAAAGGTTATTTTAGCAGGCGGAGTCTCAGTGTTTTTAGCGTTCGATCTAACGTATTCGGCTAAATCACCTGAATATTTAAATTGCCGAGCATGCGGGATGCGCTCGGTTTTATAGAAATATAAGCCATCTTCAGCTCCGTTTGGTGCTGAGTGCAGATTAAAGACGTGTTCGTCCTGAAAATCGGCTTTGTCCTTAAGTTCATAGCGAGTGATACTCATAAACATGCGCTCAAAGCTTGTAAAAGCTTCTTCGGCGCGCTCACTATAAGCTTGGAACCGATCTTGAACATGAGGATCTAGGCCATCAAAAATTCTCGCCCTAGCCGCATGCTGTTCATTTGTGATTTCATCTTTAAATTGTTCTTGGACCTCTGCAAATCGACGATTTATTTCGGTATCTGTACGGCAACTATTGAGGATATCGCTAATTGTTCGTTCAAAGTCGATACCATTTTCAATTGCTCCGAGCACGTCACTACTGGCGCCAAAAGTACTTTTAAATAAGTTAAACTTATCTGCAAGTAACTCTAGGATTCTCTGTTCAGCAACATTGCCTTGGTTGCTAAAATTCACGACAACAACGTCATGCTTTTGACCCATGCGATGCACGCGCCCAATCCTTTGCTCAACGCGCTGTGGGTTCCAGGGGAGATCGTAATTTATGAGCATCGAACAAAACTGGAGGTTTATACCTTCGCTAGCAGCTTCAGTTGCAATCATAATTTGCATATCATCGTCTTTAAACCTATCAATCAAGGCTTTTCTGCGATCTGCTGACTCTATGCCCGTAACAAGGTCTGTATCTTTGTTCTTGTTAAGCCAGTCTCGGTAAATCTTAGTCGATTCAGGCGAGTTATTCTGACCATTAAATAGCAAATACTTACCGACAAAACCTTGCGCCTCAAGAACCCTGGCAAGATACTGCTGAGTAATAGTAGATTCGGTAAATATAATTGCTTTTTTGGCGGCCTTGGCCTCGAGAGTGTTAAAGCCAAGACTAATAGCCTCTAAAAGGTGTTCAGCCTTTACATTGCTCGTAATTGATTCGGCCAGCTGGGCATAGCCTTTAAGTTCGTCTACTTCAGCTCTAAACTCGGCTCGCTCTTTGGCTGATTCTATTGAGTAGTCATCATAGCTTTGATGGTCTTCAAAAGCCTCAACTTCTTCGTCAGTAAGGTCATCAAATTCCACCAAACCACCCTTATTGTCACGGACCTTGCCATGCGAGTACTCGTCTTCCATGCGCTGGACTATTTTTTTCAGTGTACTCGCAACTGCAAAAGTAGAGGAGCCTAATCTTTTTCGAAGGATTAAGGCAGACAGGTGACGCTGTGAGGCAGCGAATGCATAGAGCTTGTCACGGTGAAGGTAGCTGTCAACTAGCTCATAAAGCTTCTGCTCATCACCCGACGACTTAAAGGTGACGGTACGGGCTATCCGATCAGTGTATTTAATATATTTTTTTGCCTCTGAACGGAGTGTTCTTTTGGCAATTTTACTCATTCGAGTGCGTAAATCATCAAGTGCGTAAGGATGATCAGATTTAACATAACGTTGCTTAAAGACTTCTAGCGTGTGAAAATAATTTGGATCCACCACCTCTACGAGTCCATACAGCTCTTCAAGTCGATTTTGAAGTGGTGTCGCTGTAAGCAAAAGTGACTTTGGTGCACCTCGAGCAATTTGTGCGATTGCACTGGCTATTCCCTTTTTATTTGAATAGTAATTACGGAGCTTATGGGCTTCATCGAGTACTAGCAAGTCCCAGCCGGTAGAAAGTTTTGGAATGTTACGATTGGCAAACTCGTATGAACAAATGAATATTCCATTCCTATCAAGTACACCTTTATTCTTTACAGTTTTTGAATCAACGAGCGTTGAAGGAAGATTGAACTTTTCTTGTAGCTCCTGCTGCCACTGCTGACGAAGGCTTGATGGTGAGATGATTAAAACCCTGCGTTTACGTTCAGCCCAATATTGCATGATAACGATTCCAGCTTCTATAGTTTTTCCCAGTCCAACTTCGTCGGCCATGATTATGCCGCGTGCGTTAGGTGAGTTTAAGGCAAACAGCGCAGCGTCAATTTGATGGGGCGTGGGCATAATCTGAGCATCGAACATTAACCCAGAGAGCTTGGCGACATCATCATTAGCATAGACTCGCTCTAGTTCGTGAACTATATACTTAGACTGGTAGGGTGTGTTGATCATATCTATTCATAGTATAACTTATGGTAGATTGATCCGCTGGTATGAACTCCCCGTAACTATGAGGTGATCGATTAAATTTATGCCCAAAAGACTGCCCGCCTCGTTCAATCTGCGTGTTACGGCACGATCTGCATCGCTTGCTTCGAGATTCCCGCTGGGGTGGTTGTGGGCGACGATAATACTGGCGGCGCGGTCGGTGATAGCGTCGGCGAAAACTTCACGCGGGTGGACTAAGCTGCTGGTGAGTGTACCGATGGTGATGATGCGCCTGGTGATGAGGCGGTTGGCACCATCGAGAGTTAGGCAGACGAAGTATTCTTGTTTTTTATCACGTATATCACTCAGTTGTTCGACGGCTTTTTCTGGGCTGTCGATAATCGGTTGGTCGGTTTTTAGCAGATAGCGTTTAGAAAGTTCTAATGCAGCTAGAATTTCAGTGATTTTTGCCAATCCTAGGCCAGTTATTTTGGCGAGTTCATCATATGAGACTTCTGCCCCACTGGCTTTGATTAATTTAAGAGTCTCGCGAGCAATTTTATAAACATCAGCTTGTTTATTGCCACTACCGATTAGTGCCTGGAGGAGTTCGAAGTCTGAGAGAGCGGACGCTCCTTTAATTTGGAGCTTTTCACGAGGGCGATCAGATCTAAGCTTATCCGACATTTTCATGATTTTATTTTAGCATGTTAGGTATATACTTAAGTTTATGAAGACTCCACAAAAAGAATATCTACAGAGTGCAATGTTTGGCTTTAATGATGCACTAGTTTCGACGACTGGTGTAATTGTAGGAATTAGCACTGGAACTGGTGATAAACAGATTGTGATTCTCGCTGGGATTGTAACGATTCTAGTGGAGGCCCTTTCGATGGGTTCTGGGCAGTATTTAAGTTCAAAATCTGCCCACCAGTTGGATAGGACCGCTGCATTTAAAGTGCCCTTAATGAGTGGGCTTATTATGTTCTGTGCGTATTTCTTAGCAGGCTTAGTCCCGCTCTTAACGATTATCGTTACTCCGATTAGCTATGCCAGAAATGCGGCGATTGTAGCTGCACTTTTTTTCTTACTTATACTTGGATATGCCAAGGGCAAGATTGTAAAAGTTTCACCACTCAGGAGCGCGCTTGAGGTTTTTGTTATCGGTGGAATAACCACAGCAATCGGAATTGCAGCGGGAAGAATCTTTGCAATTTAAATTCTAGACTTAAGTCTAGTTTTTGCAAAAATTCTTTCGTTTCAGTTTTCAGAAGTTTAGACGCTGGTATAAGTTTAATTCAGACCGTTAAGATAAGCTGCGCTGGAATAGTGCAACCTTATAAATCGGATCGCGTAGGTCGCGAGCTGAGCTTTTACGAGGAATATCAAGTCGACGCTGCTCTTTAAACCCCTCTTTTTTATAATAATCACAAAGTGGTTGATTGGAGTAGCCACAGTCGAGCCGAACCGCCCTCCTCCCTTCTTTTTCGGCCTTATGGACCACCCATTCGATCACCCTTGAGCCAACACCTTGCCCCCTAACTTCATCACTTGTGGCTAATCCATGGATGTAGAGCGCTTCATCACTGCCGCTATCGCCCCATACACGCTTATCGCTTTCCGTTATTGTAACCGTGCCCACTATGTTGCCGTCGAGAAGTACTGTGTAGAGGTTGCCGTTTTGATATTTCTTCTCAATCTCTTCTGTGGCATAGGGTTGAGTCCCCCACAAGAAGTCCCCGTATTTAGATTTGTGGAGTGTTGCCTCAGAAAGAACTTTGGCTAAGGCTGAAAAATCTTTCTTTACCGCTTTCCTAACCTCGATATTCATTGGAGTGATTATAACAAAAAGAGCCATTCAAAATGATGGCTCTCTTAGGAAATGCGAATTGGCTCGCAGTAGTGGACGCATTGCGAACGAGTGCCTTAGACTTCGAGAACTATCAATTTGAAAGTCTGCTGGGCGCTATTGGTGTTGATGTATCTGAACTTTCTATGTCTAATGCACTAGATGTCTAATCTTGGGCTGTACCTGGGAACTTATCTGCAAGCTCTGTAAATATCGCACGAATTCTTGACATAATTTCTTGAGCTTCACTAGATTCTTTAACTTGAGGTAACTTGACCAAAAGAGAATAAAGTTCAGGTTCGTGCTTTTTTAGCATTTCTGAACCTTCACTAATACTATGATTCCATTGATTGGTAAAATACCAATAATCTTGCCTAGATACTCTGTCTAAGAAGTTAGAAATGTAGACTGCCCTTCTGAGCGGGTCGGGGCAGGAGCCTACTCTGACCGTGAATCTATCAAATATAACTTCAAGTAAGAATTCTTTTCGTGCATCTTTTGTTGGTCTTTCAGACAAGTACCTATCTTTAGAAGCCTTAATTACTTTATCTGAAAAGTCTTTATAGGTTTCGTCCTTTGCCCATAGGACCTTAAATTTCATAGCAGCAGAAAAATGTTCTTCGGTATAGTCGGTAGGATTCTCTTCTGGTAAATATGGTATGCGGCTGATATCTAAAAAGTTGCCGTCCAGTAGATGGCTAAGTGGTCCAGTCGCCTCCTGAGCAATATCGGATAGCACATATAAATCCCAGTCGCTACCCTCATAGCTATTACCATTTACCCTTGAACCGTGAAGAAGAACTGCTAATGGCCCAACTGCAACCTCACGACATCTTTCGATAGTAGCTTCAAGGATTTTAGTTTCCGTTTCTGTATTGTCGGTACGTAAATATTCCATATACAATAAGAATACCATAAACATGACATTAAATCAATACGTGGCTCCGGGGGCGAGGGTCGAACTCGCGACCAATTGATTAACAGTCAACTGCTCTACCACTGAGCTACCCCGGATCGCTTAACTCATTTTAACATTTTGGATGGTAATCTAACAATATTAAGTTTAAAATGGAGTTTGTATTCACGATTTTTGTTAAACTTAAGTGATTATGGATTTATCAGCAGACCAAATTATTATTGTAATTGCAGTTTTAGCGCTTTCGATTAGCGTGCACGAAAGCATGCATAGCTTTGTTGCCTACGCGCTTGGAGACCGCACTTCGCACGACCTGGGTAGATTCAGCCTCAACCCTCTGAACCACATTGATCCTCTAACAACGATTGCTCTGCCACTCTTACTGATAACCCTTGGAGCTCCACCGTTTGCGGCGGCGAAGCCCGTTCCAATTGATACGACAAGGCTTAAGTGGGACGAATGGGGCATGGCGCTAGTTTCAGCTGCGGGTCCGCTTTCTAACTTAGCTTTAGCAGTTTTGGCAAGCTTCCTGCTCAGGCTGGCAGGATCAGGGGCTTCTGAAGTGCTGCAAAGTGGTTTGCTCTATGCGGTAAGTATTAATGTCGGGCTTGGAATCTTTAACTTAATCCCATTCCCCCCTTTAGATGGATCTAGATTGCTTTATGCGATTGCACCAGACGGATTGAGGGGCTTAATGCTTAAGATTGAGCAAATGGGCTTTGCGGCGATCATCTTTTTCATGTTTGTCATATTTCCTTTTTTAAGTGGTACTCTACTGAGTGTCAATAAGTTCTTTTTGAACTTATTTTTGTAGATATATTATTCATCTAGAGAATTGCTTGGAAGCAAAAAACCATCCCTAAACTTAAGGATGGTTTTTATATTTTAGATTATTTAAACTTACTGCTTAGAACTTTTTAGAGGGTTCTTCTTGGATAGATTTTTTGAAGATCCATTTTTGTTGAGTTGTCTTTCGCGGTTTTCTTTAACAGCAGCGTTAAATATTCTTGCCATGATTATAACAATAAACGCCATTGCAGCTAGGTTAATGGTGGCGTTAATGAAAAGGCCGACTCCGAACCTGATTCCACCTACATCTAATATATTATTCTGGAGACCCCTAGTCCCATCCATAATCTTATCTAAAACTGGAGCGATAAAAGCTGAGATGAAGCTTTCTGCAAAATCTTTAATTGCAAGTCCGATTACAATTCCAGTTGCAATAACTAAAACTGATTGTTGTTCGATGTATTTTTTTGGATTTTTTAGATTTTGCATAAAAATTCTTTCCCCTATTGATTAAGTTATATTAACTACAATAATAAGCTTATGCTTAGAAATAATCAAGAAGTTCTTACTTTATGACTGTGGAAGAAGTTGGAATGCTCTTTCTTTAAGCTCTAACTGAGCTTGCTAACCTGTAGGGCATCGATTTCAACTGGAGTCTCTCGACCAAACATGTTAACCATGACCTTAAGCTTGCCCTTTTGACTGTCAATTTCAGATATTGCCCCGTCGAAACCCTTGAATGGTCCATCGTTAATATTGATGACGTCGCCAACTTTATGTTCAACTTTATGTTGAGTAATATCGGCCTCCATGCGCTTAGTAATTCGCTCGACTTCTTCAATTGGAACCGGCTGAGGATCTTGGCCACTTACTGCAGAGGCAAACCCTGTTACACCCGGAGTGTTACGAACCGCGAACCAGGTTTCTTCAAGCATGACCATTTGGATAAACACATAGCCTGGGAAGATACGCTTATTTACAACTCTTTTTTTACCATTTTTAACTTCGACCTGCTTTTCTTTAGGAACTAAAGTCCCAAAAATTTTATCTGCCAAATCTAGGCTATCAGCACGTTGCTTAATTTGCTCAGCAACTTTCTCTTCGTGTCCAACGTGAACGTTAATAATGTACCAATTTTTTACCGGTTGTAGAATGCTCATAATTTTTTAAACTTAATTTACTTTTAAACTTTTACTAATTTATTAACTGGAACTAGTCTTTTAAAAAGATTGCCTTAAATAGTTCGCTGAATATACTATCTAGCCCAAAAAGGAACATTGCCATTATAAAGCTAAATAAAGCGACCGTTCCAGTTAACTTCCAAGCTTCTTTGCGGCTTAACCAGGTCGTTTTTTTCAGCTCTTGATAAGACTCTTTGACGTAGAGGAAGAACCACTTAACTGGCTTAAAGGGGTCAACTCTTTTTCCGAGAAGTCCTTTCTTGGGAGTTGGTGTTGCAACTTCTACTTCTTTGACCTCAGCGGCCTTTTGAGCAGACTTGTTATAAGCCTTAGCGAGGCGGCTCTCGGGTTTTAAGTTATCTGCAGGATTTTCCGGCTTCAAATCTTTTGATACCTTTTTAGAGCCTTTCAGATTTTTCTGGCTTTTCTTTTTAGATTTTTTCATAAAATGCATTAAAGTACTCTTAAAATAAAAATAACCTTAAAGTTAAACTTAAGGCTATTTCTATTAGAATATATTTTTGGCTTGTGCTGTCAAATTATACACTCAGTTTTTTATTAATGCAATAGCTAGATTATGTTTAAATCCGAGTGCTATAATACTGCTTAAGTTTAAGTTTAAAGTAATGAAAGGTGGGTGTTTTATGAGTAATTTAAAATGGGCATTTTATAAAGTTAGGTTAAGTTATTATTTTTTGTTTCTGTTTGTATTTTTTGTTGGCTTGTTAATGATAATCCCAAAAGTTAAGCTAACCGGAACTCAGCAAACCCTGTTTTCAGTGAATTCCTTCTTGCTCGGTTTTTACTTTACTCCCGTCATTAAAAGTCAAAAAGATCGAATTGAAGAGCTGGGAAAAAACATTCGTGCTCAGTCTGTGGCTCTTTTTAAAGCACTGGTCAAAACTAGAGATATTCAAGATAAAAAAACACACGATGATGTACAGGTTTGGGTTGGCAAATATATTGAGGCAACACTAGCCAGTAAAAAAGTAGGAGCCGGTGAAACAGAATATGATGCAATGATCGGGAAGTTAGTGCACTTTAATGCCAAGAACAAAGATGCAGCAGCGGTTAATAAAGTCTTAGATTCGCTGGTAGACAATCAGACGAACCGTACAAACTTTGATATGTTAATGGGCCGAAAGATCTATAAGAATGAGTGGTATATATTAATGACACTTTTTATAATCACTCTAACCTTGCCGGTGATAGTCGACCTTGGAGGCAGCCCTCTCTTTCATATTGTCGCCTCACTACTCTGTGCCAGTCTTTGTCTGCTAATCGTGACACTTTTAAAAACAAATGCTCTTGCTCACAAGCAAGCAAAAGAAATCTGGAAGCCGTTGGAATCTCTACTAGAGAGCGACTTCAGAAGAGTCAGTCATGAGGAGTAAACGACTGGCCAACTAAGGGTTCTATTTCTTAGACTTAATTTTAGAAGGTAAATCTAAATTCCCTAGAATTCTCAGCTGGAGAGTTAATTTCAATATGGATGGCATCTTTAGGAAGTACACCGCGAACGGTTTCTGCCCACTCCACACACACCGTAGAGCTCGGATCGAATATTGCCTCGCTAAGCTCCTCCTGCATCAAGCCAGGCTCAGCTAAGCGATAAAAGTCAAAGTGAACTAAGCTTAATCCACCGCACTGGTATATGTTGGAAATTGTAAAAGTTGGGCTTGATACTCTGTCAGTGGAGCCAAGACCTTCCGCTAGCCCGCGAACGAATGAGGTTTTGCCGGCCCCAAGATCACCAATAAATTCAATTGTTTCTCCGCCACTCAGAGATTGTCCGAACTCTTTACCGAGCTCAAAAGTTTCTTCTACGGATTCAGTCAGAAATGTTTGATTATTAAACTTAGTTAAATTTGCTCTTGCAGAGTTTGTGGAACTTATGGAATTTGTTGAGTTCGTCATAGCTTAAGTTTAACAAAAATAACTCCTGGAATAATCCAGGAGTTTAAAATTATATTTTAGATTTATAAGTTTCCTTAGCTTACTTTGGGAATCTCCAAAGATTTAGATTCTTCTTCAGCTTGGTCCCACTTTTCTTGGTACTTAGTCCGGTTTTCTTTAACCCAAGCTTTGACCTCTTCCTCGTTTGAGTACTCTGCTTCGCCGTCAGTTTCTAGCTGCTCTAAGCGTGAGTAGTAATCAGGAACTTCTAAGATATGCTCATAAGCAATTCTACCAGATGAGATTAGATCACCATTTGGAATGACTGCAGTTGCATCACCTCCAAGAACGCCAGTGTGTTCAAGTTCCTCTTTAATGCCTTGAAGCCACTCAGCGAGATCGACAAGCTCCCAGTCTACGCCAATTTCATCTCCGATTTTCTTAGCCATTGCTAAAGTAAGACCTGGTACTTTTACAGTGTAGTCTTTATTATAGAATTTTTCGTTAAAACCTGTTTTGTCTGCCATAAATTTCCTCCTTTTTAAGCTTAAATTATTGATTTCTCAATAACCTTTGGTACCTTCTATTATAGCAAATTTTTATAATTTATTCCAGTCTCCTGCTTTGACATATGTCTGTTCTTTATGTTAAACTAAAGACGATATCGGGCAAATACTAAATTGAACTTTTTACATTTTGAGCCAGAAACTCTGGGGAGGATACCAAGCCTAAAAGCTTGATGGTGATTATTAGAAACACTCAATCGGTGGCCAATCGTGTTGTGGCGATGGACCAGATCTAAGCAGATCTTTAAAAGGAGCCGAAAGTAGCGAGGGTTAAGCACTCGTGAACTTAAACTTAAATCTTCTAGTAAAAGTCCAAATTAAAAAGAGCGAACCGAACCCATTTTTAGAGTAGAAAGACTCCAAAATGAGACGCAAGAACTTTTATGGTTCGGGCAACGATTCCTTCACCTGTGAAGTGTGCGACAACTTTGTAGATAAACTTAACGGTGGTTTTCGAAACCACTGTACTCTTTGTTTGCACTCAAAACATGTCGATATAATTTCGGGAGACCGTAGAGAATCGTGTGCTGGAATAATGAAAGCTACAGATTATAAGAATCACCGTAAAGGCTGGTCTATTTTGCATGTCTGCCAAAAGTGTGGATTTAAGAAATGGAATATTTTAGCTATGGATGATGACTTTGAAGAAATGCTTAAATTTAAGTAGTGGTTTTAGGTTTCTTAGTTTTGGAGTAGAGCTAAAGCTTCTCTCTTGAACCTGTCTGACCATTGCTTATTAAGATCAGATGATGTTCTGGCAGTTCTGACTTTAATCTCACTGTTACTAGATCTTCCAATAAAGTCCATGATGCGATCAAGAACCGCCAAAGGGTCTGAGGATAGGTCTTCGTACCAAACTCTCAGCGGTTCAATATTATTGGATTTAAACCATTCTTCCCAGCCATCAGCCTCATCTTCGAGCATACTTAGCTCTTTAGATATTTGCTTATAACTATACTCCGGATTTTTATGCGAGCCTGTTCGTTGTTTTTCTGAACCATCAGAATTTAAGTGCCAAAGTCCGGTCTGGTTGGCAATTACTAGAGAGACTGCTTGGGCAATCTTATCCTTTCTTTGGAGATAAATATAATGATCTATCCCTAACAAATCCAATATTAAATCCTTATCGCTAGAAGTACTACTATTATTCTGTCTCAATAAATCAATGAAGTCTTTGAAATTGCTCCACATAATTCTTAAGCTTGAGCAATCCGTTCCGTTGCTTGAATAAGTCTTGAAAGCTTTAATATAACCTTTAGACCAGTCCTCCTGACCCTCCAAGATACCCCAATCCTTACAGAAGTCTGGGATAGAACCAGACCTAAAATAAGATTTTGGGTTACCGGCAACAGAACTCTGAGAAAGAAGATCACAAAGAAGAGTTGAGCCACTCCTGGGAGAACCACACAACATATACCCGTAACTTTTTGAAGAATTTTTATTCATAATTATAATTATCTAGACTATAGCAAACAAACTTAACTGGAGAAGTACTTTTCGATGTTTTTGGCTTTGATATTGCCGACGGCAGAAGCAAGCTGGTTGTGAGGGGCAGACTTTACGCCGCTGACGGAGCCAAAAGTGATTAAGAGTTTGCGTGCAGTTTCGGAGCCTATTCCTGGGATTTTAGTTAGCTCAGTTGCTTTAATGTGACTACGCTTAAGTTTAGTGTGATAACGAACTGCAAAACGATGAGCTTCATTGCGAATTCTTTCTAGGAGTAGTCGGATTGGATCTTTTGGCCCTAAATTAATCACAAAATGCTCAGTTTCTTCAACAATGATTCGGTTGGTTTTTGCAGCAAATTTAAAATTAAGTTTAAAGTTCGGATCACCTTTTTGAATGATAATTTGTTCAAACTGTTTAGCTAAGCCAAACATCGGAACGGTTTTATTTTCTAAAGAGTTAATCGCGGATGAAAGCTGCCCCTTCCCGCCATCGATTAGTACTAAATTCGGAGTTCCCCAAGCTTGAATATTCTTGAGTTTAAAGCGTCGAAAGATAACATCGGCCATGCTTTCGAAATCATTATTCTGTTGTTTAGTAATTTTATAATGGCGATAATCTTGCTTAGAAGAAACTCCGTTTTTAAAAACGACTTGGCTGGCGACAACATCTTTTCCACCCATGTGGCTAATATCGAAGCCTTCAATGTGCTTAGGCACTAAACTTAAGCCAAGGAGCTTTTGGAGCTCAGCCAGAGCTTGATCTGAACCGATTATTTGGTGGTCAGATAGATGAATTCGGCTAATCCTCTGTAGGGCTCGGAGTTGATTACGGTAGCGCGCAGCAAGCTCAAAATCTTGTTTATCCGCAGCTAACTCCATCTTTTTTTTAGTAGAATTTAGAACTGTGGAACGCTGACCTTTTAGGATTTGTTCTAATTTTTTTAAGTTTAAACGATATCTTTTTGAATCAAAATCATCTGTTTCTGGGCCTGGACAAAGCCCAATTTGGAAGTGCAGACATGCCTTCTTAGGAATTTTTGCATGCGTTGAGTATGGAAGAGCTCGCCTTAATATACGCATTGCAGCATAGACTGGAGAGGCCGAATAAAACGGACCGACGTAAGTTGCACCATCAGCTTTTGGTGAACGAGTAAAAGAAATTGCTGGTATCGGATCTTGATACGGAATCTTTACATAGATTGCAGACTTATCATCGCGGAGCTCAACGTTAAATTTTGGTAAGTAGCGCTTAACAAGTTCTGATTCTAAAAATAGAGCATCAATTTCTGAAAGGGTTTCTATGTAATCAACTTTTACAGATTCGGAAGCTAGGACCGCTGTTTTAGGAGATGAATCATGCGAGCTCTTTTGCCAATATTGATTAACTCTTTGTTTTAAGTTTATGGCTTTGCCAACATAAATTATTTCTCCTTCTGAATTTTTATGGAGGTAGACTCCCGGCTTATTCGGGAGATGTGAAAGATCTGGCTTGTTTTTAGTGCTATCCATTAAACTTAATTATAGCACAATTCAAGTTGACTCTAACTACGTTTAATGCTATGATATTGATATATGTCATTTGAAATGAAAAATATTATAACCGCTGGAAGAGTTGAACAACTAGCTACGACTGGAGCAGTGCAGCTCCCGGAACTTATCGGTTACAGAAGAATCTCTGAAGCCGTAAGTGGTAGAGAAGATTTAGTTTTTTTGGCAGTGGTTGAGGCTGTGAACGCAATTATCGACTCAGATCTAGCATGTCTTGGGGGGGGATAGTTACGACTTTGGCAAAAAGAAGGCCCGAAGAAGAACCAGGACTTCACTTAGATTTTATGGGTGACATAACAGTAGAGGTTACGGGTATTAGTATGCTCCACGCGCTCAATCCTGGCGAAAATGAAAGACTGGTGACTGCAGGAAGAGGTCCCATCATCTCTGGTGACCTGCAAACCTTCTTTTATGAAAAGGGACCGATTCTAATTGCTCAAAAAGATTTTCCTAGCGGTGGAATGGGCGAAGAGCTTAGACCAACCTGGCATGGAGGAGCTAGAGACTCTTGGAGCGATCTATGGATATGCGATTCTGATAGAAAAAATATTCCTTTAAGCTAGAGTTGGGACTAGAGCTTAGTCTAGTCATACCAGGCAAGCTTAGCTCCGGCGTAGTTTTTAGATTTTACTAAGCTTAACCCAGCTAATTCTGGGAGCTCAACTTTTTCTGGCCAACTAAGAATTAAAGTTCCGTCTTTTTTGAGCTTACTGGAGATTAAGTTTAAAGTTTTGACCAAGTCACTGTCTTTCAGACCGGATAGTGGGATTGCCGCCTTCTCTGCCAAATCATAGGGTGGATCGCAAATAATTACATTGAATTGTAACTTTGGGTTTGCTTTTAGGTAATTTTGGACTGGAGCCTTACTAGCGTGGATCCGAGAATCTTCAACTAAGTTTAACTTCTTGAAATTTTTATTAAGGTAGCGGTAAACAGATCGATCTTTTTCGAGGATTAAAATGTTGCTGGCTCCTCTGGAAAATGCCTCTAGGCCACAAGCTCCAGAACCTCCAAAAGCATCTAAAACTGAAGCGCCCTCCAACTCACCAGTTAAAGAATTGAAGAGCGCAGAACGGACTCTCTCGCCCATTGGTTGAGCGGAAAACTTACGAGGAACATCGATGAACCTGCCTTTTAATATTCCTGAAATAATTCTAAGTCTCATTTGAACTTAAGTTTAACACTACTTAAGATTTTGAGAATTGAAAAACCTTTGGTGCAGTTTTGAAGTTTGTGGTAAAATAGTCTTTACTGTATTACCTCAGTTAATTCTGATTGTAATATGCACCTATAAATCTGCCGTCTTAGCTCAGTTGGTTAGAGCAGCTGTTTTGTAAACAGCAGGTCGTCGGTTCGAATCCGACAGACGGCTCCATTAGCAGATTTTGAAATCCTGAATTTTTATCAGGATCTAGTCTCTAAAGGTTTTCGCTGGGGTAGTGAAGCGGTCAAACACAACAGACTGTAAATCTGTCGGCTTATGCCTTCGTAGGTTCGAATCCTACTCCCAGCACCACTTCTAACTCTAGATATTCTTTACCTCATTTCATAATGAGGTTTTTATTTTTACAAAGCAGGTGAGATTAAGTTAAACTTAAGTTATGCAAGAAGACAAAATTAAGAAGCTGCGTGAGCAATCTAACCAGGCGATCTTGAACAGGAATGTTGATGCAGTTTGCGGGATATACACCGATAATATAATCGTAATTTCTGCCGAAGGTAGCGGGCTAATTGGTAAAGAAACAATGGTTCGTGCTTGGAATAAAATCTTTAATGGTGAGAAGGTGTTGTTTGCCAGAAAGCTGGAAGAAATCATAGTTTCTAAGAGCGGAGAGATGGCCTGGGAGTCCGGGGTTTGGGAATATTCCGACGGAGGACCTGGAGGTAACTATTCAGCAATGTGGGTTAAAGTTGATGATAAGTGGAAGACGAGATCCGAGCTATTCGTTTCTTTAATTTAATCTTCTGGAGGATTTATGATTTTAATTTTAAAGACTGGTACTACAAAAAACCTTTTAGAACTGCGTGATCTAGAAAGTGGTGAGACTAAGTTTAATAAAGTTTGGCTAGCCAGTAGAGACTTGAGTGAAATACTCCCAGGTACTATTGAAGACGCTCTACTGGAGTTAAATTTAACTTTTGGGGACCTGACAGGAATCATTGGCTTTAGAGGACCTGGAAGCTATACTGGGCTTAGAATTGGTATAACTGTAATCAATGCAATTGCCGATCAGGTTGGGATTCCAATTATTGGGACCTCTAACGAAGACCCAGATAGTGAAGGATGGATCGATGAAGGCTTGCTTAAACTTAAAGCTGGAGACGACGACAAGCTAATCCTTCCAGAATATGGCGGAGAGGCGAACATCACAAAGCCTCGAAAATAAGAATACCCCTCGCCAAACCCCTCCCTCGGGAGAGGTTTGGTACAATAGGTTCTTCTTTTTCTAACTGGATCTCTCGACAGGCTCGAGATGACAAAGTGGAACTTCTGAGATTACCCTAAAGCCCCTGCCCGAGGACTTTGAGGCGATTAGCAGGAATCTTGGATGGTTGGAAGTGCATATGGTGGAGCTTCCGCAGGGCTTGATTCTTTTTGTCTTCTTTTTCTTATTCAAGAAGAAAAAGAAAGAATACTCAAGTTTAAAGTTTAGATTTCAGCTCAGATCCTTCGGCTACCTGTACTCCATAGCTTTAGCGAAGGAGTAGGCTCAAGATGACCACTTTAGCGGTGCAGGGTGATAGGTCTGAATGTCTGGAATGGCGCGGCCTAAAACATTTAACGTAAAGAGAGCTCCATTGCTGGAGCTCTCTTTAATTTTAGCTTTGGGATAGATTAGTATCTATTTCCACCACCGTATCCGCCACCGCCGCCACCACGAGGTCGATCCTCTTTTGGTCGAGCTTCGTTAACGATTAGGTTACGTCCACCGTGCTCACTTTCGTGAAGCTCTTTAATGGCTCGCATTGCCTCTTCGTCTTCTTCGATTTCTACGAAACCAAAACCTTTAGAACGACCAGTGTCTCGGTCCATAATGACCTTAGCACTAACAACTGTTCCGTAACCATCAAAAATGGCTGCTAGACCAGCGTCATCTACGCTGTATGGTAATGAGCTAACAAATAGTTTCTTCATCTTTATATATTTTTCCTCTTTAAGTTTTTAAACTTAATTTAAATTGATATTGTCCGTTCTTAAGGATTTTCTCACTTCTTTCTCAAATTCCGCTTTTCCACCTTAAGTATGAACAAAATCAATCTATCGGAGTTATAATTACTCGGCTTTCTCGAACAAGCTACCCTAGTTAAGTTTAAAGAATTTAATCTAAATAAAATTAACTAGACCTTTTGAACTGAAGTTGATTATAGCATAGATCTATCTAAGGATGATTCTCCAGCTACTATTTCATAGGCCGCCCGAACTCTTTCTCGGCTCGCGGGATCTCCGTTGCAAGCAAAGCCACTGATTCTAGCAACCCAAGTTGTAACGCCGTTGGTGCTCTGCCCTAGCCTACTAATAAGTTCACCCGGAGCGGAATCAGGAAGAGGAAAAAGCACCACGGATCTCCGATCCGCTTCTTGACAAAGACCACATACTACACAAACGCTTTCTCCGAGTTGATCAGAAAATTTCTGTGCAGGAGCATAGTATCTGTCAGATGCTGCAGAACCAATTTCAACTGAAACCTCCAGATGCGGAGATTGACCAGGATTGCTAAAATATAAAGGATACCTATCTGATTGCTCAAAATAATGCCTACTATCTACTGCGGCTAGCCTATCTGTATCGTTCCTATGCCTGCGCATCAAAAATATTATGTTTATTCCTACTTTAAAAGCTAAGTTTATAACAATGTGAAAGTATTGTCACATTGTAGTGTCGATTTTTTGCTAGTACTATTCAGTGCTTCTTCGAACTCGCTCCAATGTTTGAATGTAGTAACAATGTTTGGTTCTTTGAGTAGCTCTGGCATATCGTAAAACTTATTATGGGATTGTGGGGCAAAAAACAAGCAGGGAATGTTCAACGCTCCGCTGGATCGAGTATCTTTTTCAGTATCACCAACAAAAATAACATCTTCTGCACTTAAATTCAATTTTTTAAGAGCAAATGCCACCGGGGCAGGGTCTGGTTTATGTACCTGGGTATCTAATGCGCTAACCTTGACCTCAAAATAATCCGCCAGACCCGAATGGCTTAGGGCAGCATCAAGCATCTCTTGGGCTGATGAAGTTACGATAACCAATCTATACTCTTTTGAGAGATTGTGGATAGTTTCTTTTACGCCATCATAAAGACTGACTCGAGCGAGCAGAGGCTTCGCCATTTTCATTGATTCCTTCCAGAATTCTTCAGTACGACTCTCCAACTTAGATCTAACCCACGGGTAGTCTCCAAAGTGTTCAGAGATTTCTTTTCTGGAAGTATTAACACCGAAATCTTTGAAAATAATTTCAAAGACGTCTAACCAGACTTCTAAAGTTTTAGCAATTGTTCCATCCCAATCAAAAAGAATTGCTTTTTTATTTTTCATAATTTTTTGTTTTGACTTATGCTATTCTTACAAGCTCTATTACATCTTTCAATACGCACTCAAGCCCGGAACTATCCAAAATATATTCATTCGTGAATCCCAGTGAATCGTCATCTTTCCACCAGGATCGAAGTTCAGTCTCTCCGAATTCATGGCTATTACTCTTTGTGCCGTGTCGCTTTAAGGTCTCCTCGAAGTTTATTTTATAATAAAAAAATATTGATTTGTCGTTTCCAAAGGTCCTATTGAGTTCAGTCAAAAATTTGCCATATTTCTCGCCCCAAAATATACCCTCAAGAATAATTACATAACCTAGTCCTGAGACTGTAGCGATCATAGACTTAAGTAACTCAATTGAATCAACCATATCTAATTCATCCTTTTCCTTTAGTATTTCTCGCCTAATATAGTCTTGTTCCAGCAAAGCAACCTTAAGACCTCTTTTTTTGAGGAGCTCTCTGAGATTATTTGCAAGTGTAGACTTTCCGGAACCACTATTACCTCTAATTACGATTAAGTTCTTATCGATATCCATTATTTAATTCTTTAAACTTAATATCTTTGAAGGAATTCTCATTGTCGCCTATGATTCCGATTTTTGGAATTTGAAGTTTTTGAGCTGCCTTAATTCTTTTTTCTAGCTTTCTTTGAACATCGAAATCAATGGCAATGTTCTGACCTTGCTTTCGGAGCTCAGCGGCAAACTTATTAGCCTTGCTAACTGAACTTAAGTTTAATGGAATTAGCATTGCCTCCGTTGCAGGTGGGAGTGCCGGCCAAAGATTATTGGCATCAAGCATTTCCCACTGAACAGCGTCGCCCATTCCAAAGCCAACTACCGGGACTGGGTCTACTCCAAATTTGGCGACTAAGCCATCATAACGCCCTCCACCAAACATTGCCCTGTTGTTGGTTGGGTCAGTGTCAAAGACTTCAAAAACAAAGCCCGTATAGTAGTCGAAGCCTCTGGCTATTTGGGGATTAAAGTTAAACTTAACTCCCGCAGAATCTAGAACTTCAAAGGCAGCTTCAAGGTACTCGTACCAGTCCTGAGCTTTGGCCTCTTCAGGGAGTTCACCCAATTCGCCAACTTCTAGGATTTGATTAGCTAGTATTAAGCCATCTTGGTTTACGCCTAGTTCTTGCAGACCGGAATTGAAATACTCTTTACTAATTTTGGATTTTTTATCAATCAGTCGAATTGCTTGAAGGGCATTTTCTGAACTCAAGTTTAACTTTTCTTGGAGTAACCAATCCAAAAATCGCCGATCGGAGATTTGGATATCGTACATCTCTGGTTTTGCACCTAGTTCTTTCAGGATGGAATCTGCGAGCATGATTATTTCGGCATCAGAATTAGGATCTGCGGAACCAAAAATATCAGCATTAAGCTGCCAGAACTCTCTCCAACGACCTTTTTGAGGACGCTCATACCGATAACAGCCAGGGATCACAAACAGCCGAAGTGGATAGCCAAGCTCTTGCCTTTTGCCAGCAATAATCCTAGCCAAGGAAGGAGTCATCTCCGGTCGGAGCATAACTTCTCTGCCACCACGATCTGTAAAAACGAAGCTTTCTTTGCCGACGATTTCTTCTGAAGTTTTAGAAGCATAAAGCTCTAGCGGTTCTAGAATTGGAGTATCGTATTGTTCGTAGCCATAGCGCTGACAAACTTTAGTCCAAACATCAAAAAGATATTGACGCTTTGCAAATTCTTCGGGATAGAAATCTCGTGTACCCTTGTAGGGTTGTGTAGATGGTGTTTTAGTTTCTTTCATATTTATTTACTTTAAGTTAATATCAATGTTTATAGTATTTCTATTTCTTGTTTAGTGAAGTTAAGTTTAATTTTAGAACCGATCGGTAGGAGCGCTTTTGGAAGGCAATGGTCAATCTCAACTCCAATCATGGCTGGGATTCGATCAAGCTCCGGAATTGAGCTGAGCATCATTTTAAGCCTTTCTGCGTTTAGTTTGGCGCCTTCTGAAAACCTGCCAAAAACTAAACCTTGGAGATTTTCTAAAACCCCATCTTGCATCAATAAGGAAATTAACGAACGTTTAAATTGATAAATGGTCTCTTCTTTGACGAGGTCGTCATCTTCCAATACTAGAATTATGGGTTGATCAAACTTGGGCATGTATTCTGTACCTTGGAGCAGGCCTAAAGTATCGAGATTACCTCCTATCGAGACACCCTTAACCCCGTCTTTTGGATTAACGAAAGTCCAGCCAATAGAATCTTGCCTTGGTGAATCAAAGCTATTCTGAAAAGATTTTTTTGGTTTTAGTAACTTTAGTTTACCCTCTAAGAGTGCCTGCAGAGATTCCCAGGTTTCTTCTCTGGTCTCTTTAACGCAAAAATTGATGCCCGAAACTCCCGTCCATGTGGTTATCCCAGATTTAGCATAAAGTGCATTGCAGAGAATTGTTAAATCGCTATGACCGATAAACTTAACTTCGTTGCCCTTGAAGTCACTCCAATTCAGATACTTCAAAATGTCATTAGAGTTAAACCCGCCAATAAAGCTCAGAATGGCCGTTGGGTTCTGAACAAATGCCCAATTAATATCTTCTGCCCTTTCCTTTGGGGGCATCGAATTAAATTCATTAGCAACTCTAGACTTTAGAGACTTTAGAGACTTTAGAGACTTTAGGGCATTTGGGGCAATATCGACAGCCCAGCCCTTCGATTCTATAAAATCGACCATTTGATGGACTTCTTTTGGGAATAAAGCCAAAGAATATGCCGGGGAAACTAGTATTATCTTCTTATTCATTACTGCCTCCTAGTATACCAGCTCTCAATTGTTCGAAGTCGCAGCCAGAAAGGTCGACAAAACTTCTGGTTGAAGCACCCTTAACTATGTCGAGCTTGGGCCATGGACTTGATTTGAACTGAGCATCTGGAAGGTTTTTTAGAACCACCCCGTTTTCTTTCGCTAAACTCTTGCTCGTTTCGCTTAAATATTCCTCTGCCACCAAAAGTTGAGCCTTAAACTTTCCGACTTCTTGATAGAAGCGGGGGAGATATTTAGCGGCAATTGAACTCCTAGTTGGGTCACTCTTGCCCACAGTCTGAAGGTAAAAATTACTCATATCGAACTGTATAGGGTCTCGCAACCAGGCTCTCTGGCCTTCATCAAGGCCTGGGACGAAATCTCCAAACATTCTGCTCAACTGCAAGAAATACTGCTCTAAGCTTTGCCCTAAATTAGCCTGAAGCTCAGAAACTGGACCAAGCGTCGGTTTTGAGATTCTCTCTTTGGTCATTTGCAGGCAGGCCTCTTCGCCCTTGCTGGGCCAAATTATGGCAGGCCTAGCAAGGTTAAAGTCGCCTCTAGCTGGTGAGACGTAAGGCTTTTTTCTATAAGTTAAGTTGACCAGTGTCGCGTCGTTTCTACTGCACCAGCCCAATGCCTCCACTAATCTCATAGTTGGAACAGTTAGTGTTTGTTCGGCGAAGAATACTGGGTTCTGTATGCCGGATAGATCCAGCGAATTGTTAAATACTTCCATGATTATTTTTGGGTTTAGTTTATTGTTTAAAATTAAGTTGATTTTTAAGTACAGAAAAAGCCAGATGGATTTCATCTGGCTTTTAGTTTTTGGCTGTAAGAGTTTTACAAAATTTTAAACAAGCAGGGTTGAATCCATCTGGCTAGAGATGGTCATGATGCTGGGAATTAATTTTGTAATTTAAAGTCATACTTTTGTATTATACAGACTTAAGTTTAACTTGTCAATAAACTAGAGACTAGCAAACGGAGAATTTTCTAAATAGTTAGCTTATACTCGTTATACTCTGTCGGCAAGATGCAGACTGCATTGAGTAGAAAGTCTTCTGCAGATTGGTTTTGATTAAGTTTAAGTAAGCTTTGTTCAATTTCTTTCTTGAGATCCTTTTTAGGGCACTGTACTTTGACGCCAGAAACTTGAACAGAGATTGTAACCCCAAAACCTCCAGCTGGTGACTGATATCCAGCTGTAACTATATTCCGACTGTCGGGCCAATCTAGTTCAAGGTAAGATTCTACAGTTTTTAGCAAATACTCCCTATCTTGCTCGAACATTTCCTCAGAACCGGATAGTATCCATCCTCCAGGCCCATAAGCTACGCCATTAAAAATATAACCAATATTACTCAATTCTTTGTAGACCGTTCCTTTTAATTCAAAATCCTCTTTAAGTTTTTCGACTTTATGAATAACTTTCTCTGGTTTCTGACCTGATTCAAGGATCTTTTTGATTTCTTTTAGCGCTGGTCTGATGTCTTTCATGGCTTAAGTTTAGCACATTAATTAATTACAGATTTTATTCTTCAGACTCCAGCTTTTTTCTGGTTTCTTCATCAAGTTCGTTAAGGTAAACCTCTGCGGATTTTTTGATTACTTTTGAAATCTTAGAGTTGTCAATTCTTTCGAACATTAAACTTAATTCAGTTAAGATCTCTGTCCTTCTTTTGGCGAATGGCTCTTCGGTTAGATTTATTGCACCATAAGCGCTAGTTAAATAATCTATAGCGATTGTGTAATGGGCTCTTTTTTTAAAAATTTTTGCTGCTAGAAAATACGCGGTGGAAAGATAAAATAAGTTTTCTGACTTTCTGACATTTTGAATTGCTAAATCTAATTTTTGATCTGCTTTATCCAAACTATCTAGCTCGTTTGTGTATTCCAATGAAAGAGCATATTTAATTTGAGTCATCGCCAGCTCGCCCAAGTCTAGGGATTTATCAGAGTCTTTTAAAGCTTCTTCACTCAACTTAAATTCTTTATTTGCTTCAGAATATTGAGCTTGGTCAAAAAGCTGACTTCCAAAATCTCTAGCAACTCGAGCAAGATTAAAATTATCTTCTAGAGATTGATAGGCTTCTTTAGCCTTTTGAAAACATTCAGTAGATTTGGTGTAGCCTCTTGCTTCTTTTATAGAGACTGCCGCCATGTGCAGGGCTTCGGCGCGCTTCTTCGGTGAGATTCCTCCGACTTTAGAGATTGTTAAATACTTTTCGTAAGCAAGCTCCGATTTGCCCTGATTTCGGAGATCTTGCGCCTCTTTAAAGTTATCTGTGAAATCCATATTAAGCTTAAGTATAGCAAAGCTAGGAAATAGAAGATTAAACTTTACTATTGATTTATCTTAAGTTTAATGTTATGATGTTAGTAATATTTAATTAAATTATATTTTTATGGTCCTAGAAAGAAGTTGCGGTAGCCCAGAGTTGCTAGATGGCAATAGTGACTATTTCGGACTGCCGCCGAAGGGCTGCCCAAGCATACATATCCAAAACGCTCTGCAAGAAGTTGTAGACATGACCGTAGAGCTAGATGAAATACTGGCAGAAGCAGCCGCATTAGCTAAGCGAGCTCAGGCAATGAGGGTTAGGGCCGAAGAATTCAGATCCCTTGGTGGTGCAGATAACTTAGAGGAAGCCTCACTGCTAGATGCAACGGCAGCGGAGACCTTGGCTGAAACGAACATCATAAAAGAATTAAGGACTTTTTTTCTGGGGAAATCTATGGTGGAAATTACCAATGAAATTGCAGCCGTGGGAGCCCTGAAAACAACTAATGATTTCAACAGCGCAGAAACTCGCACGCCGGAAGTATGCCTGACATGCCCAAACTTCAGATCGTACGGTGAGACAATGCCCGGCGCCCCAGCAACCGTCATGTCGATAACTCAGTACGCCCAAAACTTAGTTAATAATACTCAGAGTGTTGCGGCCCTAGACTTTGAATAACCATCAAAAATACCCCTTTTGCTATAGTTAAGTTTAATGAACTTAAGACCTGAAGTTGAGATTGAAAAAAGCTGGCATAAAATCTTGAAAGATTATTTTGAGACTGAAAGTTTTAAGGACTTAACAGCATTCGTTCAAGCAGAATACTCAGGAAATATATCTGGGAAAAAGGTTTACCCAGAACCAGAAAATATTTTTAAAGCTTTAACTTTAACTCCTTTTGATGAAGTTAAAGTGGTGATTTTAGGCCAAGATCCGTACCATGGAGATGGTCAGGCTATGGGTCTAAGTTTTTCCGTTCCAGAAGAAGTCAGAAACCCACCGAGTCTAAGGAATATTTTTAAAGAACTTGAGGTAGAACTTGGTGAAAAATCCGAAGCTGAAGTTAAATTTAATGGAGATTTAAGCTGCTGGGCGAAGCAGGGAGTTTTGTTATTAAACTCAGTTTTAACAGTAGAGACCGGGAAACCAGGCTCACATAGCAAAAAAGGTTGGGAAGATTTCACAGACCAGGTTATCAAAAAGATTTCTGAAGAAAAAGAGGGCGTAGTTTTTATACTTTGGGGAAATTATGCAAAACAGAAGTTAAATCTAATTGACGCAGACAAGCACCTAGTTTTAATGTCTCCACACCCTTCTCCATTTTCAGCTCACACGGGCTTTTTTGGGAGTGATCATTTTATAAAAGCCAATCAGTGGCTAGAATCTAAGGGCAAAAAAAAGATTGAGTGGTAAATTTAAACTGCCCTATGTTGGAACGCAGCCTCCCCTAGTGGCCTCCACTGCTGTGGGAACTCGGAAGAACCCGGGTTAACAACTTTGGCTCCAGTGTGTTCGCAACTTAAATTTAACTTTGGCATTCCAGGTCGATGAATCACTGCCCCAAGCCTTATAACTGCGGTAGCGGGCCCTCTCCTGCCTCCAATAAGGTGACAGCCGACCATTGGTCTTCCGTACTCTTGTAGTTCGTCTGGCGATAACGTAAGACCCCCCTCTTCACTAACTTCACGAGCCAAACCGCTAAAAGCGCACCTATCCATCTTTTTACCAGTAGTTTCGACTCCTCCACCAAGCAGGTCATAGGCTCCAGAAAGAACTTGGTTGGCAGCTTTACCGACTACTGGAATTATATTTAAACCTAAACTCGCCAGCGGTAGAACGGATCTCCTGACAACCAGAATTCCTTCATCACCCACAGAGCATGCAAGCTTTCCGGCAATTCCACCTACTGAAGATACTCTTTCTACGGGTTTTTTCAGGTCGCCGACTAAACTTAAAAATGGCCTTAGAGCACACTCGCCGTGCTGTAAGGCCTCAAAAATTGAGGATAAGTCGTCTAAACACTCCGCTCTAGCGGGGCTAAGTTCTCTCAAAATCATAATTAGACTTAATATAATAGCATATAATAGCCCATAATATCAATAGTTATATTCAGTAGATTCAGTTGCTCAGGAATGCTTCAACCAGACTATCAGCCTCTTTTTTTTTCTGGATTTGGTGAGCGTAATACCAACGTTTTAAAAAAGTAATTTGACGTTTAGCGAACCTCCAGATTTCAGTATTGAGTTTAGTTAACATTATTTGCTCTGGATCCGAGCCCGGACTTGAAGTTTTGTCTAACTCCCCTTCTAGCAATTGGGTTATAAATTTATATTCTAGGCCTAAAGATTTTAGCCAGAGTTTGGAGACTCCTGAGTTGATTAAACTTTGAACTTCAATTTTCATATTTTTTTCAGGATCAGGATTGTTCCAACGCTCTAGTAATCTTTTTTGTATATTATGTTTGATTTGATCTCGTTTAGGGTTTAAATTTAAAACTAAAGTATCTGGTCTTAGGCCCTTTTTTTTAGACTTTCTATTAAACTTGAGCATGGAGTTGAATCTAGGAAATTGATATTGCTCGACTACGCTTTCAATATAGAGCCCAGTGCCGCCGACGATGATTGGGATTTTTCCTCTACTAGAAATATCTTGAATTAAATTTAAGCAATGTTTTTGAAATTTATAGACAGAGTACTTTTCTTCAGGATTCAAAATATCTATTAAGTGATGTGTGATTCCTTTGGTTTCCTCTCGAGTGACTTTTCCGGAGCCGATATCCAAACCTTTATAGACTTGGCGAGAATCAGCAGAGATAATTTCTCCGTTAAACTTAAGTGCAAGATCAACACCAAGAGAAGTTTTTCCAGACGCGGTCGGCCCAGCAATAACAATTAGTTTTGGATGTTTCATTAAGTTTAATTATAATACTTTTACATGATTCACTATAAAAAAGTTTTGCCAGAGTATTTTGAAGATCTTGCAAGCGGCAAGAAGAAGTTTGAACTTAGACTCGCAGACTGGGAATGCAAAGTAGGAGATGTTTTAATCCTCCGGGAATATTCTGGGGGGGGTTACACTGGGAGAGAACTTAGAAAAACCGTGAGCTATGTTCTGAAAACAAGAGACTTGGACTTTTTTAGTAGCCAGGAGTTAGAAAAGTTTGGCTATCAAATCCTTAGCTTAGATTAAGCTTAGGGACTTTAATTGTGGTTTAGGTTTTCTGCTCCGAAGATTGAGGCGAGTTCCGTTTTGAGCTCTGGGGTTAAGCTTAACTTAAATGGAAGTTTAAGAGCGCGCTGAGCTGGTTTTTCTCCAAAGACTAAAATGATGGAGGTTTCTGCTCCAGATTTAGAAAGTGCCTTAAGTTTAAGAAGATCTTGTTCATACTTTGGCTTAACAACTTTAATATAAACTAGGTTTGAATCTTTTTGATTTTGTTGGGGGAGCTTTGGTTTGGAAGCTTCTTCTTTAGGTGGGCTTGAAAGACTTGGAGTGTTGGAAGGGTTTGAGGCTGTGTTTCTAGGGCGAGAGTTGCCGTACGTAGAAGGCTTTGGTGGGTCAAACTTTGGCTTTTGATTAGTTTTAAGATTGTCTTCGGTAACTTCACTAATTTCATCGACTATCATTTTTAGGTCATCTGAGAGGTTGCCATCACGATCTTTGGCATCGAACTTTCCACTGACAACAATGACAGCATTGCTTTTTTGAAGCACGCCCTGATGTTTTGCGTATGATTGAGGGAAAACAACCAGCTCAATCTCACTCGAAGTATCTTCTAGTTTTACAAAAGCCATTTTGTCTCCTTTTTTAGTAACAATTTCGCGGCTTGCAATAACTATTCCGCCGACGATCCCCTTTCCTCCGTCGACTTCTTCTAAATCAATCCCTGAAATTATTTCAACATGTTCTTGAAAATATTCACGATACTTATCTAGGGGGTGGAAACTCAGATAGAGGCCAAGCAAGTCACGTTCCCAACCAAGCTTGAGATTGTCTGGCGCTTCAGATTCTGACTTTACTAAACTTAAGTGGGTTTGCTGATCTCCAACTGCACCAAATAATCCAACTTGGTTGCTTATGGCTTCTTTGTCCCTTTTTTGAGAAAAAGCAATGAGTGATTCAATTTGCTCAAATAGGTCTGAACGGTGGTAGCCGAAGGAGTCGAATCCTCCTGTTTTAATTAGCGATTCAATGGCACGCTTATTGACCTGCCTAGAATTAACGCGTACGAAAAAATCTTCAATAGATTTAAATTTTCCATTCTTCTCACGTTCTTTAATAATACTTTCAGCAGCCCCCAGACCAACATTTTTGATGGCTCCAAGACCGAAACGAATCGTTGACCTCCCTTTAACAATCGCAAAGGTAGAGAATGATTCGTTAATGTCTGGGTTCTGGACTGAGAGATCTATCTTTTTACACTCAGAAATGTCGATTGTGAGGCGGTCGATGTTATCGGCGTCAGAGGTCATTAGTGCCGCCATGAAAGCATCCGGGTAGTGGGCTTTAAGATATGCGGTTTGGTATGCGATTAATGCGTAGCAAGCTGAGTGAGACTTATTAAAACAGTAGTCAGCAAAACCTAAGAGATCTTGCCAGCTTTTTTGCATAACCTCTTTTGGGACATTGGAATGCTCAACTCCACCTTCTACATATCTCTTTTCAAGCGGCTTAAGGACATCAATCTTCTTTTTACCAACTGCTTTACGTAATGTATCTGACTCTCCTCCACTGAAACCACAAATTTCCCGAGCAAAAGCCATGAATTGCTCCTGGTAAACAAGCACTCCGAATGTTTCTTTATATACTTTTTCAAATGTTGGGTGGTCATACTCAACCTCTTCAAGCCCGAGTTTTCGATCTATGAACTTATCAACGAGACCTGCGCTGAGCGGTCCAGGTCGATATAGTGCGGCCATAGCAACGATATCTTCAAATCTGTCTGGCTTAAGACGACGTAAGTACTTTCGCATTCCGTCAGACTCCAACTGAAAGACTCCGGTTGTATCAGCTCGCTGTAGCAATTTAAAAGTCTGCTCATCATCCAGAGGAATAGTGTCTATATCAATATCGTCTTCATAGACTCTTTTAATAATTTTTAGTGCATTATTAATAATTGTGAGGTTGCTTAAACCCAAGAAATCCATTTTTAGCAGCCCAAGGTCTTCAACTGGGTTCATCGTGTACTGAGTTGCCATAACGCCACTTGGAGCTTTATAAAGTGGTGCATAATCAGTAATATCAGTCGGTGCTATAACGACACCAGCAGCGTGAACTCCGTTGTTGCGAATTGTTCCTTCTAGCCGGACTGCAACATCCAGAATCTGCTTATATTCTGAATCCTGGTAGGCATTTTTTAAATCAGAGTTATCTTTTAAAGAGGTTTTCAGTGGCACGTGGCGCCCTTGAACCGGAGGTGGGATTAACTTTGCGAGCTTATCAACTTTTGGTAGTGGGATACCAAGAACCCGACCAACATCTCTGACAGCAGCACGAGCAGCCATAATTCCATAAGTTCCGATATTTGCGACACGCTCTTTACCATACTTTTCTACGCAATACTGAATTACTTCGCCACGGCGAGAATCCTGAATATCAATGTCTATGTCTGGCATAGAAATTCTGTCTGGATTCAAGAATCTTTCAAAGAGTAAGCCATACTTAAGTGGATCAAGTTCAGTAATCTTCAGACTATAGGCGACTACTGATCCTGCGGCAGAACCTCGGCCGGGTCCAAAAATTATACCTTGGTTTTTACCCCAAATAATAAAATCTTGTACGATTAAAAAGTAGCCATTAAAGCCCATGTCGGAAATTACACCAAGCTCATATTCGGCACGCTCTTTAATATCCTTGGGCAAAGTTTTAATCGCATCTTTTACGTCTAGTTCAGAAATATCAGGTTCAGATACACCACCGTATCGCCAGGCTAACCCTTGCCAAACCATGCGATGTAAAGAGTCTTTTTCACTCAAGCCATCAGTTGTTTCAAATTTTGGTATGAGGATTTTACCAAGTTCGAATTCTAGGCTACACCTATCCGCAACTTTTTTAGTATTCAGGATGAGCTCAGGATGATCTGTACCCCAGCGCTCTATTAAATCTTTTGGGTCGGTCAGAAAAAGATCTGTATCTTTGAGACTGAATCTGCCTGGCTGATCTAGATTAGAAGCCGTTGCAACACAGAGCAGAACTTCGTGAACATCTTGGTCGGCATGCTCTAAATAGTGAGCATCGCAAGTCACAACGGCTGGAATATCGAGTTCCTTGCTTAGACTTAAGAGGTGTTCATTTACTTTCTTTTGCTCATCCCAGCGGTGGCCATGATCTTGCAACTCTAAATAGTAGCGGTCTCCGAAAATCTTTTTGTAAATTTGGGCAGCCTTTTTTGCTGCAGAAATATTGCCATTTCGTAGAGCGTCTCCAACCTCTCCGCCAATACACCCTGAAAGACAGATGATGCCTTCATTATACTTTTCGAGTAGCTCATGGTCGATTCTGGGCTTAAAGTAATAACCTTCGCTCCAAGAGATCGTACTCAGCTTACAAAGATTTTTGTAGCCAGTCTGATTCATGGCAATTAGAATTAGGTGGAACCTAGGTCGATCTTTGGTTTTATCTTTATCAGTGTGTTTTCTGGCAGCAACATAGAACTCTGAACCGATGATTGGCTTAATGCCTTCTGACTTACCCTTTTTATATAGCTCAATTGCGGAAGCCATTGTACCGTGGTCAGTTACTGCGATTGCCTCCATCCCCATCTCTTTAGTCTTCTGGACCATTTCTGGGATTTTCTGAAGTCCGTCTAAAATTGAATAGTGCGAGTGGTTGTGAAGGTGAACGTAGTCTGAGGGCTTAAGTTTTACTGTCGCAGGATTAGTGAGCCTGTCATTGGCACCACCAATCTCAGACTTCTGAACAGTATCTTTAACAGAACTTTTACTCAAAGCATCTCCCCTTCATTAAACTTAAGTTTAAATTATAGCAGACCCTTATGATCTAGCTTAGGTAGATTGCAGGTTATTAAAGTTGGCTACACCTAATGCGGTAAACCCTAAATCTGGAACTTCCAGGCGTGCACACAGGAGATCGGATTCAGGACCAACAATATTGGTAGTCTATATGCCTCTTTTCCAAAGCGCCTTGCCAGAGCGTTGCCTGCTAACGCCTCAGTGCACCTGATAACCTCAACATGAGTCTTTGGGAGTGTTAGCATTGCTCTTATTTTGCTTGGTTGCGTCATAAACTTGATTATGGCTCAGGTTGGCTTTAACGCATGTTGTTAAGTTTATGGCTTTTATCCTACCCTTGAGTAACCTTCGAGAATAGCCTTTCCAACTGGTGAGAGTTTTGTAACAATCTTGTAGCCGTCCATCTCTTGGCCAACCCTAAGAGATGTGTCTCCAGCTAGGTGGATCTTCAACTCTTTACCATTAAACTTAAACTTATGGTTTTTGCCAACCGGTGAATTATCCGAAACTTTGTGAATGGAGTGCGTTCTAAGTGCCTTTTGTAGGTACTCTTGCTCTGCGAGCAGAACCCTTTCTCTAGCCTTAGCATCATCCCAGGGTGCATTATCGTGCCAGGTTTCTGAGCTTTGATTTAGGACTATATTAAACTCATCTGCCAGCAGGTGCAGTTGTTTTGCTATTTCTTTCAACCTTAACCTAATGAGGTCTAAATCCTCTTGGAGTATTTGCATATATCTTTACTTTAACTTTAGCTTTTCTAAAGCAGGAGCCTGAACTATAAAAAAGAAAAAACACCTGCTTCTAGGTGTTAATGGAGCTTGTAGAAGTATCTACGCTCTTAATTAGATTAAATTATAGCAAAAACCACTTGGATTTTACAAGTGGTTTAGCTAATTTTTAGTTTCTTTTGGGATGATCGGTTAAATCTATGGGTTTAATTGTATACAAAAGTTGAACAAAAAATCAAGATGTGCAAAAACCATCTTGGGCTACATCTTGATTTCAACATCGCATCCTGCAGGAAGATTGAGGCTCATCAGCCTATCAATAGTCTGTGGAGTTGGATCCAAAACATCGATGATACGCTTATGAACCCGTGTCTCAAACTGCTCCTGAGAATTTTTATACTGTGCAGGAGCTGCGACAACACTGTATAACGTGCGCCGTGTTGGTAAAGGAATTGGGCCACTGACCTTGGCTCCGGTTCTAGCAGCAATATCTACAATTTGCTTTGCAGAGAGGTCTGCCACCTTGTGATCAAATGCTTTTAGTCTGATCCTAATTTTTCCTGTTGCTTTAGGTGGGGTGGCCATATTCCTTTTAGTTTAACTCCGGTTAGGGTTTTTATTTATTTGATTATCTTAGTTACAACTCCGGCCCCAACTGTGCGCCCACCTTCACGGATGGCAAGGTTTAGACCCTCTTCCATTGCGATTGGAGAAATAAGTTTAACGATGAAAGTAACTGTATCACCTGGCATAACCATTTCTTTATCTTTTGGAAGTTCAATCTCACCGGTCACGTCTGTTGTTCTGAAGTAGAACTGAGGCTTGTATCCTTTAAAGAAGGCACTATGTCTTCCGCCTTCTTCTTTAGAAAGAATATATACCTCGGCTTCGAACTCAGTATGTGGAGTGATTGAACCTGGTTTAGCAAGGACCTGACCACGTTCGATGTCGTCTCGCTCTACTCCACGGAGGAGAACCCCCATGTTATCTCCAGCTTGACCCTGATCTAGAGATTTTTTGAACATCTCGATTCCGGTAACTGTAGTTTTTTGAGTATCTTTGATCCCGACGATTTCGATGTCATCTCCGACCTTAATTACACCTTGTTCAGCACGACCTGTCGCAACTGTTCCGCGCCCTTTGATTGAAAAGACATCTTCAATCGGCATTAGGAATGGCTTATCTAGATCTCTGATCGGCTCTTCAATCCAAGTGTCAACGGCTTCCATCAGCTCCATAATCTTGTCTTCAGCTTCAGCGTCCCCTTCAAGAGCTTTTGTCGCTGAACCCATAATTACAGGTGAGTTTTCATCAAATCCACGCTTTTTTAGCTCATCTTTCATTTCTTCAACAACGAGTTCTGCCATATCTGCATCAGCAATATCCATCTTGTTCAAGAAAACGACGATTCTTGGAACTCCAACCTGCTTTGCAAGTAAGATGTGTTCTTTAGTCTGTGGTAATGCACCATCTGTTGCAGCGACCACTAGAATAGCGCCGTCAATCTGAGCAGCACCAGTAATCATATTCTTAATGTAATCGGCGTGCCCTGGCATGTCAACGTGAGCGTAGTGCCTGTTCTTCGTCTGATATTCAACGTGTGCTGAGTTAATAGTAATCCCACGCTCTTTTTCTTCTTTAGCGTTATCGATAGTAGAGATGTCTTCTACGTTGTCGTTAACTCCGCCTGGAAGTTTCTTTTTTAAAACTGCTTTAATTGCAGCTGTTAGGGATGTTTTACCGTGGTCAACGTGACCCATTGTTCCAACGTTAACGTGTGGTAAGTCTCTTACGTATGTGTCTGCCATATCTATTTATAATTTTTCCTTATTCTTTAATTTTTCTTAAATTGATATTTCAGTTTTCTCTATCCTTCTACATTTAATTTGGAGACTCAGTCTACTTTACGTCAGGATCAAATTTTAATTCTGAAAAAGTTTATCTGTAATAATCTCCTCTTTAAAGCTTGTGCAGCCTTAACGTTTTAGCCTGCACAACTTTAGAAAAATCCTAAAGTTGTAGTATGTAGAATTTATTGAGAAATACTAATTGATATTTTATCTCAAAAGGTCTCTGTTTTGCAAACCCCTGGATTTTGGAAGAGTGAGCCGACTTCTGGATGTTAATCAGTACTGATGTTAAACTTATGTTATAAGTAAGTACTCGAGTTAATTTTGAATACCAATTAAGCCAATAAAAACTTTTAATGTTTAGTTTAAGTACATTAAGTAACACAGTGGATGTCCTCCAAACAATTGGGGATTGGTTTTTAGGCACAGCAATATACAGAGCATTAAAGGGTAATGGTGGCTTCATTCTTTCTTTAGCAATTTTTACGCTAATTGTAATTTGGGTAGGTGAAAAGATCATCAAACTTTCAATTGAAAGAGCGCTAAACCCAAAAAAGAACCATAAAAGTATCACTAAACTAGAATCTAGAAGAAGGACAGCAACTGTCTTAACTGTGGTAAGGACTTTTTGGCGGATTCTAGTATTAGTAATGGCGCTTTCAGTGCTAGTTTATCAACTTAACTTGCCATCTGGACCGATTACTGCAGTACTCGGAGGGCTTGGTGTGGCGCTAGGTTTCGGAGCTCGAGATTTGGTGCAAGATATTATAAACGGGATTTTCATTCTAGCGGAAGACCAGTTCAAAATCGGAGACTATATAAGTGTAATGATGGGCTCTGTCGAATATGAAGGCACCGTGGAGAATATCACAATCCGTAGAACCGTTTTAAGAGATGTTGACGGTGACCTTCACCACGTCCCAAACAGCGTTATTAGGGTTGCGACTAATCAGACCTCTGGCTTTTCAAGAATGGTCGTTAAACTTAAGCTGTCTAACGATGTCAGCCTTGCAAAGGTTGAGGGGATAATCAATAAATCTGGAGAGGAGTTCTACACTGAAACTGTTTGGTCCAAAAAACTAAAGGAAGCCCCCACAATGGCGAGAGTTTCTGACTTTGAAGAATCTGGAATAGAGATTACCGTTTGGGCAAGAACCATTCCAGGTAACCAGTGGAAAGCCGCAAGTGAGTTTAGAAAGAGGTTAAAAGAAGATTTAGATAGAAATAAGATTAAGCTTGTTTAGCCTGTCAGTCTATTTCTTATCAGGTTTTTCCTCATCAGAGCCTGATCTAGTATAGTCGCCCTCGGCTGTGAATACCTGCCCAATATCGTGCCCAAGCTCGTACACAGCACCCCCTAGTCGCCGGACAGAGTCTGAGACTTTAGCTGTTAGCGTTTTTACCGGGTGGCTGATGAAATCAGCCACAGCGCCTACACCTTGTGCATCAAGCCCACTCTCCTTCCCCTTCCTTGGTGGTCTTTCTTTTTTCATGATGAAGTTTATTATAGTCTGACAGGGCTAAAAAGTAAAGCTTTCAATTGACTCCGTTCCAAACCCTCAAAAAATGGCTCGCTTTATACATTGGGAAGCCCGGGTAGACAAAATAGAATCAAGTTTAATCTTCAGTTTTTTTGCCGCGTTTGGCGATTATCTCTTGAGCAACATTTGGCGGGACTTCAGCGTAGTGGTCAAGTTCCATAGTTGATGAGGCACGTCCTTGTGACATTGAACGAAGATCGGTGGTGTAGCCAAACATATTTTCCAGTGGAACGAAGGCAATAACCTCTTTGGCTCCGTAGGCATCTTCCATGCTTTCAATACGTCCTCGTCGGGAGTTGAGATCCCCGATAACATCACCCATGAACTCTTCTGGAGTTGTGACAGTGACCTTCATGACAGGTTCTAAGATGATTGGGCTGGCGACTTTGACGACGTTTTGGAGGCCAATTGAACCAGCAATTTTAAATGACATCTCTGAGGAGTCAACATCATGGTACGAACCATCAATAAGAGCAACTCTGGCGTCCACTAGTGGATAGTTAGCAATAACTCCGTTTGCCATGGCTTCTTCAATTCCAGCCTTAACTGCAGCTCGGTATTCTTGAGGAACTACTCCACCCTTAATCTCGTCGAGGAATTCAAAACCTTCTCCACTTTCTAGTGGCTCGATTCGTAGAGTTACGTCACCGTATTGACCGCGTCCACCGGACTGCTTAACAAACTTTCCTTGGGCTTCAGCAACTTTTTTGACGGTTTCGCGGTAAGCGACTTGCGGTGCGCCAATGTTGGCTTCGACCTTAAATTCTCGATTCATCCTATCCACAAGAATCTCCAGATGAAGTTCACCCATTCCAGAAATTATAGTTTGGCCAGTCTCTTCGTTCGTTGAAACACGGAATGTTGGGTCTTCTTCAGCAAGCCGTTGCAAGGCGATACTCATTCTTTCTTGATCTTGTTTAGTTTTTGGCTCAATGGCAATTGAGACTGGTGGCTCAGCGAAGGTCATACTTTCCAGTAAAATTGGCTTGGCGATATCACAAAGAGTGTTTCCTGTGGTAGTATTCTTGATTCCGACGATAGCTGCAATGTCTCCAGCGCGAATCTCATCTATATCTTCACGCTTGTCGGCATGCAGTCGGACTAAACGACCGACTCTTTCTTTATTCCCAGTGCTAGAGTTCATTACATAAGACCCCGATCTTAGTACTCCAGAATAAACTCGGAAGTAGCACAACTTACCGACGAATGGATCATTGACGAGTTTGAAAGCCAAACCTGAGAATGCTTCGTTATCATCAGGTTTTCGAGATATCTTATCTCCATTCTTGAGATCTTCGCCCCAAGCATCTCCGGTATCAATTGGTGAAGGTAAGTAATCTACTACCAAATCAAGTAAAGCCTGAACAATAACCCCTCGACCATCACCGCCTGCGACCAGGAACATCTCACCCGATGTAACTCCTTTACGGATTGCTGCCTTTAGTTCCTCTTTTGTGATTGACTCCTCTCCTTCTTCTAAGAAGCGCATTGTTAGCTCATCATCAAACTCAACTGCCTGTTCAATTAACATAGAGCGGGCATTTCTTGCTTTTTCAACCATATCAGCTGGGATTTCACCCTCGATTAGCTCTCTGTCGGTATAATCGGAATAAGTGTAGGCCTTCATTTCGACAAGGTCAACGATACCATTAATTTCTTTTTCAAAGCCAATTGGCAGATGAACTGGAGTAGCTCTTTTGCTAAGACGAGCGCGGATGCTCTCAAGCGACTTGTAGAAATCGCCTCCAGTTTGGTTAATCTTATTTACAAAACAAATGCGCGGGACAGAATATTTGGTCGCCTGGCGCCAAACAGTTTCAGTTTGAGCTTCAACGCCCATTTTACCGTCAAAGAGCAAAACAGCTCCATCGAGTACGCGCATAGAACGCTCAACCTCGACAGTGAAGTCAACGTGGCCTGGGGTATCGATAATATTGACCTGCATACCCTTCCAGTGACAAGTTACAGAGGCGGCAACAATTGTGATCCCGCGCTCTCGCTCTTGCTCCATGTGATCAGTTACGGTTGCACCATCATGGACTGCTCCAATCTTATGGTTTAAGCCTGTTCTAAAAAGAATTGCCTCTGTAGTTGTAGTTTTACCAGCGTCAATATGCGCAATAATCCCCACATTTCTAAAGTTGTTGATATCTGTTTTGGCCATAATTATTTTTGGTTAGTTAAATTTAATCTATTCTTTATATAAAAAGTCGAGTTGTTGCGCTACTTTCCAGTGGCTTTGCTGCCACGGTGCACTTACTGCACTATCCCAGTTTATTTAGAATCTAATAGGAGTAGTTATCCCGCGCGGCAAACTTTTATAACTAGATTATACCACAGCTCCAAGAGCCGGAACCGAATTAATATCTTGAAAAATACTGTATAGTTTATAGATATGACTAAAAAGACAACCGTACTATTTATTCCCGGCCTAGGTGATGGCAAGGTCCGTGGCGAGAACTTGGCAATCAAGCTTTTAGCACCTTGGAGGTTAGACGGTGAGTACTTTCCTATTTACTGGCACAAAAAAGAGGATTTTAAGACTAGAATTGCTGAGCTAAGCAAGAGAATCGCTGAGCTCAATTCTGAGGGAAGAAGAGTTGTGCTAGTTGGCTACAGCGCTGGAGCCAGTGCCGCCATCAACGCTCTCTCTGCCAATAAAGAAAAAGTTCAAAGAGTTATTTTGATATGCGGTAAAATCCAAAATTTAGATAAAATCAATGATTCTTATTTTAAACTTAATCCGAAATTTGGAGGAAGCGTCGAACTGCTTAAAAAAAGCCTCCCTGATTTGGATGCGGAACAAAGAGCTAAGGTTTTATCAATCCGACCAATCTTTGATGAAACGGTTCCAGTTAAAGATACGATTATTCAGGGTGCGAAGAATAAAAGGGTTTTTATGGTTGGGCATGTTCCAACTATCGCATACTGCTTAAGTTTAACAATTTGGCGGGCTGCTTATTGGGCTAGAAAAAAGTAGTCTTTTAATAGCTTTAGAAAAACCTAGCTCCCGGCAACTCGTACTGCGATGTTAGTCGCCATATTATATCCGATAACATAAGCGATAGCCGAGGCAGCGATTATAATCCAGATTGCATCTTTAGCTTTAGTGCTAATTCCACTTAGGGTTTTAGAGACTTTTGTTTTGAATGATTTTGTTAGGATTTCCATGATAACTCTACTTTCTTTATTAACTTTATACTACGATACTATCATAAAACTTTATGTTATGTCAATTACTTATTTTTAGCTTGTTTAGATGGAAGCATGTTTGACTGGTGACAAAGTTTCAGTGAATTTGTTAAACTTAATTGTAGTTACAGGTCTTTTTTGACTTGCTAGCCCTGGAGAGGTGTCCGAGTGGTTTAAGGAAACGGTCTTGAAAACCGTCGTGCCGGCAACGGTACCGTGGGTTCGAATCCCACCCTCTCCGCCAAGAAATTATTTAAAGTTCAAGGTTCATCATGGACATGACAAAATTTGAAAACCAGGCATGGGAAGCCATAAAAGACTTGAACAGGTCTTGGACCTCTGGTGCTACGGAAAATGAACTAAGCAAGTTCTTCCATCCCAATGTGATCGCTCTTATATCTGGTAATAAGAAAATAATTAAGGGTGCTAAACCGTGTGCGAACCACTGGAGGGGATGCTTTGAATGTAAGCCCGAGTTGCTATGGGAAGACTTTGATCCTGAGGTAAGAGTCTATGAAGAGGGGGCTGAAAAATTTGCGATAGTTGCCTGTAAATTTAAGATCTCCTGGCTAGAGAGCGGGGAACGAAAAGCTGCTCTAGGAAACGATATTTTTACATTAAGGCTTGAGGGAGACAAGTGGCAAATAATCTCAGCCACAGTGTAGAAATTAAAGAATAAAACTATGGCATCTGAAGATAGAGGCTCCGCTAAAAGCCAACAGTCCGAACTAGTTAAGAAGCTCAAGCGAGCACGAATTAGAAAAAGGGCAAACGAGATTAAAGATTTTCGCTGTAAGAACCTGATTGCCGTAATTGAAAACCCCAGCAATATTATTAATATCGGTACTGTAATCCGGAACATCGAGGCTCTGGGCGTCGAGAAGACTTACATAATCGACAAAAGTAATCACATTCCAGAGGACTGGCAAGAAATGCGAACCCGAAAAACTCTTTCCAAGACTTCCGCATCCGCCATAAAGTGGAGCTTTGTAAAAAGATTTTCCACCACAGAAGAATGCCTGGAATATTTAAAGCGTAAGAATTTTGTGTCTGCAGTAACTTCTCCACACTTAAAAGGTAAGGAAAATGTAGTTCTGCATGAAGGAGACTACACTCATGCCAAGCTTGCAATTTGGTTTGGCAATGAAGCCAAGGGGATCAGCGATGAAGCTGTTGAAAGCGCTGGCTTTTGCATCAACATCCCAATGTATGGATTCATCGAAAGCTTAAATTTAGCTGTTTCAACTGGGATTGTAATGTATGAGGTCACTAAGCAGCGTCGAGAATACCAGGCGAAGAATAAGAAGCCGAACAGAAAGAAGATCCGCCAAGTTTAAAGTATTTGTTATTTCAAGGGTTTAATGTTATAATTGTTTATTTAATGTATAAATTAAGTTTAATTTACTGAGCAAATCATGGGTGAACTATTAGTAAAGGCGGAGGGCGAGTTTAAGCGTATATGGGCTAGAACTGGAGTCATAGCTATCTCTGCTCTCATGGCTCTAACACCAGAGCCAAAAAGTGGATCCGGTGCAACCTATGAAGCCCTGACGGCTGCACGCCATCCACTTATTGGAACTTCTGCAGTAGCCATAACCGACTACACTACAAATAGGTTCTTTCCAGGCGTTTCGAGGGCGGCAAAAGCTACTGCCGGCGCAGCTGCAATCGTAGGCTTAAGCTTAGCTGTAGAAATTGCCCAATCACAAGTACAGGGCCTGGGGCTATTGCATGATGCCAACTACCCTCTTGGCTCATTTGAGAACTTGAAAGATCTTGGATTTGCATTCTTTGGTGGAGCTGCCTATGCCGCCACAAGATACATTGGTCCTAAAGCAGATGAAGTTGCTACGGTTGATACTGCTGAGATAGATGCTGTTGAGGCAATTTAAGATTTGGGATTGTTCGAGTACTTTATCTTATGCAAACCTTGACGCGCAAAAACTAGTCCATGGACCTCATTTGCTCCGGCTTCTTTCAGAATTTTCGCCGCGGCATTTAAGGTTGAGCCAGTCGTAACAACATCGTCAATCAAAATAACTGTTGAACCCTTAATTAAACTTAATCTTCTCGGTTTGAAGAATTTTACAGAAGCCTCACTCCGTTCTAGTTTCGAGGCTCCAATTTGATCGAAAGAGCTTGCCCGCAACAAAAGACTTTTATAGTTTAGGTGCTCTAATCTGGCGTACTTTTTAGCAATCAGTTTGGCTTGATCCCAACCACGTTGACGAACTCTCTCATTTGCAGTTGGAATCGCTGTGACAATTATGTTGCTAGGATTTGAGATACTTGCTAAATCCAAATCAAGATATTGCAAACCTTGAGCGATTGGTTTTGCTGATTGATATGAATGATTAAACTTAAGTGATTTTATAAGATACTCGGCGAGCGACTCTTCGAAGTCTAGGGGCCAAGAGACGGAGTTTAGACTTTGAGTAGCTATACAAAGTTTACAAATTCCTGGCGTGGAAGCTGAAGTTATTAAACTAATCTTTTTCGAACATTTATAGCAGGTTGGAGTTAGCTTTTGGGAGATTTTAAAACTAAGGCATTTTTGACAACAGGTAGAGCCCTCTTTGCGACAAATAAAACAGTGGTGAGGAGCAATTAGACTAAGAAGGCTATCTAGTGGTTGCATCGATGCTTATACGCTTAAGTTTAACTTTTATGTTGCATATTCTAGGGCTATAGGTTTAGAATATAGCTTAATACAAATCTTATTTTGTGAGAAGAGATTAACTAGGAGGTAGTAACCAGATTTTAAGTTTATGGCTAGAAGAAAACAAGCGCCCGCAAATGAAGATAGCATCTTAATGGAAGAAGACTTAGGAGCAGCTTTTTTAGATCTGGATGAGGAAATGGATCTTGCAGAACAGGCTCCACAATCAGGACAAAATAACAATTCTCAACAGGCTCCGCAGCGAGTTGAGATTATCGAAGAAGAGATTGTGGAAGTGGAAGAGTCCATGGATGCCGAGCTACCAGTAGACCTATACGAAACTGAAGATAGACTGATTTTAAAGGCTCGTGTTGCCGGAGTAGATAAGAGTGACGTCGACTTAGAGTTTGCGGACGGAGTCGTTACTATTAGTGGAGTATTAAGCAGCAATGACAGCGAAGAGGTCACCCAATACCACTCTCAAGAATGTTACTGGGGTAAGTTCTACAGGCAGATAAAACTCCCCGTCGCAGTTCAAGAAGGTGACGAATCTATTGACGCGGTTTTAGATGAAGGCGTACTCATCCTAACCTTCATTAAAGAAAAAAGTGACACGGCGAAGAAGATCAAAATTTCTTAAGCAAAAGCCTTGGTTGCTCAGCAATCCTCTTTTTTGACTAAGCCTGAATAAAGGTGTTAGTATTAAGGTTAAGTTAAGTTAAGTATTTTAAATAGGATAGGAGATTTTAGAAAATGGCAGAAAAAGATAGCAGCCCAAAAGTAGAGGCAGCACCTCAACCACAAGCTAATCCACCGATTGCCCCAGTTCAAGCTCCGCAACAGCAAATGACGGCCCATCCAGCTGGAAATGACGGATTTGCGATAACATCGCTCGTCACTGGTATCCTAACAATTGTTACTGCCTGGTTATGGCCGCTTTCTTTAATCCTGGGTATCCTAGGTCTAACCTTCGGAATAATTTCATACAGCAAAAAGAAGAGTGGAATGGCACTCGCTGGTATTATATGTGCTGCAGTTGGCCTAGTCTTAATGATTCTATTCATTGTCTTTGTTATCGTACTGGCAGATGATGTGATCACAAACTCTCCGAACTATTACTATTAAGCTTAGGCCTTAAGTTATTACAAATATAAAAAACTCCCTTTTTTCAAAGGGAGTTTTTTATATTTGAAGTTTGAAATGTGTAGATCTTAAGCTTGAGAGCTCTTAACTGCGTTGAGGATATGTTGTTTGTCTTTGCCATCAGGAAGATTATCTAACAAAAAACACTCTGCTCTAAAGATTCCACCTGTAGGCTTAATATTATTTTGATCTAAATCTATTATAAAGATGTAGCGGTCGAATAAGCCGTCATCAGTTTAGAAATGCTTAAACTTAAGTTCAGGGGACATAAATTTTCGGTCTATGCCGAGCTCCTCTTGTAATTCACGCTTAATCCCAGTTATTGGATCTTCGCCACTTTCTAAGCTGCCACCTGGGAGCTTCCAGTTTTCTTTATCGTCAGATTCTGTGACTAAAAGAATCTGGCCTTCTGCATTGCTAATCACTGCTCTAACGTTGTTTGACATAAGTTTAATCTTCTAGCAACTTGGCGACTTCATCCGTATTGAGGGTTCTTTCAGGGTGGTTAAATTTAATGCTAAAAGTCACTTTTTTAGTTTTGGAATCTGAAGCTTGATAGATACCTTTTGGTTCAATTTTAAACTTAATCTTATTAACCTTAGGAGAATTAGTATTGTTAGTGGATTTATTCAATTTAAGTTCCAGATTATGCACTAGGGCGTCTAGTGTTAGTTGATATGACTGATCTCCAGAAGTTTCGATAGTTACATCTTGAGAAATTGAGGGGAATTTATTGAGTGGCGAGTAATCGTGGTCAAGATTGAACTCCTCTTTGAGGATTTCGAGGTCTAGTTCAAAGCCAGCACAAGATTCAGGAAGTTTAAAGTTCTTGGCGATATCTAGATTAAATTCACCAATTACTCCTCGGAGTTGGCCCGCAATTTCTACACCTGCGGTTCTGCCTGGCAGATAAACACTAGTGATTGGAATATTAACTCCAAACATTTCTGAGCCAAGTTCTATGAACTTAAATTTAACTCCAAGAGAACTTAAGAGCTCTGAAAGATATCTTTTGGCTACGAAGAACGGAGAGCCTTCAACCTTGTTTTTAGAGGCAGACACGAAACCTAAGCGCTGGAATTCAGTTGGAAGCAGAACTCCAGTTTGCGGATCATCCTGCAGGTGAGTTTTAACATGGGCTTTACCAATTTCATAAAGACTAAAATGCTCAAAACCATCTTTAATGTTAGAATGAATTTTTTCTAAAATATTTGGGACCACAGCCATGCGGTACTTTTGAAGCTCCGGACTCAAGGCATTGCGGATTGTGTAGGCCATTTCTGGGTTTTGGTTTGCTCTTTTGATTAATTTTTCACTAACAAAATTGTAAGTTAAGACTTCATTTGCTCCAGATTTGGAAAGCTCTTGGCGGACGACAGACTTAAGTTTAAGCATCGGGTTAGGTGTTGCGGGTGAGATTGAACGCTCTGGCAGAATAGCAGGAATCTTATTGAAACCGTAAAGTCTGCCAACCTCTTCAATAACGTCTTCCTCAATTTGGAGGTCTTGCCTCCAAAACGGTGGACTCACGCAAATCTCATTCAAGCCCCCAAGATCATGAGAATATATCTCAACACTTTTTAGAATTTTGACAATCTCTGCTTTCGTTAGACTTAAGCCTAGTATCTGGTTAACCTTGTCTACGGTTATCGTTAGATGATCATACTCAAATGCGTCCTTTTTGATATCGACCAACTCCCCGACTTTTATGGTCGGAATGAGGCCTTTGAGCATTGAGATTGCCTTTGCCAGAACTGGCTCTGTTTGGGCGGCGGATTGCCCTTTGGTATACATGGTGACAGCGTCGGTGAAGATTCCGTACTTCATGCTAGACCTGCGGATGGCGTACATATCGAAATTGGCGCACTCTAGAACGATTCGCTTGGTGGAATCATCAATTTCAGAATTTGCTCCGCCCATCATGCCGGCGAGATCGATAACTTTTTGGTGGTCAGAGATTAAGACCGTGTCCACAGCAGGGTCGAATTGTAGAGTTTTCCCATTCAGGACTTTGAGCTGATCTCCTTTTTTAGGTTTGTGGAGTGTAAACTTAGCCAACTGATCATTAAGTTTAACTTTGTCGAAGTCAAAAGCATGCATTGGCTGTCCAGTTAAAACCATCATGTAATTCGTGACATCGACGACGTTATTGATCGGCTTAATCCCAAGGCGAGTTAAAATTGATTGCATCCAAAGCGGGCTAGGTTCAATATTAACTCCTTCGATTGGGATGACCATATAACGCGGGCAGAGTTCTGGAACTTGGTTATCAACTTCAACCTTAAGTTTAGATTCTGGTTTAGGGAAACTGGAATTGGTATCAAACTTATACCAAGCTGGAGATTTAAACTGAATGTTTTGAATTCCAACAACTTCGCGAGAAACTCCGAGATGCCCAAAACAATCTGGGCGATGAGTGAACATCTTATTCTCAAAATCAACAATAATGTCGTCCAGATTAAAGAGCTCCTTGAATGGAGTTCCAACTTTAAGTTGATCTTCTGGAAGGTTATGGTCACTAAGATTGATTAGACTGTCGTGATCGCTATTTAAATTTAGCTCTTTGGCGGTGGCGAGCATTCCGCTACTCTCGACTCCTCTAAGTTTAATTTTAGAAAGCTTGAAAGGTTCTTTATCTTCAAAAGTAGAGGGGACTATGGCGCCAGGTGCGACCCAGGCAGTGATTAAGCCCTCAATAACGTCTGGATCTCCGCAAACTACCTGTATCAAGCCATCAGCGTCTCTCTGAACACCCTCAGCCACTCCGCCGTCATTAACTAAGCAGACTTTAAGTTTATTGGCGTCTGGATGCGCTTTAACACTAATTACTTTTGCAACGGAGATAGAATCATATCTGGAACCCCAGTCTATAATCTCATCAAATGCTCCAATTTGAGAATTAAGTTTAGAGGCAAGCTCTGCTTTACTTAAACTTAAAATGCCATCAATCTTTTGATTAGATTGCTCCTCAGCGGATTGTTGTCCTAATTTGAAACTGTACTTCATATTTCTAAAAGTTTAATTCTTTAACATCCCAGGGGTAGCTATCAACGTGACTGAACCTTGCCCAGCTTGGCTTAATCATAACCCAACACTCATCTAGATCGTTTTTATATTTTTCAGTAGAGGGGAGTTTATTAAAGTGTATTTTTTGATATTTTTCAAGCTCTTCGCCTTCTAGTATGTGCGCCTGTCCTTCAATTTGTACAGTTTCACGGATTGAGCTGTCAGCAACAATTACAATTGAAACATTTGGGTTATTAATAATATTTTGTGCTTTCCTGCTCTTGATTGAAGTTCCAAAAACTAAATTTAATTCTTGATCTTCGCTAAATCCAACTGTTGCAGATTGGGGCTTTCCAGAGCCATCAATACTAGAGACGACGCATAGAACTTGTGATTCTAAAAAGCTTTTTATCTTTGATTTTATTTTAGTATTTTCCATATTATAATTATTTGAGGAATTTAAGTTTACCGAAAATCTTTTGCGTATTTTTCAAACAGCTCGTAGTACTTGCCCTTGTGAGCTATTAGTTCGTTATGGCTTCCAGATTCTACTATCTTCCCCTCTTCGAGAAAGTAAATTATATCTGCTTTGCGTACTGTATTAAACCTATGGGATATAAATATGTTGGTTTTATCTTTTCGTTCTTCTTCAAGAATCTTGAAAATTTCATATTCCCCCTTGGCGTCAATAGCGCTAGTAGGCTCATCTAAAATTAAAATATCTGGGTCGCGGAAAAATATTCTGGCTAGAGCAATCCTTTGATACTGACCTCCTGAGAGCTGCGTACCCGCATCTTCACCTCCTACCCACTTATTCATAAATGTTTTAGAACCTACTTCAAGCTTATTCACAAAACTTAGAGCCCCAGCCTTCTTTAGGGCACCGTTTATTTCTTTTTTGGACTTTGGTTTTGTAATGTCACCGAACCAGACTGCATCCTCAATGGTGAAATCAGAAAAGCCGTTGAAATCTTGAAAAAGAACCCCTACTTTTTTGTGCCACTGTGCCGAAGAATAATCCTGTACTTTATTCTGGTTGAGCTTGACCTCTCCTTTTGTGGGCTTATACAGACCTAAAATTAGTTTCACTAGAGTTGTTTTGCCGGCTCCGTTCTCACCTACTATTGCAACATTTTTACCGAAAGGTATCTCGAGACATATGCTATCCAGAACCTTAGTCTTGGAGCGAGGATATTTAAATGATAAATCATTCACTTTTATGCATGGGCTTTTGAGTAACTCAGGCTGGTTTTGAAGTGTGCTGGGCTCCTCTTCTTCCAGCTCCATGAACTTAACGTAGTCAGTCAAGAGTGCAATGTCTTCGTCTACAATCGAAATTCCTGAGCTCATGGAATAGGTTGCATTGAGGAATCTACGGATTAAGGTTTGTGCAAAGATAAAATAACCAACCTCTAGCTCACCACTGGCGATCCTAAAGATAACAATAATCAACAAAATATACTCTATTACGGTACTAACTGAGCCATCTATAGCATTAAACTTCTCATTCTTAACGTCTAGTTTACGACTAGATAATATTAGTTTTTGGCTCATATCCCACCACGTCTTACGTGCAAATTCCACTAAACCTAAAACCCTGCTTTCTTTAACAAACCTTTGGCCCGCCAGTTCTAAATACGATGACGCTTTACGTCTTTCCGTCCAAGTATCATTCCACAGCTTTCTTTCTGCTTTAGAAAGCTTTAGCCTATAAATGAAATTAGGTATTGTAATTATGACTACGATGAGTGCCGCCAGTTTGGAGATTGATAAAAATGCAACTAGCGCTGCCAGAAATGAGAATACTGGGTAAAGCACTCTGTCTGTAATCTGCCTTGTCAAGAACCCAGATCTAAACTTAAACTGCTCTGCCCTATCGGATAACTTTAAGAAGTCTGGATCTTCGTAGTTTGCGTAGTCAACCTTATACGCCTTGCTGGAGATGGCCATGCCGATGTTAAGCTCTGCTTCTTCCTCAATTTTTTTGCTAATAATCCCAAAAAATAAATCTAATGCCCTCCTGAGTATGTCTAGGGCAATTAGAGTGCCAACATAAATGAAGACGTCAGAACTAACCTGTTTTTGTTGAGCTGAGATGACTGAGGCATTTAAAATCTTAGCCGCTAAAAATGCCTCCACTAATGGCAGCGTTGAATCCATAATCAACTTAGCGACTATAAAGAATCTATTCAGTTTTCCCGGAACTGTTTCTGTTACGACCTTGGTGTACTTTTTGAAGTTGTCTAGCATAGAGTTTATCTTTAGAACTGTTTGAGGAATTTAAGTTTAGCGCTATGGAAGAGGCGGACATCCTCAATCCCAAACTTCATCATGATTAGGCGTTCGACGCCGCATCCAAAGGCAAAGCCAGAATATTTTTTGCTGTCGATTCCGGCCATTTCTAAAACGTTGGGGTGGACCATTCCACAACCGAGGAGTTCGATCCAACCAACTTGAGAACAAATTTTACAGCCCATTTTATCGCAAAATGGACAAGACAGAGAAAATTCAAAGCTCGGTTCAGTGAACGGAAAATAGAATGGGTTTACCCTAGATTCAACTTCTTTTTGGTAGTAGGCCGAAAGAAATGTTTTGAGTGTTGCGATTAGATTTCCAACATTAACTTTCTCGGCAACGTAAATTCCTTCGATTTGGTGGAAGGTATGCTCGTGACGAGCATCAACATCCTCGTTACGGAAGACTCTATCTGGAACGATGGCAGCGATTGGCTTGCCAACCTCTAGGTCTACTTTTCTTAAGTTTAAGATACGGCTTTGCATGGTAGAGGTGTGAGCCGGAGCAACAAGTGGCTCTTTGGAGTCTTCTGATTCGATTACGAAAGTATCATAATCATCTCTGGCGGGATGATCTTCAGGAAAGTTGAGGCTGGTAAACATGTGCCAACCATCATCTAGCTGACGAGACTCAAAGATCTCAAAACCCATTGAATTAAAAATTTCTGAAACTTTGGCAATCTCTTGAGAAATCGGATGAAGACTGCCCTGCTCAGCTTCGGGAAATTGTGGCAGGCTGGAATTAACGTCAAATGGAGCAGTAATATCAAGCGGTTTGAGTTCTTCCGCTTTTAGAGAAGCCTGTAAGTCCTTAATCTTAACCTCTAACTCCGACTTAAGTTTATTGATTGCTTGGCCGAGCTCTTTCTTTTGATCATTGGCAACTTTTGGAATTAAAGATACTAGAGATTTAAGATGATCAGATTTTAGGATTCTGGGCTTATCATTGTCGTCTAAGGAATCGAATTCTTGTTCAATCTTTTTTTGGGCGGTTTGGAGTTCTTCTTGCCAGTTCATCTTCTTTGACTTTTAAATTTGAGTTAAATTTAAGGCTTTAAGGCTTTAAATCTTCATTTAATCGATTTTTACTGATTAGCTTACATTTTAACACTTTAGGGTAGATTTAGGCTATTATGTTAAACTTAAGTTAAAGTTCTTAATTAAGAACAGTTAAATCTTACGAAATCATTATGGAAGTTGCATTCAATATTTTAGTTATTATTTTAAGCGTCTTTTTGGCAATTTTTTTACTTTTAGGAATAGTCATCCTATTTTATGCATATAAACTTTCGAAGTTTGCAAAGAAGATCGGTAAAGATGCTGAGGAATCAGTAGAAGAAGCTAAGAGTATGATTAAAGGTATGAAATCTACAATTGCTCCTGCAATTGCTGCAAAAATTATAGCTAAAGGTCTAAAGAATTTTACCAAAAGTAGCAAGGTTACTGTTAAAAAATCGAAGAAGAAATAGGGCAATACTTTTACCATTTGCTATAATTAATCTTAATTATGGCAGGTCACAGCAAATGGTCACAGATCAAGCGAGCAAAAGGCGTTAATGACGTTAAACGTGGAGCGCTTTTCACAAGAATTGGAAACCAAATCGCAGTTGCAGCACGCTCCGGTGTAGACCCAGAGCTAAACCCAAGCCTAGCGGCAGTTATTGAAAAGGCCAGGTCTGCAAATATGCCAATGAGTACTGTTGAGCGAGCGATTAAACGTGTCTCTGATAAGGATTCTATACAGCTAGAGGAAATTTTGTATGAAGGCTACGGACCAGGTGGAATTGCAATCCTAGTTGAGTGCGCGACAGATAACCGAAATAGGACCTACCCAGAAGTGAAACATGCATTTACTAAGCATGGAGGCAGCATTGGCGAAGCAAACTCCGTAGCCTTTCAGTTCGAAAGAAAGGGCGTAATTATTGTTAAGTCTAGCGGTGAAAATGCTTTACTGGAAGTTCTGGAGGCCGGAGCAGAGGATGCAGTTGAAAATGAAGACGTAATTATTGCCTACACCGAACCGAAGGATTTGCATGAGGTTAAGTTTAGGTTAAACCAAGCTGGTCTAGAGACGGAAAGTGCTGAACTCAGCTACCAACCGAATAACACCGTTGAGTTAGACGAGGAGCTAGAATCAAAGCTTGAAAAAATTATCGATAGTCTAGAAGATCTCCAAGATGTGGTCAATGTTAGCCACAACGGAGAGTGCTAAGTACCTCTATTTGTATTTTCCGGGCTGAATTCTCCCAAAGTTTCAGGGTTGCCTTTGGCATCGATTACGACCACCGAAGTTGCCCCACTTAATGTTAAGTCTCGCTGAACTAAAAAATTACTGACTGCGCCGTCAACTATTGCATAATATTTTGAACCTTTGCCCCGCTTAACTAGATATGCCCTCAGAGCCGATATGGTTAAGTCACGGGCTGCTCCCCACTTGAGACTATGTTCTGTCCCATAGCAAGAGCTGCCATAATCTTCAGGAACGACGTGAAAATCTCTATGGTCCGTCATCAACATAGACTGGGTCCCTATGGGGTCTGATAGCATTAAGCCACTATACACTGGGGTGGAGAGCTTCAAACCTTTCTCGGCCTGGAGAGCCTGTGACTCTGGAGTTTTAAGAGCTTCTCCAAGAATTAAGTTCGCCCTTAGAGCGGCTAAAAAATTTCGAGATCTCCAGTTAGTTTGCACTCTAACAAGATGACCCTCGGAACCCTTGGACGCATGAATGGTCGCCTCCTTGCCTTCCTTAAGTACCTGGGCCCCTACATCTTTAAAGCCATTTAATGCCAACCCAAGACCACCCTGTGGCGTGTAAAGAACTGTTCCATTGCCAATTATGCGACGCTCCCAAAAAGAACTGCCATCCCCTTCCTCTGTAAAGGGTACCATTCTTACTAGGGCGGGTGGCTTATTTAAAGCTAACATATATCCATATTCTAACATTTAGTTAGTTATAATGTCAATTATATGTTTGACATTATATTCTTAGAGTGCTATATTATATAATATGAAAGTATATAGAAATTTTAGTTTTTGTAATAGTGTCAGCCATGGTGCCGGTGATGAAGAAAGAAACTCAACTCTTGGGGATTCCAGGTGGGGAGTTAACAATAGTAGCCTCTGCAGTTATGGGGCTAGCCCCCTCAGTAGGAAGAGTCCGTTTGCAGAGAGGCTTATTACCCAGCTTGGAAGCCGCCCTACAGGAGTGGTGCTAGATATTGCGGGTGGCAATAATGGTATAGCGGTTCAAGATTTAATTAAGAAAGGTGTTGCCCGTTTGGGTCTAGTGACCAACCTTGAAGACTTACGCAACAGAAGAGCGACGAAAAAAAGAGAACTTCACCATATCGCCGGAGACATAATACTTCAGCAAACGTGGCGAGAGATAGACGCATGGAGACAAGAGCATGCACCTGAAGGCCTAGCAGCAGTCATGCACCGACCTTACGGAGCTCTACAGTGCCTGCCGACTCAATTTTATGAAGGAGCGCTAAACACACTTTTAGATTGGACAATGCCCGGAGGTGTAGGATTATTTCAAATTCCTGACATACTTCTAGACGATGACCTTAGTACAATCTGTCAGAGACTTAGATCTCGACAAGATGTAGCTAATATTTTTTGTCCACAGGCCAGCAATACTGCTCTAATTTATAAAGCAAACTAAACTTAAGTGGAGATTTACACGCTATTCTGGGGTAACTTGAGGCGTCCAAACAACTCGTTCAGCGCCACCGGCAAATACCGTTACGGCTCCGTCTGAATCTACGGATGTACCCACACCTGGAGGGATGTTGTTATGGAATAATTTAATTGCTCCTGAGCAAAGATGACTAGCAGCTTGAACTATCACTGGTGGAAATCCTGGCAAAGGAGACCTGCCAGGTCCACCGAGAGCACCCACCCGGACCTCCTGGATGCCGGCATCCCTACAAAGATGGCTTACCAAGCTGGACATATGAGTTCCTGTATGGCCGAGTACCTCTCCGAGCACATCTGACCGCATCCTTTCGTTCAAAAGTGACTCCCAGGCTTTGGCCCCCAGCAAGCTCGGATCTTGCGAGTAGACGCTTGTAGCCCAAATCTTCCCAACTGCTTCAAATGAACCCTTAGGAATATCGAGCCGTGGAGCACCTCTTTGTCCGAATGGATTCGGTAACCTATTTAACATAATTTAATTTTTAGAGTTTGACTGCTATTGTATCAGGAAATATTCCTACCAGTCAATCCTGTCAAGTGGCAAAGATGTCTAAATTTGCGTCTAAACTGCGGTTAATCCAGCCGAAACAGGTCTCCATAGACCATCCACTTCAACCCAGCTTCCGTAGTCTCTGACACAAAAAGTTGAGTCCACTGCCCCAGTCCCAAGATTCAAAGCTGTTGAAGTATTAGCGGGAAACATAGTTAACACAGGTTCAATATCTGCTCTGCTAGCAGCGTTAAACAGCACCTCATCTGGCTCGCAGGAGCCCTTATTACCCCTTACACTAGCTATGCGAACTGAGCGCCTTTCCTCCGCTGCCTTGGCCAAGTTTTTGTTGAAGGAAGGGAGACCCTCAAGGATTTCAGAGCTTTTCAGTAGGTCAAAGTATCCGTTTTGAACTTGTATTTCCACAAAGGTAGTCCATAGCGCAGCCATGACCGCCCGAGGAGATCTTGCTTCTGCTATCCTCTTACTCCGGTTAGCTATGATTCGTTCTGCAACACTAGTATTTCTTTCTCTTACTAATCTTGCCATAAAAATTCTCCAAACTTTTTAATTTGCTTTCTGTCCAAGATAGTAGCATAAGCTTGTTAGTTTTGCAAGTTTTGAGTTCAAGAGTTGTTAAATTTAAGTGTTAGCTTTGAGAATTCTACGGACCTCTTTGAGGTTTTTCGATTCCATAAGTTGAACTCTTAAATCTGAAGCACCATCAAAACCTCTGACGTAGATTTTGAAAAATCTTTTTAGTGGGTCGAATCTTTTCTCAGGATGAACTTTAAGCTCTTCTTCAAATAAATCTAGATGGTAGTTCAGCATTCTAAGAAGCTCAGCTTTAGATTCGCCAGAACTTTCAGGATTGAATTCTGAGTTGAAGCAAAATATATTCTGGAAGACTCCTCTACCAATCATAATTCCATCTACTTTAGATTTTTTAGCAAGTTCTATCCCCTGACTTTTATTCATAATGTCCCCGTTAGCTATAATCAAAGTTTTGGGAGCAACTTGGTTCTTAAGTTTAACTATTTGCGGAAAAAGATCGAGATGCGCTGGGACTTTGCTCATCTCTTTTTTTGTACGTGCGTGAACTGTCAAGGCAACAATATCTTGCTCTAACAAGAACTTTAGCCAGACTTTCCATTCGTTAACTTTAGAATAACCTAAGCGTGTTTTAACGGATACGGGAAGCCCACCTTTTTTTGCAGCCTGAATCATTTGCCCAGCCAATTCTGGGTTCAAAATTAATGCTGATCCGGAAGAGTGCTTAGTGGCAGATTTTACGGGGCAACCCATGTTAAGATCAATCCCGTCAAAGCCGAGCTTTTTAAGGTCTTTTGACATTTTAGTAATTGCCTTGGGGCTTGAGCTCCAGATTTGTGCAATTAACGGTTTTTCTTCGGACTTATACTTTAGTCTACGCCCAACAACATGGTTTCCGGCTGTTGAATTCCAACCTTCGGCATTAGTGAACTCTGTGAAGAAAAGGTCTGGCCGACCGGCACGAATTATTACTCTACGGAAGACGGTGTCGGTGACAGCCTCCATGGGTGCAAGTACAAAAAACGGCTGACCACTTTTTTGGGACTGCTTTTTAAGACGCTGCCAGATGGTGTCTTTTTTTAGTATTTTTAGTTTTAGCATATAGAACTTAATTATAACAGCTGAGAACGTAAGGATGTGCTAGAATTTAAACTTAAGTATTAAGAAAATTTAAAAACGGAGTTAGAAGAAAAAAACTTTGGCAAATTCTAAAAAGCAAATCCAGAAAATAAAAAAAGAGGCTGGCCTGTCTAGAAAGATGCCCAGCGAGGGGTCTAAACAAAATCTACAAAGCAAAAGAGATTGGGGTCTTGCCACTGAAAACCTTACAAAAACTAGTCTATTAGAGAAGGCGGCGCTTAGTTTAAGGCTGGGATGGAAAACTATCCAAGTTAAGTTTAGGAATAAGGTCGCAGGCAGGAAGATCCCTAACGGACCGAAATCTTTCAAAAAAGAGCGTAGGGCCAAGACTCCAAAGATAGAAAAATCTAGCAAGCTAATCATCGACAGCTTTAAGTTTTTGGGGAGGCACTGGAAAACCTTCACAATTCTGCTATTTTTCTATATTGTGAGTTACTTTATTTTGGCATATGCTCGGCCGAACATCGACCTGCCCTCTCTGTTCAAAGAAGCAAATTCAGCCGGAACTCAAGTTGGAGTTGGCGACAAGCTTAAGACACTATCTTCAGCAATGTTTACCTATCGTGGTAATGCCGGAGATTTTGCTCGTTGGGCACAATTCTTTTTAGCCGTAATCTTTAGCTTAGTCTTTATTTATGCGATTCGAGAATTAAAACAAGGAAAGCAAATTCGTGCTAGAGATGCACTTTACGGTGGAACCGGGAACTTAGTTCCGTTCATGATGAATATCGGGTTGATTGCGCTTCAGCTAATTCCATTTACGATGGTTTCTGTCATCTATAATATTGGGATGAGTAGGCAGTTATTTGTGAATAATCTAGAAAAGTTTAGTGCAACTGTAATTCTAGTACTAGCTGGATTGCTGACATTTTGGTTTATCCCAACGGCTATTATTTCTCTGTATGCTATCACCTTGCCTGGAGTTTATCCTTCTCGAACCATGCAAGCGGTCAGAATTATGGTTAGTAGGAGAAGACTGGAGGTTCTTAAAAATCTCCTGGTCTTCATCCTCTTTATTACACTTAGCTATTTGATACTATTATTAATGTTAGTTACTTATATTCCGGCTATAGCCAACCTGAGCTTAGATCTGTTCTTCTTAATTGCCCTGCCAATGATTCATGTGATGATGTATAGCCTGTATATTAAATTGCTGGAGGGCACGAGAACAAATTAGATTAGACTAGATTTGCTCTCTTGCCTCACGTAGATTCCCAACATCTAGAACTGTCGCTTTCGTACCCTGAGGGTCTATGACTATGTTAGGTGGGCGGCTATCAACATCTGAATATCCTAATGGCCAGTTGGGCATCAAAGACTGTACTGTGTCCAAAATTGCTAAATTCCTTGAACTTTGAGCTTCAGATGAGTACCCAGGATGACCACCTTCCGCAAAAGACATAACCGCGACATCACCCCTTTGGGCTCCCGGATCAGGGTTGTGATAGCCATAGTAGTCCGGGGCCGTTGCAACCAAGGGCGCCCTGGAGCCCACGTCCAACTCTACACCTCTGCTTTCTAGGCTTATCCTCATACCGGCATTGACCATAAACCAATGAAATGGAATGTGTCCAACCTTTACAGCTAGCTTAGGTAAGCCTAGGGCTTCATCTGGACTAAATGTAAAAACCTTTCCAAATGCACCTTCATCGAAACATGCCATTCCCCTAAAAACCCTGTATGGATCCATCAGAATGCTGCCTATCAACTCTCTTTGAGGTCTATCAAGCCCTCTGCGGAAGAGAGTAGAGCGGGCTACGAGAGCGTACACAGGCCCATCTTCAAGAATGGTGGGTTTTATTATTCTAGAGGCTGGTCCTGCTTCATGCATATTTATATGATAACAGGTATCGTTTGGTAGGTCAATGCTTTAAACTGTCAGATTTTAAAAAAGTGTATAATTAAGTTTAATTTATGGAAGAATTAATCAGACTTGGAGCAGAAGAAGGTCAGACTGGCCTCCACTTAGAGGTGAACCCGCTTGGAGCAATCGTAACGCGCTTAAGCTTAATGGGACTTGATGTTTTATACCCAAGGACGACCCTCAGTGGCACTGACGAGGAAAGCAAGGTCCGTGGTGGCCTGCACGTATGCTCTCCTTGGTTTGGGCCAGACCCAACTGGTATTGGGCCTCAGCACGGCTTTGCACGTGATTTGCCGTGGGATGTTTTAGACCTAAGTAGAGACCATGTCGCCTTGGGCTTATCTGGCGTCGAAGGTTGGAGGCACTTTGAGCAGATGCTGACCTATGGGGTCGAGCCCAATCTTCAAGTTTTCTGGGCGAGCTTAAGATTGATGAAGAAGGGTGAGTTAACTAAAGAGGTCAGCCCAGGTTTTCATCCTTACTTTAACGGTCTTGTAGGGAGTGAACTCTGGATTCCAGGAGCAGCAGAAGAGTCACAAGAGCTTCCGGGTGTACCTAGGAGTGGGTTAGAAGAGCCGCTAATGCTCAGAAATGGCCTAAGAGTAGTAAGGGGTGGAACGGGCACTAAAAGAGTAATACGCTGGACTGATGGCTTGGATGACGTTGGGTACGGCTGCGTAGAACCCGTTGCAAGTACCAGAGATCTTCGCCCAGGCGAATCAATGACGATTAGCATGACTCTTCAGGCTACTACGATATAGAGGCGGCTAACTAAAAGACAGTAAGTCTCCTATCCGTATGTGTTATCTATTGGTACAGATCTAGTACTGTGACTCTTTCTCGCTCTTCATCGTAGAGAATGTTGCCACCCCTACTGTCTGGGGCAATACACCACAGGTCATTAGATAGAACAGGGTTTAAAGCTTCAAGTATGGCGGTGTTTCTAGGCGCGAACATACCCTTTCTCTGCTCTTGCACCCCAGCCTCACGACTCATTACGGTGATGCTTGTTGATCCCGGAAAAACTGAGGTGTCGCCTCCTGGGTCGATAAAGCCATAGTAAGCGGGTGAATACGCTGGAAAATCGGTAAGCTGGCCACTCGATAACTCGAAAGGAAGATTTGCTCTATTTGGCAGAGCAAGACCGACTTCAAGTGTTGCATTTAACAGAAAAGCGTTCCTGCTGGATCCTCCAACCTTTATGGCAAGCGGGGGGAGAGGGCTTGAAGGCCCTGGATCAAAGCCATAAACCATAGCATAATAACCCTCTCCAAGCAGTTCTGCCCCACTGGTGAATCGCTCAGGATTTGTTAATATCTCCCCGATAAGCCCTACAGAAGCTCCTATTTTTTGGCGAAATAAACTTGTTGTAGAGGGAGCGTCGAACGCCACCGCCCCTTCTACATTGGTCGGTCTTACAACTGGTGTTCCTACTTTGTTTTTTCCAGACATTGAGCTTATCATATCATAATCTACTTAGTTTAGTCAATAGATGGATTTTTAGATTAGTCTGAATTGGTCGGTCATTTTGCTAAACTTAAGGTAGATGAAAAAATTAGATAAAGCCTCTGCTAAAGAACGAATCGAAAAGCTCCGAGAGCTGATTAATGATTACCGCCATCATTACCATGTGCTGGATGAAAGTACGATGAGCGAAGCCGCAGCAGACAGCCTAAAGCATGAACTCAGCGAATTGGAAAAAGAGTTCCCAGGACTTATTACAGCAGACTCACCTACTCAACGCATCGCAGGTGGTATTGCTAAGGGCTTTACCAAGATTAAACATTCCAAAAGAATGCTCAGCTTAAATGATGTTTTTGATAAGGCGGAGATTGAAGCCTGGGTTAAGAGAATCCAGAAGTTACAGCCAGAAGTTAAGTTTAAGTTTTTTAGCGACATTAAACTTGATGGCTTAGCTTGTGCACTAGTTTATAAAGATGGGGTTTTAGAAAAAGCAATAACTCGCGGAGATGGTTTTGTTGGGGAAGATGTAACCAGTAATGTTAAAACTATTCAAAGCGTGCCGCTTAAACTTAATTCTAATGAAAAGGGAATTATTGAGGTTCGTGGCGAGATTGTTCTGTTTAAAGCAGACTTCGACAAACTTAATGCTAAATTAGAGGCTTCTGGAGAAAAAGTTTATGCTAACCCTAGGAATCTGGCGGCAGGAACAATCCGCCAGCTAGATTCTGCTTTAGTCGCTAAAAGACCCCTGCAATTTTTTGCATACGATTTGATGGAAGGAGAATACGCCGAAGGTAAAAATACACACCTTGGTGTCTACAAAAGGTTAACAGAACTTGGCTTTAAAACCTCTGGAGTCTGGAAGGCATTTGAAGACATTGATAGCTTAGAGGAAAATATAGCAAACTGGGAGACTAAGCGCAAGGAACTTAAGTTTAACAGTGATGGCTTCGTGATCAAGATTGATGACCGCAGAGCCTATCAGAGCTTGGGGATTGTTGGGAAAGCCCCGCGTGGAGCAGTAGCTTTTAAATATCCTGCTGAACAAAGTACAACTAAACTTAAGGACATCTTTATTAGCATTGGCAGAACTGGGGCAGCAACTCCAGTTGCAATTTTGGAGCCGGTCAACCTAGATGGAAGCACAGTTAGTATGGCAACACTGCATAATGCTAGAGAAATTGAACGTAAGGATATAAGGGTTGGCGATACAGTGATTGTTGAAAAAGCGGGCGATATTATCCCGGCCGTGGTTGAACCGCTAATTGAACTCAGAACGGGCGAGGAAGTTAAGTATAAGTTTCCAGACGACTGTCCAGAGTGCTCTACAAAACTAATTAAACTTAAGCTGGAAGATGCAGTGTGGCGTTGCCCAAACAATTCTTGCCCAGCAAGAATTAGCCGTAAAATCCAACACTTTGCAGCCCGGGGTGCAATGGATATTGAGGGTATGGGCGAAAAGAATATTGAAGCATTGCTGAACGCCAGGCTAATTACAGACCAGGCCGACATCTTTAAGCTTAAGCAAGCGGAGTTGGAAGAACTGGAGCGTTTTGCAGAGCTTTCAGCGAAGAATCTGGTTGAAGCAATTGCAGAAAAAAAAGAGCCCGAACTTGCTAAGTTTATTTTTGCGCTGGGAATTCGCCAAGTTGGAGCTCAAACCGCAATAGATTTAGCAAACAATTTTGGGAGTTTAGAGAAGCTATCTGAGGCAAACTTAGAGAATTTAACTGAGATCGATGGAGTTGGAGAAGTTGTTGCTGAATCTATTTTAGCTTGGTTTGGAGATCAAGAAAACCAAGAAATGTTACTTAAGTTTAAGGAATTCGGAGTCCAGCCAAAAGAAGTTAAACTTAATTCTGGGGATGGGATTGGATCTATAGCAGGAAAACTGAGCGGAAAAAGCTTTGTAATAACAGGCTCTTTAAGTCTAAGTGGAATGAGTCGCGAAGAAGCGGCAGATAAGATCCGAGCTTTGGGCGGTGTTTTTCAAAGTTCTGTTGGTAAAGGAACAACCTATTTGATAGCCGGGGGAAAGGTCGGCGAAAGTAAACTCAAAAAAGCCGAAAAGTTTGGAACAGAAGTTATCGACGAAAAAGAACTCCTAGACTTGATAAATCAAGTATAATTGTGCTATAATCATAGCCATGTCTATGAGAACATTTGATTATTTAGGAAAAACTTTCCCGGTCGAAAGCCAAGGCTCCGAGACCGTCGTGGACGGTGTTGTTTGTGAAGTTTTTAAATTCACAGGATTGACTGCTTGTGACCTGGCGATTGTAACCATGGAACCGTTAGCCAAAACCCCAATCCAAGTAGTCAGAAATGGTGTAGTTACACTTGAACAGATTATTGATGGGGAGGGCGATACTAACTTGAGAGTATTGAGAGCTGGCAAATACGAGGTGGTCCAGAGTGGGCCGCACATCCCTAGTACTCCAATACTACCTAGTGATGTAATGCAGTGGACCGCAGGTGCAAAGGGTGCAAAATTTTCTGAAATATGTTGGCCCCCTTTTGAAGAGGGAAGATTCGAAACTCTTGATGAATGGCCGAATAGATAGGTTATAATTAAGTTTAGGTATGCAAAAGAAATTAAAAGATAAGCCACAGGAGCTGTGGTTTAAAAATAAACGCTGGGGCTATGGGTGGTCTCCGAACACTAAGAATGGTTGGATAGTAACCATAGCGTACCTTGCTGTAATCTATGTTCTTGCTGAAGTATTTGCCTCACAAGGTGAAGAGCTAGATCTAATATTCAGTCTACTAATTGGATTTGCTGTAGTGGTTACCACGCTAGTGCTGTTCTTTGTGAGCCTAAGGCATGCACCGAAACCGAAATGGCAATGGGGAGAAAATAAAGTAAAAAAATAAAGATATGCAAGATGAAAAAAGAGACAGGATGTGCAAAATTGCAATCCTGTGTGGTTCAAAGGCTCTGGTGATTAAACGCTCTAAATATGTATGGTACCACCCTGGACGCTGGGACGTTCCTGGTGGAGCCGCAGAGCCTGGCGAATCAAACCAGAGAGCAGCGGCAAGAGAGACTTTTGAAGAAACCGGATTTGAGGCAGATTCATCTGAATTAAGTTTAATTAACTCCCAGTGGAAAATGCGTAATGGAAAGCCGGTTGATAGATTCTGCTTTGCCCTGCACGTTGATGAGGAGTTCGAGCCGAAGTTAAGTTTTGAACATTCGGAATATAGCTGGCTAGAAGTCGACGATATTTTGGATGATGATGGCTTGAACCTTCCTAGCTTTTACAAAGATTGCCTGAAGAGCTGCCTAGTTAATGTCGAACTTTTCTAAAGCTTTTTTAGCTTTCTTCGTACCAACAGTTTGAAGTTTAAGTAGCTCAGCGTAAACTCCGCCAGTTTTAGCGAGCTCTGCTGGGGGTCCGACTTCATCAACTTTACCGCCCTTTAAAGTTACAATTAGATCTGCACTGGAAATTGTTGAAAAACGGTGAGCAATAATGATTGTAGTTTTATGTTTCATCAGATTGTCTAGAGCCACCTGAACTTCGTGCTCGGCTTTAGAATCTAGAGAGCTAGTTGCCTCATCCAAAATTAATATTGGAGCATCTTTTAAGATCGTTCTAGCAATGGCAATGCGCTGTTTTTGACCACCGGAGAGCTTGACGCCACGTTCACCAATAAAAGATTTATAACCATGCTTAAACTTAAGGATGAAGCCCGCAGCATTGGCAGCCTTAGCTGCAACTTGAACATCTTTTTCTGTAGCTTTTGGGTTTCCATAAGCAATATTTTCATAAATTGTCCCAGAAAAAAGAGCTGGTTCTTGCAATACTAGGCCGATACTTTGTCTTAACGACGAAGTTTGAATATCTTCTAAATTTACTCCGTCGAGCTTAATCGCTCCAGAACTTGGAGTGTAAAACTTAAGCAAAAGGTGAGCTAGAGTCGTCTTACCTTGACCGGACTCTCCGACTATGGCAACTTTTTGACCTGGCTGCACAATAAAACTAATTTTTGAAAAAATAGGTTCTGCATTTTGGTAAGCAAATGAAACATCTTTAAACTTAATCTGACCTGCAATCTTAGAGCTTTGTAGTACCTTCTGAGTTTCAGATATTTTTGAGTTGGAGATTTCTTCAACTTCTTTCATGGTCAAAAAGTAATCTTTAGAGCTGGTGATTGCTTTTTGGAAATTATCGACAAGAAAGGAAACTGTAAAAAGCGGAATTCGGATCATTGCAGAAAATTGTAAAAGTGCGACTGCCTTACCAATTGAAATAGAGCCATTGAAGAGCTGGCCAGCAATTACTAAAAAGATGATCCCAAAAATAACGTCTACAATAAATCTTCTTTCTACGTCTTTGCGGTGCCAGTAAAAACTTTGTTTTTTAGTGTTTGGAATAAGTTTATTGAGTGTGCCTACGAAGAACTTGTGCTCTCTACTTTCTGACGTAAAGCTTTTGATTGTTTTTATGCTGGAGATAGATTCTTGGAATCTTCCAGCGGCAGTATCTTTAAGCTTATTACTGATATTTTCATACTTTTGCCAAAGAGTTGAACTACGAGTTGTTAGTAAAACATAGATCGGAAAAAGGCTAGTGAGGAGAAGTCCAACTTGCCAGCTGTAATAAAATACAATTCCTAAGGATAGAAAAGTTGTCGCGATGAATGGAAAAAAGTTATTTGAAAAAGCTTTAATGAAAGTAGAAAGACCAACAGTAGAGCGATTCAAGCGGTTGACGATTGTTCCGGTTAATTCTTCATCGAAATAGCTTTGAGGTAAGGCTAAGATCTTTTGATAGAACTTATCGGCTAAAAATATTTCTAGTTTAACGGCCATAATATCACCATGGTAACCGCTAATGTTAGAAATGAAAGTTGTGCCCGCCCCTGCTCCAAAATATAATATGCTGAGAACAACCAAGCTGGTGTAACTAATTGAGCCTTTGGAAATTCCATCGATCACTCTTTGGGTTATTAGTGGAGCAGCCTGACCAAGTATAGCCGTAACTAAGGTTAACACTGCAATTAGTAAATAATACTTCCAAAGGTGTTTGGAGAATTTAAAGATGTTGAGCAGCTCTTTCATACTTAGAAAATTATATCTTATTTAAACTTAAGCAGAACTTTGAAGAGTTTTTGCCAATCTTCGACTCTAAGTTGTTCTGCTCTAATTCCTGGATTTAAGTTTAAACTTTTGACAAGCTCAATAACATCATTTTTGGGCAGGCGCAAACCCGCTGCAATATTATTGATTAGAGTTTTGCGAGGAGAAGCAAAAGCGAACTTTACTAAGCGTGAATAAAGTTTAAAGTCTAGCTCGGGAAAAAGTGGTTCGAACCTAGGGTAAAGGATAAGTACCTGCGATGTGACTTTTGGTGGAGGAGAGAAAGATTTTGCAGAGACCTTAATCCCCAACTCAGTCTGGTAATAGTATGCGGCGAGCATCGCCAGCTTGTTGCTTTCTCCAAGTTCTGGAGACTTTGATAACTTTTCGGCAACCTCTTGCTGAACTAGGGCTACAGTTAAACTTGGTTTATTTTTGATATCAATTAGGATCCTGAAAAATATTCCTGAAATATAATATGGAAGGTTAGTGACCAATTTGTAACCAGCCGGGAGTTCTTCAAAGTTGAATTTGCGAATGTCAGAATTTTGAACAGTTAAGTTCAACTTTCCCGGGAAACTCTTTGGAAGATTACCGGCAAGTTGTTCATCAAATTCGACAGCCAGAACTTTGGCCTCAGTTTTGAGAAGCTTAGAAGTCAGTGTTCCAAGTCCTGGCCCAATCTCTAAAACAAAGTCATCAGAATCAAGATCAGCATAGTCTGCAATAGCTTGCAGAATGTTTTGATCTTGCAGCCAGTGCTGGCCAAGCTTTGGAGTAGAACTGGAATTGGAATTAGAATTAGAATTAGTGCTCACTTAAACTTAAACTACCAGATTATTGAGGGCTTCAATTCGTTTTTCCATTGGAGGATGGGTTGAAAAAAGTTTAGCAAACTTGGAACCTTTTAAAGGATTGGCGAAGAAAAGATGTGCAGTTGCACTAGATTGCTTCTTTAGGGATGAACCATTTGAAGAGATCTTCCTGAGAGCGCTGGCGAGATCTTGTGGACGATGAGTTATTTCAGCTCCAGAAGCATCTGCGGCAAATTCTCTTTGACGGGAAACTGCTGCCTGAACCATCATTCCAATAATCGGCGTCAGAAATGAAAGTAAGATATAGGTCATAAAACCTCCGCCGTTTCTTTCATCTCCAAAAATAAAACTGCGCAGCATAAAATCCAAAATTAAGTTTAAAGATGTTACACAAGCAAAAACAATCATCATCAAACGAATATCGTAATTTTTAACGTGGGAGATTTCATGTGCTAGAACGGCTTTAAGTTCATCATCATCTAGTACTTCTAAAATCCCAGATGTAACTGCAACGTGTGCTTTTTTTGGAGAGCGCCCTGTGGCAAAAGCATTGGCAGCTGAATCCTGCACAATGTAGAGCTTAGGCATTGGAATCTTCGCCTCTTGAGCTAAATCTCCAACAATTTTATAGACTTTTGGGAAGTCTTCCTTGGTGATTGGTTTAGCGCGATTAACTTTAAGGGCGACCTTAGAAGCTGTGAAGTAAGATATCAGAGAATAGATTAATCCAAAACTAACAGAGACGATTATCCCGATCGTGTTTCCAGTAAACTGGTAATATAGATAGCCAATTAAAAAAGTTGCACCAATCAGCAACGCCAAAATTAAGTTGGATTTAAGTTTATTTTTTAGCGAGCCATTCTTGCTAATCATAACTATAATTATATCACGCCACTAAAGATGATTTTGAGATGGGCTCGCTAAGGGTGTGCTCTATCTATCATAAGTTATTTTCTTTTTCTCTGACGTATTACCCTTCTGCGCTCTGCTTCTGTTAGGCCACCCCATATTCCATGGTCCTCCTGAGTTGAGATTGCATACTCTAGGCAGGCCGCTCTGACTGCGCATAAGCTACAGAAAGCTTTAGCTCTACTTATTTTATCGATATTGTCAGGACCCGTTTCCCCATTTGGATAAAAAATTGAGTCCCTTTTTTCTCCTTTGTACACTCTACAAGCAGCTTCTTTTTGCCAGGGTCCCGGCTCGGAGTTCGTAAGTGCACTCGCAGTTATACCTAAACTCACCCGAACTCCAGCATCATATTTTGGAGTAGCCCTTCTATGCAACTCCGCCGCCCTGTCCCTGCTGGAAGTGTCCGGGTCTGGCAGTCCTCATTCAATTGCAATCATACTATGATTAAATATATCAAAAGATAAACTTATGTTTTTAGATTTTGAAGAATTAAGTTTAAGTTACAATATGCTAGAGCTCTGAAGCTTTAATTCTGACCACTCTTTTTAGTGAATTCAGCTTCTTTTTCTAAATTAACTTTAAGTTCGTACTCTTTACAAAATCCACTGGTGCAATCTGCTGGGAAGTAACGATATTCGGCGCCAGGATCTCCGAGAGATTTTTTAGTAGGATCTGCTAGAGCCTCTGGGTCTAGCCCTTTGAGGTTTTCTAAAGTTGGCTTTTGAGGATAGCCAACCTCGGATTTATTAGATTCTAATGAAAAATAAATTGCACTTAGGTCTCTTTTACGCTCTAGATCTCTAGAATCTGCAGCATTTTGCCGAAGAACATAAACAAATAGCCCAGAAAGAACTGAGAAGACCAGAATTACAGCAAGAAGTTCTACAGCTGTGTAGCCTTTATTATCTAGTTTTTTAAATCTATTTTTTAATTTCATACGCTTAAGTTTACCATAGGCAGATCCTTAACTGAATAGCGAGCGGAGTTGATATAATTAAGTTTGATGAAAAATATAAAAATAGCTGAATTGATTGCGGCGGAGGAAGAAAGGCAGAAAAATGCGCTGGAATTGATCCCTAGCGAGAATTATGCCTCTGAAGATGTTCGAGAAGCTTCTGGAAGTATTTTCACCAACAAATATTCTGAAGGCTATCCAGGAAGGCGTTATTACGGCGGGCAGGAGAATACAGATAAAGTTGAAATACTAGCAATTGAACTCGCTAAAAAGCTGTACCGAGCAGACCATGCTAACGTTCAGCCACACTCTGGAGCTCAGGCTAATCAAGCTGTTTACTGGGCGTGGTGTAATCCCGGAGACACAATATTAGCAATGGATTACAGCCATGGAGGCCACCTGACACACGGCCACTCTGCTACGGCGTTGGCTAAGACTTTCAATTTTGTTCAGTACGGAGTTAAAGATTTAGAGTCGGGAGAGATTGATTTCGATGAACTCCGCCAGCTTGCAATTAAGTTTAAGCCGAAGATAATCTTGGCGGGATTTAGCTCTTACACCAAAACTTTGGAATGGGAAAAGTTTGTAACGATTGGCAACGAGGTCGGAGCCATGCTAATGGCAGACGTTAGCCATATTGCAGGCTTAATTGCTGGAGGAGTTTTAGAAAACCCACTAGATTCAGGATTCCATGTTTTGACGACGACAACCCATAAAACTTTGCGTGGTCCGCGTGGAGGATTAATTTTGAGTAAGGGCAAAGTCGGGAATCCGATAAAAAAAATCTCGCAGGAGTTGGGAAATTTGCCAACACTCATAGACAAGTCTGTCTTCCCCGGAATTCAAGGTGGACCGCAGATGCAGACAATCGCTGCTAAAGCCGTTGCTTTTGAAGAAGCATTGCAACCAGAATTTAAGACTTATGCTCAGCAGATTTTAGATAATGCTAAAAAGCTGGCGGAAGAACTCCAAAAACTTAAGTTTAAACTCGTCTTTGGCGGAACTGAAAACCATATGATTTTAATCGATGTGGTGGATAGCTTTGAAATTAGCGGTAGCGAGGCTCAAAAAATGCTGGAAGAAGTTGGGATTACGACGAATAAGAATATTATTCCAAACGATAAAAGTGGAGCCTTCAACCCCAGCGGTCTAAGAATCGGAGTTCCGGCCATAACTACAATTGGCGCAAAGGTGGAAGATATGATTGTTTTAGCAGAATTATTGCTAAGGGGTTTAACTTATTCCAGCGAACTCGAAAAACTTAAACTTAGAGAAGACGTTTTGGAATTTAGAAAAAACTTAACGGAATAGAATGCGGTCAAATTTTAAATTAAGTTTAGCTTTTGTGGTAAAATAAATGTTAGCGTGCGGGTGTGGTATAGTGGCTATTATCCCTGCCTTCCAAGCAGGTGACGAGAGTTCGATTCTCTCCACCCGCACCAGAATTTATATCTTATGAAGATCACGAAGTACGAACATGCTGCGCTAGTTATTGAAGAAGCCGGAAAGCTTTTAGTCGTTGATCCTGGAATCGTCTCTAAATTGCCAAAACTAGATAATGTTCAGGTGGCATTTATAACTCACGTTCATGGCGACCATCTTGTGGTTGAAAATATTGAAAAGATACTTGAAAATAACCCTGATCTTACGGTAGTTGGCTCCCCGGAAGTTCTGGATGAACTTAAAGACTTGGGAGCAAAGAAAATAGCCGTTAACGCTGGGGACAAGTTAAACTTAAGTATATTTGAAATCCTAGTTGGCGGGGATAATCATGCTGTGATTTACCAAACTACTCCTTGCTTAAATAGATCTTTGGTTGTTAACGGGAAGTTTTACTACTCTGGAGACTCTTTTGATCTTCCAACGGTTGATGTGGAATCAATAGAATTGGTGGCAGTTCCGGCATCTGCGCCGTGGATGAAGATATCTGAAGCAATGGAATTTATTAAGAAACTTAAAGTTAAGCGAGTTTTTCCAACTCACAATGCTCTGCTTTCTGAATTTGGAGAAAAAGCTGAGTATAACTGGCTCAAGAAGGCTGCAGATGAAGCTGGGACAGAGTTGCTAGTTTTAAAGCCTGGCGAGAGTACAGAAGTTTAACGTTCTATTTTTTTGACAGCTTTTTCAGCGGCAGATTGTTGGGCACTTTGCTTGCTGTGACCGGAACCTTTACCAAAAAGTTCACCGTTAATGTAAGCGCCCAATGTAAAGTGTTTATCGTGATCGGGACCAGACTCTTCTAGCACCTTATAGGTTGGGGGAACCCCGAATTTGGACTGGGCGAGTTCTTGTAAAATTGATTTTGGGTCGCGCCAACTCTCAGTCTGAATCATAGTCTCAGTTTTGCTGAGTAGATTCTCGGCAATGAACTGCTTTGAAGTCTCAAAGCCAAATTCTAAATATAGTGCTCCTACAAAAGCTTCGAAAGTATTGGCTAGAATTTGAAGCCGAGAACGAGCTAAGTTTAACTTTTCGCCCTTGCTGAGGCGCAGAATGGAATCCATTTGCAAGGCTCCACCGACCGCTCCAATACTTTCAGTGCGTACTAATGCAGACCGCCAAGCAGTTAGAACTCCCTCTGGCTCTTCTGGATACTGAGCATAGAGGAACTCCGTAACAGCGAGCTCTAAAACCGCGTCCCCGAGGTACTCAAGGCGTTCATTATTCTTAAATTTAGATTTGCGATGCTCATTAACATAGCTACGATGCGTGAAAGCATTAAGAAGTAGCCTTAGATTCTCAAACTTTTTACCGATTACACCCAAACAAAAATTACTATATTCAGTCATATCGACTCCTTCAAAGAACTTGCTTGGAACTGCGATCTGAGCGCCTGGATCTGCAATAGGATTTTGTTTTGGGCGAAGACTTTGGCGTGGCATAAGATTAATTCTGATTTAGGGTTTAAGACTTAGCTTAACTAGATATTTTGGCTCCAGGATAACGCTCACGTACCTTGCGAAGACCAACTAACATTAGGGTCTCGATAGCTTCGTAAGCAATCATATCCAAGGCTTTAGAGAAATCGAACCATCCTAGGTCCTTCATCCATGGATCGACCTTACGAACGTCATCAGTTTTGCCCTTCCCTTCAACTAAGAAGATGTGCATCGTCATCAGAACTAGGGTATTTAAACGGCGATACTGAAAAGTCGACTTTCCAAGGTGGTCATAAACCTTCATCTCTTGCAGATCAGTTTCTTCGCGGATCTCTCTTTCTGCAGTTTCACTGGTAATTTCTCCAGGTTCGACATGCCCCTTAGGAATTGTCCAGCGGTCCCTAGAATCTTGAGCTAATAGAATTTCGATTATGGAATCCTTATTGATTCGATAAACAATCCCTCCGGCAGTGACTTCTTTTACGGCCTCTTTAATGAGTGGCTTCTTAACCATTCTGGAAAAATTTTTTAATGGTGCTGAAAGCTTGCTCTGATATCTGTGAGAATCTTTAGTCTTAGGCTGATTTTTATTAGAACTTTTTGCAGGTTTGTCAGCATTAGGCTTAGGTTGCTCTTTACCAGAGCCTTTATTGTTGAGGCTTTTTGAATCACTTGAGACCTTATCCTGCATATCTTTTTGTTGTGACATACCTATACTTTAAGCTTAACCTTTACTGCTTTGTTTTGTTTTTTTAGGAGCTACAAGTGCGTCAGATTCCTTCGGAAAAATATCTTTGTAGACGCTACCAAGAACTCCGTTGATAAACTTCGGTGCATTGTCACCTCCGAACTGTTTAGCAAGTTCAACTGCTTCGTCTATTGCAACTTTATAAGGAACGTCTTTATAAGGATACTTAAGCTCATAGACTGCGAGGCGTAAAATAGATACTTCGACAGTTGGGATCTGTTCTAGCGGCCAATCTTTAGCGAACTTAAGCCAAGCCTGGTCTATCTCTTCCTGCTTTTCAATGGTCCCTTTTATGACAGCTTTTACGAAATCTGTATCTTTAATGTTCTTGTAATGAACCGATAACGCTCGACCAATAACATCTTTGATGTCGAGGCTAGAATCTTTAAGTGAACTTCTTACAAAGTATTCGTAAAGAGCTTGCATAGTAACGATTCTGCCAAGGTGCCGATTTGCCGCCATAAATTATGTTTAAGTTTACCTTATATTTTAGCTAAAGGGAAACCTAGCTAAAGGGAAACTATGATTTTTGCTTTGTTTTAACCTGCTTGCTTAAAGCTTTGCCACTTTCTCTTCTTGTGGTGTAGACCTGAACGGGACTTTTTGCGTTAACTGCTCTTGCCAACTTTAAGCGTAGATGAGAGCGCCTGGAACCAGTCTGACGTCCAGTGTTGCGTTTTTTTGATGTGGTTGCTTTTCCTCTGGACATAACTTGTAGATTAGTTTAAATTTTAGTCTTACTTTAGGTAAAGTTTAACATTTTGAGTAGCTAAAAGTCCAGGCTAGGCCCGCACTGAAAATCGGTTAGATTTTATATGTCTCTTCCAGCCCAAAATAGTAGAGATTACTGCAGCCACTGAGCCAGAAATAATTATTACGATACTTAGGATTGAGCCTGTTTTTGGAGGCGCAACATAGTTTGTGTCTAAAATCGGCTGAGCACACTGCCCGTTGAGATCTCCCGTGTCATTCGACTGTATACAAACCTCTGAAGAGTTGCGCCCCTGTTCAGCTAGTGCTTTTGAGGCATGGACTCCAAAAGCTAAGATGAACATTAGACTTAAACCAATATATAATAGCCTTTTCATATCTCTAAATTTACCACATTATCCTAATTTGATGTCTCTGCAAATCTGGTATCAAGGTTTGACCTTAACGGCAGGATCTTTATGAGTTGCACTAGAGTTAGTGACGACTACAAAAGAAATAAGCAACAAATATACGCTGATCATCCCGAGTAAACTAAACTTAAGCTGGGCAGATGAAAAGCTCAGCGCGGCAAGGTTCTCAATTATCCAAACTATTGGGGTCAAGACAAGCTTTGGGAGTATTCCTAAAGATAGTGCAGCTGGAGCAGAGAGAAGGCCAACTAGACCGACTGTCAGAACCAAAATCATTACTAAGGGTATAAGTGGCAAGACCAAAACATTGGAGAGCAATGAAATTACTGAAAAGGTCCCGAACGTAAAGGCGATTAACGGAGCAGTCATTAGCTGAGCAGAAAATGACTCCAGTATGATGGAAGGTATGATGCCAGGCTCTTTTTCTTTGAAAACTTTCGTGGAAAGTGCTGGAGCGAGAATTAGAACTCCGAAAAATGCCAGAAAACTGAGCCACCAGCCGATATCTTGCCAAAGATAAGTTGGGTTGAAACCGGCCGTAATGGCTGCTGAAATTAAGATTAAATTTAAGGCGGAGACTTTTCTGCCGAAGAATACAGCGGTTAGAGAAATTAGACTAACTACTGCTGCTCGAACAATACTTGGTGAAAATCCAGTGACGAGTAAGAAGCCAATGATTAAAGTTAGAGATAAGACCAGTTTTTGATATTTAGAAAACTTTTTACCAAGCTTACCAATTGCCAGAACAAGAATCGTTAAATTATAGCCGCTTACGGCAATGATGTGCGTTAACCCAACCGTGGAGAGCTGATCCTGAAACTCTTTACTGATCGAAGATCGGACTCCCGCTAAAAAGCCAATTCCAAGCGAGGCATGAGGTTCTGGCAGACTAGAATAGACTGAAGCAAAAAACTTGAGCCTCAGTTTTTCCAGCCAACTCGGGCTAGAGGCTAGAACCTCGACTGTGGCATATGAGATAGAGCCAGTTCTGGAGCCTAAAGTTGGCTTAAGCTTTCCAGATATAAAAAGTCGATCGCCTCTATATACGGCTAGGTTTTGCTTAGTTCTAATACGCAGACGGCCAGGTATTTTTTGGCCATCTTCCGCAAAGCTTAAACGGTAAACATTAAACTCGTAGTCTCCATAGGTATTGTAGGCTGCATCATCTTGAACAGTAGCAGTTAAGTTTAAGGTTTGACCGTAGAGAGATTTGTAAACTTGAAGTCTGTTTACAAAATTTGAAGACAGTGTAAAGATCAAAACTGGGACTAGGATAATTATAAATAGGCGGACTAATTGGGTGTGCCTCTTAACGATAACGGCTCCTAAAACTAAAGTTAAAATGGGTAATCTGGGAATGAAGACGACCTGAGTTAAAGGTGTAAATTTACTAAAGCCAATTGCCGCAAGTGATAGAAGGCTCAGTGCTGTAACCAAATCAGACTGGCTTGATAGTGGTCGAAAACGGTTAAATCTATTAGCTTTATACTGCATATTTTTAGTTCATAAAGTTAAACTTCTCACAAAGCTAAAAACTTTAACTTTTTTTATGATATCAACTTCTAGTACGTGTTACACTATTAGGTGTATGGTGAGAGAAAAAAGAAAGAAAAAAGACAGCGGAGAGGACTTTAGTCACGATATTAAAACATGGCTGGACTCTGACCAACCAAAGACGCTGCTCAGCTTAGACAAAGTCTTTGGGAATAGAACTTTTGCAATTTTATTTATGTTCTTAATGGCCTCAAGCGCGCTGCCAATTCCCACAGCAGGCGTGACAGATCTTTTTGCAATTTTATCTGTAATTTTTGGAGCTCAAATGGCCTTAGGCAGAAAGACGTTATGGCTTCCAAGGCGATGGGAGAAGTTAAAGCTCAATAAGACACTGACAAAGAAAATCCTACCTTCACTGGTAAAGATGATAGGGTGGTTAGAAAAGTTTTCAAAACCGAGGTGGTCATTCATGCTCAAGGGCAAGCTGGCGGACTCAATGATAGGCGTTGGGGTTGCCTTCTTTGCGGCCGCAACAACTGCTGCTCCACCCTTTTCGGGTTTAGACACTTTGCCTGCGCTCGGCGTAGTGTTGATTTCTATCGGTATGATCTTAAAAGATGGACTTATTACTGCGATAGGCTTTAGCGTTGGGGTCAGTGGAATAATGCTACAGTTCTTCTTGGGAAAAGCTGTAGTTAAGTTTATACATGGTCTATTTTAAACTGACTAGTCTAAGTTACAACGATAGCTAAATCTCTAATGCTTGATGACCCTGCCGCTTACAGCGTATACTTAGAGTATATGAATAAAAAAGCTAAAAAAATATCTGAAATAGACTTATTAAAACTACTGATTCTTAGAGACATAATTTTGAGCATTTTAGTGAACAGGGTTGTTTCTAGTTTTAAGTCAAAATCACAAACTCTTATTTTGAGTATTTTTTCAACCTACTTTTTTGTGAGGCTTGGAATGATCGATAAAATATCAACCTTTGTAATAAGCGGGAAAGTTATTGGAACTGATTATATTGTCAACCTGAGCGATGTGGTCGTGGCTTCATCTGCGGTACTGCTAATTATCGTGTCTAGGTTGATCTCCAAGAGTCTTAGGGCTGGAAGAAAATCCGAGGAGCAAAAAAAAAGGATTGAACTAAGAGCAGAAAAGCGATACCCGTTTGAACTAAAGGTGAATATAGCTTAACTGCTTAATCCAGGTTTAGGCTGGGTAGATTTCTAGAACTTTACCCGCAATATTTTTTCGGAAATAAGTATCGTGGGATACATAGAGAATTGCGCCAGTGTAGCTCTTCAGCGCTTCTTCGAGTTCTTCAATACTCGGTAAGTCAAGATGGTTAGTTGGTTCATCTAGAATTAGAAGGTTTGGCTCTGATGCAAACATCTTAATTAGCTGCAGACGGGCTTTTTGACCTCCAGAGAGAGTCGCAACCGGTTGTCCGCCATCTCTTGCCGGCTCAAAAAGATAGCGGCTAAGGATTGTGCGCAGCTCCGTGTCAGTCAAACTTAAATCTAGACTACTATAAAAACTATAGATTGCATCTTCCAGTGTTAGATTCAGGTAGCTTGCTTCAAGTTCCTGTTCATAAATTCCAATTTTAGCAAGTGGAGTTAGTTCGATTAAGCCTCCAAAAATCTTGCCTTGCAGTCCTTCTCTGTTATAGGTAGAGATAAGAGCTTTGACAAATGTGGACTTCCCGACCCCATTCCTACCACGCAGCTCGAGCCGTTCACCCATACTTAAGTTTAGACTGAGGTCTTTAAAAAGCTGTTTGCCTGGATATCCGAGTGAAAGCGACTCCACACTGAGTATCTTTTGAGAGTTATGCTCTTTTTCGTGAAGGTTAATTTTGATATTTTTAGCTTTATGTTTTTGATATTTTTCACCAAGATCTTTCTTGAGCTCTGACCCGCTTTCTTTGTCAATCCAAAAGGTTGGCTTTTCAACTTCTTGTAATTCAGCAAGTTTTTCAGCAGCACTATTTTCCATACGCTTAAAGTTCTGAATCGTTCCAGGGTTTCTAGACTTTTCTTTAAGTCTACGATAGCGAATAACATCTTTTTTAAGATTTTCAATTGATTTTTCAATGACTTCCCAGTCTTGCATTGAATTTACTGTTTTTTGAGTGTTCTGTTTTAGATAGGCGTCATAATTTCCTTTAAAGGTTTGGTCTTTGAGGTCTTTTATCTCTGTAATTTTATCTACGCAATGTAAAACGTCTCTATCGTGGGTAATGACGATAATCGCTCCCTGGAAAGATGACATCCAGCTAACAAACCATTTTTTTGCAATATGATCCATGTGGTTGGTTGGCTCATCCATTAAAACTAGATTTGCTCCAGAATTGATAATCTTAACAACCTCTACCAGACGCTTTTGACCTCCGGAAAGCGCTCCAAGCTGACCGCTTATAAGTTTCTCGGAAAATTGTAGACGGCGTAAATCTTCTTTGATTTTTTCTTCAACTTCAAAATATCCAAGAACTGTAAACCTATCTAACGCGTTAGAGTATGATTCGAGCTGTCTTTGAGTTGGAGTTGGAAAATCAAAATTGTCTAAGATGCTCTTCAACTTTTTGAATTCTGGGAGATCTTCTAAGATATAGGTTATTAAACTTAAATCTCCTAACCCAGTATGTTCTTGGCGCGTAAAAACTAAACGAGCTTTTTTATTAATGGAGATTTGACCATCAAAATCTTTGTCTATGCCAGAGATTAAGTTTAAGAGTGTTGACTTTCCAGTTCCGTTTCTGCCGATTAAACCAACTTTTTGATTTTCTTCAACAGACATAGAAAAGCCTTTAAGCAGATCTTTTCTGCCCATTTCTTTATGGTTGATATTGAGGTCTAGTAGCATAACTTAAGTTTAAGCTGTTAATTATAGCTTAAAACGGTGGAAGATTGCGAAGATACTGAAGAGCGACCAAAAGTTAAACTTGATTATAGAATTATTAGGCCAGACCCAGTAGTCTGCTCTCTTAGCTGGCTGGGGACTAGAGAATCTATTTGGCAAGCTGCTTGAGATATCTTGTTAAACAACCGACCCACAATGGCCGTTCTTGGGCACACGCTACGCCGCTCGGAACCAGCTTTTACTGCATTTACTTCAGCTCCAGACTTGATTTCGTCTAAAGTTTTTTGTGCCGAGTCTGAAACTTTAAAATGCTGACCGTCTGGCCCAGGCTTGAAAGCAATAGCAAGCCTGGCACTGAGATCTTCTGGACCGTCACCCTGCCTCGGGAACATGCCCAATTCCCTTTCCATGGCTGAAGCAGGCGTTGACGTTAATTGACCGTGATCAAATTCATACTTAGACCTTCCCCACTTTGCGAGCTCAACTACTTCCGCAGTAGACCTGGGATCCTTCAACATAGTGCCAACCCTTGCGAGCCTTGCCTGCTCATCCAGCAGATTAACAGCGGAATGCCCAGCACAGCTAGCCACCATACCAGCTACTGCCATACAAGACACATCAATGCCGACCCTACCTGGCCCAATATAAAATCCATAGCCCTCAATTACATCGCTAACATGCCGACCGAATCTAAGGTATTCTCTCGCAGGAGACGGCGGCTCTCCAATTTTTGAGGAGACAATGCGTGGCGGATGATCTTGCGATCTATAGTCCTGCCCCCCCTCATAAACCAACTGATCTAAGGCCCAGCCTAGGGGTTCTAAAAAATCACCTTTGCGACTTATATTATCTATGCTGCTCATCAGTTCAAAATTTTAACTTTAAAGTTGATTATACCCTACTAAATAAGTAAAAGTCAACCTTTAGGACAGTTTAAGTTTAAGCGCTGGTCATTGGAAGGCGCTTCTTCCAGTTGGTGGAATCAAATTCGTGACGCATCATTAAAACAAGGTCTTCTTTAGTTGTACCAAATCTGACACCAGGGTTTAGGAAGTTGTAAGGATCAAAAATCTGCTTAACCTTTGAAAGGATTTCATACATTTCTGGAGTGTACATCTGCTTCATATATGGAGTTCGAAGCCGACCAATGTTATGCTCACCAGAGATCGTACCGCCGAGATCGAGAACTAGACCGTAATAAGCATCCATAAGCTTAAAGGCTTTTTGACGATCACCAAGTACGCTCAAGTTTAACATCGGTTGGAGGTGAATATTAGCATCACCGGCATGGCCCCAAACTGCAGCATGTAGATTAAATTTTTTGAAAAGGGCATAAGCTCCCGCAATTAATTTTATAAAGTTCTCGACTGGTACGCAGCCATCTTCGATAATTGGCAAAGCAGATGAGCCCTTGTAGTTTTCGCCCATGATAATCGCGGCAGAGTCTCTTGTTTTCCAAATTCGATGGCGTTCATCACGATCTTTGGTGTCTGCGATGATGTCGCCACCAATCTCCTCTACCATACGCTTAACTTTTTTGATCTTCTTTGCCTGATCACGTTCTTTGGCATCATCAAATTCAACTAAAAGTATAAAGTTTGGATATGGCTCTTTTATGATTCCCCTGAGCTGATTAGGCTGCAGAGCATTGACTTGAATTAAGAGGTTCTTGTCGACAAGCTCTACGGCAGAGGGTGTAAGGTCTAGAATCCCTAAATTTAAATCGGCAAGATCTTCTAATTTTGATAGACCAATCATCAGCATTGAAGGGTTAGGCATGTGGGGAGTTACATCAAGCTCAGCCGAAGTAACGACGCCAAGAGTTCCTTGAGAGCCAACAATAAGTGGTGTAAGATCGAAAGAACCATCTTTAGTGCGAACCTGAGAGAGCGCATAACCAGAGGTATCTTTGCTGGTCATAACCTCTTCTCTGTAGATCAATTCTGAATTTTCGGTAATCAGGGCATCAAGCTGACGATAGATTTCTCCTTCAAAGTTATTGAGGGATTTCTTTTTGCTGAGGTCTCTTTTGGATAGCTTACCGGTGGATATAGTATCTCCGTTAGCGAGGACCACGTCAAGGGCCCTAGTTAGGTGACGAGTGTCACCATACTTTACACTTCGAAGACCAGAAGCATTGTTGCTAATTGCTCCTCCAATACTTGAATAATCTATACTACTTGGGTGTGGAGGCAAAAAAAGACCATGCGTTTTTAGGGTATTCTGAAGCGACCCGTAGTTAATTCCGGGCTGCACGGTAACTGTTTTGGCCTTAGAATCTAAACTTAAAATACCATTCATGTGAGCAGGCAAAACTAAAATAATACCATCTCCAAGCGCTCCACCAGCCTGATCGGTACCAGAACCTCGGGCAGTAACAGGAAGAATCGTTCCTTTCTCAGCAAGACGCCAACAAAATCTTAGAGTTTTTCTAATATCTTGAACATTGTCAGGATATACGATTACTTTTGGGGTGATAGTTAAGATACTGCCATCTTTAGAAAAATAGTCTAGGGTTCTAGGGTTTGAAGAAACTTCGCCAATTAAATGCTCTCTTAAGTACTCTGATATTTTGTGACTCATATGAATTTTAGTATAGCATAAGCAAATTAAACTTCTTTGGCGATCTTTAGGCTTAACCTTCAGAAGTAAAGATGATTTTGTGCTATATTTATAATTAATATGCGGTGGGAATCAATTCTTCTTCTGGCTGCTTCGCTACTCAGCTTACTTTTTACCTTGAGCAGGGCTAGGTCGCCAGGTTCAAGCAAACAACTAAAGCTGGCTAAGCACTCTCTGCTACTGGCGGCTCTTCTTGCTGCCTGGAACTTTTCAGTCGCATTCTTTATTTCTCTGGAAAGCTATGGAAAATTAAATCTAGTTCACATAATTGGTTACAACCTAATACTTTCATTAGTGTTAATTGTTGCGATTATGCCAGTCAGAAAAGCCAAAAAGCATGTCAGCAGTCTATACATTAAAACAGTGGCTGTGGTGTTTATGATAATTTCAATATCAAATTTGATACTACCCTCATTTGAAGTCTATAGCTTTATTTGGGTTGGACCACTTGCGGGCTTCGCTTTGCCGCTTTCCTTAAGCCATGGAAACCTAGACGGTCCATCTGTTTTCGATGGTAAAAAATATATGTTTAAAGCCATGACCTACACAATTTCTATCGCTGTCTTAGTAGGATTATATACTACAGCTCTATATTTATTTATTTTGCCGATAATTCAGCCTGGTGCATCTTTAGGGATGGAAACCATTTTGTTGATCATATTTGGAACAATGGCGACAATACTACTTTACGATAAGATAAAAAATATTTTCGACTCTATTACTGACAAGTATTTTTTTAAAAAGGGTTACACATTGACAGAGTTACTTGAAGAGCTTGATCAAGAGATGATTGATTGCGATGAAGTCGAAGAAATTGCGGACTCCTTAAAACGAATGGTCCAAAAATATTTTAAATCCGAATTCATGGTCCTGGAAACAATGTACGGAAATTTTAAGTCATCAATTGATAGCCGAGAGCAAAAGGTTAGAAGTGGGCTGCGTGAGGGGCTTGCCAAGGAGTTGCGGCTATACCACATGACAAAAGGTTCAAGGGTAGCCCTTGCAGACAACTTAGACAGAGTTAAGTTCAAACAGCTTTATTCTGAGCTTCAAAATGAAAGTATTTCGGTTGCAATTGATCTTGGCGAAAAATCTAATAGAGAGCATCGAAAAGATTATAGATTTTTACTACTTGGTGGAAAGAAGAGTGGTGAGAGGTACACAAAGCTGGAGCTAAGGAGTTTGAGTATAATTGCCAAGGAACTAGTCATCACGCTACAGGGAGCAATGCGCTTTGAGGAGATCAAACACCTTAACTCAGACCTAGAACGGCGAATTGTCGCATCTACTAAGCAGCTCCGTAAGCAGAATAGCGAACTAATTAAAGCTGATGAGTTTAAAGATGACTTCCTTTCAATCGCTTCGCACCAAATGAGAACTCCAATCAGTGCAATCAATGGTTATGCCTCAATCTTAAAGGACGGCGATGCCGGTGACTTAAATTCTAAGCAAGCTCAGTTTATAAATATAATCGAAGAAAATACAAATAAGCTTTCTGATCTTATAAACGATTTTCTGACTGCTTCAAGGCTGAATAGTGGAAAATTTGAAATTAATAAAAATAAAGTTGACTTTAAAAGAATTTTAAGCGAAGAACTACAAGGTGTCAAATTACAGGCTAACGCCAAAAAAATTAAACTTACTTACCATATAGATCAGAATATCAAGACTGTTAATGTAGATGGCCCAAGACTCAGGCAAGTGGTCGTAAACATGCTAGACAATGCAATACGGTATACACCAAAAGGCGGTAAAATCTATGTAGAATTATTTACCGAACGGGATAGGCTAAACTTTAAGGTAAAAGATAGCGGAATTGGGATTCCTAAATCTGAGCAGCCCAGACTTTTTTCTAAAATGTTCAGAGCAACTAACGCCAAGAGTATTAGACCGGATGGCACAGGACTTGGACTTTATCTGGCTAGAAAGATCGTGCTTGGACATGGTGGTCACGTAATCTTTACTACCGATCAGGGTCATGGTAGCGTATTTGGTTTTGAGGTGCCTACGCAATAGCGACCAAGTATCCTTGGTGGAAACCAGGGTAAATTTAGGCTCTGAGTATGCCAATCTGAGATCCAACCTGCTGAACAACTGACGTTGAGTTTTCTGACCCAAACTGCAAGGCATTTTTTAGGCTTCCACCATGCGCTAAAACGGAAACTAGTCCAGATGAAAAAGCATCACCTGCGCCATTCCTGTCAATAACCTTCACGTCTTTTGAGATTGGTTGAAAATAGTCTTTACCAGCAGAACAAGCAAACGATCCATGTGGCCCATCCGTAACAACGCAGATTTTGGAATATTCAGACCCGGCTCTAGCTAAACTTGGAGCATCTAAGTCTCCAAAAAATAAAGCAGCCTCTTCCTTATTTAGTATCAAAACTTCTACTTGAGTAAGGAGCTTACGGACTTGCTTAATCTCTCTGAGCTCCTCACCGCCTGGGTTGAAAGCGATTAAGACACCCTTTTTAGCCGCCAAAGTAAAGATTCCCTTGAGTAGCTCTATAGAGTTGGTAGAAGAAATATATACCCACTCCGTAGAGACTTTGGAGAATTTATTGATCAAAGATTGATGGTCAATTTTTGAACCTCGGTAAGTCAGTACTGTTCTATCTCCGGATGGGGGGAGGAGGATTATAGAAGTCGCAGACTTGTACTTTGAGTCTTGAAAAACTAATTTAGATGAAATCTTTTCAGAATCTAGTATATCTAGCAGCTCTTCAGATGATAAATCCCGACTAGCTTGAATAAGAATAGCGGTTTTTAAATTTTGTCTGCTAAAGGTAACTGAAGCGTTAAACGCATTGCCAGCATAGAATCTGTCAACCGCTTCTACCTCATGCTTCATGCCAACTGTAATTTTTTCGTGACAGATGCCCGAAATACAGACAGGTCTAAAAATCTCTCCAGAAAGAATGATGTCTTCAGTAGCACGACCAATAGATACGATGTCAAACCTCTTTTTTAGGATATTGGGCTTATTAAGTTTTAATTTTTTAGATTTAGCCATGACTATGATTACCGAACAATAGCACCGTCGATCTTCCAGGCGCCGAGATCCTTATTGTAGACCACTCGATAGATTTCGGTAGAGACTGAAGCGTTTTCTTGGTTTTGACCCTCAGAGTCTTGATAAACATATGCGTAGTTTACACTGGTACTTAGCTTGTAATTATCGCCATCTTTTTCGACAGAAATCATGCGGTAACTTTTAGGATAAAAACTGGCCCGAGCCTCTGTTTTAAGAGCCTTAAAGTCGTACTCACCAGTAAAGCCCTTACTCAAAGTAGCACGAACCCCCTCCTCGTTAGCATTGATGAGGGCCTTGTAGTATGAATCTGCAAGTGCCTCTACATCGGCTTTATCTTGCGCCTGCTTGGCCTTATCTTTTGCTTCTGCTGCTTTTTTAGCTGACTCTTCATAAATCTTTTCTTGGTCAATCTGCTCTTTCTTAAGTTTAACTTGACCAATGTACATATCTAAATCCAGAACTTCAGAACTTATTTTATCGGATGTGCTATATATGCCTTGGAATATATCAACTCTTTTTTGAAGTTTATCGCCCTTTTCAGCGAGTTCTCCGATGGAAGACTCTTCGATATTGGAATCTTCAGAATTACTCTTTGAAAGTAGAGTCGCAGAGTCAGAGAAGTAGCTCGATAAGTCATCAAGAAGACTAGAGTAGTCCCCCATCTTGGAGCTGTTGTAAGCAATCGAGCTTTTTGATTTTGCTTCATAACTTTTTGAACCTAAAAGCTTGTTATAGGAATATATAGTGTTAGCAAAGTCACGAGTTCCACTTAGGTCAACTTCGGCTTTAGATGCTCTTAGAATGTCGGAACTCTTTGAGACAACATCATGCCAAGACCCCTTGAGGTAAGAGTCTGTCTTAGCGGGTCTGATGACAAAAAGGATTAAACTTAGAGTGGCTAGAATTGAAACCAGGAGGATGGTGGACAGAATTCCAATTTTTTGGCCTTTGGACCACTGCTGCCAGAACTTTTGTTTTTTCTGCGGAGCTTGCTGTTCTGCATCGGAGACTAGGTGCTCAATGTCTTCATTAACATCTTCGTAAAGTTCTTCGCTAGTTTGAAGATAGCTTTTTATTTCAGCGGAGTCTTCACCAAATTCTTGATCATTTCGCTTACTTTTTTTAGCCATAAAATAATTCCCAGTTTAATTAAACTTAAAGTTCTTATGCTTATAAGCATACTACAGTGCAGCGAATGGCGACAACACCTCCAGCAAGAACCAAGTTTAACTTATTTTGAGTATTCCATACATAGGATTGCCAGGCAGTCTGCTTCTGTAACCAGACTTTGCTTTTGAGATGTCCTTCTCATGGGGCATATTAATCCAGGGATCCATCCACTTGCCCTCGTGCCTAATAAGATAATGGCCCGTAGGATATCTCTTCGATCTTCTTATAAGCACAATTAAACCCTCTGCATATATATGTTTGCGGTTTTTTGACTTTACATGAAAAGATTTATACTGCCCTTCGGTCGAATTTAGAAAGGCTAGAAGGTCTTTTACGTAGAACCTTGAGCTGTTAGCCTGCTTCTTACCAACTAGTACGGCGGCATCCTGATACGGAACACCCATAGCAAATGCTATGCAAGCAATTGCACATCCATAATCAAGCTCTTGAGTAACACTTTCTTTCATGCACTATATTGTAGAATTTAGATTAATATAAACAAGCATAAGCATGAAAACTTAAAAACCCTATGGTCTGACACTGTAAAGTAAGGCTAGAGGTATCATGCTCACATGCTGAATTTCTGCACCCCTTTAGGATAGATACAAAAAATAGTAAAAAATACAGTTATACTTGCAATCATTCTAAATGACCAAATTGAGCCAGCCCATAAAGAGACTAGCCCATAAAGCAAGAATATAATCAGAGAGATATAACCAGTAACGAAGGATGAGATAGATAGGACGGTAGTGCGGTAAATTTTATTTGTAGCGTGCTGTAGCTCAACATTAATTAGAAAACTGAATACCCCCATCAGCCTGAAGTAGACCAAGGCGCCAGCTAGTGCATAGCCAATATTCCCAAAGGAGCTAAAAATTAAAATAAGCCCTGCATATAATGCCAGCATAAACTTGAACTTAGGCTTACGTTGTTCAAACTTATGCGCATGCGTGAGTAGGACTGTAGACACAGAAAAACCTATTGCCATAATGACAGGCACCCAACTCGTGGACACGCCCACAGATCTGTAATAAAACTGGACGACCTCTGCACCAGCAGCTGCTGTAGAGCCTATTAGTGCTCCAGATAACACTAAATAAGCTCTGACTTTAGAATGGGCGACATACTTAAGGGCGAGCTTAGCATCCTTGATTGTTAGTTTGTTCTGCATAGGGCTCTCTATTTTTGGTAGAAAGGCCACTGCCAATAAGCTCACACACGAAGATAGGGTGCTGGCTAATAAAATTAAACCGTAATTTACTCCAAGCAGAGAGGCGAGCAGGTACGACGACAGGACAGAAATCGAGCCCACACTTTGTAGTAGGCCTGAGATTTTTGCATAATGGCTCACCTTGCCTCCCTTCTGTATGGATGTGTAAAGATAGGATTCGAAAGCTCCCGAGCTAAAGGCGCCCCCAACTCCGAGAAGTGTAAATCCAATGATAGCACCAGCAAAACTGGTAGTTGCGAACCAAACCCCCAGACACCCCGACTTTAGCAGGCTTCCCATGAAAAGAGCTAGCTTAGGTAAGTATTTATCTGCATATAGGCCTGTTGGTATTTCAGAGGCAAGTTGAATAATGAACCAATAGCAAAAGAGCGAAGTAATCTGTAGTACAGTCAGGCTGAACCTGTCACTAAGCATCAGGCCGTACAGGGCAAAAATAGGAATAAATCTTGCTGAGAATTGATAAGAGTAAGTTGCCAGTCTGAATCTAAGTTGCCCCATTGACTAAACTATAGCTTTTATATTTTTATATACAATAGTTGCTATGCAGAGCTTCCTTTAGTGCTCGAAGTTTTACGATTTCTTAGATAAAATAAGCGGAGGGCTATCCCCTAATTTGCTATTAAGTTTAATGTAATGAGATAATTAAGGTATAAATTGGACTGAAGAAAAACTAAAATTTATAAAATGGCACTTGATATTAAAAAGAAGGCAAAGAATAAGGCAGAGAAGCATATTGTCGGTTTAATATTCGCGGCAGCGGGCTTTTTATTTGTAGTTTTAATTATTATTGTGAGTATTAGTATCGCCTCAAGAAATAGAGATAAGAACTTGGGTACGGATAAAAAATCTGCCAAACTTGAAGAGCAGATTAGCAAGCTTTCTGATTCAGCAAGCACGAGTACGGTTAAGTTCTTTGTAGAAGGTGGAGTAACCGCTGATGAAAACCACTACTCTGTCGAAATGACTATCAATGCTAACTCTCGAACAATAAAAACCTTACGTGGGTATCGAGAAATTATTGAAAATACTGCCACCCTAGATAACAACATAGATGCCTATGCAACTTTTCTAAAAGCTCTTGAAAGAAACGACTTTACTATTCCAAGAGAGGATAAGAGTGGCTTTGGCTACAGGGAGGCCTGCCCCGCAGAAAATAGTTATCGCTTTACCTTAATTGAAGGTGGAGATAAAGTTTTTGATAGATGGCACACTTACTGTGACGGAAAAAGTTTCGGAGACTATGGCGGGAAGGTCAACTATGTATTCACTTTATTTAGTGACCAGTTCCCAGACTATGGAGAATACACCAGTGAAATATCTATCTAGTGCTTGCTTGAATGTCGATCATTAGCCGGTTCACCATAGTGTAAGTTGTGTCATCTCTCGATAAACTGTCTGGAATAGCTCTATTGTCACCATTTTCATAGAATGAAAGCCCTATGCTCCAGTCTTTTTGGTTTTTACAATTTAACTCTAAGTAATCAGAATTTATTCTAGTATCACGTTGTTTACCATCGAACCAATCTAACTCTTTTTTTAAGAAGTTCTCTTTTGGGCTATCAGAATACTGGATTGGACCACTTTTTCTCGGTTCATTGGGTTCACACTGGTTATCTTTGATTAGTGCATAATATTTATCAAATAACTCTTCAAAGTCTGTAGTTTCTGGAATTTCTATCACCGCATGACCACTAGAGCAAACGTCAAAACAGCTTCCGGTATTATAGCTCTCTTCCTCGACTCTAGAGCCATCTATTAGGTACTTTGAGACCTCATCTTTCATGGATGAAACGGACGCAGAGGGACTGGTGATGTACAACCCAACTGCTATTATAAAAATGAGGATTATTAGCCCCATCAGAGTAAATACCTTCTTTGGAGCTGAGATATTTTTAAGTTTCATGAGATGCTATAGATTTTATTTAAAGATTGTGTCTAGAGTCTGCCACGAATAATTTTTTGGACTGCTGAGGGGTTCGCCTTACCTTTGGAGAGCTTCATAACTTGACCAACAAGAGCTCCAATTGCTTTTTCCTTACCCTCTTTTAGGTCTGCAACTGCTTGTAGATTTTCGGTCATGGCTTTTTCTACCATTTTTTCTAGCTCGGTATTATCTGAGATTTGAATTAAGTTTAGCTCTTTGGCCAATTCTCCGGGATCTTGGTCTTTTTTCCAGATCTTTATGGCGACTTCTTTTGCTGCAGTGGAGCTTAGCTTCCCATCTTTAACCATTTGACTGAGTTGAATGAGGTGCTGAGCACTTGCACCACCTTCTAGATTTTGTAGAGAAGGTAGTTCTGGTGATTCTAAAGTCTCTGGAGACTCAATTTCACCTGCAGAGAGATATTGCAACCAATTAGCGATCCTTTTTTGATCTTCAAGGTTTGCACTTAGAGAAATGACTTCAAGCATTTTAGCAGCTGCTTTAAGGTGCCCAACAATTGTTTCACGCTGAGAATAAGTTAAATTTAATGGTTTTAGAAGCTCCCGAATTTCACCTGGCATTGCCGGTAGTTCTGCGGCAACTTGATCAATATATTCTTGGCTGAGTTTAATTGGTGGAATGTCTGGTTCGGGCATGTAACGATAATCTTGAGCGTCCTCTTTTGAGCGTTGTGAGAATGTTTTTTGCTCGGAGTCATTCCAACCGCGAGTTTCTTGAATGATTCTTTCGCCATCTTCAAAGAGTTTAACTTGGCGTTTAAATTCATAGTTAGAGCAAGCCTCAACAGCCTTATAAGAGTTAAGGTTTTTTATTTCGGCACGAGTTCCGAGTTCTTTAGAGCCTTTTTTAGCAATAGAAATGTTAACATCAAAACGCATATTCCCGTAGTAGAGATTGGCGTAAGAAACATCTGCATAACGCATTAACAAGTTTAATTCCTGAGCGTAGGCTTTGGCGGCCTCGGCGCTATGGATGTCTGGCTCTGAGACAATTTCAAGCAGTGGAGTTCCGGCACGGTTTAAATCCACTAGCGAATAGTCTTTGCCAGCTGGATGAGTTAGCTTTCCAGCATCAGATTCAATGTGCGCTCGATTGATTCGGACTTCGACTTCTTCGCCACTTGGTAAATTAAGTTTAACTTTCCCTTCTCCGACGGTGGGATGATCCATCTGAGTTATTTGGTAACCAAGTGGAGAGTCTGGGTAAAAGTAGTGCTTGCGATCAAAGCTAGAAAATAGGTTTATTTTAGAGTTTAGAGCATGACCAGCTCGAACTGCAAGATGCAGGGCCTCTTCGTTCAGCACAGGTAGAGTCCCCGGAAGACCGAAGCAAAGTTCAGAAATTGTAGAATTTGGAGCAGCATCCCGCGCGTCATTGTCCACCGCTGTGAATAATTTAGATTTCGTTTTAAGTTGAACGTGGCACTCAATGCCAATCGTCATTTCGTAAGAATCTAAAGTTTTCTGGTCAATCATAAAATTAAGTTTAACTTTTTGCTCTTTTCATTATCAGCATGCCTTCTCCATCATCATAATAATTCTTAGATATTTCTGTTGGAATAAACCCATACTCTAAGTAAAGTCTGATTGCATAGATATTTTTTGGATGTACAACGATTTTAAGATAATCATACCGAGCTAATTCTCTAGTCAGAAGTTCTAATATCTGACTGCCAATCCCCATTTTCTGGAACTTTGGGATAACTGCGACATCCGTAATTTCAGCAGAACCATTATCCGATTCAATCCATCTGTAATAGCCAACTATGTCCTTATCCAAAACTATAAACTTAACTTCACCCTTGCTCTTAGATAATTCATCGTATGACTCCTTCAATTCTTCCAAGCTAAAGACTTTATCGAAGTCACGATTAAAGCTTTGCTCCTCAATCTTTGAGACTAGCTGAAGATCTTCTTGGGTTACGGGCTGATATTTAAGTTTAGTCATTTTGAATTTTCCTCCAAAAGTTTACTTAAGTTTAAGAGTTTTTGGTCTTCCGCTCGCTGAGCAATCATCTGCAGACCAACTGGCATTTCTGTTGTTGAGCCGAACCCTGCTGGGACAGAAATTGCAGGCAAGCCCGCCAAGCTTGGGCCGACGGTCATGATGTCTCCTAAATACATTTGGAGCGGATCTTTTGAGCTTTGTCCAAACTTAAAAGCAGTTGTTGGTGCAACTGGCGAAATTAAAATGTCATACTTTTCAAAAGCCTTATCGAAGGCCTGGATTAAAAGTGTGCGCACTTGTTGTGCTTTTTTGTAATAAGCATCATAATAACCAGAAGAGAGTACATAAGTTCCGATTAGAATGCGGAGTTTATTTTCGGAGTTAAATCCTTCAGCCCGAGTTTTTTGATAAGTTTCTGTCAGATCTTTTGCGCCAACAGATTTGAGCCCGTAGCGAATTCCATCATAACGTGAAAGGTTAGAGGAAATCTCTGCAGGAACAATGACATAATAAGCTGGAAGGGCGTATTTAACTTCTGGAATTGAGATCTCTTCGACCTTAACTCCGCTTTGCTTAAGTTTAGTAATTTGCTCTAAGATTTGTTGACGGACTTCAGGATTTAAGCCTTCTAGGTCTGGGTCAAGAGTTTCTTTGACTACGGCGATTTTATACTTTTTAGCAGAACTAGCATCTGGATTACTCAAGATAGATTCTGGCTTAGCAATTGTTGTTGAATCTTTTAGGTCCTCGCCACTGACGATATCTAGGATTAAGTTTAAGTCTTCAGTTGAACTTGCTAGCGGACCAATGCAATCGGTGGAACTGGCCATCGCCACAACACCGTTTCTAGAGACTAGGCCATAACTGGGTTTAAAGCCGTAAACTCCACAAAAGCTGGCTGGCTGGCGGATTGAACCTCCAGTGTCAGTACCAAGTGCGAAGGGAACAACTCCCAGAGCAACTAGAGCTGCGGAGCCTCCAGAAGATCCACCGGGGACTCTAGTTTGATCGTGAGGATTTAGAGTTGGAGCAAAGTCAGAATTTTCTGTGCTAGAACCGTGCCCGAAAGAATCCATATTGGCTTTAGCGATACAAATTGCACCTTCAGCTTCCAACTTCTGAACTACCGTTGCGGTGTAGGGTGCCTTAAAATTTTTCAGAATATTTGAGGCAGCGGTTGTTTGAGTGTCAGTAATCAAGAAATTATCTTTTACGACGAAAGGAATTCCGTAAAGCTCACCTTTTTTATCAGAAGTCTTAAACTTAACATCCAAGAGCTTGGCCCTTTCCCGCGCTTGCTTAAACATCTTATCACCAGAAATTATAGTGTTAAACTGAGTAGAGTTTTGAAGTCTTAAAATTGCTTCGTTAACTAAATCAAGCGGTCTTGAGCCCTCTTCGATTTGTTGCTTTAAATCACTAACTGTAATCATTTTAAAGAACTTTTTTGACTTTAATTTGCTGTTTTAAGATTTCATGATTCAAACAAAGAAGTTCTTTTGGAGTCACTAAGTCTGAAGTTGAAACTATGTCTGGCCTTGTACGGGTGGAGTTCCCAGAAACTTGGAATGTTGCATCAACTCCATCTGTATCGATCTCTTGGAGCTCCTTGAACATCCCTAAAATAGAACCAACATCTGAACGATATTTCTCCGCCTCTTGTTCAGTTATTATCAAATTGGCAAGCTCTGCTAGTTTGAGAATTTCTTGTTTTGTAACAATGTCTTGATCGGATTTCATTAAAGTTAATTATACCATCAGGAGAGTCTTGGAGTCTGCTAAACTTAAGGCTATGAAAAAGAGTAAAAAAATATCAAAATTAAAACCTAAAAAGTCTGGCTCAAATTCAATTAGAAATAGACGAGCCAGTTATGATTATACCCTGGAGGATGGTTTTAAGTTCGGAATGGTTTTAGATGGCAGACAGGTCCGTGCGATTAGGACTAACCACTTAAGTTTAACCGGAAGTTTTGTAAATCTCAAGAATGATGAACTGTGGTTGATGAATGCAAAATTAACTCTACCAAAAACTAGAAAAAATGTTGACGAAGTTTTAACTTCTGCAGAGCCGATTAAATTGCTTGCCACCAAGAAAGATCTGAAGGAGATTCTGCAAGCTAAGAACTCTGGAAGAACGGTTGTACCTACAGAAGTTTTGAATAAAACAAAATACATTAAACTACGTGCTTCAACTGGAAAAGGTAAGCGAGAATTTGATAAAAGAGAGTCTAAAAAGAGACGGCAGTTTGAAATTCAGGCAAAGCGAGATTTCAGAGAAGATTAAGTTTGATTTTAAGGCTGATTAGCAAGGCTTTATCCAGCTTGATGCTAGTATATGAAGAAAAGGTAGCCAGCAATTCCCCATGCACCCAGGGCAATAATGATCATCAGAATTAGGAGGTAGAAAAAGAAGCCTCGTTTCTTGGCCGGTCTGGGGCTGCGCTTATTTAGCGACCTTTTTCTAGAGTTGGATTTTACAAGATACTCCTCTGGTAGCTTTTGACCATATATTCTATGCGCCCCGCCAGCTTTTTTGGGTTTAGGTTTAGTGTGTGGCTGTGGTTGGGGTTGCTCCTTTGGCTGATTCTGGGTATCCTCTGGAGGTCTATTTTCTTGCTTAGCTTTTGGGGCTGGAACCTGATGGCTCTGTTTTGGAGTTTCGGGCTCAGGAGGTGCAGACATTTGAGGTTCGGGGACATCTGGAGTTTCGGAGATTGCCTCTGGAGTCTGTGGAAGTTCTTCAAGAAAGTCCTGATCTAAAATAAGATCTGCAGTTTCGTTTATCTCTGGATCATGGATGGTGGGTTGATCTTCAGGTTCAGCTCGAGGAGGTGAAGTCAGCTGATCCACTAAATACTGATCACTGAGCTGACCGACGCTAGAATCGAGCGGCTGATTCTTAATCTCTTCAATACTTGAGAGAGGTTCTATGACTGGGGCAGGTGAATAAATGTTGGCCAGACGGGCAGCTTGCTTGGGCTCAGCTTTGGACTCTTGAGCAGGAGCCAAAGATGGTTTTTCTGTGCTGACCTGTTTAGGTGGGGCTAATTTAGTTGTAGATTCTACACTATTGTTGGTCGGTACAACAGTGAAATGCTTACTGAAAACCTCATCCGGCTTCTTGTTTGGCACCTTAAAGTCACTTATCCGGTGATGACTCACCCTTGGGCCACCCTGCTGGTTAAGTAAAGAGCTTGAGCTAGTTTTAGTCCTATTAACGGGAACAACTCCAGGCACGGAACTATGGTCCTGCTTATGCACAGTCGCCCTATTTCTGGAGCCAGAAATAATAACACGTTTGGTGGCAAGATTACCTTGCTGTCGGACATTGTCTATTCGTTTAGACTCTTCGCTTCGTTTTCGAGCAACCATATCTAGCTGACGAACTCTTTTTTCGCTTTGAGCCCTGCTAATGACCTCCGCCATTGCTCCGTCTATTTGATTATGATCAATTTGGCTCACTTTAATCTCCCACCTAAGATTATTTTAGTTTGCTTTTTAAGTGTCATCTTAATTACGCTTAAGGTTAAGTATATACTAGGCAAGCATATTTATTCCAATTTTTTGAAGCTCTTCTGGGTTTAGGCTTGAAGATCCAACTAGTAGACCATCAAAACCTAGCTCTAGAATTTCAGCTGCATTATTTTTATTGATACTGCCACCGTATAGAATTTTTAAATTTAAATTAAACTCTGAAAGTACTTTTTTGATTGAGCTGAGCTGCTCTGTTAAGAATCCTGGACGGGGAACCTTACCTGTGCCTATGGCATAGACAGGCTCATAACCAATCGTGATCTCGCTAGAGCTGCTTTCATCCAAGGCAACAAGGGCACTGCGGAGTTCCCAATCAACTTGCTTTTTATGCTGCACTGGGTCGCTGGAGCTGCCCCCAATACAAAGGACTAAGTTCAAGTTTTGTTTCTGAAGGTTAAAGAACTCCTTAGCAACGAGCTCAAGGCCTTGCTGACCTGCTTGACGAGTTTCACTGTGTCCGACTAGACTTCCTGAGGCAATACCCAGGAGCATTGATGCCGCGATTTGCCCGGTATGCGAACCTTCAGTAACGGAAGATGTGCTCTGCGCTAAGACTTGAGGAGGGTACTGAAGGTTAAGCTTCTGAAGATGCGTGCTAAATTCCTCTAGGAAAATAGAGGGGACTGCGATGGAAAAATTTAAACTCGGTGAGGTTAGGGTCTGAAAACTAAGAATTTGCTTAAACCAGTCTAATGCCTCCTGAATCGTAAAGTGAGCTTTTAAGTTGGCCACCAAAATTGGAGCAGATTTTTTAGTCTTGGCATTAGGTAAATCTTTGTCGCTATTAGTGCGCTGAGTAGGTAGTGGAGGAACTTGGGTTAAGTTCAGGTCCAACCTTTGCGAGTCGACACTGGGTACTGAATTTAACTCCATTTCTGGATTTAAATCTGTATCTGAAGCTGACTTTAGGATCTGATCTGGGTTTGGATTTGGCTCCGAATCTAGAGCAGCTATACCTGGGAGTACCTGCCCGCTGAGGAGCTTCAGGCTAGCTCCGCCACCGGTTGAGAGGTGATCAATTAAACTTAATTCCTCAGGCTGGAGAGAATCTCGGATAAAGTCTACTGTATCGCCACCGCCGATAATAATTTTAAGGGCTGGGTTGTCAGCTTTAAGCTTAAGTAAATGCCCGAGAACTTGCCCAGATCCTTCTGCAAAAATATGATTCTCAGCGTAGCCAAGCGTGCCTGCCCAAATTATAGTTTTAGCTTTGTTGAGCTGATTTTTGTATACTTCAATTGTATTTTTTCCAATATCTAAAATTAACTGGTCTGCATGCAGGCTCTTTGAGGTGGTTTCATCTGCAATGAGGGCATCGATTGACTTTGCACTTAAGTAATCTACTGGAAGTAGAAGCTTTGTCTTAGAGTCTGAATCATTTTGGAGTTTATTAATTAAATATTTTGCGTCTGACAAACTTTTGGAGTCAATTAAACTAGAGGCAAGGTACTGCCCCTTTGCGCTAAGCAAAGTGTTAGCAACGATCCCGCCCGTAACGATTGCTTCTGCAGAATTTAAAAAGCTCGAAAGTACAGGAAGTTTGCTTTCAACTTTGGCACCACCGATAATTAAGTTTAAGTTTTGCGGATCAGGTGAAGCTAAAAATTCGACTTCGCGCTGAAGAAGGAACCCGGCGGCAGAAGGTAAAAGTTTTGGAATTTGGGTTATGCTGGCATGATTGCGGTGGCAGGCTCCAAAAGCATCTTCAATAAAGAATTCTGCCGAACATGCAAAAACTAAATCTTTAGCAAATTGTTTAGAGTTAGTCTCCTCTCCCTCAAAAAAACGAAGATTTTCGAATATAAAGACTCCGTTTTGTGAGCTTAAGTTTAAGCCGTCTGCAAATGGGTCTTCGATAAATTTAACATTTTGCTTAAGTTGGTCACTAAGGATAAGGGCAAGCTTTTGAAAAGATAAGTCTTTCTGAAAGCCATTTTTTGGCTGCCCTAAATGTGAAATTATAAAGATACTTACTCCTAACTCTAAAAGGTAACGCATTGTGGGGAGCGAAGATTCAAGTCGAAAAAAATCAGTGAAATTACCATTTACATCTTGAGGTAAATTTAGATCACAGCGTAATAAAACTCTACCTCCGGGTTCGATATTCAAGTCTTGAATATTTTTCATAAGAATATTTAAATAATTCTGACCTTAATGGTGTCGGTTCCGCCCACCTTCCCAGGATAGTATCCACTGGCGGTAACAATTACGTCGCCAGAACCAAGGACTCCACCACGCCTTAACCAATTGGTCAGTTTAGTTGCGGCCATTTTTTCAACTGGTCGAATAAAACTTTTTATTCCATAAACAATTGAAAGTTGCTGTGCGGTTCCAGCCTCTGAAGTAACAGCAATAACAGGCCTCTTAGGGCGGTGACCAGAGACGTGCCGAGCGCTTGCTCCAGACTTAGTTTCGACTACAAGCGCAACCGCACCAACGATTCTTCCTAGAGAAATAACGGTTGCGGAGATTGCCTCGGAGATGGTCTCTTGTTTTTTAGGTTCATTGAAGATTGCTTCTACGGCATTATTCTTTTGGGTATATAAAATAACCTTCTTCATTGTTGAGATTGCCTCAATTGGATAACTGCCTACTGCACTTTCTTCTGAGAGCATTACACAGTCTGCGCCAATAATTACGGCAGTAGCGATATCACTAACTTCTGCACGAGTTGGCTCTGGCGAGGCAGTCATGCTGGCGAGCATTTGCGTTGCAATAATCACAAATTTGTGATGCTGTATGCAAAGCCCGGTGATCTTTCTTTGTAGGACTGGGACACTTTCCGGACCGACCTCAACGGCAAGATCGCCGCGAGCAACCATTACACCATCAGACTCGGCAATAATTTCTTCAAGATTTAAAACTGACTTCTTAGTTTCAATCTTAGAAATAACTTTAGCAGTGGAGTCGATATTGCGTAGTAGGTTTTTAAAGTACCGCACATCTTCTGCAGATTGTACAAAACTTAGTGCAACGTAGTCGATTACGCCAGAACCTAGAGATGCCCCAAATTTAACATCTTCGATATCCTTTTCGGTCACTGCCATTCCAGTAAAGTCTGTATCCGGTAAATTTAAACCCTTACCAGAAGTAACGATTCCACCATTTATAATTCTTATTTCAATAGATTCGTCCTGCCTATCAACTTTAGTAATTACAGATTTCATTCTGCCGTCAGCAATAAAAACTGGCTCACCGACTTGAGCTGTTTTAGAAAGATTAAACTCAATAGAAAGTTGATGATATTGCCTACTTATATCGGCGTTGTACTTAAGCTTCCAGATAGAGCCTGGGTCTAAAGAGACTGGTAGTCCTTCAAATTTTGAAAGTGCTATTTTTGGACCGTGGAGATCTTGGACGATAGAAACAGGCTTTCCGGTCTGCCGTGACACCTCTCGGACAAGCTTTGCGGTACGCTCTTTTTCAGATGGAGTTCCATGGCTAAAATTCAGCCGAAAACCATCAACTCCTGCCTCAAACATTTCTTCAATTTTTTGACGAGAATCAGTAGCTGGACCAACGGTTGCCAAAATCTTAACCCGCTTTACGTCTTCAAGGATCAGTTCCGGAGCTTTTGATATTAAGCTGTGTTCTAATACGCTCATTACTTATTCAGTTTATTATTTATTAAAGACTTAATCTATATGCTTAAGTTTAACACAATTTTAAACTTAAGTTTCTGCTCGTCAAGGTTATCTAGTAGAATTAAGAGCAATGATTTTAGAAGACCTTAGGGTAGTTAACTTTAGGAACTACGAAGACAAGTTAATCCATCCAGATAAAAAACTCACCGAGATTGTGGGCTCTAACGGGATTGGTAAAACCAACTTGTTAGAAGCGATCTCCTTGGTTTGTAGTGGTGGGAGCTTTAGGATTAAAAAGGATCTAAACTTAATTCAAGAGGGCCAAAACTGGGCTCGAATTGAAGCAAATTTTGATTTAGATGGCCGAAAAGAAAAACGAGTGATTAAATTAAGCTTAGTTTTGGGTAGTACTGAAATTCTGACTACCAAGAAACTAGAAATTGACGGCGTCAATAGGTTGCCGAGCAAGAGGTTGCTGCCAATTGTGATTTTTGAACCTGATCAGATGAGAATGATTACAGAAGGTCCAGATTTAAGAAGAAGTTATTTAGATGCCAGAATCGGATTCTTGGATCCAATTTATGTCAAAAACCTGACTGATTACAAGAGGGCTCTTGCTCAGCGCAATAGATTACTCAAACTAATCAAATCTGGACGCGGTCAGAAGGGGGACCTATTCGTTTGGCACGTTAAATTAAGCGAGTTGGCTGCTCCAATTGTTGCTAGAAGGAAAAAATATCTACAAAATCTGGCAGATGGTCTGCAAAAAGATTATCAAAGAATAAGCAAAAAAGAAGACCTTGTAGAAGTAGGGTACCTACCAAATTTCTTTAGAGAGGAGCAATACAAGTTTAGTAGTGAGATGTTTACCAAACTTGAGAGTTCAGTTGAAAAAGATATCTTGACCGGTTTTACGAAGATTGGGCCACACAGAGATGATTTTAAAATTAGACTTAATGGTAAAGATGCCGCAACTGGCGCCAGCCGTGGTGAGATAAGAACTATGATGCTAAGTTTAAAACTTTACGAGTATGAACATCTTAAAACTAGTTTTGGTATACGACCTTTAGTTTTGCTAGATGATGTAATGAGTGAGCTGGATAAAAATAGAAGAAGAGAGTTGCTAAGCTTTTTTGGGGATGCTCAAGTTATTATGAGTGGAGTGGCATAAAAGAATAACTCTTACATAAGCCTAGAGCTCACTTAACTCTACAGTGTATATCTGATTAAGCCTAGCATTTGCGAACTCTTCGGCTGATCTAGCTATTTTTTGATTATCCAATGTTGAACTGACTGAAAATGCTAATGTTTCATCTTCTGCACTATATTCAAGAGCATAGACTGTCCAGTTGTCAGAGGAGTTGAACAAGTTCCTTTTTTCACCAGAGACTAAGTCAAGGAGCCAAACTGATCCGTAGGACGTATAAACTAAACTGTTTTCCGTGACCATCTCAATTAAACCAACATAGTCTAGAGTATCTTTGTTGAACTCATCTTTGTTAGAGATAATATTGCGGCATCCAATTTTTAAACCATTTGAATAGCAGAACTTATCTTTATTAGAGCTGGTGATATTGGTTGGTACAAAACCTAAATCCAACTCTTTGATTTCACCATCAGGGTTAACAACCTTTACCTTACTTTTTTGTATTTTTTCTTCTCTAAAACTATAGTCTGCAGATCTAACATCTGGGGAGTTATACAAAAATATTTGTCCAGCTGAATTGGTTGTGAATCTTGCATAATTTTCTAAGTCTACAGGATAGTTTGTTAAAGTTAGGTTTAGCTCTTTATCTATCTTTAAGTACTTGTACACTTGTAATGAGTCATCAGTGCATAAAAAGGCTGGATCGTTGAATGCGAAATTCTCAATTATAGAACTGTACTTGGCTCGCATATCATCATTAATAATACTGCCGATGTCTAACTCTTTAGCTACTCCTTGCTTCGGCGTACTATAAAGTTTTCCGTCTGAACGATACGCAACTGTTGTGCCATTCGAAAAATGACAGGCTCCGACTAAGGATGCTAAGTTTGCGGACTCATTTCTTGCAACCCATTTTTCTTTACCAGAAGCTAGATCATATGCACGAAGTTGACCATACTCCGACAAAGAATATAGATCTCCTTTGTTAAAGCTCAAGTCTACCGTTTTTCCCGTAGCTTCAATCGATTTTAAGTTAGGCGGAGGGTCAATGTTTAATTTCACTTCTTTAGAAGATCTTGCAGAGACCTCCACCATTGCCTCTGAGCTTAGCTTGGAAGACTTTTCTATACCTTCGCCAAGACTCTTATCGTTTTGAAAATCAACTTTAGCGGTAATAAGATACTTGCCTGGTTTAAGCTTTACTTTAAATGCTCTTTTATCACTCTTATAGACCTCTGGGTATACTGCGTCAGCTCTCCTATTCTTGCCCTCTGGAATAAACTTATCACCCTCAGAATCAGAAATTATAATTTCTGTACTACCGGAAGGAGCCTCTAGCTGAAGCGCTACAGATCCCTTGGTTAGAAAACCATAGCCAAGGTTTAAGATGACTAGCCCCAGAATAGATATTGCGATAACAAGTAAGATCTTTTTTTTAGGATCTATCTTTACCCAATTTTGCTTTATCAATCCTTTAAACATATTTTATTCCCAGTACTTAATAATTTAACTTGGAAGCTTTTGATAGAGTGCTTGCAAGACACTGGTCATATCTAGATATGTGTCGAGAGTTGCGCCAGTACATGGGCTTATTCTACTACAACTAGGGTTAGAACTACCTCTCACAGCCTGTATATGCAGGTGTGCACCACTATCACATGCCGAGGCGCTAGAACTTCCTACAAGCCCAATAATATCGCCAGGATTAACTGTATCATCAACGGCAAACCTTTCACTCCCTACGCCTAGATGCATATAGGTAATCATTTCGTCTAGTTGTTGGTTATAGATATTTATAGACCTACCACCGCACCTATCGTTTCCTATCTTTTTTACCACCCCTCCCCTTAGTGAAGCGACCTGTACTCCCTCATCAACCATAATATCGCACGCCTTGTAGCCGTGAGCAAAACAAGAACCCTGAGTTAGGTCGCCTTCATTAACTTGTCCCTTGCTGACAGCCAAGGGAAAAGCCTCATCGCCCACTAAAGTAACCTCTCCGCCTATGAATGAATCGAGTGAGCAGTTAGAAGCTCCAGCGGAAGTGTCATCACTCGGTGGCAACCCACCGGCATCACCGGTATCACCGGTATAAGGCATAACAGTTCCAGCGCGGTTGGAAAAAACATCGACTAGGGCATTTCCAGTCCAGTCGTAGACATCAACATGCTTGTCATCTATTGCTCCACCAGTATCTCCAGCTAGAAATGCACCATTCCAGCCAAGAGCATTGGGCTGAACAGTAACGAATGAACCATAAGGTATGACCTTTGGGTCTACAGCAATTACATACCTTGGTTTACCGGTAGGGTCACTTGGTCCGAGTGGGCCCTCTAAGCTCTGGCCAGTAGACGTCACTCCGTAGCCCTGTAGTGAACTCCAGGGCGGGCCATAAGTAGTAACATAAAAACCGCCAGACCCAGAGAAGCTGACGCTACTTTTATTTACGCCGAATACATGGTTTTTAGCCATATCTACCTCTTCCTGGGTGAAACCCGTATCTGCAATACCACCCAATGGGTCACCCCTTTTGTAGCCATTTACAACAACCCCGGAGGCTGCTGAACCTGAACCAGCTCCGCCAGATGGCGCTATAGGCGTCGTAGCTGGGTCTGGACTACTGCAAGGCTGGCTTTCACCGTCATAGTCCTGGGACCTCTTAATAACATCCTCTTTCTGGAAGTCAGTCGCTGCATAGGTGCTAGTACCTAAGACAGTTGGACCCATAAACAATAGCATTATTATGCTTAAAAAGAGGTTGTTCTTGTTTAATTTAGTTAACATAGATTTTAAGCTTATCCTCCGGTTGTTGACCAATGTACAGGATCACCGCCTCCAAACCATTTAAAGCCATAGCCATCAGCATTTGACTTCATCCAGTTCCATGAAGCACTACCGTTGGAAAAGTCGAGGGCACTGCCAGACTGGTGGTTGGAGAACCCCGGCTCTGCAGCATCAGGATAAGACTCTCCAGGCTCGCATACGTTATTGGCAAAGCAGTTGTAAATCTGCTCCTGCTTAGCATTGCTCCTAAAGGTACTGCTAGCTTGGAGTTGGACTCCTCCTGCAGCTGCAGCATCGACCATCTCTTTAACTTTTGCTGAAACATCGGCGCTAAATCTGGCTACACCACCGTCTTCACTTCCGGTAGATGGAAACTTGTCATAACTACATATTGTTGAATCAGTTGGTGCGCCCTTAACATAGGTTTGGGTATCCTCGACCTTAGTCAATCCCTCGGCACATTCTCCTGAACCCCCTCCTGAGCCTCCTCCGCCAGTCGTTCGTGTAACTGGCGCAGGCTCGTGTTCCCAGTGCCAAGCCTCAAAGCAAAGCTGATTAAACTTGTAGTTGGAGGCATTTGCTGTCAGATAGTCGTATTGAACTGTTCCCGTATTTTTCATAGGCGCTACTTCAGTACCGTTTGTATCTTTGCAGGGTGGCGAAGTCTGAGGGCTATTGGTCTGACAATTGTCTCTGCTCGCGCCAACCCTATCTTTACCTCCTGGATTGCACCCTCCAAGAGCAAAATCTATGGCGTAACCCATTTGATGGTTGGAGGTGCCAGGCTTGGCAACCTCTCCGCTTGAGCCATCACCATACTGCGAGGTCTGGAACTCCATACTCCTAAATGAACTTACGGCTGTGGGCGTGTTCATCCCGCTAGCCACCATATCATTGAACATTTTTAGAGTATCTTCAGAAATTGTAGAGTTGACTCTGACCAGATTTATGCCGCTATCTACGTCTTCCGTACCTGTAGAGACAAATCCAGGTATGGAACAGAGCTTAATATCGTAAGGTTTTTCATCTTTGTATGCTTTGGCATCACCGACATCAGTAGTTCCGGCTGCACAAGGTACGTCAGTAGTGTTGTAGTCTTCTGTGGTAGTGGCTCCGCCCCCAGCAGCAGCAGGCTGATCTTTAAATCCACAAATTTCATCATCCTTTCTAAACAAAGTACCCATTGTATCTGTAGTCGTGCAGACTAGTTCACAATAATTAGGTTCGGTGTTAGTTGCTGAACCGTCTGGATCTTGAACCGCCTTTTCGTCTCCACCACCAATTTCTTCCTTTGCTTTGAGTGCTGCGTCGTGCTCTGCGTTGTATGTCTTGCAAAATTCGGGATCACCATATTGTTCGATTTCTTCCTCTGTCAGTGCATCAAGTAGCTCATCCGGATGTGTGTAGCAAATTACACCAAGCTCGGTAACTGCTTGGCCTTCGGAGTTTTCAAAAGAACAATTCCTGGTTTCTGCTGCCGCATAGGCAGAAGAGCGTCCTGAACCAAAAATTGTAGCAATATTTTTCATTGGATTAATCAGACTATCAACTCCACCGTCTGTGACTGTAGCCGCCATACTGATTGAGGCAAGAGTGTCTGGCTTACTTATGTCAAAAAATCTGTCGTAGATTGATGCATTAGCAAGTTCTTCTTTTCGCTCAGAGGCAATTGACTTGTTAATCTCCGCAGCTTGAGTTGGTGTTACAGTTGTCCCGCCAAGACCACCACCATCACCCGCGCCTTTAGCAAATGCATTGCTTGTTACCTGGTTACCACCTGAAACAGCGTCAAAAATTCTTGCTCCAGACTTAGTATCAGTTCCATACCCACCAGTAAGCAACTCAGCACCTGCCAGACTAGAGCCGGTTAAAAATATAGTGATGGCATTATTAAACCACGTCATAAAATTGTCCGTCATGCTCTTAACAAAAGATATATTTGATATCCAGTCTGAGATTGGGTCTAGTAATTTACCAGATATGTAGCTTACGGCATCTTTAGACTTGTGGAACACCTCTTGTGCCGTAGGGCAGATACCTGAACTAGTGATTGGGTTTGCAGGTACAGAGCCACCGAAGGGGTTCCCAACAACCTCTAAGATACATTTATCGGTATAATTAGTAAGGTCCACTCCTGTAGGATTGCCTTGTACGAATCCGAATACGCCATTTAGGGGACTAAGAGGGTCATAGTCTACCCTGTTATTAGTACAGACATCCTGATCATCAGCCATACCGGTCCGTTCTAAAGACTCTGGATTTTCACCGTTAAATATACCACCTACGGCAGAGAACAGGGTGGAGGTGTCGACCTTAGGCTTACAACCGTAGCCAGGGGCTTTTTTGCCACTTACTGACTTATATCCGACAGTATTAACAAACATTCTACTAGATGAAAGCCCATCTATCATGCTCCTCCTCATGTCCACTGCCGAAGGGGCATCCACCCAAAATCGAAGCTCTTCACTCGTTTCAGTGGCAAGAAGGTTAGAGATCTCCATATACTGTGCAGCATTGGTCGTACTGATCCATTTTTGTAAACTTCCGTCAGTTGCTAGATCCATTAAGTCTAGAATTGCAAAAGCCAGTAATATTTGACCTACTATTGGTATGCCCTTGACCAGAAGCTCTCCTGCAAATTCGCCAGCCTCCTTAAAGAGTTTTTGTAAAAGGTCAGCAACAATCTGGGTGGCCACCTCTGATGCAGATTTTTTAGAGTATTTATCAATTATCTTCTCGACAGCTTCATCGCCCAATTTTTCGGCAGCAAGTCGAAGAATTTTATTTTGCTTGATAAGCTCAGAAGGCTTTATTTTGGAAGCATCGCCATCCAGTATAACTTCTAGAATTGTTCCCAATCGTCCATTACCAAGCTCAATCACATGCTTTGTGAGATAGTGTCGCCATTTTGTGTGCCTGTTCTTAATCCTGATGTCCCTATCATCTAACTTTTTGGCAAGTGAATCTGGGCCCCAGAATCTGCCCGGCAAGCCTAGGTTTCTTAAAAAACCAGCCTTCATGTTTCTGCGTTTTAGAAACTGGAACATGCGCGTCTCCTCCCTCATGGCAGGTTTTATAGCAGACCTTATCCTCTTGCTTGCCTGCCTCCTTCCGAGAGAATCGCCAATATCCCAGTCTAGATCGTAGATATCGTCACTCAACCTGAGATCTGGTTTTCCATCGGCAACCGAAATGCTGTATGGCTTATTAATGTCACCACCGTCACCAGGATTAGCGTTATACGACACTTCTATACCGTTTTTAGCTAAGATGTCTTCCATATTTGCAGACTGCCAGTCGTCAAAAAGCTGCTTAACGCGACCTTGTCTTTCGCCCATTCTAGCCCGACATGGCGAAGTCCCAGTTGCAGATGCAACAGCAGATACTGCATTTGTACTAGAGCTGTAATACCCTTTACAACTTTCAATTGCGACCCTGTCTCTTAGAAACGACATGAGGAGCTGCTGACCCATCTTATCCATTGCTCGCTCACCGAGTTCTCCAGCTCTATTTTCAATCCAGTTTTGAATGGCATGCGGTATAGCTAAGATAATACCTACTGGAACTGAAATTACTGCAGTTATCAATACCCCGAGGAGCGCCGCTTTAAGCCTTTTTTTGCCTTTGCCAACTAAGTTAAACTTGCGAACCTTCTTTTCTTGGGCACTTTTTTTAGCTAGATTTAGTCTGGACTCTCTATCGGCCCGATCCTGGTTTATAAGTGAGCCTAGAGATTCTTTTTCTCTACCTGGGTCACCCCCTAGAATTTTATAAGGAGCAGGCTCTGACGATTCAGATTTAGAGGGTTTGCCGAGCGTAGGCACAAATTTTCCAGAGGTTCGGGTTGGGCCCGAAGGTTGATCGTTTCCCTCTGCTAAATTTGAATTATTTTCTCCAACTCCAAACTTGCTGTTATAAAAATCGTTTACAGGACCAGAACCTGATTCTGAGTCTTGATCAATCGAGTCATTTTGAGTGAGTCGTTCTTGGTGAGCTTTTTCCGCTGGATCCCCCTTGGCAACACCCTCCTGATCGAGGATCTTCTCCAAGTCTCCAATGTAGTTCGATGGTTCGGCAGCAGTAGCATGATTACCTCTGGCCTCGTCTCTTGTCTTTGATGGCTCGAAGCCTGTGCTGGGGCGTGATGGACCTGAAGAATTACGTGGCTTCATCCCAGGGGCATTCCTGTTAGCTTTTGAGCTAGAGCCGCTTTGTGGTTTTAACTTAGTTGGCATAGTTTTTCATTTAGCTTAAGTTTAGCATCAATTAGTAAGCATTTTAATTAGCGACTGGAGGGCTAGGGGTTGTGGTAACGTTACTGTTTACTGCCTCATAACGCTGTTCAGGATTCTGAGCCTGTAGATTGTATGAGGCATCTGCGATAGAAGTTACCTCATTGGCTTTTAAAAGCTGGGCGGGGTCAGTAGTGATAATTTCAGTCTCTGTGTCACTAGCTCGAATTTGGATTTGTACATGATTTGAACCCGCGAAGAGAAGACCTTGCCCAACTGGGAACTGTGTTAAGCGCTTTTTTTCTTCGCTAGTAAGTTTAAATACTTGCTGCAATATATCCACTGCCGATGTAGATTGCTTCATCAAAAGTTGCATCGAAGAGTTTGAAACAATTGCTCTGCCGGCTTTATCCGTCATCATGTCTTCAACATCCTGAGTAATAGTCGTTAGGCCTAGGTAATATTTACGAGCACGCTTAGCGAGAGAAAACATAAAGTCTGAAGAATCTTTATACTTTAAAAGTTGCCATGCTTCATCAATAATTAAGTTTCGACGCACCCTATCACTCTTAGTCTTGTTCCAGATATGGTTTAAAACAATATACATTCCGACTGGGCGAAGTTCTTCTTCTAGATCTCGAATATTAAAGACGACCAGGTTATTATCTATATCAATATTGCTTTGTTGGGAAAAAATTCCTGCAAAGGTACCAGTAATATACTTACGAATCATTTGTGCCATCGCGGGGCCTGTTCCTTGCATGTGGGCGAGGGTTTCATAAAGGTCACCAATGACTGGAGGCCGGGACTGGTGAGTTAGCGGATCAGCAGTGATTCCCGCTCTGGAATAGGTATCAATCAATGCCTGGTCTAAATCGGCTTCCATTACAGGATTCATTTGGCCCTGCATCATTAAGCGGAAGAGGCCGTGAAGCATTATTAAGTTGGCGCGAAGGGCGTTGTCAGCCTCTTCCACATCGATTACTCGCGGGAGGTCGAAGGGGTTAATCCTGGTTGTAGAGGATAAACTTAAGCGAATATATGCCCCCCCAACAGCTTCGGCAAGCTTTTGGTATTCATTTTCTGGGTCTAGAATAACCACCTCTGTACCCATCATCATGCTTCTTAACGCTTCAAGCTTCACCGCGAAAGACTTACCAGCTCCAGATTTAGCAAAAACGACCATATTAGCATTTTCAAGCCGAAAGCGATCGAAGATAACCAGACCATTATTATGCATATTTATGCCATAAAGGATACCGTTCTCTTGGGTTAGGTCTGAAGATGTAAAAGGAAAGCTGGTACTTAATGCGCCGGTATTCATATTTCTTCTAATCTGCAGGTCATCTGTATTTTGCGGAAGCGTGGAGTTAAAACCGGACTCCATTTGGGAACTGGCAATTTTCGAATAGACCAATTGTTGACCAAGAATTGTTTCAAGCTTATGTTGTACGAAGTCAAGTTCTTCCAAGCTTTTAGAATAGATGGTTAAATAAAGGCCAAAACGGAAGAAGCGCTCTTCACCAACCTGCAGTCTATCACGAAGTTCTTCAGCGTCAGCGATTGCAGCCTGTTTGCCCGGATCACGCGTCCTGCCCTTTTCAGCATCAATCATTAAGCCAGCCTCAAGTTGAGTTACTTTTTTTCTAAGATTCTCTAGCACTATTTGCGAGGCGACTGGGTAGATAAACATGCTGACATCAAGCTCTTCGTCTAGGTTGATGATTGGTGAGAGCCACCCAGTAAATATCTGTCGGGGATACCCAAAAACATAGAGTGTTCTAGCATAAAAAGTGCCTAATTTGAACTCAGATGAGGAAAACTCAAGGCTACTTGGTGCAACAAAATCACGGAGTTCAGTAATACCTTTTAGAAAGGCTGTTTCGACCTCTTGTTGTTCGCGGAGGCGCTGCTGTTCAGTAATACTAATTGTATCCTGAGAATTCTTTTGCTTAGAGTTGAATGCCATATGTAAGTTTATAAAACTTCTCCCGAAGCTTTTTCAAGCTTAGCGTCCGTTGCAGCTCCAATACCCTTAGAGACAATTGGGCTGCTAAGGCTGTCAATATCTATCAGTGTCTGGCGAGTAGCGGTGTCTGGATTGTAATAATTATAAAAAACTTCAATTAGCTCTGACGTGCTGAGCGGAGTGGCGATGACTCCCATTTGTAAGAGACCATTCACAACACTCTGCACCCTGTTGCGAAGCTCAATCTTAGACCTTTCGAGTTCCTCTTCATTCATTCTTACTGGTCCAGAATCATTTTTCTTGAAGAGCCCAAGAATTGATTTTTTTGTTACGTTGGCTTCCTTGGTTTTATCGTCGACTCCAGGAATTAAAGGGACAACTACGTAAAACTTTTTACTCATAATATTGGTTTGAGAGACAAGGTCTGAAATGTAATATATATAATCCTCCATTAAAAGCCCAAGAAGCATGTTGTCTGTTTCCCCTCGGATCTTGGAAAGCTTTTCCAAATAAGGACCCATATCTATTTTTCGAGAGCGAATTACAATTTGGACTGTGAAATAGAGTGAGTTCAAGAATCCTTGATAGGCGTACTCTACATTTTCCTGCTCTTGAAGGCTCATGAGGTCGTAATTGATCGACTTAGCCTCTACCACAGCGCGGAAGCTACCATCATTCATAATAACTAAGCCATCTCTAATTTCAGCAAACTTTAGCAGGTTCTGCGTACTATGAGCCGAAGATTTATCTTTTACGGCCTTATCAAACTCTGCATCGTGGTCGGAAAGGTAAGCATCTATATCACTGGGTCTTCTCTTGTTTTGCTTAACAACATTTTTTAGAGTACCTAAGCCGGTGGGCTGTGAGTTGTTCTGGGAGTTATTGGGATTTGGCTTCATTATCTAAGGTTAAGTTTAGCTTTATCTTATAAAAGAACTGGATTTATGAATTCAATTTCTTAGACCTAAAGAGGTTATCAATAGCTTTTATAGCTTATGATTATTACACAACTAGTAAGGTTTTTTCCAGGATATGCCGCTAAGGAACCTCTTTGAGTAAGCTTGCTTTTTTAAAAGTCTTTTCAAGTTGCTCAACTAATGATAAATATGGCATTTTAGCAAGGATTTCATTGTGAACAAAGATGACCGTAAGCTGCTCTTGATCAAGTTGACTTAAGTTTAAGCGGAGCCATTCATAGATTCGGCGACGGATTCTGTTTCTAGTCACTGCACTTTTGGAGACTTTCTTGCTTACCACCACAGCAAACTTCGGAGCTGGAGACATCCCCTTATTAAGCTTGGGGTGAGTGCTGATCAACTTTGTGTAGCGCGAACTCAGATGGCTATGGTTAGAAGGCAAAGTCCTTAGGCTTAAAAAGTCTGACCTAAATGAGGGGCCTTTTCTTAAAACTATCCTGATGAAGCCGTCCCAACTTGTAAAACGATACCTTTTTTGAATCATAGGCTTAAGAGTACAGTACCGCCTGCTGGTTCATCAAGAAGCTATCCTTAAAAATATAAGGTCAATTCTTGATTTTGGAGAGAAGATACTGGTTTCTGAGGCTTAGTAGCTGAGCTTTTTTCGGCCCTTAAGTCTGCGAGCTTTAATAACCGCCCTACCTCCTGCGCTAGACATTCTTTTTCTAAAACCGAACTTACGCTGAGCTTTTTTTTTCTTTGGTTGAAATGTTCTTTTTGACATAGGTTAGTATTTTATCACAAAAGGACCTCGCCTAGCTATTTACTGCCAATCGATAATGATTCTGCTTGTCATTGTTTTTAGTTTGTAGGACCATAAATTAAACCAAAGGACGCTAGAGGTGACAATTAGTGGACCAGTAATCCGCTCGGCAAACTTTACCCAGTATTCTGTTTGAGTGTTTAATTCCTCAACTTTGAAGCCATATTTGAAGTTGGCATAAAATGATAAGGAAAGTGCCAAAAGAGTTAAGAAAATTAAAATCCTAGCTAAGTAGAATTCAAATTTACGGTCCAAATGCACCCGGCGTCTTTTGCCTCTTCTGCTAGTCACAATTCTACCGGTAATAATGCTACTCTGACGGCCGTCTTCACGAATTTCAATATCTGAGATGATAATCTGTTCCAGATATTTGGTAACTGAGAACCTATTTTTTCTATAGAAGTTATTAAAATTTTCAACCATTGACCCTACGATAGCCTTGGAGAAATCTTTTAGTTTTTCTAAATTATGTTTATAGATTATTAAAACTAATTCATCTTGATTGCGAGACGCAACGATACCTTCGGTGCCGCTTCCGGAAAATATGTAGTCCATTATTTTGAGACCACGTTCTTCTGGCTTGGCCATGGAGCCCACAAAACTTTCAATTTTATCTTTAACTAAAATTTGTCTAGGGTCATCAAGCCATTCTTGGTCTGCTTTTAGGTCTACGAGGTTAAAGCCCTCGAGCCTTAAAAAGTTTTCTAAGGCTTGCCTAGGTTCAGAAATACTCCCATCTTCAAACTTAATCCTGATGACTGCTCTCATTTGCGCTAATTATAGCAGGCATAAATGAATGGTGCATTGGCCCTTAAGGTTGTGGATAAAAATTATGATTAATATATAATTATAAAACTATGGAATATAAGGTTTTACTTTTTTATAAATTTGTAGTCGTTGAAGACCCGGAAAGTGTGATGTTTTGGCAAAAACAGCTTTGTGAGAACTTAGGTTTAAAGGGACGGATTATTATCGCAAAGCACGGAATTAACGGAACTCTCGGTGGCAGCATGGTGGGCTGCAAAGCCTACGTCAAGAAAATGAACAGGCACTCTAAGTTTAAGAAAATAAGCTACAAGTGGAGCGAAGGAACCGGAGACGACTTCCCAAAGCTAAGCGTAAAAGTTAGAAATGAGCTTGTCACACTTGATCCAGAAAGAGAGTTTGATGTCTTTAACAAAAGTAAGGGTTTAAGCCCGACTGCCTGGCACCGCTACTTAGAGAAAAATCCCGACGTAACGATCTTAGACGCCAGAAATGTTTATGAAAGTGAAATCGGGGCCTTTAAGTCCGGCAGCAAAAACTTAATTGTCCCAAAAATAAATGCCTTTAAAGAGATTAAAGACCACCTGAAAAAGGTACCTAAAGATAAGCCAGTGCTAACTTACTGTACTGGTGATGTGCGCTGTGAATATTTAAGTGCCTACATGAAGGACCAGGGTTTTGCAGAGGTTTATCACCTAGAAGGTGGAATTGTAAAGTATGGGCAGAAGTATGGCGAAGACGGCTTCTGGGATGGTAAATGCTTTACATTTGATAATCGAATGAAGCTCGACTTCGGTACTGGCGAGAAAAAGCAAGATCTTGCAGAATGCGGGTCATGCGGTCGAAAGACCAGTGAGCAAACAAACTGCTCGTTCGTAAAATGTAATATGCTACAGGTTGTATGTGCTTCTTGCCAGAAAAATGGGTTTCGGTGTTTTAGCTGTGGAAAGACTGGCATGGGCAGAAAGCTGGAAGGAAAAACGTTCAAAACTTCTGAGTAGAGTCTGAATACCGGCTAAAACTATGTTAAACTTAAAGTAATATGAATATTTTTCAGACTGTTCTAGTCTCAAGTGCTGTAATTATGGTAGTTCTGGTGTTGATCCAGACTAGGGGGGCTAGTCTTGGAGCTGGCTTTGGTGGGTCTGGCGAACTCTACACTCAAAGAAGAGGCGTAGAAAAGAACTTATTTTCAATCACGATAGTCGCTGCAACAGTTTTTGTTGGGAGTATCGTGATGAGCATTTTACTTGGCTAAACTCTAGAACCTGTGAGTTTGGGGTATGTCTCAAACCATCTGCTTCAAATTCTTCGTTTAAAGTTCATTCGGCTCGATCTTTTTCCATTGGTGTATAAAATATGCTTAGAAATGATGTTAAGCTTAAACGTAAAAGAAAAGCTCAAGCCACTTTTAGGTATGAGCTAAATTACTCAAACTATGGATACTCAAAAGTCTAAAAAGAAGGTAAAAAAGAAGAATCTGAAAGAATTCGACAGAAGGTCTGAGATGGGCCAACTAAAATCAATAGAGAGACTTGATCTTAAAAAAAAGGTTCGCTCTGCGCAAAGGACAGTTCATAGAAAAAGCGTAAAGCACACCCAAAAACACCTCACCCCAAAAGGCAACCCACTTAAAAGGATCGCTGCCAGAAGATTGCTAGCATCTTCTGGCATAAAACTAGCTTTTATTATTCTTTTGCTAGTTATTTCATTTTGGGGAATATTTAAAGCAGAGAGATTTCCAAGCTTTAAGAATGGGGGTGACCTAGTTTTCGGGGTTCGAGATCCTAAAGAAAACTTAAACTTAAACCCTCTAACCTTAAGTAGCCCAACAGAACTTGCCGTTGGAAGCCTGATATATAGCTCTTTGTTAAGTTATGACTCTTCTGGAAAATTAATTGGAGATCTAGCAGAGTCTTACGTGATTGAAGATGGAGGTAAGCTTATTAAGCTTAAACTACGAGACGGCGCAGCCTGGCATGACGGCAAAGAGGTTAGGGTCGAAGATGTCATTTTTACTTTTAATTCCCTGAAAGATAGTCGGGTGGGGAGTAATTTAAGGAACTCTGTAGGCTCAGTTGAAATCAACGCAACAGGTGAACATAGCTTTGAAATAAAAACTCCTAAAGCGATTGGAGCGTTGGATGACCTGCTCGTAAAAGTTAAGATCGCCCCAAAGCATCTTTTTGATAGCTTGCCAGTAGAGGAGTATGGGAGACTCGACTACAACCAGCTGCCGGTAGGTAGCGGGCCCCTCGAAGTTGGTGGAGAAATTAAGTCCAGAGATAGCCAAACCCTGGGTTTAACTGGATCTGGAAAAATCCAACAAATTCCGTTAGTAACAAATCCTAAATACTATGGTAATAGTGCACAGAGTAATTTAGTAATTAGAAAATTTGCAGATGCAGAGTTACTGAATGAAGCTCTGGAAAAAAATGTAGTGACGATGTATATAGATAGTGGAAATGGGAATAGCCTTAGTGCAAGCTACGCAGAAAGAGACTTAAAGTTTAATTCAGGAGTTTTTAGTTTCTTTAATAATCAAGACCCTATTTTGAGTGATCAGAAAATTCGAGTAGCTCTTTCTAAGGTTATCGATAAATCTAAAATTAGTGAGTTAGCTGATGGCGCTAGACCCTTGAACTCTCCAGTTTTGGGTATTGGAGATGAGGCCACTGAGCCAGATGAAAATACCGCAAAAAAGTTAATTATGGAAGCGGGCTGGCAATTGAATTCTGAAGATGGTTTTTACTATAAAGATGGCACTAAATTAAGGTTAAGCTTAGTCACGGGGATTTCCAAAACCTATAAAAATGTAGCCGAAGAACTCCAATCAACCTGGAAGAGAATTGGTGTGGATGTTGAAGTTACCCAAGCAGCAGACAGAGAGTTACAAGCAAGCTATTTGGTTGCTAAAAATTATGGAATCCTACTTTATGGCATTTCAATGGGGAATGCTACAGAGCCCTACACCTACTGGTCAAGTAGTGCGGCAAGCTCCACTGGCTTAAACTTCAGTAACTATAAATCTGTTCTAAGTGATGTTGATTTAGATATTACCAGAACTAAAGTTGATGGCGGAGAGAGAAGAACTCGCCTAGAACGTTTTGTCAAGAGGTGGAAAGAAGATCAGCCAGCCGTTGCACTCTACTCTCCGAGCGCTAAAGTTGTTTACAAAAAAAATATGCTTGACACTGGAATTGATAACAACCGCTATTACAATAGCTACGGTGAAGCTTTTTCGTTTCTAAGAAGTATCAAGACTAAAAAAGCTGAACTCTATAGAACTGAGGACTTATAGATCCTTACGGCTAGAACTTGCCATAAAAAGCTGCTCCAAAAGAGGTGCTCCGGGGGCCCAAACCTGCCAAAGCGCAAGTCTGGAGATGAGCCTTTCAATATCCTTACCAAAATCCAACCTTAGATATCGACCATCTATTTTGTTTGAAGAAGTCGCGATAACATGCCCCTCTTCTACCAGAATTATATTTGCTGCAACTCGAGTCTGAAAAGTTGCAAGAACTTTAATCTTTAGTTTTAAACTTTGAGTAGAAAGTGGGGGTAAAGCTGGATAAATATTTTTTTCATTAACAGTTTTTAAAGTTAAAGTTTTATACAGTTTTTGGAACTGTGGAAAATTTAAGATTAGAGTAATATTGGGGTTTGCTGATAGTTGGTCTAGCTCTGAGGAAAAAAGTTCAGCAGCAAAACTTGTTACAATGACTGGCTTATAGCTATGGCTAATTAAGTTTAGAAGTTTAAATTGAGTTTCAGAATTCCTGCCAAGGTCGGCTAGAATTAGGGCATCTACGAGGCCAAACTCATCACGAACTTTCCTTAACCCAGAATCCGTTAAACCAAAATGGCTGTTAAAACTAACTGGATTTAAGATACTTTCGGAAAGCTTAAAGCCTCTTGCTAGAGATTCGGGGACTAAGATTACTACAGAACTGGCTCCTGCAGTTTTGGCAGAGCTAAAAATAGAGTTAATCTCTTTGAGCTTAAGCCCAACCCCACCAAAAACGACTAAGCTTCCGGCTTGGTCTTTTCTTTCAGGTTTTTCCCAAGAGAGCTTTTCTGCTACTCCAGCGCTATCGAACTTGTGCATAACTACTAAGTTTACCATTTTGGAGTTTACTGCTTTATAAAAGCTACTCCTGAGGTTTAGTGGTTAAGATGTTCGTAGGCACTAATCTTTGATTTCGATGGAGGTTGGGCAGTGATCTGAGCCCATTACCTCTGGGTGTATTTTGGCAGATTTGATTCTAGGCGTTAAAGAACTAGAAGCCAGCCAATAATCTATCCTCCAGCCGACGTTGCGTTCACGCGCTTTTTGCCAGTGCGTCCACCAAGTATAAAGTTCTGTTTTTTGAGGATAAAAGTGGCGCAGAGTATCTACAAATCCAGCAGCAATTATTTCATCAAAGCCGGCTCTTTCTTCGTCTGTAAAGCCATGTTTTGTTCGATTATCTTTTGGGCGAGCTAAATCAATTTCTTGGTGCGCAACATTAAGATCTCCGGAAAATAAGACTGGTTTTTCTTTTTGAAGTAGGAGCATATAGTCTAAAAAAGCGGGATCCCAAGCATCTTTTCTTAAACTTAAGCGTTCGAGATCTCCTTTAGAGTTTGGGGTGTAGGATGTTGCTACAAAATAATCTGGAAATTCAGCAACTGTGACTCGCCCCTCGGCATTGGTGTCGCCAAAAGCATCTTTTAAACCAGGGTATTTTTGGGTAATTTCTGGAGGAAAGTTAAACTTAACGCTCAAAGGCTCCCCAGCTGTAGTTTTTTTAGAAAAGATTGCTGTTCCAAAATGTCCTTTACGCTCGGCGGAATTCCAAACTTCAAAGTAGTCTGGGAGGTCAATTTCTACCTGATCTTGGTTGGCCTTAGTTTCTTGAATGCAGAGAATGTCTGGCTGGCGTTCTTCAATAAACTTAAGTAAAGTCCCTTTATTAAGGCCGGCGCGTATTCCATTAACATTCCAAGAATAAAGTTTCATATAGTTTGAAATTATACCAAAAAGCTAAGTTTAAAATTCTAGAGAGGATAGAGCTCCGTCAACGTGATATATTTAGATATGCGCTGAACTTAATGTGACGTTACATTGACTATTCTTTTAGTATTATGTTATAATGATACACATGGAATCAGATATTTTTATACACCCTCATTATCATGAGAAAACATTTGGTGACGAGGATGGACAGTACGCTGCATACAAAGATGCACTGCTCACTAGGCTCGGGGAGTCTGCATTGCCAATTCTAGTTTTGCCAGGCGGTGAAACTACTACTCCAACAGAATTTACAGAGTTTTTTTCAAGGGATAATACTTTTGTGACCCCTGGAGTTTTAGGTGGTAAGATCTGTTCGATGCGAGATCTCTGTAAAATAAAAACCTTAACTAATGGGATAAATACCACTGTGCACGGGTCATACATTGGAGCATGTGTGAATGCCTTCTTAGAACAACTGACTGAACCACAGGGCGGTGAGCCAGAAGAACCCATACTAGGGTTGCTACGCTTGGGAGATGTCCTATCCGTGAGAAAAGGCAAGAACAGAGTTGGTCGGGATAGAATTAGTGAAAGCGGTTGGGCATACTTATTTGATCCATTTTGGAGTATCGTAGACGATGGAACAGCTCTGCACATGGCTTCAACTTAAGTTAGCCATAGCCGAGCAGGTCGTGCTTAATTTGCCCTGAAGAACTCCATAAAGCCATGGCCTTAATAAGCCACTCCAGCCCTCCCTACATCAAATCAATGGACGGAAATGGATAAGCAACCTTGTTCCCACAGTTTGAAGATACCGAAATTAACGCTAGACTATATGGGGCTAGAAATATAATCTTTAGAGTGAAAATTTGCAATCTCAAAACCGCAAACCTACTTTGAACAATTCCCTGCCGCTTAAAAGGTTATCAAGTTTAACATTACCTTGACCGTTTATGATTAAATTAAGTATAGTTAAAGCCATGAGATTAAAAGCGGTGCAGGAGTCTCGTAGGCGGACAGCTCTACTTATGGATGCTCTTGGCGGTGAGTTTAGCCCAGCTTGTGATCCAGAGGGTAAGCAACACACTCTTGGTAGGCTAGTCACCCTTTTCATGGAAGAAGGGACATCAGAGTTTGATTCAGAACTTGTTTTTCCTCCTTACTGCAGCTTTGGCGGACCAATTAGCTTCGCTGCAAGAACAGGCAATGAAACGCCAGCAAGGGCAGAAGTTTTTGCCAACTTTATAAGAAGAGCTACTGTTTTTCGACCCTCTCTTGAGCCAACTGCAGTGATTTTAGACCCCGCCAAAAAAATTGAAGGCCCAAGAACTGACCTTGCCGTATTCACAGATCGGATTTCTGTAGGACAAATGCAGGCAGCTGGATTCGGAAGAGACTTTTCTGCTTCTAACCTCAATATGCAAGTTAGAAGATTTGATGGTGCTGCCGACGATCCAACTATCCACGGCTTAACTATTTATCCGATCAGGGTTGATGGCCCAAGAGACTGTGCAGCAGCGAGAGCGCAGATTCTAGAACAAACTGAAGAGTTTTTTGACCAATTTCCTGCTGCTTAAGGCTTGTCTTAGCCTTGCAGAGCGAGCTTGAGGCGTTCTTGAGTAGTTAGGCTGGAATCAACCTTATCTAACGCCTTAGAGGCATCCTTTGGGCTGTAGCCGAGCGAAACGAGCGCCTGGAAGGCTTCATCGTCTTCATTAAACTTAAGATTGCCAGAATCTGGTTCCAGCGCAGTTTGGCTAAGCTTTCCACTGAGTTCCAAAATTAAACGTTCAGCAAGTTTTTTGCCGACCCCACTGGCCTGCTGAATATATTTAGCATTAGAAGAAATTAAAGCAGATTTAAGTTCTGTAATTGGGCCGATGTTTAAAACTGCTAGAGATGCTTTTGGCCCAGCCCCATTGACGCTTAGGATTTTTTCAAAAAGTTCGAGCTCTTCGATGTTCGAAAATCCAAATAAATCATGCCTGTCTTCTTTGATGTTTTCATGAATCCAAAGCTTGGCTTCAGAATTTAAATTTAAGTTGGAAGATTCCCGCTGAGTTGTAAAAATGCGGTAACCAATTCCAGCATTAAGAAGGACTATAGAATCTAAATCTTTTTTAATTATCTCGCCAGTTAAGAGTGCAATCATTAAGTTTAATTTTAACACAGCTTTTTGATATAATTTGAGGAGTTAGACGACGCGGCGCTATAGCTCAGTTGGTAGAGCAGAGGCTTGAAGAGCCTTGTGTCCCTGGTTCAAGTCCAGGTGGCGCCACCACAATTTAATAGAAGTTAACGGCCACAAATATGATCGTAGACTTGGGAAACTTTGGTGCTCGCGAAATTGATATAGGCTACCTTTCAGAAATGACTGGACCAGGATCTCATCCGCCAGATAGAGGACCAGCGCAGACTCCCAGAAGTCCTGTTCCAGAGGTGGGCGAGGCTGAACTGCCACCTCAAATACATGCACATGCAGACGAGGTTGGTGGCGTCGTAGTAGAGACGGCAATCTCAAAAGATTAAAGTTAAATAATAAAATCCCACCTGAAGAGGCGGGATTTTAAGTTTAAGAATTGATCTTAAGTTTAGAGGTCTACGCTAACTGGCTTTTCAGCAGTAGCTTTTTCAGATTCATCAACATCAAAGAACTCACGTTTTTTAAACTTAAACATGCTAGCGACAAAATTGCTTGGGAAGCTCTCAATTTTAGTATTAAGCTTAGTTACAGCGCTATTGTAGAACCTCCTGGCAGCTTGGATTTTATCTTCAGTGTCAGTTAATTCTGCTTGGAGTTCTAAAAAGTTTTGATTTGCCTTAAGGTCTGGATAGCTTTCAGCAACTGCAAAAATACTTTTTAGAGCGCCAGAAAGCATATTTTCAGTTTTGGCAGCATCTGCAGGAGAAGTCTGTCCACCTTGAATTCCAGCTGCTCTTTGGGCAACAACTTTCTCTAGAGTTTCAGATTCATGCTTAGCGTAAGCTTTGACAGTTTTTACAAGGTTTGGGATGAGGTCTAGCCTGCGCTTAAGTTGAACTGTGATTCCACTCCAAGATTCTTCTGCTTTGACTCTATTTCTAACTAGAGAGTTATAAGTTCCGCCCAAGAACATTAATAGTACTAGAACGATTACTCCAACGATGATTAAAATGATCATAAAAATATCCTTTGCTTAATTTTTTAACTTAACTTCTGTTTTGGTTTTAGGAATATTTGAATTCCTCTGGCTCAGATTATACTACATTTTCATCTGTTTAAACGCCTCGTAAAGAACCTTAAGCATTGTGAAGTAATTATCTGCACTTATCAGCTTTTTATCCGCAGAATATAGATAAAGAACATTATCGACAACCTCAATGTTGACCTCGAATGGGAGCTGCTGGAGGACCTCCATAAACTTCGGGTTAAGGAGTTCAAAACTGGTGGCGAGTTCAGGGTCTGTTGCCCAGACCTCGTAAACGTCATTAAACTGATCCCATTCCATTTCAACTTGGGTTAGATCTTTTGGTTTATTGAAAAGCTTTGTTTTACGTTTTTGACGAACTAGAATATTGCCATAGCTTTTTGGTAAATATGCCTGAGTAACTAAGTAATTTTTATTGGAGCCCTCTTTATCAGTTTTTACCGGAATGTAATTATAGATTTGGATTAAGATCTGACCACTCAAGCCGCTATAATTTCCAATAACGTGATTATTAATATCTGAGGCACCAAAATTAGCTTTACCAAAGAGTTGGCCTCTGGTTGGCAACAATAGCCATCCCCAGTCTGCACTATAAAATAATCCATTAGAGGTTGCAAAACTTTTTAATGACTGGTTAGCTTGGGCTGCGCTTTGGGTAGCTTGATAGACCCCAGAAAGCAGCCAGACCGCATTCTGACGTTCAAAGTTCCAGTACTCGACGAAGGAGCTGTTATCCCTAAATAAGACCTCATCGCTGCTGGAATCTATCAGCTCATCTTTAGCCTGAGCGTTGATCGCAACCACGTACGAGTCGCCTTCTTTTCCTTCGACATCATTAACTCGAACAATTTCTAAACTTAATATTTTTGGGTCAGCTACTAAATTCTTTCTCTTGGCTAGTATAAGTGCCTCCGTCATTAAGCTTGCATGGGTATAGTATTCTAGAGTTAAATTTGACTTTATTGGTTGTAAATTGTTTTTAGACCAGCTTGCTTGGTAGCCTAGGAAGACCTCCTCGGCGTACTTTTTGAGAGACTCTTCATTCCAACTTGAATCTTTTTGTTCAGCGGAAAGTAGGTCTGCCTTGGTCTTTTTAGACATTTTCAAGGCTTTTGAATCCAAGTTGAAAACTCCAGTTACTGCCCCTGGAATTGTGCCGAGTGCCATTAAGACACCCCAGCCGCCAAATATCGCTATCAGGATTACGGAATAAAAAAGGCAGACTGGCCAAATTATTAAATTAGCCAAGCTTAGGTTTAATTTTTTACTGAGCAATTTGCCAAGAGCATACATTGGGACGAAGCCGACTGCAGCGATAGCAATGACTCCACCTCCGCCACCACCGCCACTACCTGAGCTGGAACCTCCGCCTCCGCTGAAGCTACCTCCGCCACCGGAACCTCCGCCACCAGCCCTGGCAATAAAGTCTATTAAACTTAAGCTGTAGAATGGAATCATTTTTATATAATTAATCCTATCTTTTAGAGTCCACCGTAGATCATGAACCTTTGACTATAAATTGTACCTTATTTTAGGATTAAGTTTAAGTTTATTTTGGAAACAAGAATGGGAATAGGGATGAAAACCGAAATGGAGACTTGGAATGGAATCTTGAAGGTCTACGCTATTATAAGCTATACTCTAACTTTGTAAGTTATGCGGGTGTAGCTCAGTTGTTAGAGCGCTTCCTTGCCAAGGAAGAGGTCCCGGGTTAGAGTCCCGGTACCCGCACCAACACCGTTAGACCAGTTGATCCCTTTGCACTCCTGCAAGGAGTGTTTGCTGTAGTTATTGATATGAAGACAATTATTCTTGAAGGTATAGCAACTAGTGGTAAGTCCACAATTATTAATAAGGTTGAAGATGCGGTAAAGGAGGTGGCTTTGTTAAAAGTTGTCCCTGAAGAGCAAAGCCTTATGGCTATCTTGGATAATACAGACTTAAAAGTGAGCCTTGAGTACCTAAACCGTCTACTCTCAGAGGTTTACGGCAAAGAATATAGTCTAGTAATCTTTGACAGACTGCATCTTACGCATGCATTTAGGACCAATAGTAATATTGAGGATTATGCAAATATCGAAGAGCAACTACTAACACATTCTTCTGAAATTATATTCCTTAAAGTACAAGAGAGTGCTATTGCAGATAGAGTTAAACAAGCTTCTGAACATAGAGACCCGTCATGGAAAGAGTATCTAGTTACTAAGGGTAAAGACTTTGATGAGATCGCAGGCTACTATATTAAACAGCAGAAGAGACAGATAGAATTACTGGAACAATCTAGGATACCATATAGGATCTTCGATATGACTGAACATGACTACGCTTCAATATTGGAGTACATACTCCCAGTGTGAGTCTCTGCTCTCCCATTATTATTCAAATACTCTCTGTAGGGAACAGCTAAAAGTATCCTCCATCAAGCCATTTCTTCTCTGATCTCATGTAAAAATAGCGAGCAGAGGACTTTGGTTAAGCAACTCCAACTTCTTTTGCGAGGAATAAGGCTAACCCTCTTCTAGCCTGCACCATCTTTAGCTAGCTCTCTCTCCTCCCAGACGGCCCAAGCTATTCCGCTTACTGTGAGAATAGAGGATAGAGCGAGAAGGATTAAAGTGTTTGCACCAGTTGCGGCAAGAAGGTCTCCAACCATACTTATTGGTGTTGTAGGAGTAGTGGCTTCTTCAGGAGGCTCTTCCGTGGGGGTTGTAGTCGTGATGGGAGGGTTTTCTGGGTCGGGATCAGTTGGTACTAGAGAGGGGTTGAAGGCGGTTTGTATGGTACCTTCTTGGTCAAAATCTTCACCGGCTCCAGCAACGATTAACCTGCTGCCATCAGCGTTTGAGGCAATAGACTGCCAAGTTTCGATAGCTATTGCAGTTTGCTCGATCCAGGTGACGCCGGAGTCTGTGGAGGTGTAGAGGTAGCCCCCATTACTTGTGCTGTAACCGTCAGTGGCAGCAAGCTTTGTTCCATCGGCACTTGAAGTGATGGAGGACCACTTCAACAATGGAGTGCCCTGCTGTTCAGTCCAGGTTACGCCGGAGTCTGTGGAGGTGTAGATGTGATCACCATTCGTGTAGTTTCCTTGACCGATCTTAGTGGACCGATTTACGGCAGCAAGCTTTGTTCCATCGGCACTTGAAGTGATGGAGGACCAATGACGATCAGTGTCGTCGAGTCTTGCAGTCCAGGCTACTCCATAGTCGGTGGAGGTGTATATAAAGTTATTTTGGCCAGCGGCAGCAGCCAGCTTGCTCCCGTCTGCACTGGAAGTGACTGAATAAAATACGTGATTGCCTGCTCCCGGCTGATATGTCCAAGTTACTCCGTAGTCTTCAGAGGTATATATAGACCCACCCATCATGCTATCTGCAGTACTAGCAATAAGATGGCTACCGTCAGCGCTGGAGTCTATAGAGGCCCAGGTACTCCAAACACCATTAACTGCACTAGCAGCATTTTGAACCCAGGTTACTCCATAGTCGCTTGAAGTGTAAACATAGCGTGAATTTACATCCTCATAAAAATCTAATGCGGCAAGACGGCTCCCATCAGCGCTAGAAGCAACAGCCTTCCAGTTTGCCTGCCCAATATCATTTTGCTTCGTCCAGGTATAGCCACCCTCGGCTAGAGCTGGTCTGGCTGAAAGAATTGCTGCAATTACTGCAATAAAAATATACAGACTTAATTTTTTTGCTAAGTTTAAAGTCCTATTAAGCAAGGGCATGTTTTATGTCTCAATATTCTGCGAACATCACCAACGTATTCATTAGTGATTTTTTTATTTAATTTAATATAATGTAATTAGTTTTATTCTTATCATGCATATAATGCATAGCACAAGCATAAAGATTAATTACGGGCCCCTATTAAAAATAATGCTAAAGGTTATATGACAGAAAATAGTATGCAGAATAATAGAAAAAATAGAGATCCTGAAACTAGATCTGGACATGGCCTTCCCTTTGGTGATCCCAGAGATGTAGCCGAAGTAGGGGCTTCACTGAACCTACGGTTTTAGCTATTGCCGCAATGGATGCAGCTTATTTTAGAAAAAAGAGCTGAGAACGGGTGAAGCTGCTAAAGCACCTAGGCCTACAGATGAGACGACGGGCTCTTAAAAATAGCTTTCTTTACCTACCAGCCGAAGAAGGATTTTAAGAGAAAGATCACTTGAAAGCTTGTGCTCATAATAATATCTTTGAAGATGTGGCGGTGAAATATCCAAGATCCTAATTTAAGGAATTGGAAAAACTCGTTGCCAGTTTTTTGTTATTTTTGTTTTTAGAGAATTGCCTACTTTGGAGTTCCCCTTTTTGCTGCTATTTTTGTTGCCAAGATGTTTAGTGCTCGGCAAATATTTAGCGAACTTAAACTTAAGCATAAGCTTTTATTTTTAAAAAAACAAGTCTAAGTTTGGGTTAACTTGAGAAATAACCTCAAGCGGTGTAGACTTGAGGTATTAGGATCGCGAGTAGTCAGAAAAGCCCTACAGGACTCTCAAAATAAAAACTGATATGAAAAAGCCCCGAAGTTATAAATGGTTCTTGCTCGCACTTTTAAGTGCAGTTATTGCTGCACCGAATTCGGCCGTACTCAAATTTACGGTCAACAGTGTTGACCCTAACTTTTTCAACCTGACCAGACACTTCATGATTTTTTTGGCAGTTTTGCCATTTTTAGTTAAGAATTTTAAAAAGTTAAACAAGCGCGGTCTTAGTCTTTCTGTTGCTGCTGGCTTTTTTCTGGCAACTGCAACCGTGACCTACGTCGATGCCATTCGGCTCAGTGAAGCAAGCTATGTCTCTGTTGTGACACTCTTAACGCCTGTAGTGCTAATTATTTATTCTGCCAAGCTGGTTAAAGAAAAAATTACTAAAAAAGCGATGGCGGGAATCATGGTTTCTGCAATTGGAGCAACCTTAATAGTACTTCTGCCAATTGCTCTAAAACAGCAAGGTGGTTTTGATTTTTACCCAATGGCAACGTTACTTTCTTTAATTAATGTCTTTAGCTTTCCGCTGGCAGTTATTTCGATGCGTAAAGCAAATGAGGAGGGTGTGCCAATTGCATCTGTAGTCGCAATTAGCTCTTTTATTGTAGCTATGGTGTGTCTGGCACTATTTTTGGTTGAAGGGATGCCCAGCAGTACAATCGATGGTAATTTTTGGGGTGCAGTAGTTTTTTCCGGACTGGTGGTTGGGCTTTTAGCACGCTCATTAAACTCTTTGGCCTACAGGTTTATTGGCGTGGCAACAATTGGAGCTCTTGGCTACTTAGAAACTTTTATAGCGATTTTGATATCTGTATTTGCACTTGGAGAAACCTTGGCCGTTTCAACAGTTCTTGGGGGGTTCCTAATTCTAGCTGGAGTCTACATTATCGAACACCACAAAAGTAATTGTCATAAGTTTTTCTGTGCTCTAAAGCACCATTAAAGCCCTGCTTAAAACTTTGATATAATCAAGGGTGATTTAAAGACTTAGATTTAGGTTTGTGCCGCCTTAGCTCAGTGGTAGAGCGCATCCATGGTAAGGATGAGGTCATGAGTTCAATCCTCATAGGCGGCTCCAAGAAATTATATAATTAAGTTTAACTAGAAGTTTAAATGATACTTCTGTTATAATTACAGCCTATACGTTAAAATTTGGAAGATAATAAATTTAGAGATTTAGAAAATGGCAGTTAAAGCAAAGAGGAAGAAGACTTCTAAGAGAAAGATCGTTGGGCTAGTTTGTGAAGAAACTGGTCTTAGGCACTATTACACAACTAAAGGTCCGGAAGTTAAGGAAAAGCTTAGGCTTCTAAAGTACAATCCAAAGCTAAGGAGAAAAACTTGGTATTTAGAGACTAAGAAAAATCTCGGACGAAACGAAGTTAAAAAGAAAAAGTAAATTAAAGGATTAATTAGTTTAAGATGAATCAAAAAGTTTTAGCTGTCGCTAACAAATATAAAAAACACGCTGTTGTTGATGTCAGAACTGGCGACGTCGTTAAAGTCGGCCAAAGAATTAAAGAAGGTAGCAAAGAGCGTATTCAGAATTTCGAAGGTCTAGTAATTCGAGTTCGAAATAAAGGTGGAGTTGCCAACTCTATCTTAGTTCGAAGGTTAGCCAGTGGAGTCTGGGTTGAAAAAAGCTTTATGCTTAACGTCCCGAGTGTAGAAAGTGTTGAAGTCCTAAGGCGTCAAAAAGTTAGAAGAAATTACTTAACTTACATGCGTGAACGAGCCGGTAAGAATGCCAGGCTAAAGCCGGCAACTAAGTTCGATAAAAATGCTGTCAATACTCTTCCTGCAAAACCTGAAGTTAAAGTTGAAGAGCCAGCTGTGACTGAACAAAAAGATAGCCAAAATAAATAGTGCGTTAACAGTTGGGGCGGCTCGCTAGTGCGAACTCACTGCTTAAGTTTACATACAGACAGATAATAGCTAAACTTAAGCTTAATGAAAGGAACCCATCTCTATTTGAGAGACCCTGTTTCTGAAATAGTTGATAGGCAATCTTATGAGAGGCCTAATTCAGTGCCCCCGAGTGCAACTCAAACTCACCTAGGTAGCTATGCGCTATTTCGTGCACGGGTTCCGGACTTGATTCGAGGAAGCAAGGATAGAGCTTCCAACCTTCTGGATGGATGGGTGGAAGAAATGGGGCTGGAAGTATCAAGTTTTAATGCTGGCACATCTGAATTCGGTAACTCTGGTTTTGCCTATATGAGCAGCGCGCTGGATGTATCTTCTAGGCAGAAGAACACTAGGCAGGCCCTTTTCAAGCCAAAAAGAAACCGCGACTTTTACAGCAAGCCTTCAAGCGAACTCTCAGATGTGCCCAGTAAAGAAGACTACATGGAACTTATCAGAACTTCGCCAACAACTGGATTAAGCTATGTAGCGAGAATGGATATGGATGTACACTACCCACCAGATGAATCTGAAATGGAAGGGATGGTAGTACTCCAACCCAGGCCTGGAGACAGTAAGTCGTCAGTAGACAACGGCTCCAAAAAGAAGGATGTGTCCGATCTGTGCGGTAGGGCAGAAGGATACTTCATAGAAGAAAGGCTTAGCCTTTCCCCAATCCAAGCAGAGGGGAGGACTATAGGATGGCAGAAGTCTAAGGGTGAGAATTCAGTATTAACCACTGTGGAAACCGTTTTGAACGGAGTGCGCCTTCCAATTGGCACCCTATTGACCATGGAGACCGATGATGATGGAAAAAACTCCTTCACTTACGGGAGACTGAGTTTTTTTGCCGTTGAGGGCCCATACGAGGCCTTAATTGAATCTCCAAGAATTTCAGATTCCGCAGAAAGAAACTACCAGGACTTTATGGAGTTCATATCAGCAAGTATGGGGCGTGAGGCAGGGAATCCGCCCCCTAGGAATATAGAAGAGGTCCGGGCTAGGCTTAGTGATATTCGAAGCCTACTAGATGATGACCTTGCTCTAAGGAAGTGCCTGAATCAACTTGGCAGAGATACGGTCAGAATGCGTCAAGATCAGGAATTATTTGACGATAATGTTTGTAAAGAGAAAAGAACTCTCCTTGAGCGAAGCTCAAAACTAGAACCGGATTCTGCAGAGAAGAAGGAAATTGAAGTTGCTATAGAGAGAATAAATATACGGAGATCATCAAACCTGAACCCGGCAATCTCTTTTAGGTCATCTCTTAGAAATATGACTAGGATGTTTGGAGCAAAAAAAGTCAGAAAAACGCTGTCCTTAGTTGGAGAGCTGGAATCTCTTGGCAGAGCTATGAGGGTTGCGGAGTCTATGGGCTCCAACTAACTTTCTGTTATAATAATCATTAGATTAGAAAAAAATAAAAGCTATTTACTATGAATTTTCACGATGTAATTGAACCCGGAGATTTCGAAGCTGGAATAATTAACAATGTAGTGGAGATTCCTCAAGGGAGCATTTTAAAGTTGGAATATAATCTTAAGGGTGGTTTTTTTGAGGTTGATCGCGTTGAGCCAAGTATTTTTCCTAAGCCTGCCAATTACGGTTTTATCCCGCAGACCTTAGATGAAGATGGTGATGCACTCGATACTTTGTTAGTTTGCGTAGAGCCAATTCCAGTTGGAACAGTGGTTGAATCTAAGATTCTAGGAGTTTTGAATTTTGAAGACGATGGTGAAATGGATTATAAAATAATCTGCGTTGCTAGAGACGATCGTACTGAAAATAAGAGGCTAGAATCTGTCGACGATCTTGGTGAACAATGGAAGAAGGAAGTTGAATTCCATTTTAACCACTATAAAGATTTGAACAAGCCTGGAACGACTAAAGTTCTGGGATGGGGCGGCGTTGAAGACGCTAAAGTAATTATTAAAGAAAGTATCGACCGCTGGAATAATAGGTAACCACTCTTCAAAGAACCTAGTTAAGGCTATACAAAGCTTAAATTTTAAAGCCTGAACTTCTTAGCTAATACAGCCAGGCTCTCGATCAGTAGCAGACTGGTAACTAGGAAGAGGAGTTAAGATTGCAGAGATGCAACGAAATTATTTTTTTTCTGGGTAGATCCTTCGGCTGGGCTCAGGATGACGGGTGCGGGGGTGTAGTTTGCAAGCAGCTTGCTTAAGCTATATACTTTAAGCTTAAGCATAAATAATTCTTTAAGGTGGGATTTTAGAGAAAATGAAAATCAAAATAGCGATTAATGGTTTCGGTAGGGTTGGAAGAACGGCATTTAAGATCGCCTGGAAGCGTAGCGATGTTGAGATTGTGGCAATTAATGATTTAAGCGATGCTAAAACTTTAGCCCACCTTTTAAAGCATGATTCGACTTATCATAACTATGGCTGGTTTCAGACTATCGAGGCCGGCAATAACTCCATTACAGTCGATGGTATAAAAATACCTATTTTAAGTGAAAAAGACCCTTCTCGCCTACCATGGAAAAAACTTGATGTTGATGTTGTGGTCGAAAGCACAGGCTTCTTCACTGAATATAAGAAGTCTAAGGCGCACATTAAAGCTGGGGCTAAAAAGGTTGTCATATCAGCCCCATGCAAAGGCACTGGGGTGAAGACGATTCTACTTGGAGTCAATGACGGAGATTTAAAAAAGACAGATAAAGTCATCTCTAATGGTAGCTGCACAACGAACTGCGTTGCCCCACTTTTAAGAGTGCTGGAAGATACGATAGGGATTAAGAAATCGATGATGACCACGATTCATAGCTATACTAACTCTCAGAATTTGCAAGATGCGCCCCACAAGAAGCTCCGTGAATCTCGTGCAGCTGCAGAAAATATTATTCCAACCTCGACTGGAGCTGCGACATCAGTTGGGGAAGCAATGCCCGAAGAACTTGGAGAATTCAACGGACTGAGCATTAGAGTTCCGACTCCGATTGTTAGCCTTGTAGACCTAACTGCGATTACTGAAAAGAAGATTACTAAAGAAAAGTTAAACTTAATCTTTGAAAAAGCTATCAAGGAGGCTCGCTGGCAAGGAATTTTAGCAACCAGTGATGAAGAGCTTGTTTCTAGTGATTTTATCGGTAATAGCCATTCAGCAATTGTCGACTTAAACTTAACAGATGTTGTAGCAGGTGACCTGATCAAAATAGTAGCTTGGTACGATAATGAGTGGGGATACAGTAACCGTCTGGTAGAGCTTTGTGTCGATGCCCATAACTGTGCCTAGAAAAATCAAGTGTTAGAGAATTGCTAGCTGCACTTGTTTCAATCTCTACGCTTGAATTTTACTTAAGATTACCTATCTATTATTAATAGATCTTAAAGTAAGCTTAAAATGAGCCTAGAATATAAGATGGAGGTAGGCTGCAGGCTTACATGACACGATTAATTTCTTCTAAGGTTGTCTCACCAGAAAGACACTTCAGAAGACCAGCTTGGTACATTGTAATCATGCCTCCCCTTTTGGCAGCTTCTTCAAGTTGCTGAGAAGTTGGCAGAATTTCTGCCCCAAGTAGGGCCCTAATTTCTTCTCCGATTGTCAGTTCTTCCAGGATTGAGGTTCGACCTTTGTAACCAAAGGGATTTTCTTCTGACTTCCCCGGATTAAATAGTTGAAAGCTATTTAAATCCTGGGGTACCTGGATACCGGAGGGAAGGTCGCTCAAGTTTTCTTGAAAATGTTTAATGGTGGCAGGGTCAGGTTGATAAGCTTGCCGCGTTGCAGGGTCCAACTTACGCACTAGACGTTGAGAAACAATTAGTTTTACGGCCGAAGCAAAAATAGGGTTACGCCCGACCATGCCTAGCATCCTACTCATTGCTGCAGCAGCAGAGCTGGCATGGAAGGTTGAAAGTACCAAGTGCCCAGTGATTGAAGCTTGCAGGGCGGTGTGAGCAGTATCTTCATCACGGATCTCACCGACCATAATCACATCTGGGTCTAGACGTAACACGGCACGAAACTTTGAAGCAAAGCTATCACCATTACGAGTATCAACAGGTATCTGGCTCATTCCGTCCAGACCGTACTCTACTGGGTCTTCGAGAGTCATCAGCTTGCGCTCTGGAGTGTTAAGGCGCATCAAGATTGAGTAAAGAGTTGTAGTTTTACCCGAACCAGTTGGACCAACAACAAGTACCATTCCGTGGGGGTGGGCAATGACTTCTTCAATCGGCTCTCTTTCACGAGCATCTAGCCCAAGGTTATCTAAGTTTAAGAGTTCTATGTCAAAGTTGAAAAGACGGAGCACGGCGTCTTGCCCATAAACGGTTGGAACAGTTTCAATACGCATGTTGAGAACCTCTTCTTGACCATCAGTTCCTGTGACACGTTCAGAGAGATGAGAAGTTTGGGCATCATTTGAACTAGATGATATACCAGCTCTTACTGCAATACTCTGTTGGACTTGATAATATTTTGGGTGAGTCAAGGCAGCAATAACATGCAGCATTCCGTCAATTCTGAAGCGAATACGTACAAAATCTCGAGCATTTTCAAAATGAATATCTGAAGACTCTAGCTTATAAGCTTGTTCAATTATATAACCAAGAAGGTCATCGCTGTGAACATCTTCCAAAGTTTTGCTTACTTGAGCAAGGTTGCTACTTGAGCCATAGCTAGATATATCAATATCTTGATACTGAACAACCTTTGGCGGATCATAGATCTTCATAATGTCTCTCCAGCCAGATTCAGAAGTCATCTTAATAATAATCCGATGGTCTTGGAAACGGGACTTTAAGCTTGAAATTAAGCTTTGTGGAGTACGATTAGTAATTGCAAAAACATAGGTACCCACGTCTGCAGAGAGTATCGTGAAATAATCTTTATACATCTCTTGAACCGAGATAATGTCAAAAATTGGACCATTGGGTAGGCTATAGTTTTGAGTGTCTAGATACTCGTAGCGTAGGAGTTGAGCACGGCGAATAGTCGCGACTTCATCCGCTTCTCGAAAGCGAGCTTTGTCGCGAGCTTCATTCCCAACTGAACTACCCAATGAACTCATTTTTTATGTTTTAGTCTAAACCTTGAATTTAACTTATTAAGCTTAAGTTTAACATACAGTGAAGCTTGGGGAATAAAACAAAGGGGAATTTTTATCTGCTAGAATTAAATACATGTTAATCAACAAGCCCCGTTTAAACTTAAGATATGCAAACCGTGGCCTAGACTTAAAGACTTTAGCCGTTCATGATAAAAAATTTCATGCGGATGATGTACTGGCTGCAATGCTACTTAGAGCAATCTACCCAAATATTAAGATTGTTAGAACTCGAGACCAGAATAAGGTTGAGGAATGTGATGTGGCCGTAGACGTCGGTGGGAGTTACGACTTCGAGAATCTTAAGTTTGACCATCACCAGGAAGGCAAGGCTGGAAAGCGTGCCAATGGAATAGAATACTCAGGAGTTGGGTTAGTTTGGAAACACTGGGGCATTGAAATCTGTAAGGGAAAGGTCGACCTTTTTGAGTTTATCGATTCTAAAATAATCCAACCAGTTGATGCACAAGATAATGGGCAATCTCTTCATACCAACTTGGTATTCGGTGTAAATGACTTTAACTTGGATAATATTAATTCTATGGCATTAAATCCAAGCTTAACCGAAAAGGGGATGGATGATGGCTTGTTTGAAGAGGCAATGGATTTATTTGAATATATATTTGGGAGAATCTTAAAGAGGCAGTTTGAGGCATTTGAGCTTAAAGAGCAAATCCTAAAAGAATACTCTAAATTAGAGGATTCAAGATTTTTAATACACGAAGAGTTTAAACCAGTATTGAAGTTTAGTAGTGAAATGCCTAATCTTTTATTTTATCTGTATAAAGATGGTAATGATAAAAGATGGGTCATACGCGCTATACCAGGTAAGACAGAATTTACTAACAGAAAAAACTTACCTGCGAAATGGGCGGGAAAAGAGGGCTCAGCTCTTGATAAAGCTAGCGGTATAAAAGGTATGACCTTTTGTCACAATAACTTATTCATTTGCGGAGCGAAGAATAAAGAAGCGATCTTGAAGGCTCTACGGTTAGCTCTAGAGAATTAAATTTGTAATTTTACTTTTGACCTTGCTCCCAGTTTCAGAACTAGAAAAAGGGAGCAAAGCTATGGCACATCCAGGGCTGTAGATTCTTCGCTTTGCTCAGAATGGCAAATCAATTGTTTGTTCTATTACCTTTAACTTCTGTTGAAGTGACAAGATCTTCGCGGGTTGTGTCATTCTGAACGGAGTGAAGAATCTATGACGTGATGCTTAGAACTTAAACTTCGAGATCCTCCCAGTTTGGATTGTGGCCTTCTATCAAGTCTACCTTCTTTCTCCTAAGCAGACCTTTGAGTTGTTTTTCTCTAGAAATCGCATCCTGAATGCTATTGGTTTGCTCAAAATAAACTAAAGTTTTAATTTTGTATCTTCTGGTAAAACCCTCCACTAACGAATTCTTATGTTCATAAATTCTTCTTTCTAGATTATTAGTTAGACCGATGTATAATGTTCCGTTCTTTTTGCTTGCTAGAATGTAGACATAGTAGACCTTCATGGGTTTGATCTTAAATGAGCTGTAGATTCTTCGTTGCACTCAGAATGACAAATACGAGATGAAGGATAGTCATTCTGAATATGGGTGGAGAATTTAGAGATTATATTTATCTTTTTCGGTATTTAGCGACTCTGGAGGCATAATAAATAATTAAAGCCAGAAAAATAGCTTGACCGATCAGTAAAACTGTATCACCTGTTACAGCAAATCTAAAGACAAAGAAAATAGTACCTATAGTTCTGATTAAAACTCCGCGTAAAGAGACCTCTTTTGCTGACTTGGCAATATTTATCTTGATGGTTTGAGCAAGAAGATCTGCCAAAAAAAAGAGAATTGCGATTGAGGCTAGTATTTCAGATAGGTGTTCTGCAGACATATTTTTATTTTAAAATTTGGATTTACTTAGCGTATTCAACTGCGCGAGTCTCACGAAGCACATTGACTTTAATTGTACCAGGATAGCTCATTGTACTTTCAATTTTATGGGCAATCTCTTTGGCAAGTTTAATAGCAGTAAAATCATCAATAATCTTACTTTCAACAATAATGCGGACTTCTCTTCCTGCAGAAATAGCGTAAGCCTTATCGACACCCTTGAAGTTTTTAGCAGTATTTTCGAGCTCACTCATTCGCTGAGAAAAGTTCTCAGAAGAAATGTTTCGAGCACCTGGCCGGGCGGCAGAAAGTGAGTCAACAACTCTGACAACCATAGCTTCTGGAGTTGTGGCATCGATATCTTCGTGATGAGCTTCTGCAGCGTGGGAAATTTCTTCACCCATGCCATATTTACGGAGTAAGTCACCAGAAATATGATGATGTTTTCCTTCAATTTTGTGAGTTAAGGCTTTGCCTAAATCGTGAAGGAGTGCTGCAGTTTTAGAGACTCGAACATCTGCCCCGACTTCTTCGGCAATAATTGTTGCAATATGTGCCATTTCTGTAGAGTGCTTAAGTACATTCTGGCCGTAAGAAGTTCTAAACTTGAGCTCACCAAGATGGTGCATAATTTGATCTGGCAGACCAGAAACTCCGACTTCACGGCATGCGTCTTCAGCAGCTTGATCAATCTCTTTTTCGATAACCTTGTGAGCTTTTTGAACAATTTCTTCAATTTTACCGGGGTGGATTCTGCCATCTTTAATTAGGTTTTCAAGAGCGACTCTAGCGACTTGTCTGCGAACTGGATCAAAGGAAGAAATAACGACCGTACCTGGTGCTTCATCCATTAAGATGTCGACGCCGAGTTCTTTTTGTAATGCCTGGATGTTGCGCCCTTCCTTACCAATAATACGCCCTTTGACGCTGTCATCGATCTTGAGGGAAGTTATGGTACGCTCGGCCGTAACATCCCCGGCGATACGTTCCATAGCAGAAAGGATTACTTCTTGAGCTAAACCTTCGGCATTACGAACAGCTTCTTTTTGTAACTTGGAAACTAGATCTGTTAAATCTTTAGAGACGTCTTTTTGAACAGTATCTATAAGTTGAGCCTCAGCTTCTTGTTTAGTGAGCTTAGCAATACCTTGAAGCTTATCTTGCTGACGGAGTTTAATTTGTTTAATTTCTTCTTTTAGAGTAATTAGATCTTCCTCATTTTTACGGAGATCGTTGTTGCGAGTATCTAGATCTTCAAATTTTTTATCAATATTATTTTCGCGGTCAATGATTCTTCTTTGGGATTCTTTAAGTTCTTTTTGCTCGGTAGAAATATCTGACTGCGCTCTTTCTTTGAGCTCAATGACCTCTTCTTTAGCTTTAAGCTTAAGCTCTTCGGCTTCTTTTTTAGCTAAAGCTAATTTGTCTGCGGACTTTTGATCTGCGGATGAAGCTTTTTGCTTTGAGACGTATTGTGAGCCTGCATAGCCGAAGCTAGCTCCTGCGAGTGCTAAGAGTATTGTAATTGGTTCCATATAACGTATTTAGGCCCTCCCGTTGTAAGGCATTAATCTTAATTTTATGTTTAGAGAACTAGAAAAGTTTGGGATTTTTCTAGTAGAGATTAAGGAAGTCTGCTTTTAAAATTATGACGATGATAGTTTTAGGCCTACTTTCAGGGATGGGGAATGATTTAATTAATCTGTAAAGCTTTCAGAAATGTCCTCAGTTCGAATCGAAAGCTTAATCGGTATTAAACTTAAGTTACGAATAACTATATTTTACCACAAAAAGCTTCTAGCTGCAGATGGGTAGGGCTATTTCTTGCTCCTCGGTAAATGCTTCTTAGCCAGTAAGCCTAAACCTCCAAGCAGGAATAAGCTAGCGACTAGGAAGAGAAGTTTGAGGTTGTCTCCAGTGGCTGCGAGCCCAGCAAAGCTGCCGTTAGAACTACTCGAACTTGAACTTGATCCATCCGTGGTGATCGAGCCTCCGTTTGGGTTCTGCCCGCCATCAGTTAATTCACTTAATGAAATTTTAAGTAGGCGCTGACCAAGTCCGTCTGAGAGCCATAAATTACCTTGGTCATCAACTGTAATGTTTCCAGCGTACAACCCTAGATAATTTTGATTAATATACTCCCGATCTTCTTCAGACATCCCTGCAAAACCAGGTGGGAGTGGTGTGATTAAGCCGGCATAATATGTAGGCTGAGTGTCACCTGGGCTAATTCTGCCGATCTGACCATTGTAGAGCACAAACCAAAGTGCGCCATCTGAACCGGCCATTAAGCTCGAGACCGTTGAGTTAAAAGTATTGGGGTAGTTAATTTGCTCACCAGATGGTTTTATTTGAGTCAAAATTACAGAAGAGGACTCATCGCCACCGCCTGGGTTGTTGTACCAGGCTGAGCCATCCACAGTTATAGCCATGGAGCCAAATGGGACCTCACCCTCTCCGCCAACTTGGTAGCTATGGTAAACTTCGAATTCACCACTCTGGTTGAGCCTGGCAAGACCAAGTGTAATGCCACCTTCTTCACTGAAAACAATAGCTGTGACCTGGCCTTGAGAGTTAGAACTTAAGTTTAAAAAACCCGAATATCCGGCTGGAGGACTCAAGACTGCGGTTGAACCGTCTGCCTTAACTACATTAAGCGTAGCAGTGCCGTATACGGCACTAAAGACGGAACCATCAGCTTGAGCGGCGAGAGTAGATAGACCGTCTTGGCAAACCTCATCAAATGGAAAACTCTCAACCTGACCAGTTGTAATTATGAATGCTTGGATACTGTTGGAATTACAGTCAACACTCCAAATGCGACCTCGACTAAATATAATCTCACCAAAAAGTGATACTGAAAAAGTTTGCCCGTCTGGGATCGGGAAGGTTTCAGTCTGATTAGTAGTTGGATTAAATTTAGAGAAACTATCTATGGTGCCGGATTCTAAATTTGAATTAATATACCACAGGTTGCCTTGATCATCAACGGTTACGTTTGCATTAGTGCTGTCCGTTGGGTATTCAGAGATATTTAAATTGGGAGGATTAACTGTAACTGTAACTGCTGAGCTTTCGGTAGAATTCCCCTCGCCGTCATAAGCAATCGCCTTAAAGGTATACTGACCGGCTGGCTTTTGCCAGGAACCGCTCGTATATTGGTTTTGCCAGTTTGCAGTATATGGACCAGTCTTATCCGTAGAAACTAGTTCATCATTTACATAGAATTCGACTTTAGAAACACCAGATTCTGAATCACTGGCATCAGCTGTGACCTGCAAAACTGAAGTATTGAAAGTTGAGCCATCAGTAGGAGCAGTTAAGTTTACGGTTGGTGGGGTAACGTCTGGGTCGGGGAGGTCGGCAACATATATTTTAGAATCTGAGGTGCCAACATAAATTTTACCCGCCTGCTCATCTACGGTTACAGATGTTGCCTTGCCAGGTAAACCATCGTATTCCCGCCAATCTTCTAGGTTATTTGTGTACATCAAATTACTTATGTAATCATCTTCTGAGCCCGGCGTATAAGATTCTAGTACATAGAGCTTACTACTGGTAGTTGCAACTTGTCTCTGGTTCTGACCGCAACTGCCACCACTAGGTCCACTGCTCGCACAATAGGCATTCATACCTACGTTTGAAAAATTACTCTGATTGGTGGATTGGCCGTCGAAGGTTCGTATTTGTTGAGGAAAGACTTCTTCACAAATAATTTTCCCTTGAAAAATTACCGGACCGGGCCCTCTGCCGGCATTCCCGGTATTACAAATCTTATCTGTGGTGCCGGTATCCCAGTTGGCACCATCAAAGACTTGGACAGGGTTTGGAGTAGAGCTGTAATCAGACTGCATATACATCTTGCCGTCTAATACCGCGCCCCAGTGGTAACGTTCAGAGTTATCACCACCAGGTACATTTTCATATGTTTGAACCACATTCCAAGTTTGGCCATCATCAGTGCTTCGCCAAGCAGTTGAGGTTGCACCACCGGCTGACCCAAACATCCAAAGGTCGGTGCCGTCTAGAGTAGCGATGTCGTACATGTGTTCAGCATTAACTGGAGTTTTGACTTCCCAACCAGAACCAGGGGTGTAAACAACGTAACCAGCTGGACAACTACCAGAGCAAGTTGGGTCTATGGTGGTAGCATAGATTTTGCCATTAATAACCCGCCAGGTTCCAATTGATTCGGCAGGGACAGAGATGGCGGAGCCATCGAATGTCTGCGACGTAAGGTCGAATGGGTTAATAGTGATAGGGCCGGTGTTAGCGTTGTAGTCACCATAGCTGGCAAGGAGTTTGCCATCAAAAACTGCCAGGCTATTAAGGGTTTTGCCTTGATCGGTAGTCTGAGCGGCGGCCTCTGGGTGAGTGCCAAGCTCGGTGAAGTTTAGAGTTCGGGCAGCAAAAGTCTGGTTAGTACTGAAAATAAGCACCAAAAATAGTGCTGATAGGCTTAAAATTATTTTTTTAGACAGGCTAGAGATTCTCTTCTCTTCTCTTCTTCATGTAAGTTTATTGAATCGGTTAATGTCTCACAAACAGTCTCGCTGCTATATCTTTTATTATAAACATAAGCTTAAATTAAATCTAGTAGTTTTTTAGTTGAGGATGTCGAGATTTGCTTACAGCAAGCCGATTTCCTCCCATTTTAGAGCGCTCTCTACAAACTCTTCTGGATGAGACTTAATTCTCTTTCTTAAATCTTCTGGGTCGAACCAAGCAACGCTATCAACTTCTTCTTTTTGAAGAACAAGATTAGAAATATCGATGTCTGACTTAAGTTTAAAGATTTTAGTAAATCGGCTGGGGTCAAACCTGCCATATATAAATTCTTTAAATTCACACCCTTTTAATCCGATCTCCTCCTCGGCCTCTTTGTAGATATTTTGCTCATAAGATTCACCCTCCTCCAGTGTTCCGGATGCAGCAGGACCCCACCTTCCTGGGCTGACCTTCCTACTTCGCGTTCTTTTAGCTAAAAGAACCTGGCCTTTTGAATTTTCTATCCAGAGACCAGAAGACCTACAGATGTCGCCTAGGGATATTTCAGATCGATCTTTGATGCCAATTTGCTTATCTCCTTCGTCGACAATGATGGTTTGCTCTGTCATATTGTGGTGAATTATAACAAAAAACCAAGACTTGGATCTTGGCTTTTTTGTAATTTAAACTTTTTGGATTAAGTTTAACGTTTGGAAAATTGCTCTGCTCGACGAGCTCGGCGGAGGCCTGGCTTGTTTCTTTCTTTTTCGCGAGGATCACGCTTAATTAGACCGGAACGCTTTAAAGTTGAGCGGTAGTCATCGTTAAATTCCGCCAAAGAGCGAGAAACTGCAAGAATAATTGCATCAACCTGAGAACTGTGACCACCACCCTTGGTCTTGATGGTTACATCAAATTGATTTTCACCAGAGATTGCGACGAATGGTTTCTGGAGTCTAGCAACAAGGTATTCATTGCCATCAAAATAATCTAGAGCAGTCTTATCGTTGATCAAAATTTCACCTTTACCTTTTGCAAAAAGCCGAGATGAGGCAGTAGAAGTTTTACGCCTGCCTAGGCCGTAATAGTATTGTTTTTTTGTAGCCATAATATTTTTTGGTATCTTTAATATCTTTTACTTAAACCTAACTTTTTTTGTTTGTTAGTTGTAGCTTTTTGGGAGACTGCGCCTCGTGCTTGTGCTCTGCACCAGCGAAGACCTTAAGTCGTAGCATCATTCCAGGGCGAAGCTTATTTTTAGGAAGCATTCCATAAACTGCACTTTGAATTGCCTTGGCAGGATTCTTTTCTAAAATTGTGGCTAAGTTTTGTTCTCTTAGACCACCTGGATATCCAGAATAATTATAATAAATCTTATCTTGGAGCTTAGCCCCAGTAACCTTAACATTCTTAGCATTAATGACGACGACATAATCGCCTCCATCAACGTGAGGAGTGTAGGTAACTTTATTTTTACCGCTTAAAGCTTTGGCAATTGCACTAGCAACTCTTCCTAAGCTTAATTCTGAAGCATCAACAATATGCCAATCTCTAGAGACTTCGGTTGGTTTTTGAGAATAAGTACGAATTGACCTCTTCTGCTTTTTTTGAACTTGTGCTGCCATAGAATTAAGTTTAAGTTTTATTTAGAGTTAGCTTTAACTGCCGTCTTATTTGTTTTAGTCTTAAGTTCGGCAACTTTTTTCGAAGGCTCAACTTCAGGTTTTTGGGTGATTGTAATTTCATCGACAAAACTGATTCTGGCCATCTCGGCATTGTCACCTCGGCGGTTAACCTCTTTAATGATTCTCAAGTATCCACTGTTTCTAGCTGAAAGTGAAGGAACAATAACATCGACTAAGTAATGCCCGGCTTGAACATTGTTATCTAGGCGGGCGATGACTAACCGACGAGAGGCAAGAGTTTGTTTTTTGGCAAGAGTAACTAGTTTTTCTAAGTGTGGGCGAAGTTCTTTGGCTTTCCCAAGTGTGGTTTTGATGGAGTGATTTAAGATTAGCTGAGTTGAAAGCCCGGCCATAAGAGCCTCACGCTGATCACGCTCTCTACCAAATTTTCGACCTTTGAATGTATTTGCCATCTTATTTTTATATTAAGTGTAATTCTGTAACTTAAATTAGAATCCTAATCCACTTAAAACTTCTTTAACTTCATCTAGTGCCCCTTTTCCAAAACCACTGAGGGCTAGGAGATCGCTATCACTATATTGTAACAGTTCAGCGACGGTGTGTACACCGGCATCTTGGAGGGCCTTCATAGTTCTTGCCTTAAGATCAATGTCTTCGATGCTTCTGGTTAGGTATTCGTTTTCTTCATCAGCTGCAGAAGTTAAAGTATCTTCTTTGATTTGTTCACTGAGGTCGAAAGCTTCGGCAGACTTACCTGCTAGGATTTGATACTGTTGCATGAGAATGCCGCAAGCAGATTCAAATGCTGCTTCTGGAGCTATTGAGCCGTCGGTGTCTATAGTCATCTCAACCTCATCCAATTCAGTATTCTGCCCCTGACGAGTGTCGCCGACCTGGAATCGAACCCGGCTAATTGGGCTATAGACAGTATCTAAAGGGATCATCATTGAAGAAAGATTCTTTTGGTCTGCGGCACGAACGTAATCAATCCCTTGTTCTATCTGTATCTCAAGAGAGATTGAAGCTTTTGAGTCTGTTAAATTACAAATTACCTGCTCTGGTTGGACAATTTCTACAGAAGCATCAGCAGTAAAGTCAGCTGCAGTTACAACAGACTTACCCTTCTTGTCTAGTTTGAGAATGACAGGATCTTCAGAATTACAAACAAAGCGAAGTTGCTTTAGGGCTAGAGTTATCTCAACGACATCTTCTAGAACTCCATCAATTGTGCTAAATTCATTGCTGACTCCTTCGATTCGGAAACCGGTTGCGCCGGCTCCTGGAATAGAAGAAAGTAAAACTCTTCTAACGCTGTTGGCTAAAGTTCTACCGTACCCACCTTGAAGCGGGCTAATTGTAATCTTAGAAGAGTTATCCCCTGTTGATTTTGTACTTTTAATTGCTGGAATGATCAATTTGTTCATATTCTTATTTTTAACCTTTTTAAACTTAACGTGAGTAGAACTCCACAACAGCTTGTTCATTAAGCTCTTCTGTTATATCTTCCCTTGCTGGCTGTGCGGCAACAGTAATCTTCAAACTTTTTGAATCTACTTTTAACCACTTTGGCGCTGCTCCAGCTGTTGGGTTAGTAATCAATTCTTTGAAGTATTCGTTCTTTTTAGCCTTTGGGGAAACTTCAACAACTTGGCCTTCTTTAAGGCGATAAGATGGAATGTTCATTTTTTTACCATCCACCATGACATGGGCGTGAGAAACTAGCTGCCTGGCTGACCTTCTGGAACTGGCAAACCCGGCCCTATAGATAACGTTATCAGCACGGAGTTCGAGTGTCTTAAGAATGATCTCACCGGTCTGACCTTCGGCATTTTGAGCTTGCTTAACAATGATTCTAAACTGCTTTTCTAAAAGGCCGTAAGACCTTCTAATCTTTTGTTTTTCTCGGAGCTGTTCGCCATACTCACTAACTCGAGAGCGTCGTCCTTGACCGTGTTGACCAGGTACATACGGCTTCTTAACTAGAAGCTTGTGTGCTTTGGGGTGCAGGGCGAAGCCTTCGCGTCGACTCTGTTTTCCAATTGGTGAATTATCCTTTGCCATATACTTTTTATCTTAAATTTAACTTCTAAGCCTAGTTTCTAGGTGGTTTTCTAGCTCGACATCCTCCGAACCTCAGAGATGTCATATCGCTAATGGACGAAATTTCTACACCACTTGCAACAGCGCCTCTAAGGGAAGACTCTCTTCCCATGCCGACGCCACTAACCTTGGCGGCAACGCTCTTCATATTAAATGTCTGAGCTGCAGCGGTGAGTGCCTTTTCAGAGGCGACCTGAGCGGCATACGGAGTGCTCTTTCGAGACCCTCTGAACCCGCACGAACCGGCACTAGCAGAAGTCAGAACATTTCCAGCCTCGTCAGTTACCGTAACGATAGTGTTGTTATAAGTTGCCTTGATGCACAACAAACCGTTAGTGACCGTTCTTTTGCCTCTCTTCTTCTTTGATGAAGAAGCTGCTGGAGTGGCAGGCTTTGTGGTTTTTACTTCTTTAGTGCTAGTTTCCATGCTTTTTTAATTAAGTTTAAGTTAAATTTATTTCTTTTGAGCTCCGCCTACGGCTAGACGCTTTCCCCTTCGAGTTCTACCATTAGTTCGGGTCCTCTGACCTTTAGAGGGAAGACCGAGCTTATGACGAGTTCCTCGGTATGCACCGATATCTTTAAGACGTTTAATATTTGAAGAAACGGTTCGCTTAAGTTCACCTTCTGTAATGTAGCCCTGAGAGATGACTTCACGAACTCTATTTAAAGAAACCTCGTCCAAATCTTTTACTCTAGCTTCAGGATCAATAGCTGCAGCTTTTAAGATATTCTTGGAGCTAGTTAAACCAATACCGTGTACATAGGTTAAGCTATATAAAATCTTTTTATTATCTGGGATTGTAGTTCCTTCTATTCTAGCCATATATGCTTAAAACCTCTTAAATTTAGCCTTGTCTTTGATTGTGCCTTTTTCTTGCTGAGCAAATTATAGTAACTCGTCCTTTACGACGGATTACTTTGCAACTTGTGCAGATTTTTTTGACTCCAGCTCTGACCTTCATTTGAGATATTCTTTTATTAAACTTAATTTGTACGGTAGACGATACGGCCTTTTGAAAGATCGTAAGGACTGAGCTCAACGCTGACTTCGTCTCCTCGCACTAGTCGAATTCGACCTCTACGCATTTTTCCGGAGATTGTAGCGATGACCGTTAAATCGTTCTCAAGCCTGACTCTAAACTTAATACCAGGTAGAGCTTCTTCAATAAGACCTTTTACTTGGATTACTTGTTTACCGCTAGACATTTATTTAAACTACCCTTGGATTATATACTATTTAGACTTTTTTTGTAAGCTTTTCTTAAGCTTGGAACTCTTTTTTATAGAGTCGTTGTCAAGAACACTACGTTTCTTGTTGAGTCGAACCGATTTAGGGATCTTAAAAACCTTGCGAACTAGACCTAAAGAGGACCTGTCACCGTTTGTATTGTTGATAGATTTTTCAAGTTCTGCATCCTGAATATCATAAGTATACATCAACGCTTTTGATCTTATTTGTCGCAAGGTCTCGATGGCAACAGAAACTGTGATGAGTAAGCTGGTACCACCAAAGCTGAGAACGTTAGAATTTACATAGCGTTCAGCATATAGTGGGATTGAGGCTAGAATCCCAATGCTCAATGCTCCAGTTAAGTTTAAGCGCTGCATGGTTCGGTTTAAGTACCTTTCAGTATCGCCACCTGGCTTAACGCCTTCAATAAAGCCACCCTGTTGCTGGAGTTGCTCGGAAATCTCATGTGGATCAAAAACAAATCTGGTGTAGAAATAGGTGAAGAAGAAAATTAAGCCGAAATAAACCGCAATATAGATATTCCCTGTTTGAGATGCACCATTTCCACCCGTAAACCATGCTACAAAATTCCGACCTACAGCACTAAATGTTTCGCTGGATACGTTTTGTAGCACGTTGCCTAACATTTGAAGACCTGAAAGAATTGCGTAAGCAAAAATGATCGGGATAACTCCAGCAACAATTATCTTGAGTGGTAAATCGGTCGTAATACCCCCATATTCGCGAGATCCTCGAACACGTTTAGCGTAATGGATAGTTAAGGTGCGTTGAGCTTCATTAAGCTTAACCACCCAGTAGGTCATAAAGACCATGAAGAAGAGCACTATGCTGACAATAAATGCACCGTTGGCACTGATCGGAAGGGTCGCGCCCAGGACCTGGATATGGTCGGCAGCTTCACCCCTCACTGTATTCCAGAGACTAACAGCAGTACTTGGCAGCCTGGATGCCACCCCTGCAAAGATTACTAAACTTATTCCGTTGCCAATTCCTTTTTCCGTAATAATCTCCCCAAGCCACATTAATAGAACGGAGCCTGCAGTCAGTGCGACTACCATTATTAACCATTGAGAACTACTAGCATTCTTTGAAATATCAATCCCCAAAGAACTCGCCACTGACTGTTGACGTAAAAGTGTAATCACACCGATGGACTGTGCAGCAGCAAGAGGTACAGAAAGTATCCTGGTGTACTGATTGATCTTTCTTCTGGCATGCTCACCCTCTTTTTGGCGCTCCTCTAGCTTAGGAATAACCTTAGAAAGAATTTGCATGATGATCGAAGCGTTAATGTAAGGGCCTAGCCCTAGTATCATAATAGAGAAACTGGCTAAGGCTCCACCAGAAATAATGTTGAGGAAACCAAGATTTTGCTGGTTTTGAAGAAGACCTTCGACGAGTTGCTTCAATTGAGAGGTTTCAGTCAGGGGAATGGGGATGTGAGTTAAAAGTCGGTAGACCACAAAGATACCAAGAACAGCCAAGATGCTGCTACGCATCTCTTTACTCTTTAGTGATTTTAGTATCAGAAATCTGTTCATGTGATATTTAAGTTTAGCTGCTTAGGGCTGAACAGTAAAGTTCTTTTTAAATTTAAGTTAAGTTTACTTAGCATCAACTTGCCTGAAGAAACTATACGTAAAAATACTATTGATTCTTGTTGACTAAAGCCGTAAATGTAAACTTACCACCAGCAGATTCAATATCTTCTAAGGCCCCTTTGGTAACTTTCTGAACTTTTAGTTCGAGCTTTTTAGTTAACTCGCCATTTTTAACAATTTTGACATTGTTATACGGAGTAGAAATTAAACTTGCTTCAAAAAGTTTAAAATTGTCAATAACCCCACTCAAATCGTTAAGTGCGCTTGTGTAAACAACCTGAGGCCGTAGACGCTTAGACTTAAATCCTTTATTTTTTGGAATCTTTTGAATCCAAGGAGTCTGACCGCCTTCAAAGCCAGGTCGGAGCTTTTTGCCAGTTCGAGATTTTTGACCTTTAGTTCCTCGACCTGCAGTTTTTCCACCTCCAGCAGAAATACCTCGCCCAACCCTCTTGCGATTCTTTTTAGCAGTTAGATTTAATTGATGAACTTTCATATAGTAGTTTTAACTTTACCTATTTACTCGGTAACTTTGATAGTTTTTTTAGCCTCATATCCAACCCATTCTTCTTTAGGGACAAGTTGAGTTAGAGCTTCGATAGTAGCATAGGCGCAATTTATCTTATTTGAAGAACCCAATGACTTGGATAGAATATTTTTAACTCCTGTGACAGAAAGTACTGAACGGACGGTTCCACCAGCGATTAATCCAGTACCAAGGGAGGCAGGCATTAAAAGGATTTGAGCACCAGATACTTTAGATTTAACTTCGTGGGAGATAGACTGATTGTCTGGGTTAAGTTTAATCTTTTGCATGTTTTTGCGAGCGATCTTGCCAGCCTTCGAAGCGGCGGACGCAACATCTCCAGCCTTAGCAATTCCCATTCCAACCATATCGTCACCGTTCCCAACAACCACTAGGGCTTGCATTCTGAAACGTCGGCCTCCTTTTACAACACGGGTAACTCGATTGACGGAGATTAAGACCTCTTTATCTTGAGCGTAGTCAGAATTATCTGAATCTTTAGGGTTTGAGCCTCTTCTTTGTTCTGCCATAAATTAAAATACTAAACCTGATTCTCTTGCAGAGTCTGCAAAAGCCTTAATTCTACCATGATATTTTTTTCCATTACGATCAAAAACTACTTTAGAAACCTTGACTCCCTTGGCATTCTTAGCAATCTCCTTACCAACTGCTATCGCCTTTTCAGTCATAGTCCCATCAACCTTTTTTCCGACAGTACTTGCAGAGGCTAGCGTCTTAGAGCTTGAATCGTCGATTAGCTGGCAAGAAATATGATTATTTGAAATAGAAATAGTTAAGCGTGGGCAGTCTTTGGAGCCAGAAACTTCTTTTCTGATACGAGCCTTTCTTTGGGCTCTATTGTGTAATTTAGTTGCTACTTCCTTGTTCATTTGAATATCAATCTTTTTTAGTCGCTACTTACTAGATTTACCGGCCTTACGAACGATTTTTTCTGTTTTGTATTTAATACCCTTGCCTTTGTATGGTTCAGGTTTTTTAAACTCACGGATTTCAGCTGCAACCTGCCCAACTCGTTGCTTATTAATTCCGCTAACTTTAATCTCCATTTTTTCAATCGAAACTTCTACGTCTTGAGGTACATTATAGCGAATTTCATGGGAAAATCCAAGATTCATGACTAAAACCTTGCCTTCGAGCTTAATTTTAAAGCCAACACCATTAACTTCTAGCTCTTTTACGAAGCCTTCTGTAACTCCTGTTACTAAATTATTGATTAAGGATCGAGTTAAGCCATGCTGAGCCTTGTGCATTTTTTCTTCAGACTTACGGCTTACTGTGATGATTTGACCGTCTATTGAAACTTCCGGAAACGGTGGGAGCTCTAAACTCTGGTCGCCTTTTGGGCCCTTGACTTTAAGGACCCTACCAACTAATTCCGCGGAGACGGTTGAAGGCATTTCGATTGGCATTTTTCCTATTCTACTCATTTTGATTTAATTCCTTGTTGCTCTAAGACCTTATAGCTTAATAAATTTGACAGATTAACTCACCACCCAGCTTTTGTTTTCGAGCTTCCGCATCTGAAACAACGCCCCTAGAGGTTGAAACAAGCACGATGCCTCTCCCATTTTTAGCCTTAGGGATAGCTCCAGACTTTGAGTACACACGTTGTCCTGGTCGAGAGATTCGAGACAAGGAGGAGATTCTAGCTGGCTGAGATTCTGAACGTAAGGTTACAACAAGTTTTTTAGTTGTTAATTCTCCCTCAGTTTTTACTCCAACAATAAAGCCGAGCTTCAAAAGTTGAGCAAGAATTGTTTCCTTTAAGTTACTGTGGGGGATAGAGACTTCGGCCTTGTTAACGGCTAAAGCATTTCTAATTCTTGTCAGCATGTCTGCTATTGGATCTGTCATGTTCTATTTATTTAACTTATTTTACCAGCTTGATTTTCTTACTCCAGGGATTTCTCCTGCGGAGGCGTGTTCACGAAAAGCAATCCTCCCTAGGCCAAACTTACGCATAAAAGCCCTTGGGCTGCCAGATTCTGCACAGCGATTCTTCCAACGAGTCGGACTAGCATTGCGCGGAAGAGCAGCAAGACCTTCGCGATCACCTGCCTCTAGCAGTGCTTTACGCTTTGAGGAATACTGCTTAATCATTTTTTGCCTTTTAGCATCTCGTGCTATCATTGATTTTTTTGCCATATGAATTAAATTTCTTTATTATTTTCTTGTTTTGCAAACGGAACACCAAGCTCTTTTAGGACCAGACGTATATGTTCATGGTTGTCAGAATTCTGCATTACGAATGTAACCTGCAAGCCGTGAGAGGTTGTGGTCTCTGCATAGCTAAGCTCAGGAAAAACTGACTGTTCTTTAATTCCAATATTGTAGTTACCACCATTATCTAGGTTTGGAGAAGTACCGTGGAAGTCACGTACTGTAGGTAGAACAATCATGTTAAGGCGTTCAACAAATTCATACATTTTGTCGCCCCTTAGGGTAACCTTAGCTCCTATAACATTCATTCCTCGACGAATTTTGAAGGTGGCGATAGATTTTTTTGCTTGAGCAGGAGTTGGCTCTTGACCTGTAACTTTACGAAGGGTATTGGAGGCGATTTCTAAAAGACGTTTATCCTCTTTAGCCTTACCTAGGCCGACTGAGACAACCACTTTTCTAACCTTTGGGACCTGATTGATGTTCTTGAGTTTAAGTTCTTTTTGTAGCCTCGGAGCAAGCTCTTTATAGTGAGTTTTTAGGGCTGGGACGTAAACTGTAATAGTATTTTTTGACATAATTAAACCTCCTTGCCTCCATCTTGTCTGGCGATGCGAACTTTTTTGCCGCCTGAGTTAAGCTTAAAGCCAAGACGTGAAGTCTTGCCCGAAGCGGTTACAAAAGCAACTTTAGAAATACCGATAGGCATTGTTTTTTCTTGAACGCCTCCGTTAGGATTAGTTGCGCTTGGCTTTTGATGAGTTTTGACAATATTGACCCCTTCAACAACTACGCTAGAGAGCTTAGGCTTGACCTGAAGAATCTTACCTTCCCGGCCCCTATACTTTCCGGTGAGAACTTTTACTTTGTCTCCTACTTTTAACTTAATGCTCATGCTATTTTCTTACTTTCTTATTGTCTAATTTATAATACCTCTGGTGCTAGTGAAACTATTTTTGTATAACCGTAATCTCTGAGTTCTCTAGGAACTGGTCCGAAGATACGTGTTCCTTTTGGTTCTTTTTTATCATCAATTAGAACTGCAGCATTGTCTGAAAAAGATATTGTACTGCCGTCTGAACGTTTAATGGTTTTACGAGTTCGAACAATCACTGCTTTAACAACAGACTTCCTCTTGGTGTTTCCAGTTGGTGAAGCCGTTTTTACTGTAGCTACAATTATATCACCTATACCAGCGTAACGCCTACCGCTTCCGCCGAGGACTCGAATACAGAGGATTTCCTTTGCCCCGCTGTTATCTGTAACTTTCACTCTGCTTTCTTGCTGAATCATAACTTATTCTTTAGATTTCTACTCCTTGAAGTTGTCTTTGAAGCTTAGTAACTTTTTTATCTATAGTCTTTAGCACCCATGATTTAGACTTAGAAAGGGGTATGCATTCCTCTATCGTTACAAGATCCCCAACGTGAGCCTCTTCTTTTTCGTCATGAGCATGAAACTTTTTAGAGACCTTGTAAAGCTTATTATACTTAGAGTGACGAACCTCCCTAACCACCTGGACTGTTATAGTCTTAGTCATTTTGGTGGAAGTAACTGTTCCTGTTAATGTTGTTTTACTCATAATTATTAAATTTAATTTGCCTCTTTATTCACTGGAGACTGCTTTACGATCTGATTAATTGCGGTCTGAGTTCTTGCAATTTGTTTTTTAACCTTTTGTGCTGAACTGTTGTCTTCAGATGGCTTACGCATAGTAGCCTCGACTCTAAGCTTGTTGAGTTCAAGTTGGAGTTTTTCTAGATCCTGATGTAGATCTTTTTGAGTCTTTTTTAATAGATCCTGTACTTTAACTTTTTTCATCTAAAAATCCTCCCTTACTGCAAATCTTGTTTTAACCGGAAGCTTGTGGGCGGCAAGTCGCATTGCTTCACGAGCTTGCTCTTCTGTAACTTCTGCCATCTCAAAAAGAACTGTGCCAGGCTTGACTTTAGCAACAAACATTTCAGGGTTACCCTTACCCTTTCCCATTTTAGTCTCACTTGGTTTTTTAGTAACTGGAGTGTGCGGAAAAATACGAATCCAGATCTTACCACCACGCTTAACAAATCTAGTCATTGCGCGCCTCGCGGATTCAATTTGACGAGAGTTGATTCGCTCTGCTTCAAGGGAGATAATTGCATAAGTTCCGAAGGCAATTGTATTCCCAGAGGTGGCATTCCCCTTAATTTTGCCCTTTCGGACTTTTCGGTATTTTGTTTTGCGTGGTAATAACATAACTTAGATTTAGTTGAGCTTAGCTCTCTCCTTTATTAATCCAGATCTTGATTCCTAGAATTCCTGCAGGTGTCTTGACTTCGGTTAGAGCATAGTCAATATTGGCACGGATTGTATGCAGTGGAACTGAACCTTTGGAGACGGTTTCTCGGCGAGACATCTCACCCCCACCGATTCTCCCAGAGACTTGGATACGAACTCCTTTTGCACCAGCACGCATAGTTGCGTCAGCAGAAGAGTTCATTGCTCGACGGAATGAACCTCTAGCCTTAAGCTGACGACCGATGGATTCACCCACTAATTTAGCAAATAGTTCTGGCCTTTTAATTTCTTCAATGTTAATTCTAAGGGTGGCAGTTTTGAAGATCTTTGCAAGTTCAGCTTTAATCTCTTCTACAATTATTCCGCCCTTACCAATAACCATTCCGGGCTTGGAAGTGAAGATTGTAACGCTAACCATTTTGTGTGAACGATCGATATTGATGCGGTCGATAACAGCCTGACCTTCAAAGCGCTTTTCAATCAAATTTCGAGTTTGAATGTCTTGATTGAGGGAGGTCGCGAACTTACGGTTAGAGGCAAACCACCTGGAACGCCAATCTTTGGTATGTTGTATCCTAAACTTAATTGGATTAATTTTCTGTCCCATAGTTTACTTTTTAGCCTCCTTGGTTTTGATTTGCTTGGCTGGCTTAGCTTTTACTTCAGATTTTTTAGCTGATTTCACTGGAGAGGTACTTTTAGTGGGCTTTGTGGAAGCCTTTGGAGCCTTTGAAGACTTAGTTTTAGTTTCTACTTCGGTAGCTGGAGTTGATAGGACAACGGTAATGTGTGAACTGCGCTTAAGCATTGGACGAGGTTTTGCCCGACGTCCATGCCCAACAAATTTATAGCGCTTCATGCTAGACCCTTCAGTAACCATAATAGACTTAATCTCGAGAGAATTGATGTCAGCAGTTGGCATCCGTAGATTATTACGAGCATTAGCAACCGCAGAATTAATAAGCTTCGCAACAGGTTGCGCGGCCTTCCTTTGCGTATTCTCTAAAATAGTTAATGCATCAGGCACTGTCCTTCTTCTGACAAGAGCGACAACAACTCCAACTTTACGAGGAGAGATTCTAATGCCTTTAGCTATGGCTTTTACTTCAGTTTGAGACATAAGGTTACCTTTGCTTGCCTCCGTGTTTACGGAACTTACGAGTTGGAGAAAATTCACCAAGCTTGTGTCCAACCATATTTTCAGTGATGACTACTGGGATGTGCAACTTTCCATTGTGAACGGCAATTGTGTAGCCAACCATTTCTGGGGAGATAGTTGAAGCGCGAGCCCAAGTCTTTATAACTGTACGAGAACCAGACTGCAGGGCTTCAATCTTCTTTTGAAGCTTGAAGTCTACAAATGGTCCTTTTTTTACTGATCTTGACATAACTTAAATTTATCTTTTAGTTTCTAATGATTAACCTTTTCTACGCTTAGCTTGGTGACGGCTCTTAACAATCATTTTTTGAGTACGTTTGTTATGGCGAGTACGATATCCAAGGGTTGGCTTGCCCCAAGGTGTTGTTGGGTTGTTACCCTTTCCTCGGCCTTCACCACCACCATGCGGGTGATCGACTGGGTTCATTGCCATTCCTCTGACTGTCGGGCGGATCCCCATCTTCCTCTTTCTTCCTGCTGAACCTAATTTTACATTTTGATGTTGAATATTACCAACTATTCCGAGAACTGCAGTACAAGTTAATGGAACGTGTCGTCTTTCACCACTTGGAAGCTTAATCAAAGCCATCCCATTTTCTTTAGCCATTAGCTGAGCATAGACTCCTGCAGACCGGCAGATTTGCGCTCCACGACCTGGCTGTAATTCAATGTTAAACATCTGGGAACCAACTGGAATCCTAGAAAGTGGCATAATATTGCCATTTTCAATAGGAGCGGTAGCCCCTACTATTACAGTTTGACCCTGCTTCCAATTTAGGCCAGCAATCAGATAGTGCATTTTACCCTCTTGATCTTCAACTCGAGCGATACGTGCGGTACGATTTGGATCATACTCAATGTGCAAGACCTTAAGTTTAGCTCCATCAACAGGTTTAAAATTGATTTTACGATAGTGTTTCTTAACTCCACCACCGCGATGCCTTACCGTAATCTTACCCTGGTTGTTACGTCCTGCCTTAGATTTTAACGGAGAGAGGAGTGACTTGACCGGTTTGGCTGTAGTGACCTCACTAAAATCCTGAGAAGTCATATCGCGCCTGGCTGGAGTAGTTGGTTTGTAAGCTTTAATTGCCATAACTATTTCTTAGAAACTTTTTTTTCTTTTTTAGAATTATCAGCTTGATCTGCCTGAGCCTGGACCTCGCTAAATGCTTCAATTTGGATAATCTCACCCTTCTTAAGTTTAACGAAAGCCTTCTTTGTTTTGGCACGAGTTCCGTAGATCGGCTGAGTTTTACTGCCTAAACGGATAGAGCGAGCTTTCTTACCCTTTCTATTAAGCACGTTGACTGTAATAACGGAAACCTTGTATTTGGATTCAACCAACCTTGCGATCTCTGCTTTGTTTGCATCCGTAGGTACGTCAAAGATGTAGGTTCCAGAAATACTCATTTGGTAAGCTTTTTCACTAATGTGGGGGATTAAACTTAAGGTCTTCATTACTTGGCTCCTCCTTTTGATTGAGAGTTTACATCAGAATTTGCAGTGGCTTTAACTTTAAGCTCTTCAACGGAAACCTTTCGAGTATTAGTTTTAGTTGGCTTTTTAGCCTCACCAGTTTTGATGGTTAAGATTTTAGCTTCCGCAGTCTTTGAACCAACCCTAGAAGCTTTGCTTGTTAACCAAGATTCAATAGTTGGCAAAGAGTCTTCAGAGACAAGAATTAGGTCTGCATTCAAAACATCATAAACATTAAGGAATGGGGCAGAAATATACTTTACATTTGGAATATTGGCAAAACCGCGGACTGCCATATCGTCTTTGCTGTTAACGACAATCAGAACAAAGTTGAGGTTGATGGCCTTGTTTTTAGAGATAAATTCTAAGCCCTGCTTAGTTTTGCCATCTTTAAGTTTAAGTGTAGATGGAGCAAAGGTTTGGATTAGGCCTTCTCTATTCTGAAGACTTAAAGCCTGCTTGATAGCAACCTTTTTAGCAGCCTTGGGGATAGTAAGTTTAAAGTTTTGTTCACCATTAGGTCCGAATGTTACACCACCTCCGCGCCAGTGTGGAGCACGAATAGATCCAATACGAGCACGTCCGGTTCCTTTTTGCGCCCAAGGTTTACGACCTCCACCACGGACTTCCCCACGTTTTTTGGTTTTTGCAGCTGCAGAACGGTTATTTGCTAAATAGGCTCGGTAAGCTCGCCCCAAAAGCTCGTGGTTGGTGACTTCTACACCAAAGACATCTTTATTTAATTTAGTTGAGACTGCCATAACTTAAGTTTAGTTTACTCCTCCGTTAATATAGACAGTGCCCTTGTTTGGTCCAGGAACTGCTCCTTTGATACCAATGATTCCCTCGGTAATATCCAGATATACAACCTTAAGACCGCGAGTTGTAGTTTTTCTAGCCCCCATATGTCCGGCCATCTTCTTACCTTTTAGAACCTTTTGAGGATAAGTTGAACCGATTGAGCCAGGCTGCCGGATATTGTGGCTCCCGTGGGAGACAGGACCTCGTGAAAAGTTGTGACGCTTGATTGTTCCAGCGAAGCCTTTACCTTTAGATTTACCTGTAACCTTAATATCATCTCCTATTTCAAAAGACTCTATGGAAAGCTCTGCGCCGATTTCTAGTTCGGAATCTGCCTCTAATCGGAACTCTTTAAGCCTAGCTGAAGAAGAAGCCGCCTGCTTGAGGTGGCCTAATTGTGCTTTATTTAACTTTTTAGATTCAAATGCTCCCAGCTGAATGGCACTGTATCCATCCTTGGCAGAAGTTTTGACTTGGACGACTTTGCAAAGCTTCGCCTCTACCAATGTCACAGGAACCATTTGACCATCATCATTGATGATTTGAGTCATTCCAAGTTTTTTACCAATTATTGCCTTCATTTGAGATCTGTTCGTACTTTTAAGTTTAATTTAGAGCATAAAAATTGATGCCGAAAAAGATAACTAGTTTCTGAGGGGTTCTCTTGTTTGCTAATTCAAGAATTAACAGCTATAAGAATATCAGACTTGGCGCTTTTGGCATCACCTGCTAGTGCAAATTTAATATGACTAGAGGGCGCTAACTTAATATTAAAACTGATTGTATCAAAGATTCTTCCCTAGAGTCAACAGTTACGGTTGGAGCAACACTTAATTCCCGCATGACTGACTATAGATAGGCTATACTAAAACAAAAGCGGTTTCCATAAATATGTAATTATGAACAGAGAGTTGTCTTTATCCTGTGTGCTAAGTGGCCTCTCTGAATACGGTGAGGCTGGGGTTGTGCTTTTTAATAAAATTAGTAGGCACATAGGCTACACTCAGCTTGGATTTGGGTACGGGAGCTACTCTGCCATGGAGGGTACCTTGAGTTCCAAGGGAATTAAGCTGAGCAAAGAAGAGTCTGTATGGCTAGCAATAACTATTGGAAAAATAGAAGGCTTTAAAGACCCTCTAACTGGAGTATTAAGAAGGGATATCATACCTGTGATAGACAAGACCTTGGTTTCCAGCTTCCTTATGAAGAGCAACTTTATAGGCTTGGCATTAATATATATCGATTTAGATAAGTTTGGTGAGATAAACAAGGTCTACAGTCAACACAGCGGAGATTTAGTTCTTAAAGCTGTAGCAAAAAATCTTAAGAGTAAAATCCGCAAGACTGACATTCTAATTCGAATGGGTGGCGATGAATTCTTGATTATCCTACCTAAGCTTAAAAATGAACAGGATGGACTTAAGTTTAACGAGGTTTTAGAGAGTTTTGTGGGAGAAGGCTTTGAAGCAGGAGAAGTCAAGCTTAGTTCAAAGGCGGAGGATGTCATAATTAAAATTAAGGGCTCCTCCGGATTCGCATACTTGGAAAGAAGTGAGGTCGAAAAGATAGTCTTAAAAGACCATATCAGTATTATAGATAAGCTCTCTATAGCTGCCGGGGAAAGGTTATTGCAAAATAAAAAAGTTGACCGTAAACTCCATATTCGGAGCGTGCCGAGAGGGATTTAAACTTAACTTTAGTACATTAAACTTGCAACCTAGAATTGTCGAGGTGGCCCTTCTATTTTGCCTCCTCCCGTAGTTCCAACATCAGAATCTTTGGTGCTCTTATCTGGCTTCAACCCTGCACCAGGCTTATCAATTATCACTCTAAAGTACTTTCCATCGGTCTGCCCAGGCTTCTCCTCGACTATCTCGGGTTCATCAGGGCTCTCTTTGCTGTATGGGCAGCCAAACTTCACGCTCTCTTCGTCAGACTTTTCGATTATGGGGTTGGAGGTGCAGCCATCTACGTGCAGCCAGACCATCTCTGTCTCAGTGAGGTCAGGCTTCGGTTCTCCGGGCTGATAGCCATTTGCGTCAGTACAGCTGGCTCCAAATGCTGCGGAGACTAAAAGGGCCATCGCTGCGAGTACTCGACGACGACCTGGTGGAGTTCGGAAAGCTGAAAGTCCGGCAGCCTCTCTCTGCACTCCTTTATTAGACCTTATAAGCGTCGGGACGAGTGGCTCCGCGCCTCCTCCGGGTGTATTTGGAGATCTTTTCATAACTTAAGTTTAGTTTTTAATTTGAGCGAAAAAATAACCCTCAGGTTCAAGGGCTCTCACTTTTTATGTACTATAACATAAGAATAATGTAAATGCCACTACTTAGTCTTTGAATTCTTCTAATTCAGGAGTTAGTGTAGCGAAGTTAACAGATACTGAGTCTCCTGTAAGAATCCATCCAGGAGTTGCAACTCCGCCTAGCCAACCATGCCGCACACTCAATGCCCTCTTTCTTGTCACAGGGCTGCAATTAAGTTCCGGGAATAACTGTTCTAGGGTGCCGCCAGGCTTGAAACAGGGAATATTGTATCCTGTTACCCGCATAGATAGAATGGCCGCTTGGCTTCTCTCCTCAGAAGTTGCAAAACCAAGCACATTGCCCGGGTTCATTCTTTCACGTAATTTACCTTGTGGATCTGTCAATAATATATTGCAACCAAGGACTGCGGACATGACCAGGCCTGGAAAGAATTTTGAGTCTCGCCTGTCTTCTAGTTGAGAGAGTTCATCTGGAAGACTGGAGCGCCCTTCAAGACACTCATCAAGGTCGATAACAGACGCTGCAGCCCCCAATTCTTCTGCTACACAGACGTAAAGGGCTCTATCATTTCTAGCCTCTTGCCCGTCTAGCAACGCACTCTGATAAGGTCTTATGAATCTTGTAGGGCCGGAATGATAATCCCCAGTTAAGCCGTCAAGAGTTACATTGGCAGCCTTATGGACCATATTTAGAACCCCAGTTCTTTTTGCCCCCTCTTCTGGAGCAACGAAGCTCATTAGGCTTAAGACGTGAACCCCTTCGACAAAACCTTCTCCTTTTTTCGAAATTATAGGCTTGATTATACGGTGCAGCAAGCCTAAATTGACGCAGAGTTGTTAAACTTAATCTACTTTTTTACCATTTCTACCTCAAATCCGTCTACTTCACCTTTTTTATTCAAGAAGGGTATTTTTCTACCAGTGGGTCTAAACCCGAGGCTAGAATATAAGTGAGATGCCCTTTCATTATCTTCCCAAACGTCGATATAAACTTTAGTGTTCTTTAATCCGTCAAGAGTCTTACCTAAAAGTTTACGGCCCAAACCTTGGTTTTGTATCTCAGGTAAAATATAGAGTCTCTTAATCCACTCTTTGCCCTCACTATCCTTTCCATACTGAACATAGCCAACTACTGTATCCCCTTCGCATGCCACGAATGCCCTGTCTTTGCCAGATTTTAGATCTTCGTACCCTGTTTTTCGTCCCTCCAATTCAAAGGCCATCTCTTCTGAGGGAATCTCACTAAACTGAGTCTTGTAAGAAATTATGTCTACATTAATTATGTTCTTGATGTCGCCTAGAGTGAACTTGCGGATAGTCATACTATTTCACTACTTGCCTTCAATATACTGACGGATCATTAGTGCGGCAGTGGCGCCCTCTCCGGTAGCGGAAGCAATTTGCATTGTTGCCCCAGAACGGCAGTCTCCAGAAGAAAAGACTCCTGGGACGCTAGTCATTAAACTTAAGTCGGTTTTTACAAAGCCTGCCTCATCAAGTTCGACTCCAGAGCCCTTGAGGAACTGGGTATTTGGAATTAGACCAATGAACACAAAAACTCCATCACATTTTATAACTTCTTCTTTGCCGTCAACCTTAGCTTTAACAGAATTGAATTTACCATCTTCGCCACCACCAAGGAATTCTTCTGCGGTGGAGTTGTAGCGGACTTTAATTTTTCCTGAATCTATAAAACCTTGCAACTCCTCTATCAGAATTTCTGAGGCTTTAAGCTTATCTTTGCGGACTAAAATTTCTATTTCAGAGGCAAAGCGAGTTAGAAAGATGCTTTCTTGAATGGCGGAGTTTCCTCCTCCAACCACGACGAGCTTCTTGTCTCTATAGAATGCCCCATCACAGGTTGCACAGAAGTGGATTCCTCTGCCGTAAAATTCTTTTTCACCAGGAATATCTAATTGCCGGTAATGTGACCCTGTTCCAATTAAGACAGTCTTGGCGGAGAATTCTGGACCTTCTTCTGTTTGAACCCGAATTAAGTTTAACTTTTTGTCTCTGGAGAGTTTGGTGACCGTTCCAAAATCAATTTTTGCGCCGAATCTTTCAGCCTGTTTTTCCATGCCTTGAGCAAGCTCCATTCCAGTTAGACCCTCTGGAAAGCCCGGATAGTTATCAACCCGGTCTGTAATTGCGGCTAGTCCGCCAATAACTGCTTTTTCAAGGAGTAAAGTGTCGAGATCTTCACGAGTTGTGTAAATTGCGGCAGCAAGAGAGCTCGGACCTGCTCCGACCATTACAACATCGTGAACCTTGGAGGCTTGGCTTGCGTCTTTATCTTCTGGCATATTATTTTTTGAACTACTCTTGAAGCTTTTATTTTAATTTATCTAATTAAGATTAACAATTTTCAAACCTTAAGAGATCGCCTCAGCCAGCTGGGCCGGCTTAAAGCCAACGACAACACTTTTCATACTTCCAGGCTTTTCTATTACTGTGACTGGCACTGTAGTTGAAGAGCTAAGGTCAATTGCTTCTTGCTGTCGTTCTGGAAACTGGTCGATACGAACCTCTTCCCACTTCAGGTCCTTCATGGTTAGCCATTTTTTGACCATTTGGCAGCTGGCACAAGTTTGAGTAGTGTACATGGTGATTGTTGGCATAATAGTTCTTTGAAGTTGGTTAACTAGAATTTAAGTTTAATTTTTGAGTTCAATACACCTATAAATCTGTGCAGTAGCCCTCTTTTTCTCCACTATATGATTTGCAGGACTGATAAATCACAAGAATCTCTCTGTAGTGATATAGATTCTAACATAGCCGCTATATATGGCGTAAAGCTCTAGGCCGATTAAATTTAACTACGACTTACTGAATCTGCTTTATGCCAACCTCTAGAGCCAAGCTTTCAGCGAGCTGTGAAATTTGGATACTATCTAACTCAACACCCTTAAATCCGGCTAGTCCGTAATTTAAACCAAAAGTAGAATTTGGAAAATTAGATTTCTTGAATTTTGTATTTGAAAAATTACAACCTTCAATAATGCATTCCGTAAAAGATGTTTGGCTAAACTCAGATTCATTAAAAGTAAGGTTCTTGAGCTCGGCTTTTAGGAACTCCACCTTAAAAATATTGACCCTGAAAAAGAAGGCATCCTCTAATTTAGAAGTTTTGAAAATTACTTTATTAAAGCTGGAATTACCAAAGTTTGCGCCCTGCAGGTTGCAGTCTTCAAAAATACATTCCTTAAAAACCGACTTTCTAAAGTCTGCCCCAGCGAAGTTACACTTAGTAAACTTAACTTTAGTAAAGTGAGCGGATCTTAAGGATGCCCCTGGAAGAAAGCATTTGCTGATAATAGATTCAGTGATATCGAGATTTTCTAAATTAACTAGATTAACTTCTTCTTCAGAGTTTATAGAATCTAATGAAACATTCCTGAGGTCTTTTTGATTTTGACAAGATTCTAAAACCTCACTCAAAGTGAGCGGGAGTTGCTGTCGAGCTTTTAAACTAAGCTCTAGGGTGGTGAGCTCTTTTAGCATTAGAAATTAAGTTTAAGCTGCCCGTTAAGCTCTAGGTTTTCTGGCGACATCCCGTCTGGCTTTTGCTATAGCTACTTGAACTAATCCTTTAGATGCACTGTTAAGAATTGGGTTTCGAGGATGTGGTATCTGTATGCATGGTGAGGCTCCGTAGACTTGATTAGGCTGGTAACCTAGGACAGACACGCTCCAGCCGGTGGTGAACTCTCCACCCATCCGTTCAAGTGGGTGAGGCTTGGTAACTTCCACTCTGGCGACACTTGTATCTGCTGGAACTGTACTTGGATTTCTAAAATCGTATACCCTTACTTCTCCTGGCTTCATAAAAATATCTTTTAGAGTTATTACTGGAGGCACCTACCGGATTTGAACCGGTGTACACGGTTTTGCAGACCGTTGCCTAACCACTCGGCCAAGGCGCCATCACTTAAATCTAGATTATAGCAGAGAGGCGTCAACTTGACAGATCTAAATTGCTTAAGTTAAACTTAAGTTTAAGGTTCTGATGCTATCCCACTGTACAAAATAAAAACTCAAAAATAAAAGAATCTTCTAGTTTAAAATCTAGAGAAAGTTATTTAAGAATTTTTGCTTTAAAAAACTTTCGGAAAGTTTTCGGAATCTTAAGAAGTTTGAGAGGTTCGATTTTTAGTTAGTATATCTCTTCTAAGGAAGAATATTAGCTGGAGGCTATAAGCTCTTAAACTCTTGGATTCTTCTTGGAATTTAAACTTAAACTTCTAGGGAAATTTTTTTTAGGAGGGTGGGCATACTTTTATAGGAATCGAAACCTCCTAACTTTTATCTTTTTGACGAAATTATTAACCTTAAGTTTAATCTTTAATTCTGATTTTAGTTTAACGGGGATTGTGGAATCGGAGTTTTTTGTAGTAAAATAAGCGGAGCAGCTAGTTGTGGGCCCATAGCTCAGCTGGTTAGAGCACCGGCCTTTTAAGCCGGGTGTCGTGAGTTCAAGTCTCACTGGGCCCTCCATTCTACTCCGCTAAAGCTTCGTAGAATTAAATTTAGTAGAATGCCCTCCATAGCTTTACGCGAAGGAGGGTTTTATTATTTAGCGATATGTATTACGTTTATACCTTAAAAAGTAAGATTGCGGACCAAGTTTATACTGGTTTTACCACAAACCTAGACAAAAGACTTAAAGAGCACAACTCAGGTAAAAGTGTACATACCAATAAGTTTCGTCCGTGGGACATGGTGACAGCTATCAGATTCGGTGATAAGCAAAAAGCTAGAGATTTTGAAAAGTACTTGAAAACGGGATCGGGTATTGCTTTTTCGAGAAAACACTTTCTGTAGCTTATCTAGTTTATTGTTATAATTGAATTAATATGGAATCTCGAATAGAAATAAATTCTCTCGTCATACTTCCTGACAGAATTAATACTAATGATCTGGCAGAAGGACAAAGGCTGCAATTTACTCGTAAAGATGAAAGAACAATCCCTCTCCAGACCGCTCTGCTAATGATTGACCAGGACTGGAACTTTTATGGATACTGCCGAGTCATCTCACTGCAAACTACAAAAGGCTAAACCCAAGTAGAAATAGAAGTACTAATTCTATTCGCTAAAGATGAAGTTGAGCTTTATAAGAATAACTTTATGAAAGCTGGTCGTATGACTGGCGAAGTGGAGCAGGCGACTAACCAGTAAGAGTACTATGGCGCCTTCCACGATACTCATCCAAGAGATTACGGATCAATAAACACAGGTTTAAAGGCTCTATTTTTTGTTATAGTTAAGTTTATGCAAAAGAAAATTATTGAAGCTCTAGAACAATTTAATCCATACTCAGTTTTTGTTTATGGTTCGCGTGGACGTGGTGATCATAAACCAGATAGTGATTATGAGATTGGAGTAATTTTTGAGGATGAAAAATACGTTAGTCGACGAGTTATCCATAAGGTTATTAATTTAGAAAAGGTAAGAATTTATCCATTTAAGCTGTCGGCTATAAAAAGTGGAGAAATTGATACTCCTTTTCAAAAGAATATCTACATGAGAGAACTTGCTGAAGCTGGTAAAACTATTTCTGGAGAAAAGATTATTGAAAACTTAGAGTCTAAAAAAATAACCACTCTGGATTTAATCCAGAGAATTAGATTTGATATTGGTTATGCGCTGGCTGCAGTACTTTCAGACAGAAGTGGCGACCTGGAAACCGCCCATGAGGAATTTAGCAAATCTTGTTTATTCGGTCTAAATTCATTAATCATTCTAAAATTACGTAAGTTTATTGTTGGCTACGATAAGATCTTTGAACTTAAAAATGAAGTTCTAGACAAAGAAGAGTACCTCGACGTGGTCAAGATTGCATATTCACTGAGGGGGGGGGAGACCGAGATTCCGAGCGATGCAATTTTTAGAAACATCTCGTTCTTGCAATACGTAGAAAATGAAATAATAAGTGAGTTCAGTTCTAACGGCGCTACTGAGTTAGCTTAAGTTTAAATATTTAATTCTTTTTTGAGCTTAGAAATCAGCTCTTTGTTGCGTCTTGGATTATTGGAGAAGTGTGGTAAATCTTTGAATCTATGATTCAACCTAGTTAAAACATCCTCTACGCCAAGATTTTTAGAATAGAGTTTATTTAGGTTAAGTTTAAGTTTTTTAAGGTGGCGAGTATCCGCTGCAGCCCAGAAAAAGTGTTCTTCTTTCACCAATCCTCCACTTTCATGGCAAAGAAGCTCGATCAGTTGAGTATAGAATCCATAAGCTGTTTCTGATTTTCCTTTGCGGTGTTCCACGGATTCTTTAGGTTTAAGAATTTTCATAGTTAAGACTTCTGTTACTCCTTCTCTAATAATTGGGTAGTTGTGGCTCAGAGAGATTCTTGTTCGAGACTGAAGGTAGGCATGGACCATTTCATGAATTAAAGTACCGTAGATTGAACTTCCGCCATATGCAGAACGTGAATAATAGGATATGAAGATGCACCCACTATCTGAATTGAAGGATCCAACGACAGCTCTAAGGGTCGGATAAAGTGCATTGGCAATGACTATTGGTATTGGACGACCCAACTTTGGCTGAGGATTAAGTTTAAGAGTTCCATCTTGATAGAGCTGTTTAGCCTTAAGTTTAAATTCTTCAAAAACTACGTCAAAATCTATTGGAAAATTATCTTTTATAAACTGCTCTTTATTGGCCTCGTTTAAGGAAAAATCTCTCAGCCACTTAGCAATTAAACTCAGGGTTTGGAGGTCTGCTGATTTTATAAATTCGAACCAAGTTCTGTTTGGCCCTTTTTTAAAAAATAGGGGATAGTTTGAATATTTATCAAAGATGAGTTTAAAGTTTGAATTAACTCTATTTTGATCGTTGGTGTCTTCAATTTTTTTACAAAGTTTGGCAATCTCTGGAAGGTCACTTTTGATAAACTTGTAGCTCCCGAGTTTAGTTTTGAGTTCTTGATGAGTTAACTGCATTAACTTAAGTTTAACTCACCTGACTTAAATTAATTGCAAAACTTTTAGAATAAACTACAGTTTTCTTTACAGTGTTCTTTGATGCTGACCTGGTGCTCTTCCTCGCTACGAGTGTAGTAAATTTTTCCATCATCACCGGCCACAAAGAACAAAAAGTCGCCTTCTGCTGGCTCCGCCACAGCTTGCAGAGCGCTAAGTTCGAAAGTTCCAATTGGGGTCGGCGGTAAGCCCTTATTAATTCGAGTGTTATACGGTGAGTCAATTTTTGGAGACGGCTCAACGCCTTTGAGCTTAGCTGCATAGATAAAAGTTGGATCAGCTCCAAGAGAAATATCTTGCTCGAGCCGAGACTCAAAAACCTGGGCGATCTTTTTTTGCTCATCAGGCTTAGAAGATTCTTGTTGAATAATTGAGGCCAGAGTAAACCCTTCTTGCATTGTAAAACCACGCTGATTAAGCCTTACTTTAAGGTCGAGTTTACTAATTCGCTCTTCATAAAGGTCAAAGTTTCTTTTTAACCAACTCTCAAAAGTAGAGCTGGCATCTAAGTCTGTGTAGGTTTCTGGCAATAGATAGCCTTCGAGGTTTACTCTTGTTCCCTTTTGATCTGCGAGAATGGGATGGAACTCTGGAGTAATGGAATCTAGAGTTTCTTGAACCTGGTCTTGTCCAAATTCTTGATAAAGCCTTGGTGTGATTTCTTCAACTGTTTTCCCGGCAAGAATCGTTAGCTTAGTAGAAACGCGGCCCCCTGAGATTATTTCGACAATTTGTGGACCTGAATATTCTGGAGATATAGCGTAAGTCCCAACTTTAAGCTTGGCAAACGTACCATTAATTCGAGCATGAATTTTTAAGGCTGTGGAGGATTTTATTAAAGACTCATCTTTTAGCCGATCCATAATTTGACCAACAGAATCACCCTCAGAAACTATGAAGGTTTTTGCGGTCCCCCTGCCTGCGGGCTGGAGAGAGGTTTTATACCAGAAATAACTAGAGGCTGAAATGGCTACAAAGATAATGAAAGCAACGGGAATAGCTTTTTTAAAACTTAAGTTTAACTTTTTTGGCTTTGAGGCTTTTTTTAGGGCGCCAAGTTTGTGATGATAATAGGTCTTCGTCTTCATTTTATTTTTATTAGTATTACAGAGTTTATTATATATGCTTATTTCTTATTTCTAAATTTATTTTCTAGATAGTCTTGAAGAAAGAGAGCTGCAGCCTGATCATCGATTCTAGGCTTCTTGCCTTTCTTATCTTCACTAAGCTGTTCTTCAACGTAAACACTGGAAAGAGTCTCGTCTTGGTATTCCAAAGGAGGTTCAACTGCGACCTTTAGTTTATCACCAAAAGCCTCAACTTTGGTAGTTTGTGGAGTCGAGTTTCCGCTCAAGTTCCGTGGATAACCTAAGATGATCAGTTCCGCCTTAAGCTTAGTGCAGAGTGCGGAGACAGCCTCAATTTCTGAGCCATCATTTTTGTTGGGAATTATTTCTACTGGCTGAGCGATCAAGACAGAATTGGTATCAGCGAAAGCCACTCCAATAAATTTCTCTCCAAAGTCTAAGGCAACAATCTTCATAATTTGGGATTTAAGTATTTTTAAGTTGAGAGCCGAGGCAACCTCTCGAGTCTAGTTTTGCTGATCAGCAACCTCAATTTTGATTTCTATTTTATCTTTAGATGGTAAAGTAGAGCTCCAAAATGGCCTTATTTTAACTTTAACAGAATTCACACCAGCAACGCCTTCGACAGCTTGGATAGCTTCACCCTTCTTTTTGCCGGCAACTTCTTCTTTAATCTGATCTAAGTTTAGATTAGGACCAAGGTAGGCAACAGTGCTTAAGTTATATGCTCCATCTTCACCAGGAGCCAGATTAAGCTCTTCAAGGCCATTTTTAATGATACTTTGAGACGGGTCTTTTTTAGCATCTTCAATATTTAAGTTTAGGATTTTTTCAAGCTGGTCTTTATCTACTCCATACATTGAATAGTTAATAGTCACACTTCCATTAAGTTGATCGGCCTGTTGCCCGACTGCAGGTGTAATTTGTTCCTCACCAATTTTGATAGAAAAGCTATCTTCTAACACTTTTTGATCGGAGGAGAACTGGGATTTAAGTTCATCTTTAAACTCTGACTCATTGTTAGATTTAAGTTTGTCTCGGAGCGTTGCAACGTCAGCAGCTGTAACAACTTTAACTACTTGAGTACTACCGCCAGCCATCGCAGAACCGTAACCAGACACGGAGGAGGGAACCCCAGCGATAGTGTATGCCCTTGGTGATGAGTTAAACTGATCTCCCGCATCTTTAGCAGTGACGTTAACGGACTCTTTACCATTATTCTTGCAGGATCCTGAACTAAAGAAGTCACTTGCAGAGACTTTGATGCTCGAAGCAGTGATGTAAGTTAGTCCGCCAGATGAAACTCCCGTCCCAGCGGGGATCGTGACAGGGTCATCAGTACAGTTTGTTACTGTCAGCTTTCCGCTAGCCTTAGAGCCAATATTTTGTTCGCCAGTGGCAGGAGTGGTATTTTGGATGGCCTTAGAGCCGGACTGTTTAGCAACCTTAAGTTTAGCTTTAGATGTTTCACTGGCTTCGTGATCGAGCTGAGCACTGAAATTTACATCGAGCCTGTCAGCGTTAGCACTAACTTCCAGAGTGGCTGTCCTTTGAAGTGTAAAAATGAACATTAAGATTAGAATTAAGCTGAGGAAGGCGGCTATGCCAATTAAAGCTTTTTTCCTAAAGTCAAAAAAGTTGGGAATCTTTTTCTGTTTCTTCTCAGGGCCCTGTTCGTTTAGGTTTTTAGTGTCACTATCTGATTTATCTTTATTGGCTTTTTTATCTTTTTTAGGAGCCTTTGTCTTTCTATTCTTTGAACTTTTAGCTGCTGCTGCGGCTAAGGCCCCTTCCTCTGCAGAAGAAAGTGGGTCAAGATCTTCTCCGTCTATTGTTAGATCTTCTTTAAGGTCTTCATCCGGGATAACCGAACTTTGAATAGAGTCAACTTCTGGTGAGCCAATCAGTTCTGGTATAGCGCTGAGGGTAGAAGCAGTCATAATTTTGGCAGCGCTGGCCATTGCAATTAACTTAGAATCTGAGGTGATTAAACTTAAAATCTTAGCTTTAGTATGTGCAGTTCTGGCAAGCAGCTTAAGATTTACTCCAGATTTTAGAGCAGCAGAATTTTTTGGAACGACGATTTTAACGTCTTTAGATTTTTCACTACGAAGCTTGGATACTATTGAGGTGATGTCAGATTCAGAGTCGATGTAAATTACTCCTGCCGGGTTTGAGCCAGAAGAAACTATCCCAGAAATGTCTTTTGTAGATTTATCTTGAGGTAAATTTGTCATTTTTATTTTATATAGAAAACCTGTTCTGATTTTGTTCGACTCATACTACTTATTAAGTTTGAAGCCGTTATATCTGCTTAAGTTTAATATAGCACTTTTTAGCAAGATAATGAAGCCCTTGGAGGATGATTTTTGCTCTATTTGCTATAATTAAGTTTAAGCGTTCTATTTGTTAGAACTTTTGCCGGGGTGGCGGAATTGGTATACGCGTCGGACTCAAAATCCGATGAGATTTATCTCTTGAGAGTTCGAGTCTCTCCTCCGGCACCAATGAGACCTACGTGTTTTTCTTCAGAGAGCTTTCAAGAGCTTAGTGTTATCTTAATTCATTTTTTATACCACAACCTTATGAACATACTTGATGCAGTTGTTTTTTACACAAATGATATTGATAAGATCATTGATTTTTATACCTATCAAATTGGGCTTGAATTAGAATATAGAAGTGGCGACAAGTATGCTTCTTTCTTATTTGATAATGGGGTAAGGCTAGGAATAAAGAAAGCGGCCGAAAAAAGAGAAATCCCTGGCTCTCAGACTTTCTTCCTTTCGGTAAAAAATGCGAAAATTGAGTATAAAAATGCTCAGAAAAAGGGTTTGAAAATATACAAAGAACTTATTGAAGAAACCTGGGCACTTGAGTTCAGTGTTTTAGACCCTGATGGCAATAAAATTGAATTTGTTCAGAATAAATAGCTAAGCCTAGTAAAAGCCCGATAGCCCAAATACGTTAATAGTAGCTATTACATATTCATGAGGCGTATTAACCCGTGATGTACAAACTTGTATATCATTAAACTTAAGTTGAGTAAATTTGTTAAACTTAAGTTTAATGATATTTATTGGAGCAGACCACAGAGGTCGTGCATTACTAGAAAACCTGACCCGTAACTTAGCGGGTTTAGAGTTGGACTATAAAATTATAGGAGAGGAATTTTACAGCGATGAGGACGACTACACAGATTTTGCTAAAGAAGTTGCGCTGAAAATTTTGGGAAATCTGGATGAAAACCTAAATGAGAGCTTTGGGATTCTACTTTGTGGGAGCGGTCAAGGTGTAGCGATTGCTGCAAATAGATTCAAGGGGATTCGAGCCGGAGTTTGCCGTAAAGCAGAAGAGATAGAGATTGCTAAAGCTGATGACAATATTAACGTGCTGTGCTTGCCGGTTACGGAGCTAGTTGAAGATGATGATTATAATTTAGATAAAATGATCCGTGCATTTATAGAAACTAGATTTAAATCTGACCCGAAGTATCAAAGGAGAATCGAGAAGTTAGACTTGCTGCCCTAAAAGACCTAGTGTGACTGAGACTTCAGTGGTCGGCGTCTCCACTATTAACTGCTACCGAGACAGGTTAAAGACACTGCAACCACTGGAAGTTTTTTTGGTCTGTGCAGTGCATTTGGCCGACAGCTAATCTTCTACGCTTCCAGGAGTTTAGATTTCAGACCCAGGCTCACCGCTTTGAACGGCAGAAGTACCTAAAGCATCTTCTACTGGTGCTGGATGTTGCGACTCACCTTCTAGCTCCATTCCGCCAAGTCTAAAAATGACCTGATTGCTTACCTCCCCACTCGTGTCTGAGGGGCACCTTGGAGCTCGCCTAGGCAACGTCGATCCTTTAACTAGGTCTCTTTTTTTTGCGCTTCCCCCGTGACTGGCTACTCTTTCCGTCATGATGATTTCTTTTGATCTTTCAACTTAATTAATTTGGTATCTATTAAACATTCTATATTAATACTTAATAAAAGTCAAGTTTTTAGACAGGATGATAGTGCACTCCTGCAACCTAAACTTAAACCTGGAGGCCTTGTTCTGTGCAGATTTGGCTATAGAGCCTATTGGCATCATCCCAATATGGAGCTAGCTCTCTGGGAGAGAGATAATCTCTGGCCGAGGTTGGGCTACTAGCTCCGGCCTTCTCGATGGCAGCCTGGACTCTTAAGCCATGCCTGTTATTTTCACCCGAAGAGACTTGTTCGAGATGGTCAGGATTGCAACATCTGCGATTACTGCAAAGGTGATTTAAAACTTTTCTATCTTCCAATATCCCTCCGGTTGCAGCCCAAACCACCCTATGGCTTACAGGTTGGATACCAGCTCTACCTCGTCTGAGTTCACCCGTCTCGGGGTTTAGTTTCACCAAACCTTCACGACAGGTAGTCCTGCCATAACCGTCAGTCTGCCTCTGACCATTAGAACTGTAATAATAAGTCTGGTTAGGCCAGCAGCCACTGAAAGGATCGAAGCGGACTTTAGAAATTCCAGCTGGAGTAAGCGCTGAATCTTCGTTAGGGGCAAAAGGGTAGCAAGATCGCTGTAACCTAATGAACCCCTCTAATGATTCTCTGACTGTTGGGAGTTCATCACCCCAAATTGTTGTAATATTTTTTTCGTCGATTTTAAGCCATGCTGAGTCGAGCTCAACGCTTCTTTTGAGCAAAGTTTTTCTCCCGAAACTTAAATCATAGTGTCGGGGTTCGTAACAATCTAAACAGTCGCAAATTCTTAAATATTCTAGATCTTCGAGGCTGTCGAGAATGAATGTGCCCGACTGGTAAGAGGCTAGCTCCCTGACTAGCTTTAAACGCTCTCCTTCAGAATTAAATTCTGCACCTCCAGTTAAGCAGCCAGCGGGACTTAAAGTTGAGGAGCCCATAATTTCTGCGAGCTGAGCAGTTCTTGGAGATTGCGGCATCCCTGCTTCTGCTTGAATGGTGGCTAGTTGCCCAAGTTTTTGCTGGCTCTTTTCAAGCTCAATTCTGGCAACTTCGTACGGCGGCAACCAAAGCCCGCATTCGGTACGTGAAAAGTCACCTGGCTGATCAACATAGCCCTCTATTCGCAGCCTGTTACCGCCGATGCCAATATTATTACCTCGAGTAATATTTGGAGCTAAACCTGGCAACATAACTTTTTCCTGTTGTTAAACCTCACCTAAGCCTAATCTCTAGCAGATATTATTCCTTCCTGTGCCGGATCGTGAGGGCAGTTGCTAAAATTGCCGAGCTCTGTCGGAATCTCGAAACCAGGGGATGTCAAGACCACAGTGCAAGTTTTCTCATCTTCTAGGTTTATTACTGCAACGTCCTTATCCCCCGGTGTTAAAATCTGTTCGTGAACTATTTTTTCTACACTTGTAAAACCTCTTATTCTACCTTCAACTTGCTCTGCGACTCGGTCTTCTTGGTCTTGCTCCAAACTCTCTGTACCTTTTGCGCCTAGCATAGAAACTGTAAAAAGAACTAAGGAACCAATTGTTAAAGACACGGCAAATCTAAGTTTCCTAGGCTTACCTTCGTTGGAAAAAAAGTTACTAACTGGTTTTTTCTTACTAGTTATCATATATTAAACTTAGTGTACCACGAAACCTATTGACTTTGACTTAAACTTGGTGTAATATTGACTATTATTATATTATGCAAAGTTCACAGAAAAAAACAGTTCAAATTGTAGAAAGCCTTAAAAAGGTTGTTATTTCTGCAAAGGCTGTCTGTACTTTAAACTCTTCTACTTTCTTTTTTGCCCTCTAGGGCATTTTATATTTACATTTCAGCACCAAAAAATTCGTATTCAACAAAATACGTCAAAATAGATTTATAGGTAACTTAGAACGATAAACTTAATAATTAACAAAAGATTTAAATTCAGAAAAGGAAAAAACTATGAGCAACTACTTAAACCCAGATAATTCGCCAGCCGAAAGAGCTGTAACCGCGAAAATGCAGGAAAACCCCACTCCAACACGCGCTGCACTTGGTTCGACGGCTAGGGGGCTGTCGACGGCACCTCAGACTACGCAGCCGCAAACTACTGCGGTAGATTCAGCGCCGGAGAAAAAAATAACCCCTGTCGCTAGCTGCAAAACTTATAGCAACATCAAAAGAGGTGAGGGCTTTTAATTCCCGACTACCGAGAATATAGCGAAACACTAACTACATTAATGCTCCTAGCAGAAGGAGGATATTAAACTTATGACTAAAGTACAGATAAGACCAATCTCTAGCCACAAGCTAGAGGAATATTTAGCGATCCCAGATTTAAGTTTAGACCCGGCCGACGGTGAAAGAGCGCACGCTATTAATCTAGTTTATGGAAAGATGCGCGTGGCTCTTGAAGAACTATGGCCAGAAACGGAAGTTAGGGTTATAAAACGCAGCCCAATTGTCAGTAAAGAAGATTGCTACGATAACCTTTTAGTTCCTAAAGATAACATCAGCAGGAGTTCAACTTACACACATTATGTGGATGATGGACATTGCCTGCAAACGCACACTTCGGCGCAGATTCCTGGAGTTTTAAGAGAATTAAGTTTAACTTATGATGACTGGGAGGATGTAACAATTTTAGTTCCGTCACTTGCTTACCGCCGAGATGTTTATGATAAAACTCATCTCGGAGTTTTGCATCAAATGGATATTTGGCGAATTGTTAAAAATAAAACAAGAATTGAAGGCCAGCTTAAAAAATCTGACTTACTGGAGATGGTTAAAACGATTGCCGTGGAGCTTGCTCCTGGCTGGATTTTACGGATTGAAGAAAATCCTCACCCCTACACAAACGAGGGAATTGAGGTAAACGTTACGCATCCGGATCCGGCAGACGGAAGAGATATCGAAGTTCTGGAATGCGGCCTACTTGGAACTGAAATCATTAAACTTAATGGAATGGACCCAGAAGAAGTTAGTGGGCTAGCGGCAGGACCGGGTTTAGACAGGCTGGTGATGACGCTAAAGAACATCCCAGATATTCGTTATTTACGGAGTGACAACCCCAGGATAATAGCTCAGATGTATGATTTAGAAGAATATAGAGCAGTTAGTTTGCAACCAGCGATTAGTAGAGATATGAGCTACTGTGTTCCAGAAGATTATGTAGAAGAAGATATAAGCCAAGAAGTTGAAGCAGCAATTGGTGACGATCTGAACAGTTTAGAATCTGTAGAGTTATTGCAAGAAACTGAACATTCCAAACTTAATACTACTGCTAGGCAGAAATTAGGAATTAAACTTAAGCAAAAGAATGTCCTGGTTAGAATAACTCTACGAAACTTGAATCGTTCAATTACCAAAGAGGAGGCCAACCAGATTTATAGTAGAATCTATAGTAAGGTAAATTATGGAAGTGGCGGTTATTTGGAATAAGCCTTTGGGCTAAGCTTAAAATGGAATAAATCATGGATGATGTTTATATCGGAAAAGGGAAGCTCGCCGGCAAAGGCGTCTATGCTTTGAGGGACTTTAAAAAGGGTGAGCTAGTAAAGGAATGGAATTTGAAACTTCTCAGCCAGGCAGATTTTGATAGGCTCCCAAAATCAGAAAGGATGTTCGTACATTCTTTCTGGAACAAAATATACCTATTCCCAGAGCCTTCAAGATACACCAACCACTCAGCTCACCCAAACGCCCAGTCAGACCTAGAAAAAATGTGTGATTTTGCAATCAGAGATATAAAAAAGGAGAAATGATTACGATTAACTCTAGAATCGAAGTTTGTAATGAGCTCAGAACTCTAATTGAGGTTACGGAAACCGGAAGAGTGGAGAATTTTAAACAGATTAGTGGAGGCTACCGAAATGCAACGGTGAACTACTTGTTGAATGGCGAGCCTAAAGTTCTTAAACTGAAGAGAGTTGATGGTAGCTGGAGAATTTTACATGGTAAATAAATTAGGTTTAAGCAAAAATCTTTGAAACCCCACCCAAAACCCTTCCTGGCGGAGGGGTGAGATGCATGATTCGTAGCACCACGTCATTCCCAGCTTGACTGGGAATCTTAGATGCATAGGCAATAGATTAGATTGGATCCTGAAACGAGTTCAGGATGACGGGATCCTGGAGAAAGAGAATGTTGAAGAAAACCTTACTGGCCGGTGAAGCTCCAGTGCCAGGGTTCTGATGGGCGTTGCTTAAGTTTAACCTTAGGGGCATTTTCCTGAATCCAAGGGTAACAAGGTGAACTTTCGAAGATTGGATGTCCGTCGCATTTAAAATCTACGGCCATTCCGTAATTGTGGAGTGAATCACCCGGCTTTTCAGTCGCTGGAGAACAAGTTTCTGCGGGAGTCGAATCACTAAGACAGTTTTGGCGATGGAGCTGGACTTGCTCGGCACAGGGTCTAAATGTCGAAGTTAAACTTAAGGGGAGATTATTAGCTTTTGCATCTTTTAAAATCTGCCTAGTCTGGAAATAGATTAACTTATTAACTTGCTTTCCTTCAATATTAAATAGGTCAAAATTGCGCAGTGGTGAATTTTGGCAAGTTTCAGATGCAATTGGCTGAGCTTGAGTTACCAGATTTTGAAAATTTGGCAATGGAAGTTTATCTGCCTTAAACCGGGCAGAGTTTAAAATTAAGAGCGCAAAAATGCTGAACATAAACTTAAGTTTAACACTGTGGTAAGCTTAAAGTTGCCCTAAAGTGAAAATAGAACGTAGACACAATACCCAATATAAAGTGAAACTAACCCCCAGCCACTTTTTCGGCCAACCTCCCAGTTCTGGGTTATAAATATAAAGAATAAGGCGACAACTGTCGCAAAGAGAAGGAAAATACTCGCCATAAGGTTGGCTGAACTAACGTGGATTCCTTGTTCTGGCTTTAGCATTAGAACTATAAACCACGGCAATCCAAGTCCAAATAAAACATCAAAAATATTTGAGCCAACTGCGTTGCTGACGGCCATATCTCCACGACCTTGCTTGGCAACAACAACGGAGCCAATCAAATCTGGCACGCTAGTTCCCGCTGCCAAAATGGTTAGGGCTAAGAAAGTTGGATTAACATTAAATTCAAGAGCGACTGTCTGTATAGACCAGATCAAACCGAAGCTGGTAAAAGCGATAATCATAATTGAAGCAAGGAAAGTTAAGATGTACTTTTCGGGATGTTTTTTGGGATCCGGAACGAACTTACCAATTCCCCAGTGAATTCTCTTATTCAGCCGAGACTTTTCTTTCGTAGAAAGCTGTTCTTCATCTGCTTGCTGATCTTCATACGGAAATATCTTTCGCCAATTCATAACTGCAAGCACATAGAGTACATATGTGCCGATAAAGATTATTGACTCTATTAAAGTAATCGCCCCGTCAGAAAAAACTAACATTAAAAGTATGATGCTGGCAATATAGAAGATCATATCTCGAAGAACTGGTTGCCATTGAACTTTGACAGTCTTAAAAAGTGATGCAGCTCCAATAATAAAAAGAATATTAAAGATTGAGGAACCAACGATAGTGCCAGCCCCAATATCAGCATGAGATCCCGCCACGCCGAGGATTGCAAAAAGTGAGGTAAAGAATTCTGGAGCACTAGAACCAATTGCAAGCAAGGTCGCTCCTGCAGCATCACTACCAAGATTAAGCCTGACTGCAAGTTTATCAATTGCAGGAACAAAAAACTCTTCGCTTACTATAGCTAAGACAATGAACAGAAGTACGGCAACAAGTATTGCGGAGATAAACATGACTTCTTATGGCTAGGCTTTAACTGTTAAATTATTCACTAATTATTTTAACAGAATATACTCTTGATCTTGTCGTTCTGAATAAGGCAAGGGTGTTAAAACCTAATATTTAAACTTAATCGATGATCAGGCCGTCTTTTTGGTGCTTCCAGAGATCGGTAAAGATTCCATTTTGCGAAAGGAGCTCGGCTTTAGTTCCCGATTCTACAATACGACCAGCATCCATAACGATGATTCGATTAACATTATTTAAGGTGGAAAGGCGGTGTGCAATTGCAACGACCGTTTTATCCTTCCAGAGCTTTTCCAGGGAATCTTGAACAAGCTTTTCAGTTTTAGAATCTAGAGCGGAAGTTGCCTCATCCAAAATTAGAAGGTCGGAATGTTTGAGGAAGGCTCGAGCAATGGCAATCCGTTGGCGCTGTCCTAAACTTAATTTGATTCCACGCTCGCCAACTAGAGTTTCATATTTGTCTGGTAAAGAATTGATGAACTCGTGGGCGTGAGCTTTCTTGGCTGCAGCAATAATCTCTTTTTTAGTGGCTTTACCGTTCTTTGCATAGGCAATGTTATATGCTATGCTTTGCTGGAACAAGGTAGTATCTTGTGGAACGTAGGAATTAAGTAAGCCTAAAGATTCTTTTTTGAGTGGCTTACCATCAACTTGAATTGCACCATCTTCGTAATCGTAAAACCCAAGTAGGAGTTTAATTAAAGTTGTTTTTCCAGAACCTGACTTTCCGACAATCCCGACTTTCTCGTTTTTATTGATTGTTAAGTTTATGTTTTTTAGAACTTTTGTATCGTCACGATCGGGGTAGGCGAAGTTTAAATTATTAAATGAAATGCTGGAATCAAAAATCGGTTTTTGAACCTTAAGTTTAGGCTTATTTAAATCTTGATAATATTCTTTAACCACATTGCGCCCTGGGAATAGGTAGTTATAGTTCTGTTTGTATTCTGAAAAGTCAGTAGCAATGTGTTGGATTCTTCCAGAAATTTCCCAGATACTATTCGTAAACTGTTGCAGAACTGTAACGGCGGTAACTATCCCGACCACGCTTAGGTTCCCATTACTGTAGAGCCAGAGATTTAGGACTGCAAAACTAATCCAAAGGCCCCATCTAATCACTAGGTCTGCTGAGGCCCAATATATCTCATCTGCAAAATTCCTCTTAGTCGAAGTCTTGAGCATACTAGAGCTATCCTTAGATAAAGACCTAAGTTCTACCGATTCACTGTTAAAGGACTTGACGTTAACAAAATTTGATATCGAATCAAACTGTCTTCCCGCAACTGTAGACTTCATGTCTGAGTGTATATTAGCCGTACTCTTAACTCTTTTTAGTGAAAAATATGAAGTAATGACTAGAATTATAAGAAACACGCTGAAGAGTACTGCGTTTTCCTTAGTGGAGAGAAAGAGTATACCAATAAAAACCGGAAATCTGACAAGCTTATCTATATCCTCTTCTCCAAAATCTATAAATATTGTCATTAACTTTGCATAAACTTCATCTAGTGCGCTAGCAACTTTTCCACTAGGTCTCTGTACAAACTCTTCGTATTTGAATCCCCAAACATATTTCTGAGTAATGTCTCTAACCTTATAAAGAACTGGAGTTTGTACAAAAACCTCCAAGAGGCCATATACTCGCCAGGTGAGACTGTGTACCAAGTTCAAGGCTACCATTATGATTAGGAGTATTTTTAACTGTCCATAGTCAACATTTGCCTCACTAACTAAGCCGGCGATTCGGCCAACAAAATATGGAAGTACCGCAATGCTAATATTGGCTAAGAATGATGCCAGATAGGTGGGGAGAAGCGGCTTCCAATTATACTTTAAGAAGCTGAGCATCGCTTTGATGCTTTGGTCGTTCTTTTTTTGTTTTTTAGATTCTTTCATTTTGATTTAAATTTTAGTTTGATTATAGCGTAATGCACTTAAGTTTAAGGCGCCAACCTCACCTCTTCTGAAAAGAGAGATAAGTAAAAATAATAAAATAGACTTTTCCCTGGATCTCTCGACAGGCTCGGGATGGCGAATTCCAAAAGTTAAACTTAAGTTCTAAGTAGATCCTGAAACGAGTTCAGGATGACAATCTTGGCAACCCTCAGATAGCCCGACATTGAAGGGGGTAGGACTTTAAAAGTTAAAAGAGAATTAAGTTTAACGAGCGAAGTGAGCGAAAGCACGGTTGGCTTCTGCCATTTTGTGAACTTCTTCTTTCTTTTTTACGGCAGATCCAGATTCGTTGTAAGCATCAACGATTTCAGTTCCAAGGCGCTTCCAGTAAGGCATTCCTTTTTTACTGCGAGCAGAACTAACAAACCACATCATTGCGAGGTGAGTTCGACGGTGACCTTGCACTGGGTATGGTACTTGGAGGTTAGAACCACCGACTCGACGCCCCTTAACTTCGAAGGCTGGTAAAACATTATCAAAAGCGGCTTCTAGGACTTCTAGAGGATTTTTAGATTTAGCTTTTTCGGCGGCAAATTCCATGGCCATATAAACAGCTTTTTCAGCAGAAGACTTTTTACCATCCTTCATACTTTTATGAATTAGTCTTTGGACTAAAACTGAGCTGTATAGTCGATCTGGGTTTGGTTCTCTTTGTAGTGATTTGGTTTTTTTACGTGGCATAAATTAAACTTAAGTCTGTAAGTGATTACTTGCTTGGCTTTTTAACTCCATATTTAGAGCGACTATTTTTTCGATCTTGTACACCCTGTAGATCCATTGCTCCACGAACGATGGTGTAACGTACTCCGATTAAATCAGGTACTCGACCTCCACGTACGAGAACTGCAGCGTGCTCTTGGAGGTTGTGGCCTTCGCCTGGAATGTAAGCCCAAAACTCTTCTTTGTTGGTTAGACGTACCCGAGCAACTTTACGCATTGCAGAGTTTGGTTTTTTAGGGTTAAGAGTTGTAACCTGGATACAAACGCCACGCCTTAAAGGAGAAGCTTTTTTATACTTATGATTTTTTTGAGTATTAACAACGGTCTTTAAAGCCGGCGTTTTAGGCTTATTTCTAGGGCTCTTCCGTGGCTTTCGTAGTAACTGATTTACGGTTGGCATTTATATGTATTGAAACTCTTTAGACCTTATTGAGGTTAATTTATTTTTAGATTTAAATCTTTTTCTTAAACTTATTTAGAGATTATACTCTGTCATAGCTGTTAAAACAAGTTTTTGGATTGTTTTATTCCTGGTCGTAACCTGGTTGATTTTGAGAAAGGCTTCTTGCGCCTGTTCCGACTGGAATCTTACGTCCGATGATGACGTTTTCTTTCAGCCCTCTTAACTTATCTGTCCTACCGCTTATGGCGGCTCCGACTAGGACTCGAGTTGTCTCTTGGAAACTTGCTGCAGAGAGCCAGCTATCTGAGGCAATTGAAGCTCTTGTTAAACCGAGAAGAAGTTGGGTATATATGATAGGCTGCTGACCGTCCTTCAGAAGCTCTGTGTTATCTTCGACCACACTTGCTCGAGAGACAATCTCACCAGCCGCATAGAGGCTGTCACCAGGTTCTTCTACCCTAACTCGACTGAACATTTGACGAACAATTAACTCCAGATGCTTGGCATTAATGTCGATCCCCTGTGAGGCATAAAGTCCGAGGACCTGATTAATTAAATAGCGTTGAGTGGCTTGAATCCCTTTATATTCAAGGATTTCATTCGGATCGAGTGAACCTTCGGTGAGTTGATCTCCAGCTTCTACCTGATCGCCGTCTTTAACGGCTAACGGAGTTGATTTAGCAAGAACATGCTTGCTGGCAGATTTTTTAGTTGCCGTAATTACGATTGAGTCAGGAGTAATTTCAAGTTTACCGCCAAAATTAGCAGTTATCTGCCTTGAGTTGTCATCTTCGCTGGCAAGAACATCTCCTGCAAGAACTTCGTTACCGGCGGCAACGCGAGGCTGACGGCCTTCAAGTGGGTACTCTTCCTTCTTGATTCCGACTGGAGTGACTTGAATAACTATAGTTTCACCGTCTTCCCAGACTGCGACCTTTCCGCTGACGTCGCTAAGCATAGCCTTCCCCTTTGGGGCTCGGGCCTCAAGTAGCTCAGCTACACGAGGCAGACCCTTGGTTACATCAGCTTCTGTGGCGGATCCAGCTTTGTGCTTGGTGTTTAGGGTTAGCTGAGTACCGTTCTCGCCCAAGGCTTGAGCTGCGATTACTCCAACTGCTTGATCCGGTTTAATTAATGCGCCAGATGCGAGGTCGATTCCGTATGATTTAACTGTAACTCCTCGTAAATTAGAACAGGTCAAAACGCTCCTAATTGTCACATCAGAGATTGAGGAATCTTTAGAAATTAAGCCTGCGACTTCTTTTGAAATTAAATCACCAGCTTTAACAATTGTTTTTCCGCCAGATTTAACATCTTCTGCAGCAAACCGTCCATGAAGACGATCTGAAAACTCAATATTGATACCTTCAGCTTCTTCTCTGTACACGATAAATCCAGGATCTACAGATTGACTGTCTACGGTATAGACATCTTGGGCAATATCAACCATTCTCCTGGTTAAATAACCAGCATCTGCGGTCTTAAGGGCGGTATCTATTAGACCTTTACGCGCAGCAGAGCTATCTACAAAATACTCAACAGCATTAAATCCAGTTTTATAGTTGTTCTTTAGAGGTAGTTTTATTTCACGTCCAACTGCATCAACAACAATGCCTTTCATTCCGGTTACATTTTTAAAGTTACCAATTGAACCACGCGCTCCGGAGATTGCCGCCATTTCCATACTTGAATCGATACGTTTAAACTGATCGGCAATTGCATCTGAAATTTTCCTATCAATGGCTTTCCAAACCTCAATTGTGGCCCTAGTTTCTTCGTCTTCAGTTAATAAGCCGTTTTTGAATTGTTCGGCAATTTTAGAAACTTGAGCTTCTCCTTCTTCAAGAAGAATAGGTAGATTCTTAACATCTGAGTAGTCATCTGCTCCGGTTGAAAGACCAGAGTTTGTAGCCCAGGTGAAGCCAATAATCTTTAAATCGTTGGCAACTTCTGCCGCATACTCAGCGCCGTGTTGAGTGAACATGTCTGCAACAATTTTTTTAAGTGCTTTACTATCCATTTCTTTATTTTGGTACGGATAATCTGCTGGCAAGGCATCGTTTAGAATTAGTCGTCCGTAAGTTGTTTCCATTAGCTTTCCCTCGACAATTGTCTTGATTGGCTGTTGAATATCTAGCTTATCTTTACGGTGAGCTAGCTCAGCCTCTTGGGCACTAGAAATCACTGGAGCTTTGTAATCTTTATCTTCTTTGTATTCTGGACGAATGTAGGTCAGGAAGTAGCAGCCGAGAACAATATCCTGGCTCAAGTTTAAGACAGGAGAGCCATCAGCAGGCTTTAGTAAGTTAAGATTAGCAGCCATTATTTCGCGAGCTTCTTTTTGAGCTTCCTCTGAGAGAGGGAGGTGAACGGCCATTTGATCTCCGTCGAAATCAGCATTGAAACCGGCACAGACAAGTGGGTGGAGCTGTATTGCCTTACCGTTGTTGAGCTTAGGCTTGAAGGCTAGAATTCCTAAGCGGTGCAGGGTTGGTGCACGATTTAGTAGAACATATTTGCCTTCCATGACAGAATCTAGAGCATCCCAGATGATTGATTCTCTAAGTTCAATCAACCTGTTCGCACTTTTAATGTTTTGAGCATATTCATTCTCAATTAGGTAACCAATTACGTGGGCCTTAAATAGCTCTAGTGACATTTCGCGAGGTAGACCACACTCGTCTATTTGCAGCTCTGGTCCGGAAACGATCACACTTCGTCCTGAGTAGTCAACGCGCTTACCGAGGAGGTTTCCTCTTAATCGGCCCTGCTTACCTTTAAGGACGTCGGTTAGAGACTTAAGTTTTCGTCGACCACCAGTTGCTGTAACAGCTCTGGAGCCACGACCGGCGTTATCAATCAAAGCATCGACAGACTCTTGAAGCATTCGCTTTTCATTACGCTTGATGAGCTCTGGTGCTCCAAGTGCAGTTAACTTTTTTAGACGATTATTTCGGTTGATCACTCTTCTGTAAAGATCGTTGAGGTCAGAGGTTGCAAAACGACCTCCTGAAAGAGGAACCATTGGTCGTAGTTCTGGTGGAATCACCGGGACAACAGTAAGGCAAGTCCAAGACGGATCTATTCCAGCTTTGTGAATTCCTTCAACAATCTTTAAACGCTTGATTAACTTTTTATAATTCTGTCCTTGAGCTTCTTCGACCTTAGCCCTGAGATCTTCGATGAGGGCAACTATATCAAGTTTTTTAAGTGCTTCATAGATTGCTTCTGCACCCATACTGACCTTGGCGACGTCTTTATATTCTTGTGGAAGCTGACTGTAGTCTGACTCTGTAATTAGAGAAGCCTCTTTAAGAACGTCAAGTTGTGACTTTCGGAGAAGGTAGGCATCATTAACTTCATCGATATCTTTACTTCTAGACTTAGCGAGTTCTTTTATGTCTGCACCTTCGGCCTCGGAGAGTTCTTCGTATCGAGTTTCTAAGGTCTTTTTTTCGGTATCTACAGCAGTTTCTAAGTCTGCATAGAGAGCATCTTTTGCTTCTGAATCAACACCACTAATCATGTAAGCGGAAAAGTAGATAACCCTTTCGAGGGTTTTAGCGCCCATTCCCAAGAGGTTGCTGATTGCACTTGGGTTAGAACGCAGGAACCAGGTGTGGACCGCAGGGACAACAAGTTTAATGTGCCCCATTCTTTCACGTCGAGCATTTGAGTTGGTAACCAATCGACCACGCTTATCGACCGCCATGTCTCTGGCTCTAACTCCTTTAAATCTTGAGTCATGCGCAGAAATATTCTTGGTTGGACCGAAAATCTTTTCACAGAAAAGACCGTCTTTTTCTGCCTTATTAGTTCTGTAGTTAATTGTCTCAGACTTAGTTACTTCTCCCGAAGATTTTTGCATAATCATTTGAGGTGAAGAGATAGTTATCCTAATCTCTTCGAAATCTGCTAGCACTGAGTTGGTGTCTTTGTCTTCTGTCATATATATTTAGCTAATCTTTAAATTTAAAACTTTTATGCTAGCTCCTCCTCTATTTGTTGTTCAGATTTTTCTCTGGCTACTTCTGGATCTTCAGGCTTGTTTTCGGAATCTGAGAAATCAGAACTTAAGCCACTGAGGTCGATATCCCTCGGGCTAAGTGCTCCTTCGGATTCAATAACTTCAGAGACATCTTCTGAAACCGGAGTTTCGGTGGCTGAAACTTCCTCGATTAGCTCCTCCGCTTCTATGGTGTTTGATTTACGACTTTTCATATCTTTAGTAGGGTCTTCAGTTACCTCATAGCGGTCACCAATAAGTTGTACATCGAGGCCAAGGCCCTGTAGCTCACTGACGAGAACCTTAAAACTCTCGGGCAACTTTGACCCGACTATCTTGCGGCTCTTAACTAGAGATTCGTAGGCCTTAGAGCGTCCGACCATGTCATCAGACTTAATGGTTAACATTTCTTGCAAAATGCTAGAAACACCGAATGCCTCTAGGGCCCAAACTTCCATTTCCCCGAAACGCTGACCACCAAATTGGGCCTTACCGCCAAGTGGCTGCTGCGTTACCTTAGTATACGGACCAATGCTTCTGGCGTGCATCTTATTCTCGATCATGTGATCAAGTTTGAGCATGTGCATGTAACCTATTGCAGTACGCTCTTCGAATGCATCACCACTACGTCCATCAAAAAGTTGAACCTTGCCGTCTTCAGCGTAGCCAGCTCTTTTGAGTTCAGCTTTAATCTGAGGAGTAGTAACCCTATTGAAAGATGGTGAAGCGACCTTATATCCTAATGCTTTTGCAGCTAAACTTAAGTGCATCTCAAAAACCTGGCCCAAGTTCATACGGCTTGGAACTCCAAGCGGCGTAAGAATCATGTCAACTGGTTGTCCGTCTTCAGTAAATGGCATGTCTTCTGCAGGAAGAATCTTTGAGATCGTACCCTTGTTTCCATAACGTCCAGCAAACTTATCTCCGACTTCAACCTTAGCGGTGTGAGCAACGAAGACCTGAACCTGCATTAAAACGTCAGATTTTAGGTCATGACCACCTTCACGAGTAAAGACCTTAACGTCAACAACCTTACCAGCCTTACCGTTTGGCATGCGCATCGAAGTATCCTTTACGTCTTTGGCGTTATCTCCAAAGATCGCGCGAAGAAGACGCTCTTCACCAGTTAGTTCAGTCTCACCTTTTGGAGTGATCTTACCGACCAGAACGTCACCGGACTTAACATCACTTCCTACTCCAACAATACCGAGCTCATCAAGATGGCGTAAGGTTTCTTCTGAAGCATTGGGGATGTCTTTAGAAACTTGCTCTTGACCAAGTTTAGTTTCACGGATATCAACCGTAAAGTCTTGTATGTGGATTGAGGTGAACTCATCTTCACGAACTAACCTTTCAGAGATGACAATTGAGTCTTCAAAGTTGTAGCCTTCCCACGGCATGAAGGCAACCAGAACATCTTTTCCGAGTGCTAATTCTCCGCTGGCAATACTCATTCCTTCAATTATTGGCTGGTCTTTTGTGAGCTTATCTCCAACCTTAACAACAACCTTCTGGTTAATGCTTGTTCCCTTATTACTACGTGCGAAGTGTCTTGGTTCATAAGTTTTAACACCACCTTTTTTGTATTTTATGGTTACGCGGTTGGCATCAGCATAAGTGACCTCACCGTCTTCTTCGGCAATAATAAGTTGACCAGTTGACTTTGCAGCATCATTTTCTAGGCCAGTTCCAACAATTGGAGATTCAGTCTTAATGAGTGGGATTGCCTGACGTTGCATGTTGGCGGCCATTAAAGCTCTTTTGGCTTCGTTAGTCTCTATGAATGGAATTAGAGCAGCAGAAGTTCCTAGGCTTTCCGATTGGGAGGCATCCATATGAGTTAGCTCTTCCGTGTCGACCTCTTCAGGCTTAAAGCCTGCTCTGGCTGCAACACGCTCATTGGTGATTTTGTTAGATTTGTCTACTGAAAGTCCAGAAGAGGCAATTACGGCAGATTTCTCGGCTTCAACATCAAGATACTCAACCTCATCTGTTAATTTACCATTTAGGACTTTACGGTATGGAGCTTCAATAAAGCCGAATTCATTGACCTTGGCATAGGATGCTAGGTGTAGAACTAGACCAATATTCGGACCTTCCGGGGTTTCGATGGTACAAATTCTACCGTAGTGAGTTGGGTGAGTGTCTCGAACCTCAAATCCTGCTCTTTCACGAGTGAGCCCACCAGAGCCTAAGCTGGTTAACGTTCTTTTTTGAGAAAGGTCAGTCAAGGGGTTAGCTTGTTCCATGTACTGAGAAAGCTGTCCGGTATTGAAGAATTCACGAACAGCGGCTGTAACTGGCCTTGAGTTGACTAAAGAAATCGGCGTAGCGCTTTCTGGATCAGCAAGAGTCATGCGGTCTTTAATATTTCTTTCAAGACGAAGAAGACCTTTTCTGAATTGCTGCTCAAGCAGTTCCCCGACTAAACGGACACGCCTGTTCGCTAGGCTGTCCATGTCGTCTGCCGAATCACCAGAGTTGCTGAGACGAATTAACTCACTAATTGTTGCAACTAAATCTTCTTTACGTAAAATTCTTCCAGAAGCATCAAATGGTGCATCTAATTTAAGACGGCGGTTAATCTTATACCGTCCAACTTTTCCAAAATCGAAACGCTTGAAGTTAAAGAGCATTCCTTCAATTAATGACTTGGCATTATCCACTGTAGCCATTTCACCAGGCCTTAACCGGCTAAAGACTTCAATCAGAGCTTCAGACTGGTTTTTAGTAGAGTCTTTTTTGAGTGTCTCTTGAATGAAGTCTGTGTCACCATTGTTAACATCTTTAAATGCTTTTTCAATTTCAGTGTTAGAGCTAAAGCCAATAGCCTTTAAGAAAATTGTAAGAGGAATTTTCTTTTTTTTATCGACCTTGACGCTAATTGAACCATTGGCTGCAATGTCAATCTCTAACCAAGAACCGCGAACTGGATTCATTTTAGCCGAATAAAGCTTTTTACCGAGTGCAGATTCGTTCATGCTAAACATTACCCCGGGAGAGCGGACTAGCTGGCCAACAACAACTCGTTCTGCTCCGTTAATAACAAAGCTTCCACGCTCTGTCATCCAAGGATATTGCCCCATATAGATTTCCGCCTCGCGAACCTCTCCAGTGGTCTTAACGACCAATTCGGCCCTAATTTTTAAAGCCGCCTCAAAAGTGGTGTTATTTATTCTAGCGTCAAGTTCACTAGCTTCGGGGTCTTCAAACTGATAGTCCAGTAGCCTGAGATCCATTTTTTCGCTCGTGTAGTCAGAGATTACGCTAAACTCAGCTAGAATCTCACCTAGACCGCGGGTTACAAAATCCTTAAACGAGTCTAACTGATGAGCAATCTGGTTAGGTAGCGAGATTGCGTCAAGGCTGTCATTAAAAAATGCTCGGCCATTGATAAGTTTATAGGTTTTCTGATCGTCTTTAGAGTCTTTTGTGGCTGGCATAGATTTTATTAAAATTAAGATTATTTAAAATTAGAGGCTTTTATAAAGTTCTTTTTTCTTTAGCCCTGTTGACCTAATCGCAGAGATATTTGTACGAAAAACTCACATTTGAGTGAGTCGGTTAAACAGTCTTTAAAGATTATTTTTATTTTAGTGGAAGCCCCCTATTCAAAGACAAGTAAAGACGAGTTCTGGGACTGATTCCAGATCTATTTTACCCGCTGACCTTCAAAAAACTACTTCGTTACCATCAACTCTAGCAGATTAAGCAGCATAATAACAACCCCCTGACTACAAGCCCAGACTAAACAACCTAATTCATTCTACTTATGTATACTTAGAGTTTATACATAAAGCTAAACTTAAAGAAATCCAAGATGAAAATTAAAAGTGTTTCCATAAAATTTAACCAAGTAGATTTACTTAGAGAAATGGGTCGAAAGGTCCTCCACGTTGGATCCTGCAGTGTAGCGTTATTTTTAATTGGAAAAAAATGGATGGTTTTAGAGATGCTTTTTTTGCCAGCGATGGCTTTAGGGTTTTATATTTCTGAAAAAATAGAATTTTTTGGCAAGAATATCTCTTTTGGCAAGAAGAGAAAGTGGGGCGGAATCATGCTTGCCGTTGGTTTAAGCTTAATTATGGCATCACCCGTAGATTATGAAGTTAAAAAGTTTGCAATTTTTATTTTAATGATTGCAGATGTTATGGCGGCAATTATTGGAAAGATTATTCCAGTTAAAAAAGTAGAGATACTTGGAGCATACAAATCTATTGGTGGGTCGACTGCTTTTGCAGTTGGAGTTTTGATTGCCATAGGTTTGAGTTTTGGTGGATTTTCTAACCTTGGAAGTTTGCCAGTTCTAAGAGTTGCTCTAACAATTTTAGTGTTAGAATTTTTTGAGTTTTTGAACTGGAGGAGTATCGATAACCTATCCCTTCCGCTTGCAGCGCTTCTAGCTGGCTCGCTCCTGTTCGCTTAAAAGAGAGGTCATCCTGAATTTATTTCAGGATCTACGTTGAAATTAAACTTAAGCCTCTCTAGAATTTAGGAATAGATCCTGAAACGAGTTCAGGATGACGTGAGCCTTGAGTTTCATGATTAGAGGTAGTTAAGTGAAGTCCTCAAAAGTTGTGGTCGCTATCACCTTTTAGGCATTCTTTTATAAGTTGATAGCTAAAGCCTTTGGAGGCCAGGTGAGCAATTAGTTTTTGTTGATCTGGGTATTTGGACTCTTTTTTAGCAATCAGCTTTTTTAGAGAACTTAATTCGTCCTCTTTGCTAAAGCCCTCTTCTAGAACCTGGTTTACCAAATTGGAATTAACACCCTTTTGAGCTAGTTCTGACTTAAGTTTAAGTTTAGAGATTGGCCGGGAGCTTTTACGGCCATCAACCCACCACTTTGCAAAGTATTGGTCGTCTAAATAGCCTTTAAGTTTAAGCTTGGAGACCAGTTCTTCGACTTCTTCGGGAGAGAGCTTCTTAAGTTTAAGCTTGGTGCGAATTTCAAATTCAGAACGCGGGCGAGAATAGACTAGTCCGACGATTCTAATGTAGAGATTAGTTAAGTTAGAGAGTTTTTTAAATTCAGCAACTTGTTTGGCAGAGATCTCTTGATTGGTTTTGAGAATCTTATGTTCGGCTAGCTGAGAGATGGTTAATGAAAAAGAATATTTACCGTCTACAAAAAGAGAAACCTTTTCAGTATTCTTAACTTGAATTTTGATGTCTGTAATCAAAGGCATAACGAGCTTCTTAACTTAGAATACTTACTGAGTTAAGTTAAGTTTAACCTGAAGTCTATAGAAATAAAACGTCTACTTCTTTTTGGCATTCTTAATCTTCTTGTTGTAGCTCTTGGTTCGCGGCAAATGCTTCTTAGCTAACATTCCTAGACCTCCAAGTAGCAGCAGGCTAGCAATTAGGAAGAGAAGCTTAAGGTTGTCTCCAGTGGCTGCGAGGTTGGTGGCTGGGGTTGGGTTACCAGTAGAAGATATTGGGGATGAAGTTGGAGTGGTTGGTTCTGGAGATGGAATTAAGGTCTGTGTGGCAGTTACTATTTGGCTGAACTCACTGGTAGAACCAAAGCCAGAGGTGGCATTACTGTCAATGGCAGTGGTTGTGGCGGAGATAGATTTGTCCGCCAAGTTGGTGCCGGATGGGAGAGTTAAATTAGCTATTTGGCTGTTGCCGTTGGTGACGGTAGTCGCACCTAAGAAGGTCTGACCTTCTCCGTAGCCAGAAGGGTCAGGAGTGTCATTACTAAAGAACTCTACGCGGTATTGATCATTCTCTCCATCGGCAGCATCAAGGTTGAAGTTAATAGAAGCGGTAGAGCCGTTCTGTTCGACGGAGTTGAGGATGGGGAAGTTGATGAAGTTGTTGGGGCCAGTGTCGGAGTCGGAGGGGTCGTTGGGGGTGGGACCTGTCGTATTCGAAGAGTTGTCAGACATTTCAGCATCCAAAATATCTATACCCAGGCCTGATTCACTTAACAGAAAACTGCTGTTAGATAAATTATCGTGAATGCTATTGCCAAGTATGGAAATGCCTCCCACCGATTGGATTGGACTGCCATTAAGAGAAAGGCGCACCACAGCTACTCCTGCTCCATGATTATGTGCTATAAGATTGCCCTCATCACCGTTAACACCCCCGATAAGGGTATTAACGAATGGCCCAGTAATACCAGGTAGCCCAATTCCGCCAAGCTGCACTGGATCGTCGAAAGCTTCACCTTTCCAATCTGGACCAATAATATTGCCTTGGATAACCAAACCTGAAACATTATCTGGGTATATCCCGAAATTCTTATTTCCGGAAATAACATTAGTGGCACCAACTTCAGGTCCGCCAACAATTGCTCCACTACAGTTGTCAATCGACAGCCCTCCAGGGCCAACAAATGGGACACTGTTACCCAATTGAGTCAATCCATCTGAACCCAATCCAACATAATTTCCTTTTACGACCCAATCATCATCTCCAGTGTTTGGAGTGATACCACTATCTTGGTTACCAGAAATTACATTCCTGTCTGCAGGGTTAGAGCTACCAACCGATGTTCTTTTGAAGCCAGTTGAATTGCCGTTTATTCCATTGCCTAAATTGGGTTTTGCAATTAGGCCAGTAGAATCTGTGCCAATATAGTTACCCTGGATCAACACATCATCTCCACCGACCCTAACACCTGCGCTATCAAAGCTGTTAATGACAAGACCTCTTATGGTTGTTGAATCAGCAAGCGGACTAACCCCCGTAACGCTACCGCCTCCATCCAACTCAATTAACAGAACCCCATTCAACGGATTAGGAGCTATGGCTGTATTGGCTTGTGAGCCTGGCTGGGAATAGCCATCAATCGTGACTGTTTCGGTGATATCTGGGAGTCCAGATTGAGGCTTAATCGTATAGCCGTTCTGTCCACCATTAGTGAAGTCGGCTGTTCCAGTGATATTGAAGTTAATGGTGTCATTGCCACTTCCGGCAATACATTCGCCTGCAGCAGCTCCACTGGCTGTGTCATCGTTAGAGGCTATGATGGCTTCTCTTAGAGTACATAGGCCATCGTTAGCTTCTCTGTGTCGGCTGTAGAGTTTACTGTGATGGTGGAGGAGGCGTGGGCTTGGCTAGAAATGTTTGTGTAGACTCCAACCACCAGAATGGCGACTAAAATCAAAGTCTTTTTTAAAATTTTTGTAGTTTGCATCTAGTGTTAGAAGCCTCTCTTTAACTTTTTTAAGATTAAGCTTATGCTAAGAGTACACATTAAGTTTAATGATTCAGTCTAGAGATGGGGCTAGAGAAGTTTTATTTTTATGGATAATTCAAAAGTTGAGCAGAGCTCTAAAAAGTTGGCAGATTTACTGGCCGCTAAGCAACCCCTTTTCGATAGAACAATAGCTGGCTTAGAAGACTTAACTCAGAATAAAGAAATAATTACAAAGTTTGAAGCAGAGATTGATCTTAAATTTCAGCATTTGACAGAAGAGGTTTTAAAACTAAAGTGTGATTATCATTCCGGGGAAGAAATTTACGCTGCGCTAATGAAATTGATGGAAATGCAGAATAATCTTGTTTTAACTAAATACTTAAGACTGGAGGAGGATGCAAGTTTAGACGGTGTTTTAAATGGCTGCGTAGAGTTTGCCAAAAGTTTAAACTTAACAAAAACTATTTTCCGGCTTCGAGAGTTTAAAGCCAAAGAAATGCTCGTTAAAAATCCTCCAAGAGAAGTTATGAAGCTTCTAGGTTACGACGACATGCAAGAGTTGCTTAAAAATGAAAAGCTGGAAGAAATTTATGGTGCCCTAAGATTTGCCGAAGGCGATGAGTGGCTTGATGAGTTTAATGCGCAGTATAAAGATTTGGAGCCGGAAGATTTTACGAGAGGTGAAATTGAAGTTATTAAAATGCCGCTAAGATGGGCTCCATTAACTAAAAAGTTTATCGAAAAAAAGAAGCACAATATTACTCACTTGAAAGAACTGGGGGTGATTTTAGTTTTGGAAACTGAGGATGAGAACTTGAGACACGGGATTGTTTTAAAAGCTCTACCATTAATTGTGCACTACTTTTATGAAGTCCACTTATACAGTGCATTTTTTAAGCTTAAATCTAAAAACTTAAAGGGGTGCCAGTTTGGAAGAATGCTGGCTGAAACAATTCTTGCAAGCCCACAGGTTAACCTAGATTTGAACACAGATGCTGAAGTAGAGAGTGGAGACGTAGACTGGCGAGTTGTACAGCGTTATTTTGGAAAGCTAAATGATCTTAAAAAACATCCCGAAGTTTTTGAACCACACTTACAACCTGAAGATTTGCACTGGGATAAGACAGAGACGGTTTTGGCAGATAGAATTCCAGAACTAAAAATTTGGGAGGAATCAGATTATGTGGCAAAGATCTTTGATGGGTTGCCGGTAAGTTTAAACTTTATGGATTTGACTTTAAGTTACGCCAATAAAGATAGCTATGGAGAGCATCTTTTTTATCACTTTAGAGAAAGCCTTTGGAATGAGATCTTTGCACGATATATGGGCAGAGAGAACCTCGAAGAACAGCTCTTAGCAAAACTAGATAATGCAATTGTCGACCCAAATAAATTAGAGGTAGATTCTGAAGATTAAATAAGTACAGAGACACTGCTTAAGTATAGTTTTGTGCTAAAATTTAGCTAGAAGAAGCTCTCTAAAAATATGAATAGAAGTGATCCACATTTTGGGCTAAGACCCCAGAGGCCGACTCCAGAACCAGTTGGTAGACCATCTAAGAGTTCTGCAGAACTGCAAAAGGATGAGTTGCAAAGGAAGGCGGCAGAAGAATATGCTCGTCGAGGTATTAACCGCGTCTATAAGCAGGAATTAGAGGCTAGGCAAAATGAACTCCAGCAACAAGGGATTCATCCTCCTGGAGAATTGGCCCCTGATGTAGATAAAGCTCAACTTGAGCACTACCATAAATCTTGGCAAGAATACTGGCAACACTACTATCAAGATTATTACTCAGGCTACTACGATAAATACTTTGGAGAAGTTAAGACTAAAGTTGATGAACATCATAAAAAGTCTACCGATAAGCTGGTAGAAATGTTTGAAGACAACAAAAAACTTGCTACACAGAAAAAAAGATTGGAAGACCCAGAAGCAATCCGTAGAGATATCTTAAATAGAATCGTGGAGCGCGGTAAGGAAAGTTCATTTTGGGGCAAAGCTAGAAAGCATGTCAGAGCTTTAGTTTTTGCGGGAACGGCAGCAGGTTTATTTTTGTTCTTACAATTTAACCCCGTAGTAGTTGGGGCTGTGAAGCAATACCTAGGGCCTGCAGGTTCGGCAAGTTTGCCTTCGATTATCGAACCGTCCAGCTCTAGTGAAGTTAGCAAAACTCCGTCAGTGATTATTCCAAAGATTGGGGTTAAGGCTCCCGTAGTTTATGATGAGCCGAGCCCGTTTAACGATCCGGTGCAAAAAGCAATGGAAAGAGGAGCGCTTCGATATTGGAACACTGCTTCCCCTGGTGAAACTGGAAATGTGGTGATTCTAGGACACTCTAGTAACAATCTTCTAAACTCAGGGGATTATAAATATCTGTTTGTAAATCTAAAACGTTTAGAGGCAGACGATATTATCTATTTAGATTTTGAGGGAGTTAGATATGGCTATAAAGTCACTGAAAAACAAATTGTTCCACCTTCGGAATTTAGCCACATTTACCCAACCGATGTGCCAAGCGTAACTTTAATTACTTGCGACCCTCCAGGGACTGATAATAACAGGCTTTATGTTCGTGCTGTGCAGATTTCGCCAGATCCTGCCAAGAATAAAGTAGTTGAGAGCAACCAAACTACAGAAAAAGAGGTTCAAGAAGTCCCAAGCGCTGCACCTAGTATTTGGGGTAGCATCTTCTAAAAGGTCCACAGTACTAACAATTGGGTGAACATTTTTGTTAAACTTAAGCTTAGTTATGAAGCGGGTGGGCAGAGCTATTAAGCACTATTTTTACACTAAATTCCGGCGCTATGCGCTCTGGCCGACTTGGAGGCTCTTTTTCACGTCTCTACTTTTTCTGCTTGCTGGGCTATTCTTCTTGAGGTCAAATAATTTAACAGCTCTGGATAAATATCGGGAGGTCTTAAAGGCGGATAAGAACAGCGGAAGTGTCTATGAAAAGTTGGATGATTTGCAAAAATTTACATTTGGCCACTTGAACAGTGATGTTGGAAGACCAGTGGAGTTGGTTGGAACGTACCAAAGAGACTCCCAGAAAATTTTTACATCTGCACAAAGTGTATTAACAGAAGATGGCCAAAAACCAGACATTTACTTACAAGCTCAAAAAACTTGTGAGGCCAAAGGAATTCCGATTACAGCTCGTGCCCAGTGTGCTGCAGACTATGTTTTAGATAATAACCCAGATATTGAACAAGATAAGCTTAAAGTTAAGCTCCCAGATAAGGCGCTCTATTCTTTTGAATTCACAAGCCCTCGATGGGTTTGGGATCCAGCTGGAATATCGCTAGCCTTAAGTTTAATCTTCTTTTGTGGAGCAATCTTTAGAATGATTCTAGCTAGATACTTACGTCGCCGATGGAGTCGATGGGACGACAAATACCTCAGAAGCTAGCTAAACTAAACTAAGAGCCTGTCATTCTAAAACTACTTCAGAGCTTAAGGCAAAGCTTTACAAAACTGGAATCCTTTGAGTACCTCATGTACGAACCCTCCCGGAAGAGATGGCTTTATAAGGACCTTTGTATTGGATGCTATGAGGATTAGGTCAGAGCGGGCCTTGCCCTATCTGGTACCCTTTCTTTTATTGCGCCGTGCCCCACTACGATCTCGACCTTGCTTGTTACCTTTTTGGGTAGATCCTCCATGGTAATTATGCGGCCTAGGCTGCTTAATCCTTGTAGCTATTTGCTGGGGTATCTCTTGCCCTGGATGGTTTGTTGCAGGCTTTGGGTCTCTAACTTTCTTAATTGGTGGAGGGGTACCGTCTGCAACGATACCAGGAGCTCTGATTGGAGGATCTATTTTGATTTTGACAGAGTTATGCGTCTTTGGAGTCTTTGGACTTAGGTAACTTTGATAATCTCTGGGACCCCAGTATGGCTCTTGAGTTGGTGTTAACTTTGGGGTGGGCGACGGAGACTCCGGTGTCTTGGGCCTGCGGGACCCTGCAGCCGTTAATGATCTGAGTCCAATGAATAGCAGTGGCAGTAACAGAATTTCTCCTGGGATTTCGATACGCCAGGTTCTCTCTTCTCCATTTTTCATTACTGGCACCATTAGGGTCACTGTTTTGTCTGGTCCTGGTAGATTAGAAGTTTCCAACTTAGACATTTTAGCAATACAGACTATGCCTCGGTTCCCTTCAAAGAGCTGATCCATTAAGGGTTGTAGCCCTTCTTCTCGGGAGCGGTTGTAATCTTGTACTACTGTGAGTGGGTCTTCACCCAGCATTTGGGCATATTCAATTATCTGCTTCAGTTCTTCAGGGTTCGGGTCGGTTTCCTTGCCTTTTAGGAAGCTTATAATTTCTGGATCAATGTTGCTGTCCGGGGCGAGTTCTTTTGCCGACTGTAGCCCGACAAGGCCTCTTTGGTTTGCGAGTTCAAGGTTGAGTTGGCTTGGGCGGTCCAGGTTTGCAAGCAGGTCTCCGGGTTCGGTGGTATTATCTTCACCGCTGGCAATACCACCGATTTCTACACCGTCTAGCTGATAGCCTTGTTTCTCTCTGGCGTGCACATTATTGAAACAGCTTTGGACTGCTCCGGAGACTTCACGTTGAAGCTCTGGTGAAACAGTATAGTCCTGTTCCCAGGGAGTTTTGATCGGGTACTTGTATGGATCCGTTATTCTTTCCGCCCTTGGTGTTGATGTAGGTATTTTTAGTTCGATTGGTTTAGGTGCGGGCCTATTTGAGACCCTTGGAACCTTTTCAAAGTGCCAGCCGTCTCCAACTGGATTGCCTTGGCTGGCTGGAGTGACGGATCCTGCCACAATGTTGGGGACTACGTTCGGTATTAGTTCTTTGAGCCCTCCTCCTGACGGACCTTCTTGTCCAGTATTTAAAGTTCCGTTATCGTCATTTTCTAACCCTAGGGCTACTCCTGTTTCGGGGCCAGTTTGGAGCGTAGCAGATGCAGTGGCTTTTGTGCCCGGGCTGGTGCCGGGGTTACCACCCGGATTGGTAAGAGCGGACGCCCCAGATAAAGCAACTGTAGCAAGTGCTCCTGTGGCTACTGCCTTTCTAAGCCACCCTGGGCCAGTATTTGCCGTGGATCCTGGCTCTTCCTGATCTGAGGGGCCGTTAGTGGGTAGATCTTCTGACATTATGAGTAACTTTAAACTTAAGTACAATTGTAGCAGAAAATGAACTTAAGTTTAAGCTTAAGTTCCAGAACCCTAGGGATCCCAGTCTTGCTGGGAATGACACGGCAGAGTGGAAGAGCTAGAGGAGGATTCTTATAAGGTTTAACCCTCGACAAAGGTTAGGGCGTAGCCGGTGTTTCCTGCTCGACCTGCTCGACCAACTCGGTGAGTGTAATCTTGGTAGGTTTGTGGCTGAGAATAGTTTACAACGTGGGTGATGTCTTTAACATCAATTCCCCTGGCAGCAACGTCAGTAGCTACAAGAATATGAACTTCGGAACGCTTAAACTTATTTAAAGCCTTCTGACGTTGAGCCTGAGTCTTGGCTCCGTGAATTGCGTCTGACTTAAAGCCGCGAGAATGTAGTTCGCGGGCCAGTTCTTCAACGGCACGCTGAGTATCGTGGAAGATGATTGTTTTTTGAACTTCTGTTTTAATCAGAATATCGTGTAGCTTTTCTAGTTTTTCACTTCGGGCGTGATACTGGACTATATCCTGATGGACGTTATCACTAGTTTCGCTAGACTTTACAGAAATAACTTCCGGGTTATTAGAGAATGTCTGGATTAAGCTTTGAATTCGGGGCTCCATCGTGGCAGAAAAGAAGAATGACTGTCTATTTGGTGAAAGTGCACTTAGAATTTCAGTCACATCATCGACAAAGCCCATATCGAGCATTCGGTCAACTTCATCTAGAACGACGATGTTGATATCGTTGGCCCTGAGGCTACCGCGCTTAATGTGATCTTTAATTCGCCCTGGAGTTCCGATAATGATTTGCGGGTTAGAACGTAAATCTCGCATTTGTGGACCCATTGGAGTTCCGCCGATTAAGATTGCTCCAGCTAATCCACTGCCTTTTGCGACAAGTCTGAATTCATCATCAATCTGAGAGGCGAGCTCCCGAGTTGGTGCAACAATGATTGCTTTAGATTTTTTATCTTGGATGAGTTTATTGAGCAAAGGAAGCCCAAAAGCAACAGTTTTACCTGTTCCGGTGTTAGCAATTCCAATGACGTCTCTACCTTCTAATCCGACTGGAATTGTCTGATCCTGAACTGGTGTCGGAATCGCGAAGCCCATCTTTTTAAGGTTTTGCTTAAGAACATCAGTGACCTTAAAATCTTCGAAACTATGTGTTGGATTGTAGTCTTCTTCCTTTTTGGGAGTTGCGACACGTACAAATTTTGATGGATGGATATATTGACCACGTCCGACTTTTTTGCCGCCACGACCTCCACCGCCTCCATTTCTGGAGCGACCTCCACCGTAACCACCGCCGCCGCCGCGAGACCTGCCTCCGCCGCCGCCACTGTATCCTCCCCCGCCTTGGGAGCTGTTAGAACGGCCATAACCTCCATACATGGAGCCTCCACCGCCTGAATTGTTATTTGATCGACCTCTGCTGTTGTTTGAGTAGCTTCCGCTTCCGGACATAAAAAAGAATCCTCTTAAGTTTAATTAATATTTTGTAGAACTTGATTCGCTTTGTTTAGAAACGAAACCAGCTAAATATTCAAATTAAACTTCTAGGATTCACTTCTATGTTGAACGATGTTGTTGATTCTAGCACAACAAAGTAATTGGAGTCAAGGAATGGAGCCTAAGGGTAAGCTACTCCTCCTGAGCTTCTAGTGGACAGCCAGGATCTAAAACCTTAACTATATTAGGCCCTTCCGGATCCGGATCTTCAGAGTCTTCAAAATAGGTAACGACCGTACCACATCCTGCACAAGTAGCGCGAACTCCAAGTTCAAGTTGGCATCCGCGCATCCTTTGCCAGTCTGTTGCGGAGACCATGAACTCTCCTGCCCGTTCTGGAAGTGCGAATACGCTAACAGGCATAGGGGGGCAAGCCTCGAGGTTTTGCTTTGCGCAAGCTTTTGGTTTAGGTGGAGTAGATTTGGATACCATGTTTACTTAAGTTTAACTCTGCTTGATTAGCCTATACTGATATATTTTACACCCAAGATATGACTCCACCTAACAGTGTTGTATGATTTATTCTCTAATAGGCTAAGCTTAGACTTCTTGCCCGTCTTTGGCACACTGAGCTCCACCAGGAAGCTGAACCACCACAATGCCCCCCGGTTTTGATACATCTTCACAGAGCCGAACCTCGGCATCGCAGGCCACGCAGGTTGCAAATGCTCCAACTCGCCTAACTCCTCCGTCTACAAACTCTGTGGATCTCCGAACTCCGTCAAGAAATCTTGATGTTTTGTGGGCTAGGCTCTCTGGATCAAGCGGCAACGGCAAATCGGCTTGTTTGTTTAGCTGTCTTTTTGCGCACCTACTTGCTGGGATTGAATTTGGGGTCGGATTAAAATTTGGTTTAGTCATATTATTCTTTAAACTTAAGTTGTTCTTCTTCAGATCTTTTATGCCAGTTCTTATATGCTTCTTCGGCGCTATCTTTAAGAGCTTGATCAAAATTATGCGTCTGAGCGAGTTCTCGGATATGGTTTCTAAGTTCGTTTAGCCTCTTATTGATTGAAGACGAGGCCTCTGCTATTTGGTCAGAGTCTACTCCAGTATCTACCATCGAACGGTGTGCCATTCCCCTGCCATAGGTATCTAGGACTTCTTCAATATGGACCAGCGTCATAAAAATTGGGTTAGCGTCCATATATTCCGGACCTCCTGGGTCTGCCAGTGGAATTAGTTCTTCTGCGAAATCTAAAAGGTTGATGATTTTTTTGTAAGTTGGTTCGTTGTTCATATGGTTATATTTTAACACTCCAGAAGTCGAAATGCATGCTATACTGAACCCATGTCAAAAACCAATGAAAAAAATTTTGGAAAGCTGCTAGGTAAGATTTCGGACAGCAGTCTTCAGTCCGCCTTAGATGAATTTGATCTTGGCCAGCTTGTATCTTCAGAGGCAATACCATTCGGATTGTTTGGACAAAATGCCTTCCTGGAAAGTACGAGCGGCTCATATGTACTAAGGACGTGCGCTTTTTATGACTGGCAATTACCTACGGAACAATTTTTTAGCAAGCTCATACATCAAAGAACGCAAGTTCCAGCACCGTGGCCCTATTTACTTAGTGAATCTGAGATAATTTTTGGGTTTCAATACGGCTTTGCGATCATGCCAAGGCTACCTGGTATTACGACTGCCGACCCAGAAACATACAAAAGCTTTAACTCTAGCCAAAAATCTTCTTTAGCCATGGCACAAGGTACTGCATTAAGAGAGCTCCAAAAGTTAACAAATGACGTAAGTGGTAAATATGACCATATAGAAAAAGCTGTTATTCCGTTTCCAAATGGCTATGTTGCACGAACAGTTGAGCGAATTAGGAAGAATGTTGCGACATCAATAGAGTACCCAAACCCCCATATAAGCCAGACTGATAAAGACTGGATCGAGTCAACCCTAGCCGATGCCGCTAAACTTAGCGATGATTTTCAGCCAGTGATCGTGCATGAAGATTTTAACCGTAACAACATGACTGTTGAGCAAGGTGACAACGATAACTGGCAGATTACTGGACTCTTTGATTTAATGACTGCACATTTTGGTGATGGATTGGCAGACATACCTAGGCAATTCAGCATGTATATTGAAGAAGGCTTATTGACGGTAGCTGAGGATTATATTAAAGCCTACCTTGATGGCGCCACACTGGATGCGGAAGCGAAGCAGAGGCTAGAACTTTATCTAATTGATGACCGTCTGCTTATCTGGCAGTATTTTCACAGACCAAACCATGATAGATCAAGATTTGATGAGAAGAGTGGGCTCAAAGAATGGCTGTCACCGTTCCTAGATGTCCTTCATCAGATTATTGATTAAAAACTCTTAGTTCTGTGCATACCGGAGTGTGGCATTGATATGTATTTGCAGAGTGTCCAGCAAGACTTTATTAGTGTCTTTCTTGCCAATAATTAGAGAGAGCTCCGTACAGCCTAAGATAATACCTTTAGCTGGGTATTTATTAATCAAGCCCAGCAAGTAATCTTTACTACTTTTCTTAATTTCACCCAGAACGAGCTCTTCAAATATGATTCTATTGACCTCTAGTTGCTCAGGTTCAGACGGAACACTGACTTCGATTCCCAATTCTAAAAAATCATTTTTATAAAAAGATGCCTGCATCGTAAATTTAGTTCCAAGAAGGAGGACTCTACTTAAACTTAAATCTTGTGCCCTGTCCGCCGTATTTTTGACTATGCTTAAAATTGGAACCTTGGACCTTTGTTCAAGTTGATTAAAAACCACGTGTGGAGTATTTGAGGCAATTACAATAAAATCTACACCTGATGATTCGAGAGACTCTACGCCCCTCATCAGCTCATTAGTGTATGTTTCCATATCTCCCGACTCCTGCAGGTCTATGATCCGCTTAAAGTTAACGCTAAATATCACGACTTCTGGATACGCATAGTCACCGTGATCATTAAAATGCTCCCTTATTATGGAGTGGTAGAATTCCACTGTTGTCTCTGGAGACATACCTCCTAATACTCCTATCCTCTTATAGTTTTTCATAGTTTAAAATATTCAATACTTAAGTTTAAGTTTTTACCCTTAGTTTTGATTAGATGTATGTGTAGGTGCTCCATAGTTTTTGCCTCAGAGAGGCTGCTCTTTATAAAAATATCATAGCCCAACTTAGAGTATTTTTCTATTAGATGCAGGTACTGATCTAACTCTTGATTGTTCATCTTAGACATGCAAGATATGTGACGAACTGGGATTATCAAAAGATGATCCACAACTTCTTGCATATCCCAAAAGCTAAATTTAAAATCATTCTCTGCAACATACAAGTACTCCTCATCTTTATTGTTGCTGATTAGTTTCCTGTTCTTCCTATCACAGAAGGCGCAATTTTCGGAAGGCTTGTACTGCCGATAATATTCGTCATACCGAACCATCATTTCATCTGTTCTATAGATTTGCTTCATGAAATTATAAAGGCTTAATATATGCGTGAAGTATTGGTGGAATTTTACAACTCCGCTCGAACCTATTTTGAGGAAAAATGCTAAAAAACACAAGCTCCGCCGCCTAGCAGGCGCGAAACGCCCGCTGCGCCCAGCCAGAAAAACCTTTTGCATATTTTTGAGATTTCCCCCGCCGAGATTTTTTGAATTTGGAAAAGGGTGTTTTCTGGTGGTGCGCCTGCCATAAATGGCAGAGGCGGCGTGGCTCGGAGCGGCAAAGCCACTATGTGTCGCAAGCGACACATAAACAGAGTGAAATCTGTTATTATTGAACTATGGACAACAAAACTTTGACTGCGCTTAATGGTGTTCGTGTTGGACACTCCACGCATCTGGACAAACTGACAGGCTGTACTGTAGTTCTCTTTGATAAACCTTATCAAGTAGCATACAAAGCCTACGGTGGAGCCGTTGGCGCATATGGTACAGAAGCAAACAAAGCAGACAAAACAAACTATGGTGAAGACGGAATATTCATAGCTGGTGGTAGCAATACCGGCTTAATGTCTGCAAACGAAATTATGGAATGTCTGCGCCACGACCAAAAAGGTTCTCGCTCTGGTAAAGACAAGCAGATTTTTAATCCGTCTGTTACTGGTGCGATTGTGTACGATCAAGGTATGCAAGTTGCGCCGTACGACCCTGCATATGGGCGTGAGGCATACGAAAACGCAAACAGCGAACCAATCGCAAGCGGTAATGTTGGGGCTGGTACTGGCACATCTGTTGGTAAGTTCCGCTGGGTTGAGAGTGGCACGAAAACCGGTGCCATGAAAGCGGGCGTTGGCTCGGCTCGTATTGACTTGGGCAACGGCATAATTGTTGTTGCGCTGTCAGTTGTAAATGCGCTGGGCAATATTATTTTGCCAAATGGCGAAATACTGGCTGGTAACAGAGATGAAAATACCAAGTTTAAGTCCTACGAGGACTTAATAGATTTTGTAACACAAGACAGACAGAACACGACAATATCCGTTGTTGGCATAAATGTAGATTTAGGGAGCAAACTGCATTTAGAAAAAGTTGCACATATTGCCTCGCACGGACAAGTCCGTGCCATAAATCCTGTGCATACTTCGTCTGACGGCGACACTGTTTTTGTATTTAGTACAGGCGAACTGAAAAATCCGTTTAATGATATGCTGCAATACTTCCAAGAAACGGACGATAGCTTATACACCCAAGTTGATATTATCGGACACGCCGCCGCACGAGCCGTGCAGGAGAGCATTTACGATGCGGTGCGGAGTGCAGAAACAGTAGAATTTGAGGGCGCATATAAAGGCATAATACCGTCTGCGAAAGATTACCAGTAGTATGTATGAAACAGTAAGACCTGTAATTGAACAAATAACACCTTTTGACGACATTGAAAGCGAACACATCAAAGACGTTCTAGCATGGATAGATAGCGGTACGGAACTGTGCCGAATAAGTAAGCCAGATAACCCGCCAAAACATCTTGTTTCCTACTTTGTCTTATTTGACGAAGCTAATCAATCAGTTATGCTTATTGACCATGTAAAGTCGGGTTTATGGCTACCGAGTGGTGGACATGTTGAGCCACAAGAACACCCACGAACAACTGTTGTCCGCGAAGCAGACGAAGAACTGCAAATTGTGGCTGGCTTTGATACGCCGTTCAAAGACAATCCGTTATTTATTACCGTTACGCGCACCGTTGGACACGGACAGCATACAGACGTAAGTCTATGGTATGTAATTGCAGGCAACCGAGATGAGCAGCTAGAATATGACCGGCGCGAAATGAATGGCTACCAGTGGATGAAACTTGACGATGTTCTTGCAACGGATATTCGTAAACTTGATCCCTGCATGCACCGATTTGTTGGAAAAATGCAGAAAGAATTGGGACGGCAAGCCGTCAGATAGCGCACCACCAGAAAACACCCTTTTCCAAATTCAAAAAATCTCGGCGGGGGAAATCTCAAAAATATGCAAAAGGTTTTTCTGGCTGGGCGCAGCGGGCGTTTCGCGCCTGCTAGGCGGCGGAGCTTGTGTTTTTTAGCATTTTTCCTCAAAATAGGTTCGAGCGGAGTTGTAAAATTCCACCAAGAACGAACTTTTCGGGAAATTTGAGCGCATTTGCGCTCTTTTTTCTTGGGTTTTGCGGAGTAAATCCCAGATGTTTTCAGGGGGGAGAAAAGAATCTGGGGCAGCCGTTGGCTGCGCCTTTTTGCCGCCATCGGCGGTTTTTGGTAAAATACAAATGCACACAATTCAAAGCGGCAGGCTTTTTGCTTGGCTTTAATAGCCGTCCTGTACAACTTAGGCTTGCCTGAATTGTGTGCAACAGGGCGGCTATTTAAGTTGAGGGGGTACAGCTATGGAAACAATACAAAAGTTTTACATCTATGCTCGTAAGAGTACAGATGTCGAGGATAAACAAGTCTTGTCCATTGAGGCGCAGTTGGTAGAACTGCGAGAATATGCCAAGCGTGAGAGTTTGCATATTGCCGCCGAGTTTATTGAAAAGAAATCAGCCAAGACAACTGGTCGCCCTATTTTTGACAGATTACTCGGCGAAATTGAGAAAAACGGCGGCAATATACTGGCGTGGCACCCTGATCGCCTAGCACGCAATAGCGTGGACGGCGGGCAAATTATCTATCTTTTGGACGCTGGTAAAATTGGCACGCTCAAATTTCCGGCTTTCTGGTTTGAGAACACCAGTCAAGGCAAGTTTATGCTGTCTATCGCTTTTGGACAGTCAAAGTACTATGTAGACAATTTGAGCGAGAACACCAAGCGAGGATTGCGCCAAAAGGTGCGGTGTGGCGAATACCCCAGCCACGCCCCGATTGGCTACATAAATGATGTCCGCACTAAAACAGTTATTGTGAATAAACGGCTTGCGCCTATTGTTCTAGCCGTTTTTGAACTATACGCAAAGGGCAACCAAACGCTTGAAAGTGTAGCCGTTTTTATGAAGTCCAAAGGTATCACTACTAAAAGCGGCAAACAACTGACCAAAGACCAGATAAAGCGCATTTTAGTAAATCCGTTTTACTACGGACATTTCCGCTACTGCGGCGAAGTGTACGAGGGCAAACACAAGGCAATCATAGAGAAACGGCTATTTGACCGAGTGCAAGCCCTTATTGCCAAGCGTTGCCACCCGCAAAAAGGCGCAACTGCGCCGCAGGTGTTTTGTGGTTTGCTGACTTGTGCGACTTGCAATATGGCGATTACTGCCGAGAAAAAGATAAAGCACCAGAAAAACGGCAACACGCACGAATATATCTATTACCGTTGCACAAGAAAGCACAAAACTATTGCTTGCAAAGAGCCGCCAGTTACCGAGCCAGAACTAGCAGAGCAGTTGTCCGACATCTTTCAGGGCTACGCCCTGCCCGAAAGTTGGGCGACAAGTTTAGGCAAAATGCTGGACGAGGACGAACGAAAAGCCGAGCAGTCTGCCAGTATGTTTGTGGCTAACGCACAAACACGACTTGCAGGCTTGCAGAGCAAGCTCCAGCGACTTCTGGACGGCTATTTAGACCAAGATATTGACCAGCAAACCTATCGCAGTAAACAAGGCGAGCTAATGAGCGAGAAGAAGTCGCTAGAGGAGCAAGTCGGCAAGCTAACGCTTGCAGGCAGAGCTTGGGTTGAACCTATGCGCCAGTGGCTTAAGCAAGCTGTTTCTCTCCGTGAAATCGCCAAAAGTGGCGACTTTGTGGCGATAAAAGACGCTTTTCTTAAAATGGACGGATTGAACCTGTTTCTGAATTCCAAAAAGGTGCAGCCAACGGCTGCCCCAGATTCTTTTCTCCCCCCTGAAAACATCTGGGATTTACTCCGCAAAACCCAAGAAAAAAGAGCGCAAATGCGCTCAAATTTCCCGAAAAGTTCGTTCTTGGTGAGATTTTACGCCCACGCTAGAACCCATTTTAGCACCAAATGCGAGAAATGACTTTTCGGCGGGTCGCCCCCGACCCGACCCGCCGAACTGCTCCGCAGGGGTTTAGTTTTTTCTGGAGAGGTTTTTGGCACAATGTCGCTTTGCGACATTAAATGCTAGGAAACTATTTTTTCATTATCGCCATTTATGACGATAATTTCTCCGTCCCGAAGTGTCTTGAAAAGAATATGATTATCAGCAAAATACTCAACGCATTTGTTTATATCATCACTTTCTGGGTGGTCAGACTTGTAATGTGGAGCGACAGCGTAGCCAAGTATGCCAAGACCGTCCCAGATAACTTCTGTGTCATAGCCTTCTGCGGTTTCGTCTTTTGGGTCTACTAATTCAATGCCGTGTAATGACGGAGCAAGCACGCAAACACCAGCAGAATAACCGCCGTAGGCGATTTGGTCATTTTTGAGTAAGTCGGTAATGATTTCGTCAAAACCACTCTGCTTAAATGCTTTCCGCAAGACAAACACATTTCCGCCACGCACCCAAACAAGCCCAAAGTTTTTAACAAAATCTTTCAATTCATTAGATTTGCCAAAATACTTTCGTAAATCTAATTCTTCCGGCTGTAAGCCAAGAGCCGCTAGGCTGTCAATCTCTCGTTGTAGGCGTTCGGTGCGACTTTCAGGAGTTTTTGCGTCCTGTGAGTTCATAATAATTGCCGTGCGTTTGTTGTCGCCAACAAGAGCAGATAATTCATCAGGTGCGTTGCCCAGACCATAGGACGATAAAAATAATCTCATAATGCTATCTTTTCCACTGTCATTACTTTATCGTCCGCATATTCAATAACATCAACACTATCAACTCGTCCACTGATTGAAACGCCTTTGGCGTTTAATTCGTCAATTCGTTGTCTTGATATTTTTGCGTCATCGCTATTACCAATGCCGATATGCGGAATAAAATCTATATCAAATCGCAAATGCGGAGCAAATAAACCAGAATAGAGCCTGTCGTGTAGTTTTACGATATTTGAGTAGCCAGCATCAGGAACTAAAAATTCGTGATAATACTTGCCGTCATCGTTCTGGTTTATCGTCGCCACTTTGATTTCAAAATCAAATGGCTGAATACCAGCGATTTTATCTTTGACTTCACTAACAAAACTATCTTTGTCTATATCGTTAATTGCAAACACAAGGGTAATGTGCGGGTCAACTACTGAAAAATAGCGTGGGTCGTTTTGCTCACGATAGTTTTGTATAAAATCAAAATCCCTTTGTTCTAATTTTGGGTATGCGATAACTAAATATGCCATAGTTCTATTTTAACAGATAGCAAAACAGATTACTACAAACGGCAGGAGTGCCAAAAACCTCTCCAGAAAAAACTAAACCCCTGCGGAGCAGTTCGGCGGGTCGGGTCGGGGGCGACCCGCCGAAAAGTCATTTCTCGCATTTGGTGCTAAAATGGGTTCTAGCGTGGGCGTAAAATCTCACCAATTCAGAGAAAAAATCCAAATCTTCGCCCGAATGGGCGATTTTTTGGTTCAGATTTCCCAATTTCTGCCACAGGCAAAAACCACTTTCCGCCCCCTTTCGGAAAGTGGTTTTTGGGCTTTCGGCGTTTGGGGTTTGGGTGAGGGTTTTGTGATGTTGTATAATGAAAGAGCAAAACAATTCAATCGGAAAAGCCTTTATTTTTGGCTTGAAAAGCCGTCTTGGAACTATTTGGTTTTTCCGAATTGTTTTGCACCAAGGCGGCTTTTTGAGTTAAAAGGAGGGCAAAAATGGAAAAATATATTTTGTATGCTCGTAAATCTACCGATACGGAAGATAAGCAAGTATTGAGCATTGACGCTCAACTCACAGAGTTGCGGAAGTATGCCAGAGATAACAATTTAACAGTTATTGACGAACTTATAGAAAAACGCACCGCCAAAAGTCCAGGGCGACCAATCTTTAATGAAATGTTATCTCGCTTGCAGTCTGGCGAAGCCAACGGCATTTTAGCGTGGCATCCCGATAGACTTGCTCGCAACTCGGTAGACGGCGGACAAATTATCTACTTACTAGACCAAACATCGCTCAATTACTTGCGATTTCCAGTCTTTCAGTTTGAGAATACATCGCAGGGCAAGTTTATGCTGTCTATTATGTTTGGTCAGTCAAAATACTATGTAGATAATTTGTCCGAAAATACCAAGCGAGGTTTGCGAGCCAGAGTGCGAAATGGCGATTTTCCCAGCCAAGCACCGTTCGGATACTTAAACGATACTCGCACCAAAACTATTGTTTTAGACAAGCGGTATTCACCGCTTGTGGAAGAATTGTATGTTAGCTACGCTCGTGGCGATCAAACAATGGAACAACTCGCTTATTTTTTGCAGGAAAATGGAGCGATAACATCGGGCGGGAAAACATTTAAGGACGACAAAGTAAAATCTATCTTACAAAACCCATTTTATTATGGACATTTTCTGTATAACGGCGAATTACACGAGGGTCGCCACACGCCGATAATTTCAAAAGCCCTATATGATAAAGTCCAGCAAGTCATTGAAACTCGTGGACATAGACAACCACAAGTCAAAGAGCCGATACCATTTTTAGGGCTTTTGAAATGTGCGTGTTGCGGTATGAGCATAACGGCTGAAACCAAGACCAAAACGCAGAAAAACGGCAACACCCATAGCTGGACTTATTACCGCTGTTCTCGTAAGAAACGAGCCGTTAAATGTGTTGAACCACCAGTGCGAGAAAAAGATTTATTGCCACAACTCTCTAGACTGCTAGACGAATACCAGATGTCACCCGAAGTCTATGATTTTATGACCGATAAAATAGCCCAAGACGAACAAGCCGAAAGTTCCAGTAACTTATCTTTACTAGACGATTTGCGAACGCAAATCGCTCGCCTGAATGCTAAACAAAAGATTTTGCTTGATAGTTATTTAGACCAAGACATTGACCGCCAAACTTTTCTCGCTAAAAAATCGGAGATTTTGAGCGAAAAGAAGAGTTTAGAGGAAAGTTTGGCTAGTCTACAAGCCAACCAAAATTATTGGATAGAACCTATGCGAAATTGGCTAAAAACAGCAAAATCTATCTGTTATTTGCGAGAGAACAACGACTTAAACGGACAAAAAGCTCTTTTGTCTGAAATCTTTGGCTCGAACCTGTTTTTACACCACAAAACCCTCACCCAAACCCCAAACGCCGAAAGCCCAAAAACCACTTTCCGAAAGGGGGCGGAAAGTGGTTTTTGCCTGTGGCAGAAATTGGGAAATCTGAACCAAAAAATCGCCCATTCGGGCGAAGATTTGGATTTTTTCTCTGAATTGGTGCGCAAGAGAGGACTTGAACCTCCACAAGATAAATCTTACTAGAACCTGAATCTAGCGCGTCTACCAATTCCGCCACTTGCGCTTAAACTTAATTGGGGTTCTAGATTCTGTAGTTTCAACCTAGAACCACTAATTTAAGTTTAACAAAAAAACCCACCTTGTCATGAAAGGTGGGTTTTTTGTTTAAGTTTTGGAGTATCAAACTCTTGAAAACTTTTTTAGTTTTTGTTCTTATTTTTATTCGTCTTCTTTATCGCTAGAAGATGAGCGGATTAGGCTAACTGCTGCGAGGATTAGTAGAACAACAATTGCAAGAATCAACCACTTTTTAGAAGATTTCTTCTCGGTGTTTTCTGAGTTCTTTTTGTCGTCTTCAACCTTAGATTGTTCGGTATCTTTTGGAGTTTCAGTAGACTGTTCAGTTTGCGGGGTTTCAGCTGGCGCTTCAACTGGGGCAGTTCCCTCTTCTCTAGTCTGGTCTTTTAGGTCAGTGTTAGAAATGCTAGATTTATCTGCATAACCTTGCCAAAGATTTTTAGCCTCGTCACTAAGTTCATCTGCCTGCTTGGCAAATTTTTCAGTGTTAGCTTTAGAAACTTTAACTTCTTGTCCAACTTGAATTGCTGGTGAGCCTGCATCTTGAGTTAACCAAGTTTCTGCTGCAGTGACTTCTGCAGTATTAAGTTCAACAGAATCGTTGGCTTCATCGAACTTGATGATGCTTGACCTAGCCAGTTCGGTGTAGCTGTCTCCAGCCTTAGCAACATAAACGTAACTGTCATTATTTTCAGATTCTGCTGAAACGGAGGCTGGTGAGCCAACATTCAAAGCCACTAGAGAAAGCCCTAAAGCGAAACTCGTTAGAATTATTTTGCGTAATCGCATAATTGTTTTTTACCCTCTTCTTTAAGTTTAATTTTTGATTAATTTAAAAATCTTTCTAAAATCTCCCTAATCAAGAAAGAGCTGCCCCACCAATCAACTATTCTTTTTGAAAAGATGAAAGTTTTGTACTTTACATTTTGCACTTAACTTAACTTAAGTGCAATCAAAATGAGTGCTTTGTGGTAAAACTAACTTTTTCAGAGAGTTTAGCCAGCTTATGGGCTATGTTAGAATTAGGAATCTATGAAATTAACAATACAAAATGACAAAGACAGCACAATTAAGTTTAAGGTTACTGCAGAGCTTGATGAAAAAGATCTTGCTAAGCAAAAAGCTAAAGCTCTAAAAAAACTTGGTGAAGGTGTTAAAGTCCCAGGCTTTAGAAGTGGAACTGCTCCAGATAAGTTAATTGAAGAAAATATTGACGAAAACCGCTTAAAGAGTGAAGTCGCTAATGGCTGCGTAGATGCGGCATTCGGGGCAATGCTTAAAGAGTTTAAGCTAGATTTAGTCGGAGCTCCAAAGTTAGAAATTAAAAAAATGGTTGAGGGCGAATCAATGACAATTGAGTTTGTTGGAGACACGAAGCCAGAAATCACTTTACCGGATTTTTCTAAATGGAAAACCGACAAGAAGGTAAAAGATCTCAAACTTAAACTGACTGATGTAAAGATTGAAAAAAAGCAGATTGATGAAACTCTAGCTCAGCTACAAGAGAATATGTCTAAGGCCGAAGAGGTTGAGCGGGCCGCGAAAGATGGAGATCGAGTTTGGTTGGATTTTGATGGAAAAGATGAGGCAGGAGAACAAATTCCTGGCGCCAAGAGTACAAATTACCCGCTAGTTTTAGGTTCGAGGAGTTTCATTCCTGGTTTTGAAGAAGAGGTCCTAGGGCTAAAAGTAGGAGATGAGAAAGAATTCGAGGTCACCTTTCCTAAAGATTATCACTCTAAAAGCTTACAGGCTAAAAAAGTTAAATTTAAAATTAAAATCAACAAGATCGCCAAGCTTGTGAAGCCAGAACTAAATGATGAATTTGCAAATAAAATTGGCGGGTTCAAAACTCTTCAAGAACTGAGAGATGACGTCGAAAGTGGCTTGATTGAACGTGAGTCCCAGTCTTCAAAAGAAGAGCTCAAAGATGCCCTGGCTGAAAAACTGGGAAATGAGGCAAAGATGGAGACTCCAGAAATGTTGGTTGAGGATAATATTCAAACAGGATTGCAGAATGCTCGTCAGCAGGCTGAACAAAATGGTAAAAACTTTGAAGATTTTATTAAAGAGAGTGGCTTTAAAGATGAAGCCGAACTGATCAATAAGGAAGCCCGACCTCAAGCAGAAAGACAAGTTAAGATAAGTTTGGCTTTGAGAAAGTTGGCGGAGGTTCAAAAACTTGAAGTCAGCAAAGAAGAGTTGCAACAATACACAATGACACTTATGCAGCAGTACGGAAATCCAGAAGCCCAGAAGCAGATTATGAGCGAACAAGAGCAGGCCAGAATCGAAGGAAGATTGTTAGCAGATAAGGTCTTGGACTACCTAGTAGCTCAAGTTTCTTAAGTTTAAATACTCTAACTTTTAATTTAAAGTTAAAAGTGTTAAAATAGTCTTTAATAGCACTTTGAATTTAAGCATAAAAGAGAAAAGAGATGTCAATTTTAGTTCCAACAGTTATTGAACCGACTCACCAAGGTGAGCGAGCTTTTGATATATATTCAAGGCTACTTCGAGATCGGATTATTTTCGTTCCAGAGATAACTTCAGATACTGCAAACTTGATTGTGGCGCAACTCTTGTTTTTACAGTCAGAAGATAGCAAAACTCCAATCCAAATGTATATAAATTCACCTGGTGGGAGCATAACTGCGGGTTTTGCAATAATTGATACGATGAACTATGTTAAGCCAGATATCCACACAATTTGCATGGGAGTTGCTGCGAGTATGGGTGCGGTAATACTTTCTCAGGGTGCAAAAGGAAAGCGGTTCGCACTTCCTAATGCGGAAGTTATGATTCACCAAGCTTCATCTGGAGTTGAGGGTCAAGCTAGCAATATCGTCATCAAGGCTGAGCACATTATAAAGCTACAAAATAAACTTTATAAAATGATGGCGCAAACTTCCGGGAAGAAGATTTCTGAGATTGAAAAAGATGCTGACAGGGATTACTGGATGAATTCTGAGGAAGCTAAGACATATGGCTTAATTGATGAGATCATAGAAAAGGCTGAATAGAATCTATTTTTAAGAAGCTGGAGGTCTGTTCTTTGCTATACTTTAAACTTAAGTTTAAAGTATATTTTTTTTGATTCTTAAGTATTATTAATGACAGCAAAAAAGGGGGCAGCTAAAATAGGTGGGAGAGTAAATGTTGGCTGGGCGGCAGCGTTACTAGCTGGAAGTACTCTTTTTGGTAGTCTTTTAGGTCTGCTTAAGGAAAGGTTGATCTTGGCAAACTTTGGGTTTAGCATCCAAACCGATGCCTACAGAGCAGCTTTTGCTCTGCCGGATTTTATGTATTTTATGCTAATTGCTGGAACTTTGAGTGTCAGTTTCATTCCAATATTCAGCCAAAGGTACCACGGTGGCAATAAAAAGAGTGCCTGGGAGGTTACCAGTAGCCTCCTAAACTTAATTGGGCTGCTAGCGATGGTTTCGGGTGTATTCTTAATGCTTTTTGCAGGACCAATTCTCAGGAACCTGATCGCCCCAGGCCTAGACCCAGATACACAATTCTTAGCAGTTAGCATGATGCGGGTGTTTGCAATTAATCCAATTTTATTTGGAATAAGTTCTGTTTTGACTTCTGTTCAACAAGCTAAGGGGAGATTCCTATTTTATGCGCTAGCTCCAAGTGTATATAGCCTAGGAATAATTTTTGGAACAGTTGTACTATCTCCACGATTAGGAATATTCGGAGTCGCCTACGGTGTTGCGATTGGAGCAGTTGCTCAGCTTGTAGTCGTTACTCTTGGTCTAAGGGGCCAGGGTTTGAGGTACAGCCCAAAAATATTCTGGAAGAATAAAGGCTTTAAAAAAGTTTTAAAGACTGCCCCAACAAGAAGTGCTGATCAGGGAATAGACTACGTCACACAGTTAATTGAACTTAACCGAGCTTCTGGTTTGGCGGTTGGCTCGATTGCATCCTATACCGCGGCCCTGCAGCTCTTTAATGTCCCCGTAAATCTAGTGGGGATGGCAATATCAACAGCAGCTTTTCCGAAGATGAGTGAAAGGCTGGGCCAGGGTCGACCAGATTTGTTCCGTAAAGAGCTTCAGCAAACAATCAGAGTGATGTTTTGGATGGCAGTCCCAGCAACAATCTTAACTTTTTTTTGTCGTGGATACCTTTCGAGAATTCTTGCCAGTACCGGTCAACCAATTGTAGCGAGTATTGTTGGGATTCTATCATTCTTGTTAACATTTAAGGTTTTGTACCATATTTTAGCGAGGGCTTTTTATGCGCAGCAAGATACTAAAACCCCACTTAAAGTCTCAATTGTAACGATGATTATTAATGTCACTCTACTATTCTATCTTTCTAGTCCAGAGAGGTATGGTCTAAGTGGACTGGCAATTGCCGCGGCTATTACAGGGAGCCTAGAAGTTGTGGCTCTGGCAATCTTACTCAACAAAAAAATGGGAAATGGTTTGTTTACAGATGGTCTGTTCCAGCCAATCTTTAAAATGCTGGCAATTGGTGGTGCCACAGCACTTGTAAGCTATACAATGGTCGCCCTGCTCCCTGTGGATTCGTCAGATCAAGGTTTTTTTCCATTGATTCCAAAGTTTTTGGCAATTTGCACAGTTAGCTCTGTCTTCTATGGGATACTGAGTTACTTTGCTAAGTTGCAAGAAATTCGCCCGTTTGTTAATAAGGCTGTTAAGCTTTTCAAGAAGCCAGTTATCATCCAGTAGAAAAAGGCTGAGGTTAGGTCTGGAGTGGCTTCCCTCTGTTATAATTAAGTTTAACTTATGGAGATTAGAAACTTTTGTATTATTGCGCACATTGATCACGGAAAAAGCACTCTGGCCGACAGAATGCTAGAACTTAGCGGAACAGTCCAAAAGAGGGAGATGAAGGCTCAACTTTTGGATAAGATGGACCTGGAGCGTGAAAAAGGAATTACGATCAAGCTGACTCCTGTGCAAATGAAATGGACGGCAAAAGGAGATGAGTATGAATTAAATTTAATTGATACCCCAGGACATGTTGATTTTTCCTATGAGGTTAGTAGAAGCTTGACCGCTTGTGAAGGAGTCTTATTGGTGGTTGATGCAACACAGGGTATCCAAGCCCAAACTTTGGCAAACCTTTACCTGGCGCTAGAGGCAGACCTAAAGATAATCCCAGTTTTAAATAAAATTGATTTGCCTGCAGCAGATGTAGGAAGAGTCAGTGCTGAAGTTATTAAATTAATTGGCTGTAAAAAAGAAGAAATCTTGTTAAGCTCCGCAAAAACAGGAGAAGGTGTTAGAGAGATTTTAGACGCCGTGGTAGAAAGAGTTCCCGCTCCAAAAGAATCTGAAGACGAGGCGCTTAGAGCCTTAATATTTGACAGCTATTACGATGACTATAGGGGCGTCGTTTTGTATGTCAGAGTTTTCGATGGGACCTTAAAGAGCGGAGCGGAGATTAAAATGATGGCTTCCGGCGGTGAAGGTCTTGCTTTGGAGGTGGGTTTTTTGAGCCCTGGATTTAATAAAAAGAAGGTTCTAGGTAACGGCGAAATAGGCTACATAGTGACGAACCTAAGAAGTACCAGCGAGGCAAAGGTTGGCGATACGGTAACGACTAAAAGAGATTCTGCAGAGGATAGCCTCGCCGGCTACAAAGAGGTCAGCCCGTTCGTTTATGCTGGGATCTTTCCCCCGAGCAATGAACTTTATCCGCAGTTAAAAGAAGCACTGGAAAGGTTAAGTTTAAGTGATGCAGCCTTACAGTTTACCCCAGAAAATAGCCAAGTTCTAGGATTTGGATTTAGGGTAGGTTTTTTGGGCTTATTGCATTTGGAGATTATAAAAGAGAGGCTGGAACGAGAATATAATATTGACGTAATTATCACGAACCCCGGGACCGACTACAAGGTCCTGCTGACTAACGGAGAGATGATGGAGGTACAGAGCGCCTCGGAGTTGCCTGATGCCCAGAAGATTGAAGCGATTGAAGAGCCTTGGGTTAAGGCTGAAGTCCTAACCCCTAAGGCTTATTTGGGTGCGGTGATTGAGTTGGTTTTGAAAATTCGTGGAATTCAAAACAATATGGAGTTTGTAGACGAGAATTTAACAATTGTTCACTTTAGGGCTCCTTTAGCAACTCTTTTAACCGATTTTTATGACCAACTTAAGAGCGTGACGAGTGGTTACGGAAGCTTAAATTACGACCTCGATGGCTACCAGCAGGAGGACTTAGTCCGAGTTGATTTTTATGTGGCGAGTGAAAAGGTTGATGCCTTAAGTTTAATTACGCATAGGGCAAATGCAGTTAATTTAGGCCAAGATATTGTGAAAAGATTAAAAGAAATTATTCCAAGACAAATGTTTAAGGTTAGTTTACAGGCTGGGATTGGTGGAAAGTTTATTGCCCGAGCGGACCTTTCAGCAATGCGTAAAAATGTTACAGGACACCTTTATGGAGGGGATATCTCTAGGAAGAAAAAGCTTCTTCAGAAACAGGCTAAAGGAAAGGAGCGAATGAAGAAGTTCGGTAAAGTTGAAATTCCAAACGACACCTTCGCAGTGCTTCTAAAAAAGGACTAGCTTTGGTACAGAAACAGCTTGGAGGTAACCGTCTCAGTTAGGCGTGTTAAGCTTAAGCATAAATTAGGCAATATAGTCTAAGTCTATGGTTTCTAAATTGAAAATATCTGTAAAATCTTTCCGGCTTTGGAGTGTGATTTTTTTGTTTGCGATCATTGCTGTTGGAATACTCGGGAACTATGGCGATGAGGCTACTACAGCGGAGATCCCGTCTCACACAAAAAACCTCGCTGTACCCGTGACGCCTCTAAGGTTTTCAAGGTCCACAGCTGGAATGTACTTAATATAGATAAAATTGATAATGGAAATGGACGCTATAGTGTTCGTACAGACTTTAATATGGCAATAGCTGATAATGCCTGGTCAAGTGAAGATATTGCAATACTTTCTTTACAGGAAATTTGTAAATCATCAGTCGAGCAATTTGCTGTGGAAAATAATATTCCCGCTGCAAACTATAAGTTTCTTGATTATAAAGGCAGCTCATATTCTGGCAGTAACTCAGTTGCGTATGATAAAGACATAGCTGGGTGCCGTGCAGGGTCTAATGACTCAAGCGACGACTATGGCCTAGCGATTATATCAAGAGGTGAAGTACTTGATTCAGCACTTATATAAAATACTGGTACCGGCCTCACCGGGTACGGACAGCGTGGCATTCCGTGTATAAAAACTAGGTATCTTGACCGTATCTTGGCCTCATGTGCAGTGCACACGCAATTTACTAGTGGAGCCAACAAGTACTTAGTCACTCGTGATCAAATGGTGCAAAATGAAGCGAATGCACGCTCCTATGCTTTTGAGAGTGGACCAGTCGCTGACCATATTTTTTTAGCTGGTGACTACAATCTTTATCCAACTAGCGGGTTCGCCTATGGTAAACCTGGACCTATTATGGATGCTCAGTGGCATGGGAATAATATAGCGCCCACACACCCCAATTCTGCTCCAACCGGAAGAATTGACCATATCTACTTTTCAAAGGAACTTAAATATCTAACAACAGATGTACCTATTTGCTCCGGCCCTGGCATTGTCACAACCAGTAGCGTTCCCACATACCCAAACGGGGACCACTGCTATATTGGGGTAGTGGCCTACGGAACTGAGGTTCCTGACAATGATGATGCCGGGTCTGTGGGTAACGGATCTACGAGCCAAAACATCGACAGTGAAGAAGGGCAGATCCAATATCAAAATGGTAATGACCAGAAAAAGGGCGGCTTTCCAGGGGTGCCAAAGTCCGGAACGCAAACGGGTATAGTGCTCATGCTTTTACCAGTAATTCTATTTGGATTTGTTGTAAGAAGTGAGTGGGTAAAAAGCAGAGAAAATCTCTTAGCTTAGTCCCAAAACTAAAACTAAACATTTTACTTAAGTTTAAGTTTCAGGAAAGATGAATAGCGATTTAAGCTTTGCTGTGTACCAGTATTCAGGTTGAGGGTGAATGTAGCTGTGTTAAAATTAAACTAAATTCGAGAACCTAAATTTGAGTTAAACCATAAAAACTAAAGATGAAAGACCTTCCATTCGAGCTCACTAAAAATGAGACACTAATTACAGAGATGGAGCGCAGCAAGGCGCCATATTTTCTAATTTGGGGATTAGTCGGAAGTTGTACAATTCTAAGTTTTATAGTCTTTATTCAACTACTAAGTGCCGGAGAGGGGAGCTTGCTTAGCTTTATGGTTGATTTCCGACCGGAAGAAGGTGTTGTTGTGGCACCATTATTTGCGGTAATTTCGATTATATCGTTGCTAGCGGGTCTGCTTGCAGCACATATTTATTCTTTAAATCGAATGTTCATCACAAATGAGCACATTGTTAGGGTCACCCAGTACGGCCTAACCGCAACCGACAGAAAAGTAATCAGTCACTTAAATATTGAAGACGTTAAGGTCCGCCAAAATATTCTTGGTAAACTCTTAAACTACGGGGTGGTTACATTAAGTACAGAGGGGCAAAATGCAACTTATAAGATAAACTTTATCAAGAATGCTTTCAACTATGAAAGACTGCTTACTGACACCAGGGATGAGTATCAGCAGTCGGTAATTGACGATGGAGGAAGAGCAATCCCTCTAGCTGAAAAACGATAACTCTATTCAAATGTTGGTACTTAGCGAAGTTATTGAAGACAGAAAAGTAATGAGTATCCACGCCGGCAAGGCAATTGCCAAGTTAAGTGCTGCAGTAATCGAGCCAACAACTTTAAAAATTATTGGTTTTTCGGTTAGAGCTCCGGGAATAAAATTCTTCACAGTTCTGCACAGCTCTGACATTAGAGAGTGGGGTGCGCTAGGAGTGGTCGTCAACTCTGAGGATGCCATAATCGAAGTAGACGAAAATATGCCAAAAGTTAGAAAAGTAATAGACAGTAAGTTTATTTTAGATGGATTAGGGGTTAGGACAGAATCTGGGAAGAGGCTTGGGAAAGTGGTGAACTTCATATTTGAAACTGAGGGTTATTTTATAGTCAAACTGTATGTTGAAAGAGCTGGGATATTGAGTTTAGCCGGCAAAACTCTGATTATTGAAAGAGGTTGCATAACCAATGTTACAAATAAATTTATTGAGGTTAAAGATGCTGTAATTAAAAGTGAGGCGCAGAAGAATACTAAAGCTGAGTATGGTTTTGAGGCTTAAACGGTTCTATCCGAGGCCTTAAAGCTCAGCGGCCGCGCTAGAAATTGCCTCGGACCAAGTTGGAAATACCTGAGTTAAATCTGCAATCTCATAAACCGGGATCCTCAGTTTAATTGCTAAAGATAAAATTGAAATTTGTTCAGTTGCGGAGTGCCCAACCAGGCAGGCTCCTAGTATCAGACCAGTTTTTGGGTTAGTCCAAATTTTTACAAAACCGTGTAAATCGTCCTCTAGGCTGGAGCGTAAAACAGTATTTAGCTGAACAAGTGACTGGTTGAACTCAAGCTTATCTTCTAGTAATTTTTGAGTCGACACTCCAACGTAAGCAACTTCCGGAGAGGTAAAGACTGAGGCGGGCACAAAGTTGTAATCAGAGTGCTGAATAGGATTTTTATTTTTGTTTGCAATATTATGAGCAGCGTTTTTAGCTTGCAAGATTGCAGTGGATGTCAACCTGAGTGGGCCCGTAGCATCACCAATAGCATAGATGTGAGGCTGGGAAGTTCGATGGAAAGCATCAGTTTGGATAAACCCATCCTGACAATTAATTCCGGCATTTTGAAAGCCGTCACCATCGCGCATAGATTTTCCAGTGGCTACCATAACCTCCTCTGTCTTTAAGTCAGTTGGATTTGATAAGCCACCATCTAGTGATGCTTGAGTAAACTGAACTTCTTTAAAGTTTCCTGTGCTACTATTATTTGCACCAAGAATTTTTGCGGAAAGATAGATATTGATTCCGAGTTCTTTAAAACGATTTAAAATAACATTAGAGGCTTCTGGCTCAAGGTTATCAAGTAAACGGTCCCGGCACTCAATAATATTGACCTTAATTCCGCAGTTAATTAAAATTTGTGCATACTCACAGCCAACAACTCCGCCACCAATAATTGTAATAGAGCGCGGGACCTTAAGCTTAACTCTTTGGAGGAAGTTTTTGTAAGTTAATGGGTCTATGCCCTCGAGTCCTGGGATTTTAGGAATACGAACGTCACCCCCACTAGCAATTATGAAGTTCTTGGCAGCGTAACTTTTACCAGCAACATCAACCCTGGAGCTGTCAAGAAAGTACGCCCGACCGTTAAGAATCTTAACTCCAGCCTCTGAAAGCCCAGCTCCTAAGCTCGGGGCACCCGTCCGGAGTATGTCACTTTCTGCTTTAGAAATGAGCCGACTCAGCTTAAGCTTAAGTAAGCCCTGGTTGGAAATTGTTTTTTGAGATTTTATAGTAGAGAAAAGATGAGCAGAGCTGAGCATTGACTTTGTAGGGATGCAGCCATAGTTTAAGCACTCACCACCGATTTGTTCTGCTTCAACGATGGCAACTTTTTGGCCGGCAAGAGCAAGCAGTTCAGCTGCGGTCGAACCTGCTGGACCAGACCCAATAACAATCGTATCAAAGCTGCTGTCTGACTGTATGTGCTTCTTTTTTGCCACCCTAAAAAAGTAAGTTAAGTTTTTGTTACCGTAATTTACGTTAATTATAGCATAAGCAGAAACCTCAAGAACTTTGAGTCCTTGAGGTTTTCTTGCCGTTATTAACCCTTATTTATAAGAATTGCAGGGTTAGGTACTAAGACTGTGCTTACTTCTTCTTTTTGAGGTAAACGAATCCGTTTCTGGCTGACTCTTCAACAAAGTACCCTTCTGGCACTTCTGGTACAACGCTTTCACCCTCGCCGAGTTCACGAGCAGGGTCTTTAGAGAAAAAGAAGATACTTCGAGCTTCTTTTGCTCCTCTTAGCTGAACTCCACTTTTTGTGTATAGGTAATAAGTTATTCCTTTACTGTTTTCAAATCCGTATGTTGTTGCCATAAAATTTCTTTAGATTAATTAAAATCCCTCCGTTAAGTTAACTTTGTATTTTTGAGCTTATACCAGCTAGATAACGATAGTCAACAGTTTGTTAAGCTTAAACTTAACAACACCCCTGTTATGCTTAAGTTTAACAGTTTGAGACTTACTAGTAGTGGCGCTAGGCAAAACTCTTTAGTATAATTTTAGATGAACGAACTAAGAAGAACGGAAAAGGAGTTCAATTACTATGTTTAAAATGCCTACCCTACCCTACGGCCTTGATGGCCTAGAGCCATACATATCTGAAAAAACTTTAAGCTACCATTATGGAAAACATCATAAGGCTTATGTTGATAACTTAAATAAGTTTGTAGAAGCGTCTGCGAGTGTAAGTTATAAGGGAATGAGTGTCGAGCAAATTGTAGCTGGCTCTGAAGGAGGTCTCTTCAACAATGCAGCCCAAGCCTACAACCACACATTCTACTGGCACTGTATGCGGCCCAACAGCACCGGCAGTGACAACCTACCAAGTGATGAACTCACTAAAATCTTGATCGATAGCTTTGGGAGTGTTGACCAATTTAAAGAGGAGTTTACAGAAATGGCCAAAAAACATTTTGGAAGTGGCTGGGCGTGGCTGCTTAGAAAAAAAGATGGTTCGATTGAAATAGCCGGAATGCATGATGCCAATACGCCATTAATGAACGGTGATAAGCCACTTTTAGCACTAGATGTTTGGGAACATGCCTACTACCTTGATTATCAAAACGGTAGGCCTGATTATATCCAAGCTTTTTGGAAGGTTGTGAATTGGGATTTTGTACTAGAAAAGCTCAAAGAAGATAGCGCGGAGTCATTAATGTCTTCGGAATAGTCGCTAGGACTGTTATAAGCTTGGATTTAACTTCAAAAAAGAAATGCTCAGAACGAATAGTGGTCAAATGGTAGACGTAGAAATTAGACCTTGGGTGGTAATAAGGACTGCGCTGATTGCGGCCGGACTGTTCGTTGCAGCTGGCGCAATTGGTAAGATGAGCGGCCCCTTGACGTTAATAACTACCTCTTTCTTTTTGGCGGTAGCGCTCAACCCATCAGTAAGTAAGCTTTCAAAGTTTATGCCAAAAGGCAGTAGGGCCCTAAGTGTAGCTGTTGCATATCTGGTAGTGGTAGGGTTTTTGAGTAGCCTGATTCTGACCGTTATTCCTCCAGTCACTAAGCAGATCGGCAACTTTGCCAACCAGGCACCAGCCATTATTAATGATATTCAAAATAATACAGACAGCCGAGCGGGAAGATTTATAGAGAGATTCAGCTTAGAGGATGAGGTGGATAAGGCAGCTACTACTGTAAAGAGTAAGCTTGGAGATATCGGAAACTTTGCTTTTAGCAGTGCCCAGACCGCTTTAACTGTTCTGATAAATACAATCACAGTTTTAGTGTTGACATTCTTAATGCTAGTTGATGGACCAATAATGATGCGTAAAATGTTTGGCAGATACAAAGACAAAGATGTTAGGCGACGACATGAAGAACTTCTAAGTAAGATGTATCGAGTAATCACGGCCTATTTTAATGGTCAAGTCGTTGTAACCAGCATCGCTTCAATTCTAAGTTTATTTGCAATAATTCTGGCAGGATGGATCTTTGGTACCCCACTACCCTATCCGCTAGTTTTAACCGCAGCGATGTGGATTTGTGGGCTAATTCCACTAATTGGAGCAACCCTCGGAGCAACTATTGTGGTCGCAGTGAGTGCATTTGTGAACTGGAAAGTCGCCCTAGCTCTTGGAATCTACTTCTTTGTTTACCAGCAGATTGAAAATGCTACAATTCAACCCAGGATTCAGGGCAAGGCAATTAAGATGAGCCCCTTAATCGTTTTGATTGTGGTACTTCTCAGCGCTTCACTTGGTGGTCTATTTACTGCATTTATAGCTCTTCCAATTGCGGGATGTTTGCAGCTCTTATTTAATGAGTTTATTATAGGTGGAAATCTGTCTGGACCAAAAAAAGCCAGCCCTAATAACTGGCTTTCTAGAACCATTCGAGTAGCTCCAAAGTCTTCATCTGAGCCTGTGGCAGAGGCCCCCACAAAAGATTAAGGTTAACTATTTTGAAAGCAGTTAAAGAAATTACGAGTAGTAGCAACCCATTAATTAGGGAGGTAGTTCGACTCCAAAAAAAGAAGAGACTTAGAGATGAATCCAGGTTGTTTGTGATTGAAGGGTATCGGGAAAACCTCCGAGCCCTATCGGCGAAGATTAGGCTTAAACAGCTTTTTTTCTGTGAGGAGTGGTTCTTGAAAGAGTCTAATCTGGCGCTGATTGAAGCTGCAAGAAATAATGGAGCGGAGCTAATTAAACTTAATCAAGATCTGTTCAAAAAGATTAGTTATCGAGATCGACCAGACGGATTCCTTTCTGTGGCTGAGCAACCGGAAACTTGTCCATCTAAAATTAGGCTTGGAGAAAGGTCGACACTTCTAGTAGTGGAGAGCATTGAAAAACCGGGCAACCTAGGAACCCTACTGAGGGGTTGCGATGCAGCGGGGGTGGATATTTTGGTTGTTTGCGACCCGGTAACAGATGCCTTTAACCCTAATGTAGTCAGGGCCTCAACTGGTGCGATCTTTAGTGTTCCAATTGTTATTTTTGAAGACTCTGAAAGTGCGCTGAAGTGGTTGAAGAATAAAGGTGTTCGAATTTTTGCAACTACACCACACACTAATAATATCTACTGGGACGTCAAATTCAATGTGAAGAGCTCAATTGCAGTTGTGGCTGGAGCTGAACAGTATGGACTTTCAGAAACTTGGCTCAAAAATAGTGATGAACTAGTAAAGCTACCTATGGAAGGCGCAGCCGACTCTTTGAATATTGCCGTTAGCAGTATAGTCTGCTTATATGAAGTCCTGCGTCAAAGAACTTAGGCTTTTGCCTAGCTGCCTCTACCTCTGAATCTTCTAGTAAAGTTAAGGAGGTCTAGCCGGTATTCCCAGAGCGCATAGAGAAGAACAAGTGCTCCTCCGCCCCAAAGAATATAGGGCTGGATTTTTGTTGTTCCATTATCATCAGTGTAAGAAAATGCGTTTGATTTTTTATCTTTTTTGGTTGCCTTTGGCTTCTTGGTGACTGAGGCCTTCTTTGCTTTTGGTTTTTTAGTTGTAGCCTTCTTTGCTTTTTTTGCCTTTGAAGCTGTTTTAGACGGCAACTTGGTCGTCTTTGCGGCGAGCGAAGTGGCTGCACCCCCAGACCCAAGCTGGATATTTGCTGCCGATGGAGTTGGGCTTGAAGACCACTGCCAAACTCCACCGTAAAGTTGCCAACTTTGAGCCTGATAAGCCTTGTCGTAAGGCTCCGTTTCAAACACAATATCGCCATTAGGATCTAATAGTCGGGCCTTTGAAGATGAGTTAGAAAGGGTTAGCCCCGAATCTTTACGAGAAAGTGCATAGTATTCTCCCGACTGAAGCACTAGGTCTCCAAAGGTGTAAGAATAAGTTGAATTGATTCCAGTTTGAAGTTTATAGCCAATTAGGTTTATGGATTCAGGATTGGGATTGAAGAGTTCAATATACTCATCTTCCGTATCAGCTTGTGGGGCAACGGGGTCAACAAACAGTTCTGTTATATCCACCCTTAGGTAGATCGGTGGTGGCGGGCTCCCTGGGTTTTCAGGTGCCCCGGGAGCCTGTGGATCTTCGGTAATTTCTTCAGGCATTCCACAATAATTTTTGACCTCATCAATTGAAAATGGATCTTGGTTGTCTATTGAATCTGGGCTCGGTGAACTGCTGACGTAAAAATCTTTGCCGGAAGAGCCGGTGTCGACTATTGCTCCATCGCCACTTGGAAAACGCTTTAAACTTTGCCCATCCGTGTGCTTAGGGGCAATGGAACAAGCCGGTGGATCAGTAGTTCCCCAGCTAAGCTTATCGCCGAGAGCTTCAAGATCTGTTTGGGTTGGCGGAGCCGGAACTGTCACGCCACCTTCTGGAGGCTCTTCAACAGCCGAATCTCCAGGGACCGAGGTTGGATATATTTGAACTACACCACCAGTGTCTGCTAGACCAGAAGTAAAGCTGGCAATCGGATTAAGACCTGGCTCAGAGTAGCCACTGGAAGTAATTAACGCTCGCTCTCCGCTAGAAATAGTCGTTTCCGTAGGATTATAAAAACTTAATGTTTTAGTAGTCCAGTTGGTTGAAGTTGCCCCGTGATAGCGTAAGGCCCACTGGCTTAAGTCTAGTTCGGAATTAGAAACATTCTCAACCTCAAGAAACTCAGAACTCCCCTGCCCCGTTTGAAGTTCTGTAATCAAGATTAACGACTCTGGAGATGCTTCCACTTTTAAAGAGGTGGACTGCGCGATAAAGACTAGAAGTAAGGTTAGAGGTATTAGCAGAAGAGGTTTTAAAAATATATTTGAAACTACAGATTTAAATTTTCCCATACAAAGCTAATTTAGAATGTATATATTAAACTTAAGCCTTTTTTATTTAAATTGCAAGTTGGTATTGTAATCTAGGATTGAATATGTTTTAATAGATGGAATGTTTGCTCTAAATTATACGAATCAGATTATGTCGCTGGCAACCTTATGCGTTGCTGCAGTGCTAGCCATGCCTGTGCGAATTACAAAAATGGGAGAAATTAAGATTGAAGCTAAAAGATTAAACTTAAACACAGAATAAGTTAAAGCTAGAAACTAGAAATCTAAAAATTGAGAACCTCCCGTGAAAGTGGAGGTTTTTTGCTTTAAAGTGGCCGGAGAAAATAGACAGGGGAAATAGAAGTTAAAATGTTGAACAATAAGTTAAGATTAAGTAATAACAACAACAGTTATGGAAAATTTAAAAGTTAGAGAAAGTTTGCGTGCAATTAAGATTCTAAAAATAGAGTCTGCTTTAACCTCTTTTATTATCTTTATGCCAGTTGCATACTTGTTATTTGCAGAGATTGGCTTAAACCAGTTTCAAATTGGTTTAACACAGGCTATTTTTGCTGGGATATCTGTGTTTTTGCAAATTCCAACTGGCTACTTTGCAGATAGTGTTAGCCGTAAGATTAGTAATGCCAGTGGAGACTTCATAATTGCCAGTGGGACTCTTGTCTACTTTTTTGCAGCAGGCTTTTGGCAAATTGTTTTTGCAGAAGTTTTACTTGGGCTTGGTTTAAGCTTAACTAGTGGAGCAGACGCTGCGCTTATGAAGGCGCACTGTAAAATTGCTAAAAAAGACTACAGAAAGCAGACTGCAACTCTAATGACCATCGGGTTTAGTATGAGTGGCCTCGGCGCAATTGTTGGAGGCTTGATTGGTGAGCACAACATTAGAATCGTCTTTTTGATTCAGGCGGTCATCTTTTTAATTGCAGGTGGCTTTGCTTTGACTATTAAGAACGCTGGGGTTAATAGGACCTCTGAACACAAGCCCTGGAAAGATGCTTGGATAGTCACTAAATACTGTTTGCATGGCCATAAAGAGCTTGCTTGGAGAATCTTCCTAGGCGCGGGGCTTGGAGTTTCGACCATGTTGATGGTTTGGTTTTTGACGCCGATGTTTTTGCAAGCTGGAATAAGTATTAAGTTCCATGGTGTTCTGTTTGCAGCAATCTCTGTTTTTTCTGTGGTTGGCTCAGAATGGGTAAAGCGAGGAACTAAGCTTAATATGCTAACTCCTTTTTTGATTGCTGGGACATCCTATGTAGTTTTGGGATGGAGTATTTCAATGGCAACAATCTTAATCTTTTTATTGGCTAGCCTTGCTAGAGGAATTAATTCAGCGAGAGTTAGCCCCTACATCCAAGAAAAAGCTGGCGAAGATATTCAGGCAACAGCACTTTCCGTTTATGGAATGGCGCAGAAGTTAGCGATACTTATCTTATTACCGATAGTTAACTACTTAGGTAATATTGAACTTAGGTTCGGGCTGATGGCTAGTGCTGTTTTATGCGCAGTTTTTTATATCTTTTTTAAACTTAAGGAAGATAAGTTAGGCTAAAGATTAAAGATAGGGATTAGCCTGTAGATTAAACTACTGGGGTGGGATATGTTAAAATTAAGTTTAAAGTTAAAGATTTAAAGATCTTGGAAAAATATTTTGTGATGATAAAAAGGATTATAAAGACGCGTTACCTGCTGCCGGTTTAAATTTAAGCCAGATTCTTGCAATCTGACTTTATTCAGAAAAACTCTTATTAAACTTAACCTAAAAATTACTATGAAGAAATATGAACCGAAAGAAATAGAGCCAAAATGGCAAGCGAAGTGGGAAGAAGACAAAACTTACGTCGTAAACTTAAAGTCTAAAAAGCCAACGTATATTGCGAGCGGAATGTTTAATTACCCAAGTGGACAAGGAATCCACATCGGGCACGGCTTCACGTTCACCATCCCAGACATCAAAGCTAGATTCAAAAGGCAATCTGGATTCGAGAGCTTAAACCCCGTTGGCTGGGATTCTTTTGGGCTACCAGCAGAAAACTATGCCATTAAAATGGGTGTTTCGCCACAAAAGAGTATGGCAGAAATCATTCCTGGCTATCGGGAGCAATACCGAGCAATGGGCTGGGGAAATGACTGGGCAAAGGAAATCGACACTTCACAGCCAATTTATTACAAGTGGAGTCAGTGGCTTTTTGGCCAAATGTATAAACATGATATGGCTTATCAGGATGTTCGAATGCAGTGGTGGTGTGAAAAATGCCAAACAGTACTTGCTAACGAACAGATCAATTCAGATGGAAAATGCTGGAGGCACGAGAGCCCGGACGATGAGATCGTTGAAAAAAAGGAAGTCAAGCAGTGGTTCTTTAAAGTTACAGAATACGCGGATGAACTTCTTGAAGGAGTGGACGGATTGGATTGGACTGACCATGTCAAAATTGCCCAGAAGAACTGGATTGGTAGGAGTGAAGGAATTAATATTGATTACGAAATTGTTGGGAGCGAACACCAGGTGACCTGCTTTACTACTACCCCTGTAAACTACGGAATGACTTTTATTGTAGTTGCACCGGAGCACGAAATCCTCAAAAAGATTGTTGCAGATGAACATAAAGAAGAGGTGGAAAAATACGTCAAAGCTTGCGTTCGTAAATCGGAATTAGAACGGATGCAAGATACCAAAGAAAAAACCGGGGTCTTTACTGGTTCTTACGCAATAAACCAACTTACGGGCAAAGAAGTGCCAATTTGGGTGGCAGACTTCGTGCTTGCCAGTTTTGGAACCGGAGTTGTGCAAGGATGCCCAGCTCACGATGAAAGAGATTTTGAATTTGCAAAAAAGTTTGGAATACCAATAATTCGCGTCGTTGAGGGTGAGAATGGCGAGACTAAAAAGTTCGTTGATCCTGAAAATGAAAAAGTTGATCAAGTTAAGCTTAATCATGGAATTGAACGTAAAATGGTTAACTCTGAACAGTTTAATGGGCTTGTTTTTGATCAGGCAATGCAAAAAACAATGGATTACTTTGTTGAAAAGGGCTGGGGTGAGAGAGTTGTTAATTATAAAATGCGAGACTGGAGTGTGACCAGACAGAGATATTGGGGAACGCCGACTCCAATAATTAACTGTGGAGAATGCGGACCGGTACTTGTTCCAGATGAAGAGCTACCTGTTGTCTTACCAGAACTCGAAGACTTTAAGCCGAGTGGTGATGGCAGAAGCGCTTTGGCCAGAGCGACAGAATGGTTAAAGGTTGATTGTCCAAAGTGTGGAATCGCAGCTGAAAGAGAAACTGACACGCTGGATACTTTTATTGACAGCAGTTGGTATTTATATAGATATTTGGACTCTAAAAATGAAGATAAGATCTTTGAGACTGATTTAGCCAACAAGTGGTTCCCGGTTGATTTTTATGACGGAGCTGATCACGCTACAGCGCATCTGCTTTACGCACGTTTTGTATCTAGATTCTTCACTAAAATTGGGTTAGTCGATGAGCCAGAACCTTTCAAACAAATGCTCTTCCACGGAAAGCTGCTCGCGAGTGATGGTTCTAACTTTTCTAAAACAAAGGGTAATGGCCCAAACCCTCTAGACATAATTAAGAGTGGCTACGGTGCTGATGCACTACGAACATTCTTAATGTTTGCGGCCCCTCCAGAGGTTAATGCTAGGTGGAACCCGCAAGGAGTTCCCGCTGCTTACCGCTTCTTGAATAGAGTTTGGAATTTAGTGCAGGAATTCTTAGAAGTTAATCAAGATGCTCAGCCTGAGGGTCAGAAAATAGAGCTCGATCTAGAAATTGAAAAACAAATTTTAAGCACTTCTCACAAAGCAGTTAAAAAAGTTACTGAAGATATCGAGAACGATAAATTTAACACTGCAGTCGCGGCGATGATGGAGGCAACCAATTCCTTCTTCAAAATCAAAGAACATGATGGCGGAAAAATGATTGATGATAAGAATGGAACCTGGAGGTCAAGTTTAATGAACTTGCTAGCAGTTTTAGCTCCGTTTGCTCCACACATTACGGAAGAGTTGTGGCAAGATCTTGGGCACAGTTCAACAATCCACATCGACACCTGGCCAAAATGGGATGAAAAATATTTAGTTTCAGAAACAATTAAGATTGCCGTTCAAATCAACGGTAAACTTAAATCAGAAATTGAAGTTGATGCGAATGCCGAAAAAGTAGATGTTCTAAAAACTGCCAAAGGAGATTCTAAAGTTGGTAACGCTATTGGCGATAAAGAGATTAAAAAAGAAATCTACGTCCCTGGTAAAATCGTCAACTTTGTTATTTAAGTTTAATAGGAGTAAACTTAAATTTAATTATGGGAATAAGAAGTTTTTTAAGAGGATGCAAGGAGTCGTTCGAGGGGGAGCTGGTCACTGACCCGATAATCGGTGATGATGGCGTAGTTCGGAACGTTCCAATGATGGATGGGCGAAATTATAATTTTGCAGCCGGTTACAGTCCTGCCATGTGGGGAAGGCGAGCTGGTGACACAAGAACTGAAGTAGAGAGAGCAGAAGATTTAGGTAGAATTTTGAGAATGTTAAATAAGATGGAGCGTGATATTTACGAAAGATAAAGAGAGCTTAAACTTAAGTTTAAGCGCCCTCCGGCCGTGGAGGCAGGTCGTTATAAACTGCATCCGTATATGACACCCAACCCTCTGGTTCTCCGTCTAAGTAGTCTGGGGCATAAGTTGTGTGGCCATCGTCCTCCAAACCTAGAGAGATGACCCTTCCACCTACTGCCTCAGCACCACAGCCGTCCTTCTCAAAGTCGAATGGTCTAGTTCTTCCGGCGTTAGTTTTTGGTAATCCACACTGACCCGCTTTAGAGGATGGGTGCTCTCTTTTGGCTGCACCCCTGGCAGGTTTGTTGAAGACCTCCCCTGAATGAAAATCTACCCGTAATATTTCTGCCATAAATTATCTACTTAAACTTAATTTGTTGGATTATTAGTTTGATGGACTATAGCCTTCACTACCCGATGTACCTACGACATCTCCACCAGATAACTCAAAGTATTCAGGATCTTCGTTATGCAGTACCTCCTCGTGCCTGTTTGAAGATTCAACCCACCCTGCTACATCTTTGATGCCATCTCTTGCACCCCCAATATTTGTGGTGCAAGTAAGTGCGGCCAAACTTAAAGTTACTGCAGTTATAGCCATGGCTCTTCTGGCCGGATACGGCTTTTCAGTTCTTCGTTCTCTTAAAACTGTGGTGGGCGACCTATACTTTGTGTTCATAATGTCTCACATCTTATCATTTATATTCATACTTGTCAATAGTCTTGGATGCTTAAGAGGTGCGCTGTGCTATAATCCGGTGTAATGATAAAGCTAGATAACCAGAATAAGTTGGAATTTGTGGCCGTGGTCTTGCCGCTTTTGCTTACCTTTTTAGCCGTTTTTGTAACCCGAAGTTCAGTTGGAGTCTATTTTTTGATGATCGCTGGCTTACTAGTTATAGAGTTTGCACTTCTAAAAACTCTGCATAAACAATTTAAGTTTAACTTTAAGCAACTCTTCCCTTTTATGCTGATTGTTGGAGCGTCTATCGGCCTGGCTGCAAGCGGTGTTCTAACGCTAGAAAAAATTGAGATTTTAAAGAATCCGAACTATGTAACAAGCTGTTCGGTAAGCCCAGTTGTGGCGTGTTCGCCCGTAATTAATAGCGGGCAAGCAAGTGCCTTTACGCTCCCCAACCCAAGTTTTGGCTTATTCGGTTTTGGATGTTTACTGGCTGCAGGAATGGCACTTTTAGCAGTTGGACCGAAAGTTAAGTTTAAAGATTGGTGGTGGCTAGGAATGCTTGGAGCCAGTGTAGCTGGCTTAGGATTCGTTGGTTGGTTAATATATGAATCTTTATATTCAATTTCTTCACTCTGTCTGTACTGCATTAGTACCTGGATGGCAGTCATCCCAATCTTCTTTCTAACTTTAAAATATAGCCTTGATGAAGGTGTGATTAAGCTGAAACAGCCTCTACAGAAAGTTCTTCAAAAGTATCCACTTGAGCTAACCGTTAGCTCCTACATGTTAGTTGCGGGTTTAATCCTTCAACGGTTTTGGAGCTACTGGATCAGCCTACTTTAGACTTAAGCTGGAAGATATTATGACTAGCACTCCAGGCCCGAGAGTGCTAAAATATAATTAAGTGTGTTAGAATTTAAATTTAACTTAAAGGATAAAAAGATCCACTATTGAAATAATTATCGATGGCAGAAAAACAAGACTATTATGAAACTTTAGGAGTCGGCAAGAATGCTAGTGCCGATGAGATTAAAAAAGCTTTCCGTAAGTTTGCAGTAAAAAACCACCCTGATAAAGAAGGTGGTGACGAGGCAAAGTTTAAGGTTGGCGCTGAGGCTTACGAGGTGCTGAGCAATCCAGAGAAAAAGCAGCGATATGACCAATTTGGGCACGCTGGCGTAAATGGAGCCGCTGGAGGCGGAAATGGATTTGGAGGTGGTGGATTCGACTTTGGAGGTGGTGGAGGGGGGTTTAGCTTCGACATTAATGATCTAGGCCTAGATGACATCTTAGGGAACTTCTTTGGAGGTGCGTTCGGAGGAGGTGGCAAGAGGGGGCGAAGAAGTGGTGGAGCAGATCTGCAAACACTAATTACTTTAGACTTTGAAGAGGCCGTTTTTGGAGTAGAGAAAAAGTTAGATATAACGACTGAACTTAAGTGTGAGCACTGTAAAGGTTCTGGTGGAGAACCTGGTCATAAAATGAAGAAATGCCCTGACTGCGGTGGTAAGGGCCAGAGAACTCGAACTTTTAACACTCCGTTCGGCCAGATTAACCAAGATGAAATCTGCCCAACTTGTTCTGGAGCTGGTGAAAAGCCAGAAATGGATTGTACCGTTTGTCACGGTAAAGGCAGAACTAAACAGACCGAAGAAGTTAAAGTTGAAATTCCAAAAGGAGTCGACGATGGTGCTGCAGTTCGAGTGACCGGAAAAGGAGCAATGGGTGATGACGGCTCCAGAGGTGACTTATACATTGAGATTAGAGTTAAGCCTCATAAAAAGTTTACTCGTGAAGGGAGCTTAATTCTCTCTAGCGAAGAAATTGACATGGTGGATGCGGCTCTAGGAATTGAAATAGACGTAAAAACGGTTGACGGTAAAATTAAAATGAAGATTCCAGCAGGAACGCAAAGCGGAAATGACTTTAAACTTAGCGGCAGAGGAGTTCCGCACGTTCGGGGAGCTGGCCGCGGAGACCATATCGTTACAATTAGGGTTAAGACTCCTACCAACTTAAGTAAGAAGCAAAAAGATCTTTTGACAGACTTTAAGGCTGCTAAAAAACGGGGAATATTTAGGTAGGATCCTGGGGAGCTACCTTGTGTTAAATATACTATGTCAAAAAAGATTACTTTTGTAACTTTAAGCTTAAGGGTTGGTGGCGCTGGAGCTAATAAATCAAAGCGTGCTAAAGCAAATGCTAAATACTTTAAGGTCGTAAACCAGGTAGCGCAAGAGTTGGGTATGGAGCTAAGACTTGTAAGGGCGAGCGATTTCAATGATCAAAAATTAAACTATCGCCAATCTAGAGTTATTTCTGACAATGGACTAGTCGATGCAGGTGAAGTTAAGCCTGATATTCTATACATTAAGAATCTTCATAACTTGCCACCGGAAGCCGAAGGTAGACTTAAGATACTGAACCCTCGAGTTTTAAAAGAGGTCTGTTTAAACAAACGAGAGACGCACTCGGCTTTAGTTGGGAACTTAAACACTAATGAATTATTGATTCCTGAATTAGAGCTGAAGAGTGACTCTAGTCCGAATGATCTTTTTAACTTTATCAAGCAAAATCCTTCCGAATTTTACATCCTAAAGCCAAAATCTGGTCAACAGGCAATTGGAATTGAAAAGGTGGATAGAAATGAGCTTCTTAAAAATGTTGAAGTCTATTTAAGTGCTAAGTATACGGGTAAGTATTTACTGCAAAACTTCGTAGAGAGCTCTACTATGTATCGCTGTTTTGCCTATTCAGTAAATGGCCTCTCTCGATCTAACAGTGCCTACATTCGAGTTCCAAAAGACCAAAATACTAAACTGATGGATGGTACTAAAAGGGACTTCGAAGGCTTTGTTCCAGAGAGAGTTAAATTGTTTGCCAAGGAGGTGTGCCAAACTTTAACTGAACACTGCGGGTTAAAGGAATCTTTCATTGCGGTCGACTTCTTAGAAGACCCAAAAGGTAGAATTTGGCTACTGGAAGTTAATTCTAACCCAGGCTTTATTCCCGAATATGAAGATAAAGCCCTGGCAAGAGGCTACGCTGAAGCCCTTCTAAGGCCCGCAAAGGCTCTATTTGAAAGAAATTTTACGGATCCAAACCCCGGCTAGATGCACGATTTTGCTATAATTAAGTATAATATGCTTAAGTTTAACTTTTAAATGGGCTCTTCAACAAAAAGTCTAGAAACTAGGGATGAAGTTGCGCACCGCCATCCCGCCCAATGGTCTGATACTGCGGGTGAAATTGCCTTTGCGGCAATGCGTCCAACCAGTGATACTAATGGTTCCGTTCAAGAACCCCCCCTTCAAGATGAAACGATCACAAGAATAGCCGATGAACTGCCTGTCTTTCCGGAAGGAGTTACAGTTCCAGAGCATGACACAGTTAGATTTTCCAGCATGGTCATAAGAGATCCCATGGCAGGAGACCTGGGACCGTATCAGCGAGCAAGAACGGTAGAGAGTATTAGAACTATTGCGAAAGAGTACAATAATGTCTATTTCCAAAATACGAACCCAGGAGCGCTTAGCAGGCTAGAGGATTTAAGAATGGTCACAACAGAAATCTTCTCTAGGCTCAATCAGTTGGGGCTCTTGCCGGTTGAAATAGACTCCGAGAAAGTTTTAGAAATCTTTAATGTCCCAATCACTAAGTTTAGTCCTTCTGAAAAATTGTACTCTGACATGCAAGATTTGATGGCCTTCGCAAATTCCAATAGCCCTCATTCAATGATTGGTACAAAAAAGGAAATTGACTCTCTCATTGAGTCACCTGAAACGTTTGTTCACGAGATGGTTCATGCTGTGTTGCAGGATTATTCAACTAACCTGCCTCCCTCACTAATGGAGGCAACTGTCCAGCATATAGCCGAAAGAGGTACTCGAATGTTCCTGGAGGACCCCGAGAACAGACAAGGAGAGCCACCAGAACTTTCTCTTGCACCGAACTCTGGACTCGCAAAGTATCATGCTCGTAAGAGATTTAAAAACAGAGCGCTGCATGCAGGTGAAGAGTCCAGTGCCTACAGCTGGGAAAGATTAGTCATGTACCAGCTTGCACCAATAGAAGATTTTGTTGCGGCATTATGCGATGCAGAAAAAATACAAGACCTAAAGAATGAGATAAATAGCACAGGGTTTGGTGAAAAATTAGGACTTACTGCTGGTGAAGATGTGATGACCGCGCTCCAAGAGATGATTGATGGAAATAGAGAAGTCCTAGGTTTTGACACTCAGGGAAAGCAAATCCCTAGTTTGATGAGGACTAATGTTGTAAATGTTCTACTACTTGAGGCTAGAGGCAAAGGTGAAAAGGCTAAAAGGTACAGAAAACAATTAGAGAGAGAGCTGGCAGCAATTCCAGAAGCTAGAGGAGTTTAAACTTAAACTTAAACTCAGGTATCCTTAACTAGAATTATGATTGACTTTGTAACCTCTGTTATGCTAATATATATAATATGCATGCAGAAAACACTAACTCGGGAAAAAAGATTTTGGTACTCTTTCCTTTCAAAAAGGATAAGCGCCTAGACTTTGCAGGCTTTGTTAGAGCTATAAACTCAGAAGCTGGTAAAGAGCTGGTAGTTCAAGGTAGTTTAAAAAACTTAATCTTCGAGATTAGGGATTCTAAACTTAAAATTACTGAATCGCTGAGTAGTAAAGATTTAAATGATTTTAAAGCAATTTATATTAGGAGGCTTAAGTCTAAAACTCAAGAAAAAGTTACAGCGGTATCTATTGCAGCCAAAGCCTGGGGCCTAAATGTAATTAATTCTGAGAATTCTAATCTGCAATCTTTTTCTAAGCTAACGGAGCTTGTTGCCTTAAGTTTAAACAACTTACCGATTCCTGATACGATTATTGCAGCAAAACCAGAGGTTAAAGTGATGCTTAAAAATGAAGAGTGGTGGCTGACATTTCCTTTAATTATGAAGGATGCCAATGGCAGTATTGGAAGTAGAAATTACTTAATTAAAAATAAAAAGGAACTTAAACAGGTTTTAAATTTATCTGAAAATAAGGACCGTATTTTTGTTTATCAGCATATGGTTCCAAATGATGGCGACTTCCGATTCTTAATTACTGGAGGCAAAGTTGGAGTAGTAATTCATCGAAGTGCAGTGGAGGGTGACCATAGAAATAATACCTCACTTGGAGCAAAAGCTAGGCTTGTCCCAAAAGAAGAACTGAGTAAAGAAATCAAAAATGATGCAATTAATGCGGCAAAGGCTTTAGATCGTGAGTTGTGTGGAGTAGATATTTTAATAGATAAGCAAACTGGCAGACACTATATTCTAGAGGTAAATAAAAAAACAATGCTTGACGAGGGGACGTTCATTCCCCAAAAGATGAAGGCAGTTAGCGACTTCTTTAAAGAGCTCTAAATTTATGAAAAAAGTATTAATTTTATTTGGGGTTAAGCCTAAAAATCTTACTGGAAGGAACTGGGGGAGTTTTTCTAGTGCTGTTGGCCAGAACTTCGACCCTAAAGAAGTTGAACTGACGACTTCCGCACTGTCTAAACTGAGCTACTATGTTGATGGCGAAAAATCTAAAATATTTATTCGTAAAACCAGGAAAGATATTGCTGATTTTAATTTAGTAATCTTTATTTATGTCGGTTCAAAAAGAGAATACGCAATTGCCGCGTCAAGGTATTTGGAGCATAAGAATGTCCCATTTATAGATCGCTATTTAAGGCGAACAGTACCGGTAGGGAAACTAGCCTGCGCAATGCAAAGAAGTTTGAGGGGAGTCCCAGTTGTTCCAACTCTAGGTGCAACTTCTGGCAATGGACTTTTAAATTCTTTAAAGTTTGCTCACGGCTTTGATAAGTTTCCGCTAATCTTAAAGGCGGATTTGGGAAGAAAGGGTAATCACAACTTCTTGGTCAAGAACAAGAGCGAACTGAGGCAAATTCTAAGTGAAAATAAAGATTTAAATTTTGTAATTCAGCCCTACGTTCCAAATGACGGCGACTATCGATTTTTAGTAATGGGCTCAGAAGTGCGCTTAGCCTTTAGGCGCTCAGGAGATAAAAGTAAAACCCATCTTAACAATACGTCGCTTGGGGCTAGTGTTGAGCAGTTAAACTTAACTGAAATCCCAAAAGAAGTAATAGCTAGCGTGAAGTTGGCGGCCAGCATAGAAAGACTCAGTGTGGCAGGCGTGGATTTAATTGAAGATAAGGTTTCCGGAAAATGGTTAGTTTTGGAAGTCAATATCAGCCCACAATTAATTTCTGGGGAGTTCGCAAACCAGAAGACCTTGGCATACTCTGGAATGATAAAGGAGCTACTTGAAAAGAAAAGCTATAGACCCCCTAAAACTGGGTTAGTCGATCTGGAGGCCTCGCAAAAAATTGGACGTAGAGAATACATCGGAATCATCGAATCCGGAGAAGTCATCCGAGCAAAAATAGATAGCGGAGCGTATTACTGTTCGCTACATGTTAAGTCTGTAGAACTGGAAAAATCTAAACTTAAAGTACTTTTTGATAACGGCACGGTTGGAATCTTTGATGAATTTAGGAAGATACTCGTCTCCCCCACCGGCGGAGAAAGGGAAAAAAGATATGTAGCTCCTATGCAAGTTTTAATTGGAGATAACTTAATCACTGAAGAGATCAGCTTGAGTAGCCGAAGTGGTTTGAGAAATAAGTTTTTACTAGGCAGGAGAATTCTAAAGCAAGGAAACTATCTCATTGACCCCTCGCGGAGTTTTTATTTTGGTAAAGACTTAGAAAAGATTAAACTTAAGTTAAATAATAGGAGCAATTCAAAATGAAAATATTAATTTTAGGAGGTGCAGGCTACACTAATGTTAGGCTCAGAGAAGCTGCCAAGGCAAGAGGTCATGTTTGTCATATTAAGAGCTACAAGAATTGCTACCTTTCAGTTGAATCTGGAGATACAAAAGTTTACTACAAGGGTAAGGAGTTAAAAGGTTACGATGCGGTAATTCCAAGAATTGCTCAAAGATACACCAAGTATGGAACTGCCGTCCTAAGACAGTTTGAGATGCAAAGAACCTACGTTGCAGCAAGTTCTTTAGCAATTAATCGATCTAGGAACAAGCTAAGGAGCATGCAACTTTTAGCAAAGGCAAAAGTTGGAGTACCGAAAACAATTATTGCTAATTCTGATCTAGAAACAGATGAAATATTAAATGCTTTTGGAAAAGGCCCCTACATTATTAAAACAACTCGTGGAACACATGGTAAAGGAGTTATTCTGGCAGAGACTAAAAAGGCAGCAAAGGCAGTAATGCAGGCTTTTTATGTTGAAAATATTAACTTTATGGTGCAAGAGTTTATTGAAGAAAGTGCCGGAACAGATATTCGCGTCTTAGTAATTGGCGGTCGAATTGCTGCGAGTATTAAAAGGCAGAGCTTGGATGAGGACTTTAGAAGCAACACCCACCTTGGGGCTGAAGGTACAAAAATTAAACTTACCGACGAGGAAAAAAAGGTTGCTAGAAAGGCGGCAAAAATTATGGGACTCCCAATTTGTGGAGTTGACATGATGCGCTCTAGTCGTGGGCCTTTAATTTTGGAGGTCAACAGCAGCGCCAGCATCCGTACTCCAGAAAGTGTTACCGGCAGAGATATTGCCACCAAGATTATCCAGCACATTGAAACCAGTGCTAAGCGTGGTCAAAAGAAAGATAAAGTAGGGGCTTAAAAGTTAAGTTTAAGATTTAATTTATGGGAGAATTTGTACAACCAGAAATAAAGATTGTGGGCGAGCTTGAGCCTCCTGATATTCGTGAGGTGCATCAACTCTTTGACAATAAAAGAACCGCCTACACTGAAATATGGGAAAGGCTTGGCGGTGCTCTAGACTTATTTTGCCCAGAAGACCAGGCGACCCTAATGAGCCACCTAAGAGTGCTCGAAGAAGATGGGCATGGCTACACTGTAGGCGGACCAGCACTTATAGAAATCAAGAAGAAGCCACCGTTAACCACAGGGCTTAATAAGCTAATGTTTGGTGATCCAGTTAGTAACTGGCACTTTGATGTATCTGATTCTGAAACGTTCAGCCCCTACCCAGGATTCAGATTAATGAATTTTGGAGGAGGCACAAAATATCTTAGCGAAGGAAGGATCCCGGGATTGGACCCACTAATGGGTATGGACCCCAAAAAAGCTCTATATTTTACTCTGGGAAGAAAAGGTCAAAGGGCAATACGTGACGCCCTTAGCAAAGGGAGTGTAGAAATTATAGATTTAGATCCTGGAAAAATTGCCGAAATCCCACCACATGGCTTGCACTGCGGACCGACCTACACAGAGAGGAGGGTTATTGGTGACAGGGCAGTTCTAAAGTCTTTAGCTCCTGGGTCCTGTTAGAGAACTCCTTTGTTTTGAATCTTAAACTTAAATCTTCTCTGAAGATCTGTACCTTATTCGCCAAGTTGCCCAGACCCAAAATAGGGTTAGATAATGTCCCAAAAAGTAATTCTTTTTGACTTTAAGATTTGGAGTGCCCGTTCTTTTAAGTTTAGCTATTAGCCGCTTAGTTTCTGACGGTCTGATGATAATGTCTGCTTTAGAGTATGTAACTTTTGTTGGAACATCCTTGAGTCTGTCGATAAGATCTATGATTTTAACCGGACTCCAGACTTCTTCTAAACTTTTTAAGTTATAGCCTTGTCGGAGGTAAGCTTTTTTTAGAGCTTTGGTACCCTTGCTGCTCCAGAATGCGGAGGCCATGGACGAACCGGGGCTAACAAGGTCGAGCCTGTCCACAGAATACCCCCCCCTCAATAAATCGATAGAAGTTAAAACTGCCAAGCCGGTACCAATACTCAACCCGACTACTCTAATATATTCGTAATCATTTGAGTCTAATTCCTCCTTAATTAAACTTAAGGATTCTTGGTGAGATTCTGTGCAGAAATGAAGACTTTCTTCGGGGTCGGAAGTCAGCATTTTACTGGGTGATATTCCAAGAATACTAGAATTTCTAGAAACAGCTTTGACTATCCAACTTAGGAGTAAAGGACTAGTTCCCCACGGAGGAAATACGATAGTTAGGTTGTCTTCATTTCTTTTCTGATTGTTAACAATCAACCCTGATTTAATGCTATCTCGATAGGTAGTCTTCATCTGGAGTTTAGAAATCGTTCGCTGGAAAAATATATCTGGAGAGGGCATAGTTTTATTAGAGTTAATGCATTCTGAGAGCCCGGAAAAAATAATGCTTAAGTTTAAAGATTAATTATATCAGACTTAAGTTTAGCGAAGACCATGTCGTCTCTATTTTCATCGAGGAACTCGTTGTGATAGGACTGGCGCAGGGTTCCTTCGAGTTGGTACTTAAGTTTTAAGGCTAAATTAACGCTGTGCTTATTAGCCGGATCTATCCATAGTTCAATTCTGTTTGCGTCTAGTTCACGGAATAGAAATTCTTCTACGGTTTTTATTGACGAGAGCATAATTCCTGTACCTAGAAATTCTTTGAACAGGAAATAGCTTAGCTCCATCTTCCCGCACGCTGGATCAATAATTGAGGCGATTACCCTTCCGGCAATTTTACCTTTGTAGAAAATAGCCAGATAGGCGCTCTCGTGGTCTTTTGCACGACTAGGCGCACTTTTGAGGCGTTTCTCATAGTAGCCGTCTGGGTCATTAAGCTCCTTGCTAAAGCCAGTGTACTTAAAAACGTGCTTGAAGTTTTCCGGCAAGAAGACTAGCTCAGCCAGCGAGTGCAGTTCTTGGTCGGAGGGGAATCTAAGCTCAATATTCTTAGTGGGATTAAGTTTAATTGTTAAAAGATCGAGATCTCGCATAACAATGTTAAACCAAGACGGCTTTGATGCGGCGGATTCCGGCAGAAGAAGACTCTTCTTTTTTGACCTTAAACTTAAGGCCTCCTTCGGAAAGTTTTCCGGTACGCTCAACATGTGGGCCTCCACAAATTTCGCGAGAGTAGTTTTCACCATCAGGGTCTCCGACTGTGTAGACCTTAATAATCTCTCCATATTTATCGCCAAAAGCACCCATTACTCCATCTGCCAAAGCTTGCTTGGTGTTTTCCTCGCGGCAGGTAACCTCCCAGTCTTTTTGGATTTGCTCGTTAACCATATCTTCGATAAGTTTAATCTCTTCTGGAGTTACTTTTTGTGGGTGAGTAAAATCGAAACGTAGACGTTCTGGGGTGATGTTACTCCCCCGCTGGATGACGTGATCTCCAAGCACATTTCTTAAGGCACGATACATTAGATGTGTGGCAGTATGATACTTTATGGAAATATCAGAATGGTCGGCAAGCCCCCCTTTAAATTGACCGGCGGAGGCAGTTCTGGAGCGCTCTTTTTGCTCGTTCATGGCAGAGTCAAACTCTTCCTTCCAGCTGGAATTAAGTTGAATCCCGCGTATGCCAGCTTCTTCTACAGATAACTCTGCTGGAAATCCATAAGTGTCGTAGAGGTTAAATATATCCGATCCACTTATGGACCCAGGTCCTGAAACATAAGGAAAAACGGTCGGAGTAGAATATCCTGCAACTTTTTTTTCAAATTCTTTTAAACCTTTGATTAAGGTCTGACGGAAAAGCTGTTCTTCTTTTTGAAGAGCGCTCAGAATTTGGTCAAAATTGGAATCGATTTCTGGGAAGTCTTCACCATAAATCTGAGCAATAACTGGAGAGATTTGAGTAGAGAGATTTTCGGTAATTCCAAGATCTAAGGCAAACTTAATTGCTCGGCGCATTAAACGGCGCAAAACGTAACCTTGGCCAGTATTACTAGGAACGACTCCATCGCAAGCCAACCAATAGGCGGATTTAATGTGATCAGCAACTACTCTAAAAGCTTTATGATTTTCATCAGAAGATTTGCCGGTGATTAATTCCAGCTGTTTGGTTATTGGATTTATCAGATCAATTTTAGAGATATCCGGGATGCCAATTGATGCCATTGCTAAACGCTCCAGACCAGCTCCATGATCTATGTTTGGTGCATCAAGTTCAACAAACTCTGTGGGGGAATTCTTACGGTATCCCATAAAAACGTTATTGCCAATTTCTGTAATTTGTGGAGAGTCTGAAGCTGGATGAATCTTGCCATACCTTGTCTCATCATGATATTGCTCACCAAAATCATAAAACATTTCGGAACATGGACCGCAAGGGTCGCCAAGAGGAGTTCCGTCTTCATCTCCTCCGCGTGACCACCAGTTCTCTTTACCATCGTAAAGGAAGATTCGCCCGTCTTGCATGCCGAACTTATCCCCGCTTTCGCTGGAGCCGAGTTCCACAACTTTCGGATCTATTCCCCTCTTTTCAAACTCTGCCTGCCAAAGTTCAATTGCCTCGGTATCTTTTGGGATGTTGAGTTTAGGGTTCCCGATATAGCAAGTTACATAGACATTTTGAGGATTAAGTTTAATGATGTCGAACAGAAATTCTGCGATCCATGGAATTTGCTGCTGTTTAGAATAATCCCCAAAAGACCAGTTGCCAAGCATTTCAAAAAGAGTCAGGTGCTCACTATCCCCCACTTCATCTATATCGACAGCACGAAAAACGGGTTGAGAATCCGTAACTCTAGTTAGACCTTCTGGATATGGCTCACCGAGTAGATAAGGAACCATTGGCTGCATTCCAGAACCCGTAAAAAGAGTTGTTGGGTCGCCCTGAGGGACGAGGCTTGCTCTTGGGACTATCTGGTGCTTTTTTGATTCAAAGAATCTTAAATAAGCTCGTCGTATTTCTCTTGCTGTCATATTAAACTTAATTATACACTCCGTATTTTTTTGGTACAAGTTTGTAGAGTTGACAAATACTTGCCCATACTATATACTCTAAATTTAGAAGTTTGATATAAGATTTTATTTTAAGATTTACAATTTTTATGAGTGAAAAACCCAAAGTCACATTCTTGAGCAAGTCCCAGGATCCAAGGAACTCCCCTGCTGTAAGGTTCTCTAACTTTTTAGCTCACCTAACACACATTGACCCAACTGATGCTTTCGCTGGGGCAGGTCTTAGTACGAGAGGAGGTCTATTCTATGTCTATGATAATGCTACGGCTATCTTGGAGCAAGCCGGAGTTGATGACGTGGATGGCTCAAAAGGGTACGCCCTCAGTGAAGCAGCCGATAGACTGGCTAGAGAAACCCTACTTCTTAGCGATGGAGAATTGCCTGAATTTAGCGACCTATCCGTAGAGTTAGCTAGTGCAGTTCCCGGTCTTACTGGAACTGGAGAGGATCCCCTAAATGAGTAGCCGAAGAAAGTCTCCCCAAGGAAAAAAGTCTAGGTCTGGCCCCGAAAGATTTTGGCAAAATGAACCGTGCTGCGACTTTCCCGAAGGCCTAGTCGGCATGCTGAAAGGACAGGTTAAAGATCCGGTGGTAGCAACCCAGCTTCTATTTATAAATAGCCATGGAGTTCCCCTCGAAAATGAAGTCCAAGACTATCTGCAGGGTAGAGAAGTTAATGAATCAACCCGTAGAGGTGTTGAGGTTCAGGCGCTTTTGGAGGGCTTAAGCAACCTTGCCTGCCCCTGGCTTAAAGCCGTGCATCTCTCTTTTGCAACCGGACCACTGAGAACTGTTTCGGAGGCGAGTATAGACACTCGCTACCTGGACCCCGAAAGTGCAGAAGTTGGGCCAGCACTAAAAACTACTGAAGCGGCAAGCTGGTATGGTAGGAATGTCGGCTCCTTCATATTGGAGAATACTCCTGCTCACATCATAACGGGAGCTATACAAAATCCTGACGGAACATTGGTTGATATCGACCTGAGTGAAGTGAGAGTGGCAATTCGAGGGCACGCTGAAGCAACAGAAAGCTGCGCGAAATGGGTAGAAGGTGGCGGTGACCCAAAACAAAGATATATGGCTGGATAGCTATTGCCGTTGTTTCCGAAATTAGTAATTGCTTAATTATTTTTGAAGTCAATCCCAGGTCTAGGCTCTTGAAATACAAACTTGCCATAGGCCCAGAAACTCCAAAGCATAGAACTGAGACCAGCGACGGCTTTTCCGGTAAATATCTTAACGAAACCTCTCGAGAATATTCCGTCTAGTTTTACAAACTCAATAATTGAATAGGTAAAGCTATGCAACCAATCCGCATGCAAGACTATTAAGTTTAGGACTGTGTTGTTAATTAAGTAAGCTCCAACTAAGCTAATTGCGATAAACTTAATCAACTTTTTACCTTCGATTGGGTTTTTGTGGTCTCTAAACACTACCCAGCGGTTTAAGATGAAGCTAGAAGCAATGGAACAGGTTCCAGAAATGGTGTTTGCAAAAATAAGTTTTAGGGTTTGTTCTGGCTGAACATCCAAAATCTTAATCATTATCGTTAGCACCGCAAGATCTACAAAGGTGTTCCAGATTCCAACCACAAAGAAACGTGCAAAACGCTTTCTAAAAATTCGACGAACGATGTTTTTTATCTTTTTTTTCAAAATTGGGATTTTAAGTTAAACTTAGGGTTAGAGTTTAAGTATGCCAGAAGTCAGAATGCTATGGAAGTGCTAGAAGAACAGCAAGAATATATCAAATTTGGTGAACCCGCCCATTATATTAAGCGTGAGATCATTATTAAACTTAAGCTGAGCTCTGAAGATCTAAAGTATTCGGAACTTAAACCAGGCGACATGGACGGAAATGCCTTTAACCATCACTTAAAGAGCCTAGTGAATAGTGAGATTGTCGAAAAAACTGATTTGGGAGAATACCGATTGACTGCCAAAGGTAAGCGAGAAGTCGATTTTTATTCATTGGATAATTCTAGAATAAAAATCCGCCCGATTAGTGGAGTATATTTATTGATTTTTTCAGCGGACGGAAAAATTCTAGTTTATAAAAATAAAGGTGCGCCGATTAACGGGGTGGAGGGAATGATGTTTGGCAAAATCCGTCTTGGGAGAAGTTATCTAAAAACTGTTGCCAGGATGCTTTCAACCAGGAATTTGGAAGCTCAAAAGGCGGAAGCTTTAAGCTCTTTAAATATTAGATATTCACACGACGGAGAACTTGTTGCACACAGAACTGGGCCCCTTTTTAGAATTGAACTTAAACTTAATGCCAGTGAATACTCGGATTTTGGGCATTCAAACCCGAAGATTTGTTGGAAGAACGTTGAAGATATCTCTGGCGATGAACTTTTGGAGGCACTTAAGCTTAACTCGACGGAGGCTAAGACTAGTTTTAAAGACTTGGAGATTGAAGTTTAGGTAAACTGTTTTACTTAACACCCTAGAGCTTGGATAAGTACAATCCTTTCTATAACCAAAGGAAGGATTTTTTATGAGTATTGAGAGAGTAATATTAATGAGGCACGCAGACTACTACTTTGACTGCGAACTTAACGAAACAAGAATAACAGAAAGGGACTGCGAGTGGGGCGCAGACTTACTAACTAATCCAGCGGCGATGGGGCAGCTTGGGGGTATAATAGCGGAAAATACTCCGATCCTGCACTCTAATGTCAAAAGAGCGACATTGACGGCTGAGTGCTTGGCAAGCCACCTGCCAGGTGTTAATATGCTTGTCGGAAGTGAACCGCTATACGAGGCCTCTGTCATTCGACCATGGAAAAATCCAGACGTACCATTAAACTTAACCAAATTTTTGATAGATGAATTTCAAAATGGTGACAACTTACCAAATGAGGCAGAAACCTTACTGGTAGTGACGCATGAGCCACTTGTTGCATTTGTAGCTTATGGCGGAGAACGAGCTACACACTGCTCACCAGTCTTGCTTGATGAGAATGCATACGCTTCTAGGCTTTAGAGCTTGAAATCTCCTCCGTACTTTAGTGGGAAGATGCTCTCGATTTATAGGTGCTTATGTTAAACTTAAGTTTGATGAAAGCTGACAAAACCACAGTCAAAGAAGATGAGCTAATGGAGCTTGGTAAAAGCTTACAGCGTTTTTATGAACTTGGCTACACTAATGAAAAAGAAGCTCTCAAATTTAGCTTTTTAAAGGGAATCGCTCAGGGTTTTGGGATCTTTATTGGTGGAACAGTAGTTGTTGCTGTTGTGTTATGGCTACTCGGTAGCTTTACGGAGCTCCCTTTGATTGGCCCTGCTAGTGAAGCGATTAAAAGAACTACCGGAAACTAGTAGGAGATAGACTATCGAGAACTTCATGTATAAACGAAAAAGGTATGAGTATTCTAATAGAAATGACCGATCCTCGAGTATTGGCTCAAAGATAATGACCGTCGTTCCCATCTTGCTGCTTGTGGCGGGAGTTTATACCCTAATGCTGGCGTTTGCTCCTAAGTTTACGCCACTTTTGAACTCTGGTAAAGTTGAAAAAGCCATCAATACAAACACCCCTAAAGTTGGTGACGATAGGATTTATATTGAAAAATTAGGAATTGATATGCCTATAAAGGCTGGTGATGCCAGCGTGATGAAAGACAGTATTTGGCATAGACTTCCAGAAAGAGGAGACCCGGTTAAGGGTGGCAACTTTATTTTAAGCGCACACCGCTGGAAAACTGGAAAGAATCCAGCAGAAACAATTGCCCAAAGCCCACTTTACAATGCGGACCGCCTACAAGTTGGAGACGACTTGTTTGTTGACTTCGAGGGAAGGCGGTATAAGTATCAGATTTACGAGACCTACCAGGTTAAGCCGGACCAAGTTGAGATTGAGGCTCCGGTAGTGCCGGGAGACCAAGCTAAACTAACTCTTTATACCTGCACCCTAAAAGGAGCGAGTGATGGAAGGGTAGTTATACAGGCAAGACTGGCAAGTGTCGAATAATACAGACTACCTGCCTACATTCCAAAAGGGAATTCTTTATAATCAATTACACCAGAAGTTCTAACTCCGCTGAGAGCTTCGGCATATTGTTCTAAAACTTTTAAGGAATAGTCTAGCCTGTCTGCGGTGTACTTTTCATGTTCGTTACTTGGGTCAACTTCAAGCTTGTTAAAGACAGTTTCAACTTGAGGAATAACCACCGAGTCTGGGATTATGACTAGGCGTGTATTTTTTGAGACATGCTTAAGCTCATCAACAGGCCTGATGCCTCCGACCGGTGTGGCGGAGACTCCTACTGCAAGAACTGGTTTATGACTAAAGCTAGTTCCGCTCATCAAGATGAATTGACGAAGAGCTGGTGGTACTCCGCCGCCCCACTCTGGAGTGACGACAACGAAGCCATCAACATCTTCGAGGGAGTCATAGATTTTTTTCATATCTTTAGCGGCCTCACTCTTTCCCGCCCAGAACTCTTCTGGGTCTAAGACTATGTCGAGCCACTTGATATCTACTGGCTTAACTTCAACTTCTGCGATCGTAGTCTTAGATCTCTCTAAGATCCAGTTAGCGACTTTATGACTTTGAGAATTTTTTCGGTAACTTCCGCTGATGACTACGATTTTCATAGGACTTTATTTTAAGTTTAAGACTACTTCTTTTCCTTATCTTCTTCGACTACTTCAGCTTCTGGAGCGTCTTCCTTCTTTTCTTCAGAGTCAGAGCCACCTTCCTTTTTAGCTTCTTCTTCAGCTGCCTGTTGATACATCTTAGTGGCAATTGGCTGGATCTTTTCGAGTAATTCTTTTGTTGCTGCTTCAAGCTCATCCTTATTGTCTGATGACTGCTTTCCTTTAGCAACTTCAGCTGCTTTTTTAATTTCTTCAGCGTCTTCCTCAGAAATCTTATCCTTGAGTTCGTCTGGCATTTTTTCTGCTTGATAAATGGCGTTTTCTAAGCTATTTCGAGCTTCAACGGCCTCCTTCTTTGCCTTGTCTTCTTCGGCGTGAGCTTCAGCATCTTTTTGAGCCTTTTCGATCTCATCTTTTTTAAGATTTCCAGAGTTTTGGATAGTAATACTTTGTTCTTTACCGGAACCTTTATCTTTTGCGCTGACGTTTAGAATTCCATTGGCATCGATATTGAAGGTGACTTCAATTTGTGGAATTCCACGAGGCGCTGGAGGTATTCCATCAAGAACAAATCTTCCAAGTGACTTATTGCCATCGACCATTTCGCGCTCACCTTGTAAAACGTGGATTTCAACCTGAGGTTGATTGTCCGCTGCAGTAGAAAATGTTTCAGATTTAGAAGTTGGAACAGTAGTATTCCTTTCAATTAGCCTGGTTGAAACTCCGCCCATCGTTTCGATTCCTAAACTTAATGGCGTAACATCGAGAAGTAAGACATCTTTAACATCTCCTTGAAGAACTCCACCTTGGATAGCGGCTCCAAGAGCAACAACCTCATCTGGGTTAACTCCCTGTTTTGGATCTTTACCGAAGATTTCTTTGACCTTAGCCTGAACTGCAGGCATTCTGGTCATTCCCCCAACAAGAATGACTTCGTCAATCTCAGAATTCTTCAGCTTGGCATCTTTAAGTGCCTTCTCGCATGGTGCAACTAGTTTTTGGATGAGGTCTTTGAGCAAATCCTCAAGCTTGGCACGAGTGAAGTTATATTCAAAGTTTATTGGACCATCATCACCTTGGTCTAAGAACGGCAGGTTGACTTCATAGTTCTGAGCTGTGGAGAGTTCTTTCTTGGCCTTTTCTGCCTCTTCTTTCAGTCTCTGCATTGCAGATGGGTTTTTGGTGAGGTCTTTGGAGTGCTCTTTTTTAATCTCTGCAACAAAGTGATTGACAATCTGGAGGTCGGCGTCTTCACCGCCGAGGTGAGTATCCCCGTTAGTAGACTTAACCTCAAAGACTCCATCACCTAGTTCTAGAATAGAAACATCAAATGTTCCACCTCCGAAGTCGAAGACAGCAACTTTTTCTTCTTTATTGTTGTCTAGCCCGTAAGCAAGAGCAGCAGCTGTTGGTTCGTTGATAATCCTTTTGACTTCTAAGCCAGCAATTTTACCCGCATCTTTTGTAGCTTGACGCTGCGAATCATCAAAGTAGGCAGGAACGGTAATTACAGCTTCGGTGATTTTTTCACCAAGGTAGGCTTCAGCATCTGCCTTAAGTTTAGAAAGAATCATCGCAGAGATTTCTTCTGGAGAGTGGTCCTTGCCAGACATTGTTACCTTAACTCCGTTACCAGCCTTAACAATTTTATAAGGCATTAATTCAAGGTCTTTTTGGACTTCCTTGTCACTAAATTTACGTCCGATTAAACGCTTAACACCATAAATTGTATTTTCGGCATTCGTTACACGCTGCCGGAGAGCTCCGGCACCAACGATACGTTCTTCTTTGCCATCTTTACTTTTTACAGCAACGACAGAAGGTGTGGTACGATTTCCTTCGTTATTTTCAATGATAGTCGCCTTTCCAGACTGAACGATGGCCATTGCACTGTTGGTTGTTCCTAGGTCAATTCCAAGTATTTTTCCCATATTATTTCTCCTTATATTGAATTACTTTTGATTCCGCTTTTTGTTTTTGGTTTCCAAAAAGTGAATCTACTTAATTTTTAATGTGATTATTATTGTATATGTTAGCGCTCTAACTAATCAAGTGCTAACCATAAACTTAAATATATCAAATTGGCAGTCTGTGTGCAAGAGCGCTAACTTATGTAGAAAGTTGTACTCCTGGTTTTTTGGTTGCAGAGTATTTATTTGATTGGATATACTTAAAGTTATATGAAGACCGGGGGATTTACCACTCCAAGATTCGACGGTCCAGAATGTCTGGGCGAAGGAGGTTCTGGAGCTTGGTATGATGCCGGGATTATTCCCGAAGAGGCTCGAAGTGGGGTTATCGCTGAGGTTTTAGAGAATGGAGGAATCGAGCCAATTAGGGACTCCAAGAGCTTAGTCGCACAAGTTTTTAAAAGAGCAGTTATAGACTTGACTAGAGAACATTTGTATCCAAAAACTGAAGCCTTAGGCTTAAGTTTAGCTGGACGTTTGATTGTTGCATCCGAAGCTCTATTCCCGGCCGTGAAAAACTTTCGGCCTGATGAAGTGGCTGTCCAGATTTATCCAGCAGGAACTGAACTGGGGCTTGGTTGGCACCGAGATCATATAAATGATCTTTTCGCCGTTATATCTGCAACCTTAGCTGGGTCGGGTGACATTGTTTTTTCCAACAAACCCCCAAAGCAAGCAAGGGAGGCTGCCGCCCAAGGTCATCCAACAGATGCTGGAAAGATTACGACAAATACTGGAGATGCCGTATTTTTTAGTTCTAGTAGATTATATCTTCCAACCGATCTTAATCATGCCATTAGGAGAGCTCATGCCGTTACTAATATTGGCCAGGGAGAGCCAAGGTTCAGTCTTCAGTTTAGAATGGAAGTCAATGCGGGAGATTATGACAATACTCCCGTAAACCATGACCAACCTAAACGTTCAGATCGACCAGGACCTTCATACTAAGACACTAGCTTAAGTTTAATATTTAGTTAAGTTTAATTGACAAGATATGCTATAATACAGTTATGTTTAGAGGCAAGGATTACCATCCCCCAGAACTGCACCAGCTGGGTGCGGAGGATTCAGATAAAGCGGTACTTTTTGTGCACGGAGTTTGCGACAGCTGGAAGGGCGCTATTCGACTTGGAGAAGTCATGGGCGAGGACGGAACCGGAGTTCACTCCTACAAGAGGAGCAGAGACATGCGTGAAGAACTGCTCCCCAGAAGACGTATTGGGAATGGCGTCCTACAAGCAGCTGGGGCTGAGATGCTACTAGAGCTACTGAAGCTTACTGAAGAAACGGATAATTTGACTCTGGCATGCCACTCCATGGGCAGCCCAATTGCCTTAGCTGGACTCTACGATCTGTCCATTGGTAATTTTGCGCCCATTTTTAATAAAGCCGATCAGGTCAGACTGGAAGAGCTGCATAGAACTATTGGTGTAAACTTAATAGCCCCTGCGGGAATCACCAATAATACCAGGGCTTTACCCGGTTCTGGATTTGCCGGACCCAGACTTGCACAAGTCGTTGGGATAGGTGTTGAAGATGTTGTTAATGATTCTGGGGGGCTACTTAAAGCCGCACCTCAAGCCACCAGACTAGCTGATGCTGCTGGATATATGGCTGGTCACCCCATAACCTCTCTTAGGGAATGCAAAGGAGCGTGCTGTAATCCACATATGCATAGAGTGCTCAGTAATCTGGAGTCTGGGAGGGTAAGAATTTTTGCATATGAAAACGACCCGCTATTTGGCCCTGAAGATATAATCTACAGTTTACAAAACCCGAGTGCGAGAGATCCGGATGCAGCACTAGTTGAAGCACTCAGACTTAACCCAAGGAGAGCAAGAGAGCTAGCCTCTGAAAGTTCTGGCGGACTAAATGATTTCGAAAAAAGGAGATTGGCCGCTTTAGTAGACTCTACCGTGAAAATGGAAGGAGGGCATACGACAGCTATTACTAAAGTGGGGGCAGAAGCTTTGGCCCCACGGTTGGTTTTCGGCAGCACCGGTTAAGACAGTACGCTCAAGACCCTAAAGGCCCTACTGTTTTAGACCTAGTATTTATTTCTGGTTTTTTGAAGAGGCTTCATTACCGATGATGATTGCGTCGCGCATTTTGTTGAAGACCTCATCCTGACCGGGTGAGCCGTGAGGAATTAGAATCGTGTTTGAGTTCGCTCCAGAACCGACATCTTTTAGGGTGTCATAATATTGAGTCAACATAACCAGATCCATGACCTCTTGTGAACTGACATCACTAACTTTTTCTTGGAATCCGGAAACCGACTCACGCAAACCATCCACAATTGCTTGACGCTGCTTGGCAATCCCCGCTCCGGAGAGCGCTTTGCTTTCCGCCTCGGCTTCGGCAGCCTTAACCACACGAATCTTATCTGCTTCGGCCTGCTCTACAGCAGCAACACGGAGGCGCTGGGCAGCATTGATTTCATTCATTGAATCTTTGACTTTGTGGTCAGGATCGATGTCTGTTACAAGTGAGCCGACGATTCCGTAACCAAAATCATCCATGACGTGGTCGAGTTCTTTTTTAACAGCTTGAGCAATGTCATCTTTAGCCACAAAAACATCATCTAATTTAATGCTTGGAACCTGTGCTCGAACAGTATCAAAAACATAGCTCGTAATTTGAGCCTGAGCATTCTGGAGTTTATAAAATGCATCGACGATCTTTTCTGGAAGAACAAGATATTGAACACTAACGACCACAAAGAGGAAGACATTATCTTCAGTTTTAGTCTCTACTTTTACGTCAAGCTGCTGGACCCTTAAACTTAATTTTCCGGCAACTCGGTCAATTAGAGGAATCTTGAAGTTTAAGCCGGCATTGGCAATCCTTTTAAACTTTCCGAATCTTTCAATAACTGCAGCAGTTTGTTGGTTTACAGTAAAGATGGAGAGTGGAATAGTTAGAGTTAAGATTATAATTAGAACAATAAGTGCGATCATTGGGGACTCCTTAAGTTTAAGTAATGTTGACTAACACTTAAGATTATACACTAAAAGTATTCATTGACTGCAAAATACTCAAAAGCTTCCGGCAACTGTGCTCATGCTCTGGCCGAAATGTGCGACCGAAACCTTTTTCCTGCATCAAAAGATTTGTCGTAGAACCGAACTTATTAAATTCTTAACCAAAATAAAAGCCCCAGACAAGCTGAGGTTTTTATTTTGGTTGCGGAGGCAGGACTCGAACCTGCGACCTTGTGGTTATGAGCCACACGAGCTGCCGCTGCTCTACTCCGCGATAATTTAAGAGTGTAAAATTAAGTTTAACAGATTATTCTGGACTTTGCAAAATATCAAAAAGCGTAGGGCCGGAACTTCCAACCATTTTCAGTGGAGGAAGTTTAATGGAGTAGATTAGAAAGTGTTCCAACTGAAACGACTCCTAGAATTAGCATCATCGAACTTAAGTTTACGATCTTTTTAGAATTACTTTTATGGATTTCTGGGATGATATCACTGGCAGCGATGTAAATAAACATCCCAGCGACGACTCCTAAAAGTGGGGCGGTGTTAATAGTGATACTACTCCCGATTAGAAATATTGCGACAGCAGAAAAAGTTGATAATGAAGCACTAACCAAGTTGAACAATAGGACCTTCTTCATTTCCATGCCTTTAGAAAGTAGTAGGCCAAAATCTCCAATTTCTTGAGGTATTTCGTGCGCAGCAACTGCTAGCGCCGAAACAATTCCAACATTTGGACTTATTAAGAAAGCTGCTCCAATAGCAAGACCATCGATAATATTATGCAAACTGTCGCCAATAATAATCATGTTGATTTTTGGGTCTTTCATAACGCCTTCTTTGTGAGGATGATGGTGGTGAAACCAGCTGAAAAACCTTTCTAAAAAGAAGAAGAGTAAGATCCCGCCAAGAGCTCCGTATAAGCCTTGCTCGTAGAGGTTAGATTCGGCAGACTCTTTCAAAAGGTCGAGAAAAGCAGCAGAAAGAAGTGCCCCGGCGGCAAACGGAGTGACATAATCAGAGATGACACTTGGCTTAAGCTTAAATTTAAGGAGTAAGACTCCGCCAGCCAGGGAGGCAACTCCTCCAACCAATGAGAAGATGATGACATCAAGAAGACTGCTAGACATAAATTGATTGATTGCTAGTTAGTATTTAGAAATTATGCTTAGTTAACTGTAGATTATAAATTCAAAGTTAAATTAAGATTATAGCCTACTTTAGATTTTAAATTTAAGCCTAGCCTTAGATATTGATTACGGACTGATTAAGGAGCGGAGGTTTACAGCAAGAGTGTTAAACTTAATCTTATGTTTACTAACTTAAATTTACTAATCAATCTTGGGGCTGGATCTTTGACTCAGAAGTTTGTTGATTTTGCGGTTAAACTAATCAACCAAATTGGAGAGCCTGGAGTGGCACTGATTGTGATGATTGAAAATCTGTTTCCACCGATTCCATCTGAAGCGATTTTGCCCTTGGCAGGTTTTGGAGCCAGCAAAGGTGAATTAAGTTTAGTTTTAGCAATTAGCTGGGCGACAATTGGCTCTGTGGTCGGTGCAATCATGCTTTACTGGGCTGGAGCTTGGCTTGGAAAGGAAAGGGCTAGAGACTGGGCAAAGAAGATTCCTCTGATGAAAGTTAAGGATATTGATAAGACTGAAAAGTGGTTTATAAAACACGAGTCTAAAGCAGTTTTTTGGGGAAGAATGCTGCCAATCTTTAGAAGCTTGATCTCTATTCCAGCAGGTATTGAAAAAATGCCAATGTCTAAATTTATACCTTATACTGCAGCAGGTAGTTTAATCTGGAACAGCGTGTTAATTTTGGCAGGATATGGCCTAGGTGAAAAGTTTAACAAGGTCGAAACTTATGCTGGAGTTCTTCAGAATGCTGTAATTATTTTGATTTTGGCAGGTGTAGGATATTTTGTTTACAGCAGAACTAAAAAACGAAAAATCCGTAAAAAAGTCTAACGATTAATTAGTTGGCGGAGCTCTTGTAGCTCAGAAAAAACGTTGCCGCGCTTGTTTTTAGGCTCTGGTAAATCTTTAACAATCAGGACGTTTTCACCTTCGGCAACTAGATTAAAGTTTTCCTTGAGGGCTTTTTCTTGATATTCTGGAGAAGAATAGTATCTTTTTTGAAGTTCGAGGTTCTTGTTTGACTCTTGCAGGAGCTCCGTCTTAAGCTTAAGAGCATCGAATTTAGCGCCTAGTTTATGGTTATGACGAATGGCGACACCAGTATTCCAAAAAAAGTAAATGCTGATGAATAAAACTAAATAATTTAGCCAGTTATTTCGGGAGATAGCTTTTTTAAGACCTCTTTTAAGCTGTTTTGAGTCTGGTTTCTGGCTCTTAAGACCTTCCACCAGGTCTGTGCTTTTGAGACCTTTAAGGTCTTGAAACTTTTGATTAAACTTAGAATCTTTAAGCTGTGAGTTCTTTTTATTCATTTTTTTATTTTGGATATGCTTAGGCTTTAGTTTACCACGAGATTGACTTAAGAATACCAGAAGCCTAAAATTACCTTTAAAGGTTACTTAAACTTAAAAGATTGATATGCAAGGAAGAGAAGAAGTGATTGTGAGAGCTAAAGATTTGGTTAAAATCTACGATGGCAAGAAAGTTGTTAAAGGTGTTAGTTTCGAGGTCGAAAAAGGTGAGGTTTTTGGAATCCTCGGACCGAACGGAGCCGGTAAAACTACAACCTTAGAAATGCTCGAAGCCCTCAGAAAGATTGATGGTGGAAGTGCAACTCTAGACGGAATTGATGTTAGCAAAAAACCATATGACGTTAAAGCGATTATTGGAGTTCAGCCGCAGTCACCAGCTTTTGCAGAACACGTTAAGTTAACTGAAATTCTGGAACTTTTTGCAGCGGCTTACGGTAGTAAAATCAATGCCAGGAAGTTGCTAAAGGAGGTCGATCTGGTGGAAAAGGCGAACAGTTTTGTAGAAAACCTGTCTGGAGGCCAACAGCAAAGACTGAGCATTGCTGCGGCACTAGTCCACGGACCAAAGATTTTCTTTTTAGATGAACCGACGACAGGTCTCGACCCACAAGCAAGAAGGAACCTTTGGCAGCTGGTCCAAGATATTCAGAAAAAAGGTGTTACCGTAATTATGACGACTCACTATATGGATGAGGCAGAGATGCTCTGCGATCGAATTGCAGTGATGGACGGTGGCAAGATTATTGCACTGGACAGTCCAAAAAAACTAATTCAGGATTTATTGAACCGCGGGTTTAAAAAGGAGCAGCTCGTTGAACAGGCGAATTTAGAGGATGTGTTTATTGATTTAACTGGTAAGGAGTTAAGAGATTAAAAAATTATGTTTAAAAATTTAAAGAAGGAAGCTCTAACAATTTTAACTTTTGCAAAAATTGAGACGAAGCGATCTCTTAGAGATAAGACCGCACTATTTTTTACCTTTGTTTTTCCTTTGATATTTTTATTCGTGTTTGGTGGGATATTTGGGAACGATAATTCTAGTGTTAAGTTCAAGGTTGGCCTTGTTAATCAAGGTAAAAGTGATTTTGCAAAGCAGTTTGAGGAAAAAGTTAAGGCAGACAATACATTTGAAGTTAACCAGGGCGCGAGAACCCTGGACTCTGCCCGTCAAAAGATGGATAGAGATGAGATTGATGCAACAATAATTTTGCCAGAAAGCTTTGGAATGATTGATTCAGCTAAAAAATATCCCACTGGAAAAGCGGAGATTTTGTATAACAAAAACAGTGAACAGGCTGCGCAAACTTTAAGTTCAGTCTTAAGTTCAGTTTTTAATAAAATTAATTCAGGCTTTGTAAAAACTGAGACTCCGTTTTCGGTTGAGTCAAAGTCTACAGCGGTGGAGGGGCAAAGGTCATTTGACTACACATTTACAGGACTATTAGGGTTTTCAATCTTGAGCTTGGCAGTTTTTGGGCCAACAAACGTCTTCCCACAACTTAAGAAACGTGGAGTACTAAAAAGATATAGCACAACGACACTTAAAGTTCGACAGCTTTTTATTGCCAATGCGCTTTCCTACTCTTTAGTTGGAATTCTTTCAACGGCAACTTTATTTGCAGCTGCAAAAATATTCTTCAAACTTAATATGAAGGGTGATTACTTAAGTTTGATTACTTTGATCGTACTGGGAACTTTTACCTTGTTTGGGGTTGGGCTGGCAATTGGAGGCTGGGCTAAAAATGAAAACCAAGCGGCTCCAGTGGCACAGATCGTCGTCTTCCCAATGATATTTTTAAGTGGGGCTTTCTTCCCGAGATTCTTAATGCCAGAAGTACTTCAAACTATTTCTAGTTTCTTGCCGCTTACTCCGATAATTGATGGAGCGAGGCTAATAATTACCGAAGGTAAAACAATATTTGAAATTGCCCCGCAGGTTGGTCTGTTGGCAGCCTGGGCAGCGGTAATATATTTGATTGCCTTTAGGGTTTTCCGTTGGGAATAAGAATCTACTGACGTTGATATAGGTTTAATTTAAACCCTCCAAAATTGGTTTCTGCTAGTGAGTCAGAAATATTAGAATAGCCATATTCATTTAAGTTTACGGGTTGCTCTGGGTCTAAGAACAGGTAGTAGATATTTTTGGTATTAAGTTCTTTATAGGAAGTAACCCTTTGAGTGCTGTTTTTTAGGATGTTGTAAGCTCCGAAATCTGGGAGTTCTTGTTGACTGTAGAACTTAAAATTACAACTGGAGTCCTTTTGGAGGGTATAGAGTAAGTCAATATAAACATAGGGGCTGTAGGCGAGAATCGTAGAGTCCTGGTCACAAGGAATTGAGGCTAAAAGCTGCTTAGAGCTGGGCTTTGTGTCATTTTGGTAGTTATAGTTTCCAGTTTTGAAGAGATTAAACATACCAGTCGATAGAAGGCCGATAGTTAACGCTCCGAGGATAAAAGCCTCTTTATGGCGACCCTTACGCCAGGCTGAATCTAAAGTTATTCCAATTAGTGCATAGCCAAAAATAATGTAGTGGGCGACGTATCTTTCCATAAAGTATGGGCTAATCAGAGAAATTACTGCAAGCAATGCAATTGGTAGTAAAAAAACTGAGAGAACTATGCTTAAATTTATTTTGAAAACAGCATCCCTAGAAGAAATCCCTGCAGATATTAGCCTGATTATTAGAACAAGAAAAGTGATCAGGAATATGCCCATGAGAGGGCTTATCTGAGTTTCTGGTTGGTATATTAATCCAAAGCTAAGGATGGAGGTCAGTTGCCTAAAGCCAACTGCAAACGTAATCTCGGGCAGGGCAGAATTTTTAAACTGCGAGATTAAAGTTGGCAGATATGGCAGAAAGAGCGATCCGGCTGCTACAAAGGCAAGGGTCGAATTTTGACATAAAAAATTATTCAATGTCTTATGCTTTTGGTTGGGTGTCTTACGATTAAATTTAATCTGGTAGTAGCTCGCATAAATAAAGTGCGCCGCCCAAACTAAGGCGCTCATATAGAGTGTGTACATTCCTAAAGTAATTAGAAGTGCATAGATGGCCCAATCTTTTTTACGGTTCTGTTCCAGGCCCAACTTTAAGAAATATGTTGCCAGAACAACCAGCAAGGTAACCAGAGAATACATCCTAATTTCATAACTATAACGAACCAGGAAGGGTGCTAAGACTAAAAGTGGTAAGGTTACTGTTGCCGCCGAAAGTCTAAAAAATCTTTTCACGAAGATGAATATTGCTCCAACAGAAAAGGACGCTAAGAGTGCGCTTAAACTTCGGAGCGCGAGTTCACTGTAGCCAAAAATTGAAGTCCAGCTCTTTAAGAGTAGGTAATAAAATGGCGGATGCGCATCAACTCCTGTTAAGCGGAAAAGGTCCGGGATTGAACTTTTAGCGAGCATTATAGAGTAACTCTCATCAAACCAAACACTTTGCTTGAGGCCCAGTGAAAGCGCCAAGGCAAAGGTTGAAGCCATAGCCATGACCAAGATAGGTCTATAGTGCCTGCCCATGAACCGCCCCCAAGCTTCTAAGCGAACTAGGAGGATGTCGGCAAAAGTCTTAAAACCGGCGGTAAAGAGGTTATCCCCGCGAAGCCCCTCTTCTCTACCCTCTTCCCAGTCTAGAATTTGTTGCTGCGTCAGCTTAAGCTTACATTCTCTAACCAGCTGGAGGAGTTCAATATCAAAACCCCAGCCGTTCAATCTTTGCCGTAGGAAGGCTTTTTTAGCCGCAGATTTAGTAAAACCCTTGAAGCCACACTGCGTATCTCTGATTGTTGGAAAAAGCGTCATCCTGGTGACTAAATTACTAGCCATAGAAAATAATGAACGTAAAAACCCGGGATGAATTTTACTAAGTTTGCGGACTCCAATTACAACATCGCTGCCTGAGGTTAAACTTAAGTAAGCGGTTTTTATATGGTGCAGTGGTGTGGCGAGGTCGGCATCCATAAATATTTGGACTTGACCGGTTGCTGCTTTAAAACCTAGACGGACGTCTCTGCCCTTGCCGCCTATTTTAGCTGGGGACACTAACTTAAATTTATCAAAAAGGTCTTTTTTAGAAAGTGCAATTTTGGAGGTTTTATCTTGCCCGGCAGAAACAACAATTACTTCAGTCAGCCCAAAATCTTTCTTATTCTTTTTAAGATAACTGGAAACTTTTTGGAGCGTCTCGGCAATAATTAATTCCTCATTATACGAAGGGATAATAATGCTCAGCTGGATCTCTTCTTTCTTCATCTATGTTTAAGGCTTGTGGTCTAATTATAACTTAAGCTGCCTTGTAATCTATACTGTAGACATATGTCTACTCACAAAACTGAACTTACGCTCTCAGATGCTAAAGACTTCCTTAGTGGCTACTTTAATGATGATGTCACTTCAGTTTCCGAAATTGGAGGAGGTGAGACATCTAAGGCCTTCTTCTTTAAACTTAAGGATGCTGATTATGTACTTAGGGTTAATTCCCATGGTAAAGAAAATTATCTTAAGGATAAGTTCGCATACCAAAACTTTACCTCTCAGAATATTCCAATTCCAGAAGTTATTGAGATTGGAGATGTCAACGAAAGTCTTTCCTTTTGCATTACAAAAAAATGTTCAGGCATAACTTTAGATCAGCTAGATGAAGCTACGAATAAACTTTTAGTACCAAAAGTTGTTGCTGCCCTTTTAGAAGTTCATCAACTTAAAGTACCTGGAACTGGCTATGGAAATTGGGGTTCATCTGGAAATGGGAGGTTTAAAAGTTGGAATGAGTTCTTAAATGCCAGTCTAGGTACGGATGAAGATAAGCTAAAAAATGTTTTATTTTATGATAAAGACTTACGAGATAAACTTAAGTTCAGAATAAAGGAGTTGATCAAATACTGCCCTGAAGAGAGGGTTGTCATTCATGATGATTTCGGATTCAATAACACTTTGAGCGACGGGAGGAAAATAACTGGAGTTATTGACTGGGAAGAATCAATTTATGGTGACCCCGTCAGGGACCTTGCCAGGCTAGAACTGTGGGGTTCGGAATATGGATTTACAGCTGAGTATAAAAAACAATCCAAACGACTCGGCATAAAACTACAGAACTTTGAACGCAGACTAGAGTGTTACAAATTGATGATCGCCTTAGGTTCTCTCTGGTTTTACGCTTATTCTAACCAGGAAGAAAGTTACAGGAACATGGTAGTGGTTGTTGAAGGTCTAGGAATTTAAGCCTAATATTCTTCGGGAACTGGAGCATCATCTGGCTCTCTTAGTGTCATCGAAATTCCCCTACTCCCACCATAATTTGGAGACTTGCAGAATATTGTGACGGTCGGACCTTCTGAAAATTCCCCTAGGCCATGAAAATAATCCTTAGGAGGCATAGTGTAGCTAGATCCTCGAGAAAGCTCTTGCCTTCTAGGTTTTGGTAAAACGACAACTGGTTTTAATGCTAATACTGTTTCATTTTCTCCGGTGGTCTCGTTAACTCGACCCTCATACCCGACAAGCCCCTCTCCATAGGGTGCGGGCGTTGGAAAATCGATGAATCTGCCATAATCAAGGTTCGTCAAGCCACCTTGAGCCACACCAGAATAAAAATCAAACCCGTGGGAATGGAGATCTTCTCTTATTTTTACTCCTGGTGGAAAAAAGTTTGCTCGCACAACCCCAGTTTGAGGGCTGAGCGCTCCAAGATCTTGTTCTGAGAGATATACAACGTGAAAGCCTAGTGGGTGCACCTTAGCTCCGAAGCCTAGTTGATGCGCCATTTCGGGAATCTGCTTATGGGGATCTTGAAGGTCTAAGCCCCACTGAAAGAACCTTTCGAAGTCTTCCCGTAACTCTGCCGTTCCTTCTCCATACTTCGGTGGGAGGTTTTTCTTGATGCTAAACATTAAAAAAATAATTTCTAGTGGTGGGGGCGGTAGGATTTGAACCTACGACCAATCAGTTATGAGCCGACTGCTCTAACCCCTGAGCTACGCCCCCTCACCACCTGTTTAGACATTATAGCGTATTTTATCCTTTTTTAGATAAAGCTTCAGTTTAAGGCTGTATATTAAACATAGTTTTGGTTAAACTTAAACTCAATGCAAAATTCGCAAAATACGAGATCTAAATTCAGAATTCTTTCAACGCTATTTTTATGGGTCACATTTTTTGGATTGTTAGCAGTTGGTTTTTGGGGCTGGAACAATAAATGGGAAATCCATGATAGATGGTCTGCCAGGAATTACGAGGCCACTACCGATTCGAGTAGAGTTTTAAAAAACTTAAACTTAACCAGCAAAGGTGAGCTAGTCTATAAGGCGAGTAAAACAGAAGTTGACGGAAAAGGTAAATTTAAAACACTTTGCCCGGTAGAAAGATATGAGCAAGCCAGTGTTTTAGGTTGCTACACTCAGCGTAAAATCTACGTTTTAAAGGTTGATGAACCAAAGCTTAGCGGAGTAGAAGAAGTTACGGCAGCACACGAGTTATTACATGCTAAGTTTGAAAGAATGGACGAAGATCAAAAAGTTAAACTTAAGTCACTTTTAGGAGCTTTGGAGTCAGAGATTACTGATCCTGAGACACTAAGTTTAGTGGCGAGCTATAAAACAGAAATTGGTGACGGTAGAGACTTAGATAATGAAAAGTTTGCAATTTTTGGAACACAACTTGCTGATGTTGGGCCGGAGCTAGAAGAAGTCTACTCTGAATATTTCAAAAACAGAACTCAGATTGTAGAGTTTTATAAAAAATACAACGGAGAATTTAAGGCGGTGGAAGCTCAAGTTGTAGGCTTTGATAAGCAGTTAGAAGATTTGAAGGCACAAAAAGATAAGCTAGAAAATGATCTTAAGGTTTTAAATGAAGATTTGGAATTTAGACAAGGCAAGATTGAAGAGCTTCAAAATAGCGACGGCAGGGAGGAATATGCTTCCGAAGTAAAGCGCTACAACAACGAAGTTGGAGCCTACAATATTAAAGTTGAGCAAATCAAAACGATCATTGCTGAATACAACCAAATTGTAGAACTGCGCAATACCGTTGCCCTAAGTGCCAAGGACCTGCAGGATAAGCTGGACGCTAACGTCGAAGAAAAAAACGTCGATTAAGCTTAATCTCCCTCGTAAGGATGACTTCCTCTTGGGGTCATCTCTCCTATACTTTCCCTTAAGAAACTCCTAGCCCCCCCCGCCGTGAGACCGGGCACCTCATCACTGCCTGCTGCAAGTTTAGCGACCTCCCTGGCTACGTGTACCGCAGACTCCAAGCCTCCCTTGGCCTGCATTTCTGGAAGCGGAGGTTTGCAGTTATTTGATTCGTAGACCATACCTATATGACCATGCAGAACTGCTCTGACAGAGTCTCCAGTAGGCCCTGAGTCTACTCTTTTTGCTAGTGTTTCCATAATTATTTTTTAATTTATTTTATTTTCTATGCAAAAAACCTCCCGGCTGGGAGGTTTAAGTTTAGTTTTTGAAATACCTTGCCTCAGCCGTTATTGAACGTCTGTAATCACCAGAATATTTTTAAAACTAAGCTGCATACCTTGCATAATACACTTCGCTTAAACTTAAGTCAAGCTTTTTTGAGCCCAACTGTTGATTGCTAAAAGCTCCCCTGTTATAATAATTACTTGAAAGAATAAACATTAAGGTCTACGGATCAAAAAGGAATTATAATATGCCAATCATCCAATCAGCAAAAAAACGAGCTAGACAAGCCAAAGTTCGTGAAGCTAGAAATAAGGTTACAAAAAAGAATATGCGTTCTGCTATTAAAGAGCTTATGGTAGACGCTAAAGATGGCGGGAAAAATGCTGCCGAACTCTTCAAGAAAGTTCAATCAACAATTGATACTGCAGTAAAAAAGAATTTGATCCATAAAAATGCGGCGGCAAGAAAAAAGAGCAGATTGAATGCAGATCTTAAGAAGCTTAAGATTAACCCACAAGGGTCGAAATCTGCAAAGGAGAAAGCTGCTCCAAAAGTAGACAGTAAGCCTACGGCGAAAACTACTGCAAAGACCCCTGCTAAGAAAAAGGCTGCTCCAAAGAAAGCTCCTAGTAAAAAACCTACAGCCAAAAAGTAATTTTAGGTTTTAGGGCCAAGCTTTAATTAAATTTAAAGTGATCAGAATTGGAACCCTCACTGCAGAGAATAAAGTTGAAGTGGCCAAAGACGTAGTTAACCGCCTCTTGCCGGGATATGCAGCCATTCATAGTTTAAAAAATGCATTAGCAGAGGGAAAGGGAGACTGTTTTGCAAGAATGAAACTAGGAGGTACAACACTCAGAGTTCTGAACTTGGATCAGATCTGGTGGCATGGAATTGTTGCGGGTAATGCACACGGGCTTATTGTAATCCCTTCACTTTTGATGGTGATAGACAGGATGATGGAGGAAGTTTCAATCGACAGAACTAAAAGTCCCTATGTTAACGAAGTGTCCTGTGGTGACAGAACAAAAGTCGTAGCTCAGAGAATGATGTCTGATGTAGCTCTGGCAAGTTTTTTTGGTGGTGAGCAGGCCGAACAAAGACCAACCGAATTACAGTTTGGTGGATGGGAGATTTATTCCGCAATCCCGTCAACAGAGATATCTTATCCAGCATCAGTGATGGCAGTAGTCCAAGGAGCGCTGGGTGAATTAGGTTGTAGATAGTGCTAATCGACTGTTCCTGGAAAGTCTACTGCGAGACCGTTAAAGTAGGCACATATCTTGCCTAGAATGATGCGCAGAACTAATTTATCTTCTGTTATGGGTAGCCCAACAAGCAGTTGATAGAGCTCTGGATCAGTAATTCTGATACAGTATTTTTGAGTTTTAGTTAGATTTAATCTTATAGCATCCCCCCACTTTGGTGCGACCAAAGCTTTTGGTAAAGTGGTGAGCTGGAAAGCAACTCGCGGTGAGAACCAGAATCTACAACTCGTCCCTTTTCGATGACTAGAATGCGATCCATGTTTTGAATGGTTGAAAGGCGGTGCGCAACAACAACTGTTGTGCGGCCTTTAATAAGTTTTTGGAGTGACTTTTGAATATACTTTTCTGACTCAGAATCTAAAGCGCTGGTAGCCTCATCTAGTAATAGAATTGGAGCATCCTTGAGGATTGCCCTAGCGATTGCAACACGTTGGCGTTGACCTCCGCTCAACTTCACGCCTCTCTCGCCAACAAGGGTGTCATAGCCTTTTGGTAAATCATTAATAAACTCATCGGCAAAGGCCTGATGGGCGGCGGATTCAATTTGTTTTTTGGTTGCTTTTGGTTTTGAGTAACCAATATTTTCGAGAATGGAGCGGTGGAATAGTGCTGGATCTTGTGGAACGTAAGCAATCTGTTGACGGAGCTTAGATTGAATTACATCTTTAATATTGATGCCATCTATTTTAACTTCCCCAGAGTCCACATCGTAAAACCTTAAGATTAATTTTAGCAAGGTAGATTTTCCTCCTCCACTTGGGCCAACCAAGCCTATCTTTTCACCAGGTTGAATAATTAAGTTTAAGTTTTTGAAGAGATGTTGCTCAGGCTTATCCTTTTTTCTTTTTTCGGAGCTTGCAGCCTCTTCGTCCTCAATACTTTCTGAAGAGTCTGAATACTTAAAACTAGCATTATTAAATTCAATCAAACCTTGATTAATTTTGAGATTAGTTGGGATTTTAGGGTCTTGTATTTCTGGCTTCTGCATCATAATCTCGGCCATTTCGTAAGTTTCGGAATATATGTCTTGCAGTCTTAGCTTAGTTTCAGCAAGACGACTAATGTTATTTACGAGTGAACTTGAATAGCTAGTAGTGATTAGAACTGTGGCAAGCTCAATTGAGCCGTTAATATATAAAATTGCAGCAAAAACTAGTGACATCAAGATGAACAGATTAGCCAAAAATGTAGAAACTCTTGAAGTTACATTACCAAAAATATTGCTTTTGACTAACGCCTTGCGCATATCCTCTAGTGGAGCCTTGAGTTTGGAGAGCTCTCTACGTTCAGCGCCCTCAGCCTTAACAGTATTCATAGAAATGATTGAGTCAGAGAATTTTCCCCTGAACTTTGTGGCAAGTTTCTGAGATTTTTTAGATAGGATTTTTCGCTTTTTCTTGGTTGTAAAAACCAATAGGCCATAGAAGAAGATAATTAGAAAGAATGGGATAGAAAGAAGAAGACTCTTAATCATGACATAAGCAAGCATGAATAGTCCCGTGATAACTGTTGGGATAACTTGAAACTGATAGGCCCTCTGAACGCCTTGAAATCCAATAGCGTAGCGCTCTATTTTAGAAACTAGACCTCCGGAAAAATTGTTAGCGTAAAATGAGCTGGACTGCAAAGAAAGTATCCTGTGGGACTCTTGAAAAAGTTCAACTTGAATCCCTTTCGAGACTTTTAACGCAATTAGATCCGAGATCGCAATGAGAAACTGAGCTGCTGCGTATAAAAATGCCAAGAGGAGCAGAACTCCAGCCATTCCAGAGACATTGGCATACCCACCTTGAATTATTCTCTGCACAAAGCCTGAATAGACAATTGGAATCAGATTGGAGCTAAGGATACTCCCAATCAAAAAAGAAATCACCCCAAAATAGCTAATCTTGTGATCTCGCATTTTCTGGAGATACTTAAGTTTAATAAACTTTTCAGCATCCAGATTTTTAGACTTATTCAAATCTTCTGTTTTGCCTTTTTTGGAATTTGACTTGAGCATGAGCTTAAGTTTAGCCTGTTTGACATTACTTGAATAGTCTTGTTTTAAAATTTTATTTTTGCTATAATGTAATTTAGTGGAAGAAGATAAAAGAGGTTTCGGAATTCCGAAACCTCTTTTTGATTCAAACTTTTTAGAGTTAGAGTTTAAACTGCCTTAACCTTAGCCGAAGCTCTAGCCATTTGGTTGAACTCAATTTGTAAAACAGCTTGCCCAACAAGGCTTGTTAGAAACAGAAGGACAAAAGTTAGACCAGCAGAATATTTGCCGCCAGTTACCTTTTCTACTCCTTCACCATATTTATACAACCACCAGATATTTCCGACTGGAACGATTAACCACCAGGCACTAGGGATTTCTGCACCCTGGGAGTTGAGTTCACCTTTGACCTTTACTTGCCAAACGATGGCATAAACTCCGAAGGTAACGATTGATAAAACAACTGCTTTCCAAATTTCTCTATAGGTCATAATTATTTAATTAAGTTTAACTTAAGTGTAATTATAGCATAGAGATTTTAAGTAGGGCAACATCCAGCATAGGCCAAGGCTCGGTCTTATTCACGGTTTTTAAAGATAAATCAAGCCAGCTTAAAGTTTCAACAGCTTTGGAAAGTTTTTGTTTAGTTAAGTTTAAGCTACTGACTAGTTTTGCCTGCTGAGATGTAACGTACGGATGAAGACCATTTTCAGTTGCAACTTGACTAGGTGTTTTAGAGTTTTGGATACCAAGAGTTAGGGTAAAAAGAGAATGTGCCTGCGAACAAAGTAAACCGATCGTTCTGTAAGGGTCCTCTTTAAACTGCTGTAGTTCTTTTAAGGTTTTTTGGAACTTTTTGGAGTCCCCTTTTAAGGCAGACTCTAAAAGATTAAAGGCATTTTGGGTGGAAGACGGGGCGAGGAATATGTCCAAATCTGCAAGCTTAATTTCTTGCCTTCCGAGCAATGCAAGTTGGTTAAGGCAGATCCAAATTTCTTGCTGGTTAGATTCCGTCCGCTGGAGAAGTTCTTGAATGGTCTTAGAATATAGATTTAAGTTTAATTTTTTGGCAACGGAAGAGATCCATTTTTTAAGTTCTAATTCGCTGAAGTTTTTAAATTCTGTGAACCCTGAGCTTTTTGAAATCTTTTTATACTGTGAAGTCCGTTTATCTAAATTGCTAACGAGCAGAACGATGCTTTTGAACTTTGAATCTGGCAATTCTAGGGCAGCAGAAATTAGCTCTAAATTGTCTTCTCCGTTGCGGACTATGATAAGTTCTGACTTGGCAAAAAGGCCGTTATTAGAGGCGTCTTCTAGAAATTTCTTTACGCTTAAATCTTCAGCAGAAAGAGTGCGCACGGCATATTGACCATCTTTTTTGGTGAACTCTGCCTTGAGCTTGGCGACTTCTAGATTTCTTGCAAAAATATTGGGGCCGTAAAAAATTTTAAGCATAGTTAGGATTAAGTATAGACTATTTTTACTGGAAGCCTGAATTAAGGTTTCAACTTTTGACAGCTTGGGCAGAGTCGTGTTCCACGCCCAGCGGCTACTGTACGGATTATTTCCGTTGTGCAGTGTTCACATGGTTGACCTTCTTTTTTATAGACTTTAGCAAACGTTAAATAAGAGCCAGTTTTTCCATCAACCTTAATGTAATTAGCGGAAGAAGATCCGCCCTGCTTAATGCTTAAAATTAAAACTTTTTGAAGTTCTTCAAATAGTGACTTAAGTTTAAGTTCTGAGATATCAGAGATTTTAGTCTGAGGATGAATTTTTGCAGACCATAAAGATTCATCTGCGTAAATATTACCGACTCCAGCAATAATATGCTGGTCTAAAAGCTTAGCTTTAACTTGACCATTAGGATGTTTAAAAAGTGCTTGCTTGAAATCTTTAAATCTAATCTCTAGCGGTTCTGGGCCAAGTGACGCAATAAATTTATGTAGGTGGCGATCTTCGGTTGGGACGAGTTCTACCCAACCGAACTTACGAACATCATTAAAGAAAAGTTCGGAATTATCGTTAAGCTTAAAGTGGATTCTGGTCGTTTTGTCTGGCAGTTTGGAGATTAACGAATCATTCGGGTGGCCAGCTCCATATTGAGTTTTGGATGATTTGTAAACTAGCTGTCCAGTCATCTTTAAATGAATAAGTAGCGAATGTGGTGCCTGAGATTCGGAATCTTTGGGAACTAAGTTTATGATGATCAGCTTCCCTCGCCTCTCCGCAGAAATAGCCTTAGAGCCAATAATTTCTTTTTGGAATATTTCTGGTGGAGTTTTGATAGTTTTTGGCCAATCAAAATCAAAGCTCTTAATAGTGTGGCCAACAAGATGTTTATTAAGCCCACGCACAACGGTCTCTACTTCAGGAAGTTCTGGCATGACTTAAGTTTAACAAAAGTTGCATAGTTGCTAGCTATACTTCATGAAAAGGGACACCCTGAGCCCTAAATGCTGCGACAAAACTCAAACCGTAAACCATAGACTCTATTTCGAGATTTATATCTAGTGGGTGATCTGGCTCTCCACGAGTACAGAGAGTTCTAAAAACGCAGGCCCCATCTGAATCTACCAGGTACACTGCAGCAGGACCAAGTGCGTCGACAGTCTGCAGGCCCGGATGTTTAGAGCACTCAAAAGTAAGGTTAAGGGTGTCTGGAGATTCATTTGAATTTGACATAGCTTTAATAAACTATTAGTTGATTTTAATGATCTTCTAGACTCGCGACCTTCTCCTAGTCGTCTCGTACTGCAAGGCCTCTACCGCCCTGCTTAATTCCCTATCGTCTGATATTAGCCGAGGGGGCACAGGAGATTGATGCCCTTCAAAACAGGTTGCAGTAATTTCCTGAGAATCAAGGCCACTGCTTACAACTTTGAGGACGTAGTCCTAGAGAGTTCGAGAAGGTTCCGTGCACTGAGAACAAAGTGATTCCATTTTAGTGATTTATTTAGCTTAAGCTGTTTTGATATTTTACTTTCTTATATCATTATAGTGTAGATCATAAATAATGCAAAATTTAAATTTAGAGTTCGCCGAGGTTGGTGGCGGATTTGGTGTCAACTTTAAGTTTAACTCCTAGGTTTGGAGAGATTGACTCCATAACATCTTTGAGAGTTTTCTTTGTTTTTGCTAAATCTATTTTGTCAACTTCGACTACAATACTGTCGTGAACTTGTAGAATTTGTATAGCAGATTTTGGTAACCGATCATTAAGTTTAATCATCGCAAGCTTTGTAATATCAGCTGAAGTTCCTTGAATTGGCATATTTAGAGCAGCTCTTTCAGCTCCGCTACGGATATTAAAATTAACCGAGTGAATGTCTGGAGTTGGCCGTCGTCGTCCATAAAATGTATTGACAAAACCTTCCTCTTTAGCTTGACGAATAAAGCTATCTGTGAGGTCAAACAATTTAGATCTAATCTCTTTATAGCGCAAGAGGAAGATGCGAGCCTCGCCATCAGTCATCCCTGTTGTAATGGCCAAACCATGTGCTCCTTGTCCGTAGAGAATTCCGAAGTTAACAGCCTTGGCCTGATTGCGCTGTTCTTTAGTGACCTCACTCGGAGAGATTCCAGCCAGCTGGGCGGCGGTTGCGACGTGAATATCTTCACCCTGATTGAATAGCTCAATCAATTCGTAATCATTCGACATTGCCGCAGCAATGCGCAGCTCAACCTGAGAGTAATCTGCAGAAATTAAGACCTTACCTTCTTCGGCTACAAAAACTGAGCGTACTTCCCTGCCGAGCTTTGTACGTATTGGAATGTTTTGTAAATTCGGATCAGATGAACTGAGTCTTCCAGTCGCCGCGACGTTGAGGTTGAAAGTACCATGAACACGCCCATCTTTTTTAGAGATTTGGTTTTCTAGAGGGTCGAGATAAGTTCCCTTTAGTTTAGCGATTTGACGATATTCTTGAATCAAGACGACAATCGGATGCAGGCTAGCCATCTTTTCGAGTTGATCAGCGGCGGTTGAAAAACCAGTTTTCTTCTTCTTAACTCCTACGGGTGAGAGTTTCAAGTCTACGAATAAAACTTCGCCCAGTTGTTTTGGGCTAGCAAGATTAAACTCTTTACCGGCCAATTTATGAACTTGAGAGGTAAGGTCTGAGATCCGATCTTCAAATTTTTTAGAAATAATCCTGGCTTTCTTTTGATCAACTTTAACTCCGCTTCTTTCCATTTGGACTAAAATTGGGACAAGCGGTTGGTCGATCTGCGCTAACACTTTTTGGAGATCAGGAATATTTTTTAGCTGGTGAACTTGGCGATCATGGAGCTCTAACAGTGCTTGATTTATTTCTGGGAATCGACTGTCAAGTTCTTCTGGTGGGAGGTCTTCTGTAAAATTAAGCTTAAGCTCCTGATTGGCCAGTTCAGTTAGAGTTTTTGCCCTAGATAGTGGGTTCAGTAAAAATGCGGCAATTTGGATGTCGTGCTTAACTGGCCTTACGGCAAGCTCCGTCAAGTCTAAACCCGCAAAAAAGTGAAGTAGCTTTTTGGAATCATAAGTAACAAATTTATACTTTAATAGCTCAGACTGAAGTTCTTTTGGTTGAAAATTAAACTTATTAGAGTTAGAAAAGTCTAAAATATAAACTTGCTTAAAGTCTTGAGAAAGGTAAAGGCGCTGCGGATCTTTTCCGAACCTACCGCCAGAAGTTGAGTAAGTAAAGAGGGGCAGTTTAGAATCCAGCTTTAGATCTTTGAGCTCGGTGGCGAAGGCAACTTTAGTGTTTAGCTTTCTAGTAGAGCTGGAGTCTTCAAGAACTTTAGCCTCAACACTAGCTCCGCGAGCATTTAAAAAGCGGGGTAAATTTTTAATTAAAGTTCGAAACTCAAGGTCTTCTAACTTGGAAAGAAGTTTGGAGGCGTCTTTTGGGACTCCGTGCATATTTTTAAGTTCATTCTTAAGCTTAAGTGGAGAATCTAAAATTATGGTGGCCAGCTCTTTAGACATAAACGCCGAACCTTTTCCAGGTTCTAGTTTTTTTTGATATTTTTGTGGGAGCTTCCAAAGATTTTCATAAATTAAATCTAGTGTTTGATATTCATTGAGTAGCTCTTTGGCCGCCTTAGGACCGATGCCTGCCACGCCGGGAATGTTATCACTGCTGTCTCCCATTAATGCTTTGTAGTCGATAAACTGCTCAACTTCTATTCCATACTTATCTTCAAAAGCTTTTTGATTAAACTTTGTAATGTCACTAAACCCTTTTTTGATAGTTAAGATTTCAGTATTGCCATCTTTAATAAGCTGTAGCATATCTAAATCTGAGGTGATTAGTTTAGTTTCTAAATTGAGCCCTTTAGCTTGGTGAGCAAAAGCTCCCATAATGTCGTCTGCTTCATAGCCATCAAGTTCATAAAGTGGCCAACCAAGAACTTCCAGCAGCTCTTTGAGAATTGGAACCTGCTCATAAAAATCTGGTGGAGCAGACTTACGGTTTGCTTTATATTCAGGATAGATTTCTTTTCGTTTAGCAGTATTGGTTTTAGATTTATCCCAGGCAACAGCAACGTAGTCTGGCTTGAGCTTTGAGATAATTTCTAGAGCGAGAGTGGCGAAACCATAAACTCCACCAGTGGAGACCCCGTCACGCGTACTGAGGTTCGGCATGGCATAATAACCTCTGTAGAAAACAGACTTGCCATCAATTACAGCCAGAACTTTTTTTGCCTTGTCTTCACTCATCTTAAGCTTAAGTTTAACAGATTGGCGGCCGACATTGCCCTAACAACCTGCGACCTAGCTTAAGAATCCTTAACGTAATAAACTTAAGGGTATGATTACACTGTTAGTTTCTTCAAAAACGATGGTCCCTCAAAAACTGGAGACTGATTTTAGACTTAACCTAAGCGTGCCTCGTTTTATAGATGAAGCAGAGTTCTTAAATAGCAAACTTAACACCAAGACTTCTGAAGAACTCCAAAAGCTGATGCACGTATCTAAAAAATTAAGTTTAGAGATTCAAGATAAAATTGAAAAATGGAGACCTAAAGATGGAACCCCAGCTTGGCTACTATTCAGTGGAGACCTGTACAAAGGTCTGGAAGCAAGAACGCTTAACCGCCAAGATTTTGAATTTGCCCAGAAGAAATTTCAAACACTTTCTGGCTTATATGGCATCTTAAGACCATTAGACATAATTCAACCTTACAGGCTGGAGCTTGGCTACAAGCTTAAAGTTGGCAATAAAGACAACCTTTACCAATACTGGAATAATAAGGTGGCAAAAAGTCTGCCCACAGATGATATTATTTTAAACTTAAGTTCAGAAGAGTACATTAAAGTGATTCGGCCTTTTGTGGAAGAGGGTCGGATTATAACTCCGCACTTTTTACAGACCCGTGGCGACGACACCAAATTTGAGGCAATTCATGCCAAGATTGCTAGAGGTAAAATGGCGCGCTGGATTATCAAAAATAGAATTGATGAAGTAGGACTAATCAAAGACTTTAAAGAAGAGGGCTATAGCTTTGTGGAAGAGCATTCCACGGAATTAAGACCAGTTTTTGTTAGAAAGATTTGTTAGGTGAAGGGTCTTTTCCAAGCGCCTGATAGGCAGCTATTTTTCCAGAAACTATGGCAAAAGGTGTTCCCGGACCTGGATTTGTGTCTTGCCCAGCGTAGTAAAGATTAGTCAGTTTTTTAGATTTTGTGCGCGGACGCCTTCCAAAAGCCTGCCTCTTAGTTAGGCTTAATCCATTTGTGGAGCTGCTAGGAACATTAAACGTATTTTTTATGTAGCCAGAAGCTGTTATTTTTTGAGTCACAATGTGGTCTTCAATTTTTATTTTAGCAACTTGGCTAATTTTACTTAATGCTTGCTTAACGAGGTGGTTTGTAGCATCTTGATCTTCGCCAAGCGGAGAGTCAACTGGGATAGTAATAGTTAGAACATCACAATTGACCGGCGCTAAAGACGGGTCAGTTTGAGACGGGCAGCTGACACTAAAACTGTTTAATTTGGCGAGATTAGAATTTGAAGTTGTAGTTGAATCTGAGCCGAGATGAAAAATATTATGATGTAAAATACTTGGAAGCTTAGTATCGAGCCCCAAAGATACGGTAATAGCAGAGGGTGAATATTCTCGTGTGTTCCAGTAGCCAGTTTTATAGTTTCGGTGCTCAGAACTCAATAAGCCTTCAGCAAATGAATAATCGGTTGTAGAAATAATAATATCCGCAGGGAGCCTTTCTTCTAACCCCTTAACAATTACGGCAGAGGCAGAATTAAGCTTAACTTCTATGCTTTCGGCCTCGTAGCCTTCATAAATTTCTACTCCAAGCTTTTGGGCTAAAGAGTGGAAGGCAGATACCACAGAATTAAAGCCTCCTCCAGGATACCAGATGCCTTGCTCAAAAATAGTGTATGGCAAAAAAGAATAAGCAGAAGGAAGTTTCGAGGCCTCAGTACCAAGTAGCAGGCTAAGTTGGTTTGTTAGGGAAATCGCTGGGTAAGATTGTAGAAGTTTTGCAACTCGAGAATAATGAGTTCCTTTGGAAAAGCTAGCATTGCTAAGTATGGATTTAAACTTAAATGGAGATCCCCAGGTTTGATAAAGCAGATTAAGTTTAAAGTCTGCATAAAGAATCTTAGAACGGTTAATTAAGCGCTTGGCTCCTAGCGAGTCGCCGGGTTTAATATCCCCAAGCTGCTTAGTGAAGTTGTCCTGTTCTGAAACGTCAAGAATGTGCCCATCAAGCGAGAAGGATCTTAGGCCGGGTTTAAGTTTAGTTAAGCTATAAAAATCTTCTGTCTGGAATCCGAAATCCTTAAAAAAATCCTCATAAATGTCAGGCATAATGTACCAGTCTGGCCCGAGGTTAAACTTAAACCCGGCATCTTCAAAAAACTGAGAACGGCCTCCAACTTGTTGGTTTTTCTCAAGCAAGATAACTCTGTAGCCGGCACGAGCCATATAACAGGCTGCACTGAGTCCTGCAAAACCTCCACCAATAATTACTGCTTGTTTTGTTCTAGCCAAAAGATTTTACCGCCCTATTAATCAATATTAGTTAAACTTAAGCTTAATTTTAACAGATAAAGAAGCGGTTAAGATGTACAGCAAAAAAGAGACTCGAAAGTCTCTTTTACAAAATCTGGTGGGCGAGAGAGGACTTGAACCTCCACATCTTGCGATACATGCTCCTAAGGCATGCGTGTCTACCAATTCCACCACTCGCCCTTAAGTTTTTAGGCTTAAGAAACTTAATTTTAACAGATTTAGAGTAACAGCGCTAGATGTGTTAAAATATTAAAGGTTAGTGGTCCCGTCGTCTAACGGTTAGGACACCAGGTTTTCATCCTGGCAACCGGGGTTCGACTCCCCGCGGGATCACCACACTTCGTATAAAACTTCGTGTGGCGTAGCCAAATTCTACAAATCTTTTCTATCTTTTTGATGTAAAATTGTAGAATTAAGTTTAACTAAACTTAATCTTGGGTGATTAGCTCAGTTGGCTAGAGCACCTCGTTTACACCGAGGGGGTCGGGGGTTCGAGTCCCTCATCACCCACCAAAAGTATTTATTTAAAAAATGAAAGCAGATAAAAAGCAGACTAAAAAAGTAAAGCCAACTCCAAAAGATGAAACTCCGGAGGAGATCGTTGCTGATTGCAACCTAGATTCTGCAGTTTTAGAACTTAGAATTTCCGAGCTGACTGAAGCTCTGCAAAGAGAGCGTGCCGATGCTCAAAATGTACAACGCCGAGCTGAAGAAGATAAGCTTAAATGGGCTGGGTTTTATAAAGCTCAAGTTATAAAAGAGGTTTTGCCAACTTTAGATGCGGCTGAAAAAGCTCTGGAACTCGCTGAAGAAGTTGAACTTAGCAAAGAAGGTGAAGGAATGGTTGCCGTACTAGTTAAACTTAAGCAGGCCATGGAAAAGATTGGTTTAGAGAGAATAAAGGCTGAAGGTGAAAAGTTTGATGAGGACTTGCACGAGGCCATTTCTGTGGATGAAAGCGACGGTGAAAAAGAAGTTATCACAAAAGAAATGCAGGCCGGCTATAGGATTGGCGACGAGGTGCTAAGGCACAGTATGGTTGCAGTTCGCCGCTAACGAAAAAATCGGAATTTGTCATCTTGAACTTGCCGAAAGATCCCCGTGTTGTCACTAAGCTTAGAGACAGCCATAAACTTCTGAATTTCTCTCAGAGTATCGTCATCCTGAACTTGCTTCAGGATCCAATCAATAAAAGTCAGCTAAATATCTTCTGATAAATCCTTCCACGCTGGGTTTTGTGCGTTTATTAAATTTAACTTCCATAGCCTTTTCCAGTTTTTTAGTTGTTTTTCGCGTTTAATTGCGTCTGTTGGGTTTTGGTATTCTTCGAGGTAAACTAACCTTTTAAGACCATACTTGCTAGTAAAACTTTCCGCCAATCCGTTGATGTGTTCTTCTAGCCTTCTCTGTATATTACTGGTGACACCAATGTAAAGTGTTCCGTTAGTTTTTCTGGCTAATATATAGACAAAATAGGACTTCATTACATGAAGTAATTATACAGATTGGATCCTGAAACAAGTTCAGGATGACATAGTGGGGTGTTCAGGATGACATAGTTGTGGCTTTTAGAGTGACGGAAGGCTTGGATTTAGCTCCGAATGATGGCTGGAGAGTTGGTCGGTGGTATAATTAAGTTTAACCTTAGACTTTTGGGGTATTAGCTCAGTTGGTTAGAGCGCTTCGCTGGCAGTGAAGAGGTCAACGGTTCGAATCCGTTATACTCCACCAAGAATTTATACAACTCGGTTTTTATCTTCACCCTTCTCTAGTAGATTGATTATCGATTCTGTTGCCATATCACTGGCTCTTTTAGTCTCGCTAACCGTAATTGAGCCATTAGTACCGTTGTTACAGTACCATGTCGTATATGGAAGATTATTAAATTCTCCTTTTAAATCGTAGTCAGAGACCATCCTTATCTTGCCTGCTTTTAAATATCTGAAAATATCTTCGTTGTTAATAATGAAGGGTCTGGCAATATTTACGATTAGAGAATCCCGGGGCATTAGCCCTATATGGCTAGAATTAATAAAGTCTGGTCCAGCAAGATCTCCAACTGTTACAAAAATAATGTCGCTGTTTTTAAAAACATCTTCTATGGAGGCTTGATTGATGAGGGGATTTTGGATTTAGACCAACAGATTACAGTTTATAATGATACGGTTGGAGTTTTCCATTTTAGAGATGGTCAGAAGGTAGGAATGGAGATCCAAAATAGAGCTTACGCTAAAACAATGCGCCAAATGTTTGAATCTTACTGGAAGATTGCCAAAGATTTAAAAAACTAAATTTAAAATTGTCTTGATTGAACCTCTGTAGGGGAGGTCGAATTTAGAGTTGGAGAACTTTCTAATGCAGCTGACTCTTCTGCCGGTCTTGGCTGTGTTGAGGCTGCTGGACGATTAGATTGAACCGGTAGACTGAACTTGGTTGACGGCCTAAAGCGAGACTTATCTGGAATGTGTTGATTATTTTGTAGAGATGAGAAGTCGGGCGTTGGAGCTAAACTCTCTGCTTTTGAAGAAGAAGGCTGCGTGGATGGAGTTTGTGTATCAACAATTTCTGGCTCTTTAGACACTAGATTTGTCTGAGGCTGCGGAATAGTAGGAGGTTCAGGCGGAATAGTAGTTTCAGTAATTTCGGTAATAGGATTAAGTTCTTTTTCGTGAAGAACAGCGGCTGGCTGGGAGCTTTCTGGCTGGATATTTACAGAGTTTACTTCTGTTGGAGCGGGCTGTGGGGATTGGCTGTGCGGTAAATCGGAAGTCTGAATTGGTGGATTTAAATTACTCGGGGCTTGTGATGTAGGTTGAGTTGGGGGACTCGGTGGATTTTGTGGGATTGTCGGATTCAGAACTTGAGGTGGATTAACTTTTTGGTAAACTTTATTCTTCTTTTTGTGACGGACAATGATGAAAATGATGCTCCCGATAGTGACTAAAGAGGTGATGATTCCAGTGATAACTAGAGCTGTTGGGAAGTCTTTAACTTCTTCACCAGAAGCAATTCTTTTTTGAGCAAGAGAAATAAACTGCGAAGCTTTGGGGTGTTCTGGATAAAGACGCTCTACGGCGGCAAAATTGTTGAGCGATTTAGAATACCGAGCCTGATAAAAGAGCTCAATTCCCTCCTCCCACTGTTTTTGAGTTTCACTCTCAGTATTTATGGAGACGGAGGATTCGCCTGCTAGCTTAGAAAAGTCTGCAATGTCTCTAACGTAATTAAATGTACCATTTCCTTCTCCAGAGCCATCAATGGTGTAAGTTGCGATCCCTACAACCTTGCCCGCTTCATTAAAAGCAGGTCCGCCGCTATTTCCGTGCCCGATAGTAGCATCGGTTTCAATTAGATTATTGTCACTCCCGGCGGCTTTTTTAAGCGAAGAAACCTTTCCAGAAGTCAAAGTTGCCAAGCTATGGGTTGAATCGACTAGACCATTATTGTTAGCAGCCCCTGGGTAACCGATAATGCTCAGTTCACTACCTTGGTTAAGTTGGTTAGCGTCGCCAATTGAAACTGAGGGGTAGTTTTGACCCTCTACTTTTAATACGGCGATGTCTGAGGCTTTAAAGCCGTCTAGCCCGTCAAACGCTCGATAGTCGTAGCCTTTTAACTCAGCATGCTTGATTGATTTCTGATTAGGGTAGAGCTGACGGTTTTTGGTTAAACTTATGAGCTCTTCCACGTCTGGTTGTTCCTGACCCAGACTAACTAAAATGTTATCGACATTGTTAGTGGCGGCAAAAGTGGCTTCAGGAATTTTAGAATAAAACTTGTCAATAATTTTACCGATAGTCTCGTTTTGACTGCTCGAGACAACATCAGCCTCAGTTATACCCGCCAGGCTTATAAGACGATTTATGTAGGTGTCGTCTCCTTGGTCTTTAGAGCGATTAATGGCGTCTTCAATAACAACATCAATTGGCCTGTTAACGGCAACGTGACCATTCGTTCCCACCACCCCACTGCCTCCAACTAAGAATCCACTTCCACTTTGAGCTTTGCAGACATCTCTTAGATATGGCTGGCCGTTAATAAGAATATCCATGCAGTAAAAGTTATAAACCTTAACCACCGCCGGGCTGTAGAGAGTGCTAATTTTTTCTGAGCTTCCAGGCTGGATAGGAATTGCGGCTGAGGTTTTAGATGTTAAAGTTAAGCGGTCAATTAGACTTAAGTCTTTAAAGTCTGTAGGGCCTGGGTTTAAGTTTGACTGCTGCCTCTTGCTGCTAGTACTCTGATTAAACTTAAGGGAGTTTAAGATGTTGCCGAGGACCTTTTGCTGGACTTCATCTTGGACTATGCCATCCCTTTGAATGGCAACGAAAGGCCTACCATTCAGACTGGTTAGATAAGAGGTAAAACCAAAGCTGAGTGAACCGGCAACTCCATCTTGTGGCTTACTTCGCCACTCTGTTTTTAGGAAGTCTTGATTATCAAGCTTTATAGTTCGACTAACTTGAGATTCGAAAGTTGGATTTTCTGCTGAAACTGTGAGAGCCTGAAGCCCACTTAAATCAGCCGGCTGAGAAACGGGAAGGTTGGAGTAGTACTTAAAGTCTAACGAACCGAAGGAGCCGTTCGACTGAATATCTTTGGTAATATTTGGAGCAATTCTGATGGAGTTGTAAGCTCGACTAGTTTTAAGCTCTGGGCCAACATAAAGTTGCCCAGTTGTGGAATCTATTCCGCTGGCATAAAGTTCAGTTGAGCTGTATTCAAATGAAAATCCATAAGTTGAGTCAACATTAAGTTTAGGATCGTCTGCAGGTTCCTTTCCGAAGACGTCGGTAACAAGGCCTTTAGCGCTCTTTGCAAGGCTAGAGTTTTTGGCACTAGTGGCGCCAAAGAAGTAGAAAAGACTAAAAAACACGAGGAGTGCAATGATCAATGAGCCCAGATAGCGCTTGCGATAGGGCTTAGAGTGGTGCCAGGCGAGCTCAGATTGATCGTAAACTCTGACTGTCTTAGGGTTGAGCTTTTCTTTAAGCGATGAGTTTTTGTAAACCTCTTTTTTAGGCGACTTAGCTGCTTTAGTTTTAGTAGATTTTAAGTTTTTGCCACCCTGCCTTTTATTCATTCTTACCGGGCTACTTATTCTTAGCTTGACTGGCTTTTAACTTTTTGTATTCAGAACGACCCCTTCCTAAGAGCCGATATCTACTGACCTTTTTTTGCTTGCGTTCGATTTCTTTGCCAACAACCTTTTGGGACATATTTGTAAAGCGTTCTGCTAAATCTTCAAGCTCTTGATCAGATTTAGAATCTAGGTCTAGGAATGAAACGTTGGCGGATTTCTGGGTACGAATTAGTTCGTCTAACTTAAGATGGATAGACTTGGAGTCTCGGTTCTGAGTATTTTGTATTAGGAATACCATTAAAAAAGTGATGATGGTTGTACCGGTATTGATTACAAGTTGCCAGGTATCTGAAAACCCAAAAACTGGACCTACAGCAGCCCAAAGGAGAACAATCAAGAAGGCCGAAACAAACGTTGAGGCTTTACCTGTGGCATTAGAAATCTTAACCGAGATTTTGCGGAAGATATTGTTCACTTGTTTATAGATTCCACTTTAGTAACTTTTGTATACGCTTAAGTTTACCATATTCAATATTTAAGTTTAATCCTAGCTAACAGACTGTAACCTTAAGCCCTATTCAATCCCCCGCTTAGCATAGATGAAGAGGGCTCCAATCATGAGCAGTGTTCCTGAAATAAATGAGAGTGAGGCGACTATTCCTCCTGTTGAGGCTAGTGGGTGGCCGGTAGAGGCTGGCTTAGGTGTGAAGTTTACGAAGGGATTGGTGGGGTTGGTTGGTGGGTTTGATAAGCCGTGGGTATAAGTGTGATGGGCGACGTTATTGCCAGGAAGAAGGAAGAAGTCTTGGTTGCTTTGGATGGCAGTATTTAGAGCTATAGCCTCAGTGTCTTCGTAGTCTGCATTTCCATAGATTGCTCTGGTTGTTGTTTGGTTGTTGGTGAAATCGGTATTGGCATTTCCGGTAATAGTAAAGGTCTCACTTACCCCTGAAGTGAATACTGTGTGGCTGGGATCACTCTCGCTTTCGAAAATGACAAAATTATACCCTGGATAGCTGCTTGAGATGACCGATAAACCCACGGAGCTGACCGGCATTGGGCCAATGGGGTCTGGACTTTGGACCGGTTTATCTATAGTGCCCACGGTAAACTCTGGTGGGGTTATGATGTAAAGACCTCCAATTAGTTCAGCATCATTCGGCCCCTCATTCTTAACGGTGTATTTATAGGTGACGGGGTCCCCGGCTTTGATCTCTCCTGTTTGAAGAAGAGTGATGGAGAGGCTAAAGTCTGTTTGAGGGATGGTCTGACTTTCATCAAGGTCATTAATATCGATTATAAAGCTCTTTTGGTAGGATTTGCCTGTTTGGTCTGTGGAGCGAATGCAGATGTCGTAACTATTTTTAGTTTCGTAGTCTGCAGAAAGGTTAAGTTTAAGTTGATCTGTATCGATGAAGAAGGAGGAGTCGTCTGGAGCAGATGAGTCACAGTCTAGAGTATAGGAGAAGGTGTCCCCAGAGTCTGGGTCTTCTGTAGTTAGCGTTCCGACATCACCTGGCGGAGTAATGTTTTCATCGATGGAGGAGTTGGAGAGGGAGATGTTGGTGGGGGCGGAGGTGTCGGGAGGAGGGTCAATATCTGTAAATTCTATGCTAAAGCCAGTTAGGGGGTTGTTACCGATTAAATCAGATATGAGTTTAAAGAACCCTGTTCCGGTATGTAATCTGTATACACGACCCTACCATTAGACCCGGGGAAGGCTGCGTTTGTGGATTCCGAACCTAGTAAGCTTGTGGAGATAAAGACTAGAATGCTAAAGCTCAGTAGTACAACCTTTCTGGAAAAACTCATAACAAGACTTCTTTTGTTTACTAATTTGAACTTAAGTTTAACATAAGCAACTAACTAGTGGCTAGGCTCTGCTTACTTAGGCTTGACCTGATATGTGAGACTAGGCTACCAGGGTCTAACCCTCACCGCTGTAAAATAGTGTAATTCTCAAAAAGTGAATGCAAGTATGTGAAGAATTTGTGAAAAGCATGCACCCTTAAAAACTGCTCATTTATAATTGTTTGCTACGTAAAAATTTATAGTGAGCAGTATAGCTACCTCAGGATGCAGCAGTTAACGTTTAGCTTTGAAATTGTTTGCTGCGAACCATAACGAATACTCCAGAACTAAACAAGATAGCTGCGAGCAAGACTACTAGGCTTGTTGGTTGACCTGTTTTTGCTAGAGTGGCTGTGCCGTCGGCACTGACGACAATGGTCAGCTGGGTGGTGACGGTGCCGCCGTTACCGTCGCTGACTTGGATTGTCAGGACGTAAGTTCCAGCTGGGATGTTGGCTGTGGCAGTTGATATATCGCCATTAGCCGAGTTAATTGCAAAGTATCCTGCGCCGTTGCCATCGGTGATAGCGTAGGTCAAAGTATCGCCATCGAGATCAGCGGCATTGAGTGACGCGCCAGGTGAAACGACGGTGCCGGTTGGGGTTTTAGTGGAGGTTGAGGTTTTAGGAGTTGTTGGATTGATGGTTGGGGGTTGGTTGGTAGAGCAACCAGAATCATCGTAGTTAACAACGATAGACTGAAATGTGGTCTGAAGATCAACCGTGCTATTTTCGGCGTCATTTTGAACAATCACCCCAATTTCACTAGAGAGAGGTAACCCGCTGACATCCCAAGTCGCATCAAGCTGTCCCGAGATAACACCCCCAAGATCCCCGAAAGTACCCCGCCCAACGGCAAATATACCTTCGTTATTAGGTGGTGTAAATCCGGCGCTTGATGTTCTGAAGTCGACGCCTGTGGTGATTGCATAGTTATCTAGCATGTAGCCACCAGTACCGTCGAGCACATAAAGACCTACTGCAGCTAAATCAGAGGTACCCTCGGTTGTAGCGGTAACGTTAGCTACTGCATGAATTGACTCAATACTCGCCTGGCTGCAAGTTCTGGATGTCAAATCATCAAGCTTCCAAGTGTAGAATAAATTAGTACCCGAATCGACTGTAGTTTCCCCTGGTGCAAGCTCACTTCCCCTGGTTAAAACTGCGCCGTATGTGGTTGTAGTGGATGGGTTTGAGTTCACGCGGGGGTTGTCGCTAGTTGAATATACCAAACCTCCGGAACTTACATAATCGTATTGTTGCGGAGCTGCACTGGCACTACCAACCATGCCAAATACTGTAACCAAGCTTAGCGCTGTGGTAAAGAAGATTTTCTTAAACTTAAGTTGGGTTTGGTGTTTAGCACAATCTGTTCCGTTCATATGAGTGTTTGTTTATTGTTTGTTTTTATAGACCTTGAGTAACTACTGGGGATTGTATAGCAGGCTTAGTGCTTATGTCAAGCAGAGAAGAGCTGAGGTTTCTAAATTCTTTTAAAGAGTTCCTGAAGAACTGCCCTCTAAAAGAGGGGTCTTGTTAAACTTAATAGATTCTTAGACGCTTAGTTCAACTAGTTTTTTAGTGGTGTTACTATTCCTGATGGTGATGGATTTATAGGCGCTTGTTCCGACAATTTTGCTGTAGCGTGTGTGGCTAAAGGTTCTGAGTGGAGCGCTCCAGAAGATAGTTGACCCATGAGAGGTGACCTTTTCATATTCTGGCTTTGTCTCGCCTACCACCTTCATAATCGAGGCTGCAGTTGCTGGTGGAATGACAAAGATTGCATTGTGTTTTTTACCATCATCGAGTCCCCACCAATCGGGTGCGTGCTTAAGCGCATCATGAAGTTCGCTGGCGGTTATAACGCAGCAGATGACATGAAAGCCAAAAACATCTTCTATCGCCTGTTCACATTTTTTAATCAATTTCGCGATGTCTTGTTCGTTCGTATCAAAAATAATGTTGCCAGAATTTATGTAGCTTTTTACGTTTGTATATCCGAGCGATTCAAAGCAATGCCGCAATTCTGCCATTGGAACTCTGTTGTTTCCACCAACGTTTATTCCTCGAAGCAATGCTATATATTTCATATATCTATCATTTAAGTTAAACTCTTCGTAAGAATTATATTCTATATGAATTTGGAGCGCTGGAACTAACCGGGATCTACGGTACAACTATTCAGTAGATTGTTCGGGCTTATTTTCTGCAGGTGAGCTAGATTGTTGACCCGGAACTGGTGGTGGTGCCGTGAGTAAAAGATGCCCGTAACCCCTACTGTTTAGCAGGGAGGCTGATCGCCCTTTGTTGGTTGAGTCGATGCAGTCTTGGGATGGTTTGGCTGGAGCTGCTCTTCGCTTAAGAATGCGCCCGCGGCATCAAAAAGACGAATTACAGCTGGGGTTCCGAAACCATCGGTGCGAGTTTCAACGTCGCCGAGAAAAACTCCGAATGCCTGTAGAGGTTCAGAAAAATTGAATAGAATTGCATTGCGAGAAGTTCGACCTCCTGCTTTTTGTTCATTTATGAAGTGCTGGTCTTTGAATCTGGCGGGAATTGGTGCAAGATCTTGCAAAGTATTCTTATCATAAGTATTTGCCCCAGTTCCTGATGTTCCAATATCTGGTTCTGGTTGAGTTGTGGCGAGCCGGCCAAGATCACTTTGATCTTCCAGATTGGTCATATCGCGTAGTTCGGCCATAACCGTAACCTGAGAACCAGTGCCTGAAGTTGGATCGTTAAACTTAAATTCTAGTGGGTTTGAAGAATCTGGATCTACCTGAGCAGTTTGAATCGAGATTGTCGAATCTGGGTCTGCAGAATCTTGAATGTCCTGTTGCCATGAATCATCTAGCTCGTCCGCCATTTCAATGGCCCCCGCCTGTTGTTCCCACTTTGTGGAACCTTCACCATCGAAAGCTCCAACCTCTCCAGATGTAATTAGAGTGGTCTGGTTGGAATCTAGAGTTTCTGCAAAGGTTGTGTTTGGGGCTAAAAGAAGAAAAGAAAGAATTGCAATCAGGATTATTGGTGTCAGAATTATAGAGTTAAGTTTAAGTCTGGTTTTACAAAAAGGAAACATCTTATTTTTATTTATAATCCTTTCGATTTTAAAAATCAAATTATTGCCCTTGGAGACTTCAAGGCTCCAAAAACTAAACTTAAATTGCAAAATATGGTAAAAGTGCTAGAATAGTAAGTAGCTCTGCTTTTTCTGAATGCTTTTAGTATTCGGGAGTTCAATATTCTGATGAAGCCCTCGTGTGGATTCTATGCGAACACCCACTTTGGTTATAAACCGGAAAATAGCAGAGCTATTTTGCTTACTGCTATATTCTTATGGTTCGACCAGAAATCATAACTAGCCCTTCTGGGTCTGCAGAAAGTCCAGAGTCTCCGACATGTAGGGCAGCATACCCTTTTGGTAAATTAGCTCCTTCAATTTCTACAGCTCCTTCACCTAGGGATGTGACGACACTGACAGATTTTGGTGTTAAAGCATGCTCTGACTCACCAATAGTTAATGTGTCTGGTAGCCACAAGCCTTTTCTTACAGCTTTCCCAACTGAGTCATTACCGCGAAGGCTCATTTCCAATACAAGTTCTTGTATTCTGGGTGATGTGTTAGGATCGGCTTCAACTGCAGAAAGAAGGTCAAAAAAATCACGAGGATCACCTACATCTATTCTATTTAGTTTTTTTGGAGTCTTGATACCTTGGCTAGAAACGGGAAATTTTATCATTTTTGCAAATAGTTTAATTAAGTTTAACTTCTAAGTTCTATTAAACAGCAACCCTGTTAGTGATAGCAAGCATAAGTGTTATAATGTGTTAAGTTCTACCTGCTTCTAAACTCTGCAAGTAGCTGCTCTTGCCGTCTTTGATGGAAAGTTTTTATCTCTAGCAATGGCGCTTCTGGGGTCTGATCTCCAGAAGCTAGTCGGAGCGGACAACCTTCGGACCTAAAACACTTTCTGGCAATGCTTCCTGCATGACTAAGAGCGTGCTCTGAAGATGTCTTATTGCTTTCATAAATCTGCCCACTTCTCATGGCTTCATCAATACATAGAGCATTACCGCATGGAACGGCTCTATTTAAACACCACTCTACTCCCGGCAGCCAGTCACCATTCTGCCTATTGGATACTTCTAAAATTTCTGTTCTTATCATTTGCTTTAGTATAACATATCTATATAATTTAAGTCAAATGCCCTCTAGAGGACAAATCACAGGATCTGGTGCGCCCGGAGAGATAATTCGTGAACTCATGCTTTGCCCGAACTCACCGCAGGAGTTCGGTTCTCCTTCGGAGAAAAACCAGCAAAAAATCCGAACTTGAAGGTTCGGATACTTTGTTGGTGCGCCCGGAGAGATTCGAACTCCCGACACCTGGTTCCGAAGACCAGTGCTCTATCCAGCTGAGCTACGGGCGCTAACAATCTATATTTTAACAGATTGAACTAGATTTTGAACTTAAGTTTAACTTTCTACTTGCTAGAATTGTTAATTGCAGCAATTAGCGATTCTTCTTGGTTGTTAACTCTTTTAGGGCGTTGGTAATTTTGATTTTGCCTGGCTGTTGAAGTTGGCTTTTGAGGCGGCGCACTTTTTTGAACTGGCTTTTGGACTTCTTTAGCTGAGGCTTCTTTAGTCGGAGTTGGTGAGGCTGGAGTTGCTTTCTTGGATGACGACCTGGAACTTGAGCCTCCTCGAGAGCGGCCGTTATCTCGCCCGTTATTAAGTTTTGCAAAGACGATTCGACCTCCATCTGTTTGAATTATTTTACTAGCTTGGAGCTCAACAGTCTCGTTAAGTTTAGCTAGGCAATTTTCTGCAACTACCATGGTGCCATCTTGGAGGTAACCAACTGCCTGATTCTTGCTGTCTCCTTTTTGAATCAACTTAAGTTTAAAAACTTCACCTGGAAGAATTTGAGGCTTTAAGGCTTCGGCAAGTTCAGCTGGTGAAAGAATCTTGACACCTTCAATTTTAGCGCGCTGGGCAAGGTTAAAATCTACTGTAAAAAGCTGAGCTTTAAGTGTTTTAGCTAAATTTAGAAGCTGCTGGTCAACCTCTAGTTCTGACTTTTCTAAATTTTTTGTAATTAGGCTTAGAGACTTAAGATCAGAAAGCTTGTTGAGAACTTCGAGGCCATAGCGAGCACGTGCCCTCTTTAGATTATCCCCTTCATCTGCCAGATATTGAAGTTCATCTAAAATAATATTGGTTGAGATTAATTCTGCTCGGTTCAAAAAACCTGCTTCTGCCAAAGAGAGAATTCTTCCATCAATTACGGCGGAAGTGTCTAGAACAATTTTTCTACGAGTAGTTGATTTTATTTTGTTAGAAGATGAGCTTTTGTTGTTAATAACTGAAGCAATCAACAGTAAGTTTAAAAGACAAGTGATTAGAATTAGGGTTTCCATAAATTTAGTATTAAGTTTAGTTTTTGTAGTTTAGTAAAGATGCTTAGGAGTTAAATAAGATAAATAAGATAAATAAGATAAATTCCTAGTCTTTATTTTAGCACTTTTTAAATTTAGTTACTTTAAGTGTTTTGAAAGATTTGGATTAGAGCTTTAAAGAATTTAGATTAACTAGCAGTTATATTCTGCAATGTGAGTCTAATTGAGCCACCTAAAGCAAGAACTCCTAAAAGAGCAATCATCGGCGTTCCGTAAAAAGCTAGCGGAGCTCCAATAGCAGCCTCAGCAATTGCTGGCCCCATGTTTTGATTCTTATTTGAGTTTGGCTTCATTGGATTACTATTAAGGTTGGGCCTTGGTTTAAATGAGCTTAATAACCCAGACTTGTGGCAGAACTTCCATGCTGGAAAGCGAGTATTGAGATACCCATTTCAAATGCACCAAAGGCGGTCTCACCAACACTGCTGGACGAGATGCCACTAAATATTCTTTGAGCTCCAGAATTTAGTATTACCGGTGAAGCAGCCAAAGATAGCGCACCTATAGACTTGGCGACGTCTAGCCTGGGTAACTTTGGCAATTTCGAAAGTCGACAGTTAATGCTGTTACCTACCCGGCCGAAGATATTTAAGTGAGGTCCAAAATCTCTTTGTTCTTCTTGCATGTCTATCTAGATTATATCGTAGATGTAGAAATAACTAATTAAGCCTAACTTTGCTCTGGAGAAGCTGTAGTTTCGGCCGTCGTATTAGTTGGCGCATCAGGATCAATGTAGGTACTGGTTGCAGTTTGTATTCCGGAATGTATGCTTGCTCCGCAGACGGCTCCACTTATAGTCGTTCCCGCAAAAAGTACGGCACTGAAAGCTGGAGAAGCCCCTGCGCTATTCGCTATGCTAACTATACCCATGACAGAAGCTCCAAGATAGAGGGCCGCGTTAGCCCCGTTTCTTGCCATATTTCTAACATCTTCTGGTGTTCGTGTTCGCATTCGTATGTTATTTCTACTGTTTACTGTACTGCTCATAAATAATTTTGATTAATGTACTTTATATTATAACTTAACTAGATTGAAAAAGTCAAGTACTTAAACTTAATTGTGACTATTTGGCTGTGAACCAAGTGTTGAGGACTTCGCGAAGGGATTTAGCCTCCTGAATAAAGTTAGATTTAGAATCTGGCTTTGGAGCGAGTAAACCTGTAAAACCAAGCTTTTTAGCTTCGGCTTCCCTTTTTGGAAGATTTGGAATACGGCGGATTTCACCACTGAGACCAAGTTCTCCTGCGACGGCGAGATCCTGGGTTAAACTTAAGCCTTTGGCGGCGGAGGCAATTGCCATAGCAACGGCGAGATCTGCGGCAGGTTCGGTCAACTTAATTCCTCCCACAACATTTATATAAATGTCAAAATCATTTAAGTTTAACTTGGTACGCCGAGTTAAAACGGCAACTAGAAGATTGAGTCGGTTTAAATCAAAACCAGAAGAAGCTCTTTTTGGGTAGCCAAAATTGGTTCTATTAACTAGCGCTTGAACTTCAACCAGCAGCGGTCGCGTTCCTTCCATGGCAGCAAAAACGATTGAACCATCGGTAACTTGTCTTTCGGCGAGGAGAGATTCCGACGGATTTTGGACTTGCTCCAAGCCTTTATCGGTCATGTTGAAGATTCCAGCCTCAGAGGTTGAGCCATATCTGTTTTTAATAGCACGGAGAATCTTGAAGCCACCGTAACGATCTCCTTCCAAGTTTAAGACGACATCCACCAAATGCTCAAGCATTTTTGGGCCAGCCAGACTGCCCTCTTTAGTAACGTGTCCGACAATAAACAGAGCTGTTCCGGCAGATTTGGCAGCCTGAGTTAAAATATGAGTTGAATTTGTAACCTGAGAGATAGAACCAGTGGCAGAGTTAACCTCTGAACAGGCCATGGTCTGGATGGAATCAATAATCGCTAAGGTCGGCTTAAGTTTAAGGATCGTTGCGGCGATATCATCTGTAGAAGTTGAGGAAACTATTCCGAGTGAATCGGAGTCTTTAGTAGAAGATTTATCTAAAAGATTGAGCCGTGAGGCCCTAGAGGCAACCTGTTCGGCAGATTCCTCTCCAGAGACATACAGAACTTGACTATTGGGACTAGCAACGGCAGAGGCAATCTGCATGATTAAGGTGGATTTTCCTATTCCGGGCTCTCCAGAAATTAAGTTTACGCTTGCGGCAACGATTCCACCGCCAAGAACTTCGTCGACATCAGAAATTCCAGTTTTGATACGGTCTTTATTTTTAGATTTAGAGCTTGCTAACTCTTGAACTGACTTAAATTTAAGTTCACTACCCTGCCCGCTTTTGGGGTTTTTAGGCATTGAAGATTCGAAGAATTCAACCAGTGTGGACCAAGCTCCGCAGCTGTCACACTTACCAGACCACTTGGAATGTTGCTCTCCGCACTCTGTACAAACAAACTGTTGCTGCTTCTTTTTTGCCATATGGAATTAAGTTTAGCAGAACGGTCCTGACGGAGCTTCATCTCTATGCTGTACCTAGGGTTCTTCCTGTGTTCATTGCAGTTAGTAGTGCCGCAGAAGAATGCTCATAATTACCAGCGCCGACTCTGACTACTAGATCAGCCTGAATGCCGCCATCTAGACCGTTTATAGCCTTGTTTTGTTCTGCCCAAATTTTTACGGCCTCTTCCATTCCTGATTTTGAGTGCTGACCCTCCGCCACTAAAATACTTTGTAAGTATCCGACGGTATCAGGCACAAGAGCTGCTCTTTGAGTAGGGTAGCCGGATTTAAACTCTCTAGCTCTCCTAAAGCCTACTAGGTAGAGTAGCGTTCTGGCACCCGGATTCTGTTCAAATGCAAACTTTGGAGTAGGTAGAGCGTATCGAGTACCAGTAGCCGGCCTACTAGCAACCCCCGAAAAACTTCCAGCTCTTTCAACCTCTTCAAACTCCTCCAGGCTTAAGGAGATGAGCGCTCCCTCTTCCCCTTCAAGCAAATCCCTGTTCGTGTAGGACGGCGGTCGAACAATGCCTGGGTCCTCCAAGTCGGGTGAAGTTGCCTGCTCAACAACCTCCTTCATCTGAGCGCGTAGCGGGCCAGAGAGTGTAAAAACTCTTTTTGGGGCACTTTTATACTCTGCTGCGTTAAATCCTGATTTTGGCATTGATCTTGTTATTTAAGTTTAAGCTGCTTCGGTATCAATAATTCCTTTTGGTAGTGTTTCTATATTTGACATATTGTAGTAAATATTAAGTTTAATGGCAAGCTTAAGCGGTGTCGGTTTAACAATTTTGTTTACTGGAGGTAAACTAGTGGTGTACACTCAGAATTAGTTAAATTTATGCCTCAGGAGGGTATTCATAAAATATATGGACTACGTTAAAAAAATATTAAAGACCTTAAACCCGGTGGCTCTGGTGGCAGAAATGCTCGGAACCTTCACGCTGGTTTTTGTGGTTCTTGCTGCAAGCAAGTACGCTGCTGGCGGACTGGCAATATTCCAGCAAGCTAGTGCTGCAGGTGATGTTCAAAAAGCATTCCCGGCAGTTTATCTAGTATCTGTACCCTTAATGGTTTCTTTCGCGTTAGGCATTTCTATCATGACACTAGGAAAGTTTAGTGGTGGTCACTTTAACCCAGGAGTAACTTTTGGGATGTGGACAGCTAAGAAGATTAGAACTGCTGCAGCCGTTGCCTATATTCTAGTGCAGCTACTCGGTGCTTTTGCAGCTTTTGGAGTTATGCAACTATTTGTTCCAGAGGCGACTGCGCTAACATTTATCAACGCAGACGCATGGAAGATCTTTGCAGCTGAAGCTCTCGGAATGTTCATCTTTGTATTCGGAATAAGGGCGGCGATTGCGCAAGAACGAAGTTCTCTAGAATCTGGATTTATGATCGGAGCATCGCTCTTCTTAGGTTTATTGTTTGCTGGTTTTGTAAGTGGAGCAGGATTCCTAAACCCTGCGATATTTATGGCAACAGTTAGAGAGAGCCTCGGAGGGTTGAGTCTTGGGCCTGTCTTTGGACCGTTAGTTGGTGCTACTGCTGGAGTCTGGCTTTACACACTAATGGAAGAACCTCAATCAGTTAAAGGATTGGCTAAAAAACCAAATCTTAAACTTAAGGTTCCAAAAAAGAAAAAGAAGTAAGTTTTAAACTTAGTCTTAAGTCTTTTTAAAAAACCGGGATTTTTAATCCCGGTTTTTTCTGATAAGCCCGCTCCTTCCTTGTTGGATTACGTTAACTTCATTGAGTGGAGTCACAACGTATTGTATTTTCTGTGTAGATTTCAAACCATCCGACTGGGTTTATTTGTGACATATTTTAAATCTGCCTTTCTGTGCTTAGTTAACTAGTTTTTAGTATACGGTGGATAGCAGATTAATTACAATTCACGAGTTGGAGGAGGTTGTTATCGGTGTTATAATTGAGATTAACTTCTGGCTTAAAGGCTTAGAGAAGTATTTTTCTGGAGGGGTACCCAAGCGGCTGAAGGGGCGACTTTGCTAAAGTTGTAGGGGGATGTTAAGTCCTCGCGGGGGTTCGAATCCCCCCTCCTCCGCCAGATTAGAATTTATTAAATCAGTTCAATGATTAAGCCTCCGGTAGTAAAAGTTCTTATTTTTAATCCTGAAGGTAAATTACTAATCTTAAGAAGAAGTAAGACACACCCTCACTATCCGGAACATGTAGATTTCCCAGGTGGAGAAGTGGAGCCAGGAGAAAATATTAAGAGTGCTTTGCTCAGAGAAATCCAAGAAGAGCTAAGTTTGGGCTTCGAACTTAGTAATGCTTCTTTAAGCTTAAAAGAGATTCTAAGAGAAAATAGGAAGGCTCTGGGAGTTGATGAAACCAGAGACAGCTCGGTATATGGTCTATGGATCCAGGATGAAGAACCAGAAATAAAGCTCAGCTGTGAACACTCTTCCTATGAGTGGATGGCGGTTGGAGATTTTAAGAAGTTGCCTATTCCTCAAAAAGTAGACTACTTCCACCTTTTTGTGCTTGAGGCTCTGGATAAGCTGGATTTAAACTCTTAAGAATACCCTGAAAATGCTACGATGACGCTTGGAGTTTGTACAAATATGCTTGACTCTTAACCTGAATAATGTTAAGATGTATGAATATGAGTGATTTTAATTCTCCAAGTAGCGGTTCGGGTCTAGCGGTATCTACTCCTGAACAGGCAAATGAGTTTCTGGGTGAGTTAAAAAGAATCCTAAGCGGGACGGAAGTCATCCCGACATTAGATGGTCTGGGCGAACTGGATGCACCAAAAAGGGCAGGGCAAGCCGGTGGACTACTGTTAGAACTTTATACAGGAAAGAGATTTACGCCTCCGGAAGACCCCGGAATTTATGTGCTTGGTGCAGCTAGTTCTAGGGAAAGAGATTTCTTAGAAAGATATTGGGTGCAGCAACCAAAACCTGTTGAAGGGAATCCTTTGATTATTGGCCACCAACGCTTCTATTTTCCAGAAGAAATGGAACAGGGTAGATACCTGTTAGCATGTTCCAGCATGGGTAGAGCTGCAAAGTCGGAAAGAGAAGCTGGATTTAGTTTAGTGTACAAGCCAGAGGCAGATAAATTCATAGCGGGCTTAAAAACATTAGATCCGATAACTCCGAACCCTGGGCGCTGATTCTCGAAGATTCTTAAACTTAAGTTCGTAGAACGCGTTTGAAGGATTCGACAGAATTTTTAAGTTTAGATTCAGACTCCTGAGCCTCTGGACCAGTTGTATCCTGCCCAACACGGAGTAAGCCAAGAGCAGTGATAAAGGTATGATCAGTGACTTTATCTGTCGTGTCTGTGATTCCTTTAGCAGCATCTGCCTTAATCAGCCCGATACGAGGCTTCAGCGTAAAGGGTAGATCTTTATACCATTCGCCCTCAGAAGAGTGTAGAGCTTTAGGAAGCATTGAAAGAGATGAGCCTCCTCCGCAGAGCATGATGACTGCAGGAAGAGCGCCATATTCTGGACCCTGCTCTTCAACAAACTCTGCAATCGAAAGTTCTACCCCAGAAAGCCAAACCTCAACTGTTTTTTGTAGAGCTTTAGTGGCAGCACCACGTTCATGCACGGAATACTCATCAGAGCTTAAATTAAGTTTAAGTTGCTCGGCTTTTTTAAAGCTTATCCCGAGATCCTCAGAGATGGCTTTCGTAAAACTCCGTCCGCCGATTCCAAAAGAACGTGTGCCTTGGACTCCACCTTCTTCCACGAATGCGATGTCGGTAGTTCCGCCTCCAACATCGATCAAGATGGCGGAAACTGAGCTTGCAGGGTCAGTTCCTACCACAGTTCTAGAAACAGCAAAGGGTTCAGCGGCAATTGCCATTAATTCAAGATCTAGCTGGCTGGCTACCTGCTGCAGAGCGCCAATATGAACCATTGGAGCAAAGGCAGAATAAAGGCGGATTGAAAGCTTTGAACCCTGAAAACCAATTGGGTTAGAAATTTTATAGCCATCGACAAACATGGCAACAATAGCAGAGTTAATTAACTTGACATCAATATCTTTTTCACCAGTTTCAGCAGAAAGTTGCTTTGAGGCCTTAAGCTTAGATTGAGCCTGGGCTTTTTCAATAACGAGTTGCATTTCTTCGGCAGTAATCTGTTTTTCAGAATTTGATCGTTTGTAGCTGACGGTAAAGGTTATACCGCGAACGAGCTCTCCGGCAATTCCTAAGACGGCCTTATTGACGCCGACTCCAGCCATATTTTCTGCCTCAGCGAGAGCTTCGTCGCAATTGTCGACTACGGCAGAGATGTCGGCAATTGCTCCAGCGTACATGTCTGTTAAGCCCTGGTGTTTTTTGCTGACTCCAATAACTTTAATTTCTTCACCATCAGATTCTGAGATTAGTGCTTTGACGTACTCTGTTCCGATGTCAAGACTCGCAAAAACATTTTTTGGAGAATGAGGTTTTGAAGGAGTGTCATCTTGAGATGTGTCTTCCTCCAGACTATTTCTAGAGAGGGCCTTGGTGCTAATAGACCTTTTTAGGTCCTGAAGTTTGGCTGTTGAAGCCTTTATAGAGCCAAGTTTTTTGGTGATACTCTCTTTAATCTTCATTCTTTGACGTAAGTTCATTTCAATAATTAGCTATGCGGGCTGGAATGTTAAGTTTAACAAGTTTCTGAAATAACGATTTGTAACAGTAATTTTAACATAGGCGCTATCTGATATTCTAGGGTGGGAATTGGATTCGGCTGGATTCTTAGATTTAAGTTTAAGCGGTGGCATGTTATAATAACCTCAGATAGAGACTTAAGTTTAACTATTATTTATATAGAGAAACTTTAGTTACTTCTATTTTTACGCTCCGGTAGCTCAGTTGGATTAGAGCGGTCGGCTTCTACCCGACAGGTCATAGGTTCGAGTCCTATCCGGAGTACCAAGAAATTATTTTAAAGTTTAACTTTTTTAAAGTTTTTTAATAAAAGTTACGACCTTGAATCCACTTTCCATGCCTGAAGCAGGGACTCGACTTATCTCTTCATAACCGCTGGATTCATATAGCCCTAAAGCTGCTTCCTGAGCATCAAGTGTGCTTACTCTAGATTCTGAATAGCCTTTAATCTTCATTCTTTGTTCAATAGTCTTTAACATCCATTTTCCAAGACCTTTTCTGTGAAGTGAGGGGCTAACGCGCATTCTTTTAACCTCTGCAACCTTATTGTCAAGTGGTTTAAAACCACCCATGATAACAAGTTCTTCGTTCAGGTGACCAACTAAGAATTCTCCACCACTGTCTATAAAGGTTCTTTTAACTCCAAGCATATCTGTCCTCCAGTCGCCAGTTTCTGGTGGAATACCCAGACCTTTTTCTGCTTCGCAGTTAAGTTTAACGGAGTCTTCAAAGTCCAACTCTTTCCAGTTCCTTAGTGCTATTTGTTGGTATATCTCAGACATATTTTACTTATTTATAAATGTGAATTATACACTTAAAGATATATCTTCATCTAATCAAATTTTGAAGATTATTTTAGAAGCTCTTTAGACGCATCTTCAGCGGATTCTTTAAACTTCTTAGAGTCGATTTTTATGACTTTGAAGCCGTATTTCTGAGCTTCAGATTTATAGTAATTGTGGGAATATTGATTAAGCTCACAGAAAGCTGTGAGCTGATTTTTATTGTACTTATGAAGCCAGTCGTGTGGATTTTGAGTGGCGTGCTTAATTATTTCCTCTGTATTGTTCTCATCACCAATTAGGAATATGGCTTTTATATTCAACTTAGAATTAAGTTTAAGCTTGGCGATTTCTTCGGGGAGTATTGCAACACCTTCGATGAGCATATCTTGGCCATATTCAAATTGGCTAAATATAAACTTAAGGACTGACTTCCACACTTGCTGAGATTCTTTAATCTGGGATTCTAGATTTTTCTGTGGGTTAGCTAATATTTTTTTGAATTCTTCTTCAAAACTTAGACTGCCCCTGCCGACTCTGTGCAGTTCTGGATTTACTTCTGAATTTAAGAGATTTTTAGCAACAGCCCGAATAGAATCTGTTGATGCAGCTACGATTGGGTTTTTGGAGATGAATTTTAAGGCAACGGTAGACTTTCCAGTCCTCGGGGCTCCACCAATGAAGTAGATTGTTCTTTGCTCGGCTTCAGATCTTGATTTGCTCACTTTGTAGATTTCTTTTCATCTCTTTGCTCTAGTTTATGTTTTTTTCGTAGATAGCTCTTCAATCTTTTAGTAATTCTAGAAAGCTCTAAACGGCTGGCAGTTTTTTTAACTGGTACAACTTCACTTTCTCCTTCAAGCCTGACGGTGTAAGCAACCCAACTAGCAACTGCACCGAGCCGTCGCCAACGCGCCTCACCAACCTTGTTCAAGACTTCAGGCTGTTCTTTTTCCTTTTTACGACGCTTTTTTTTAATATATCTAAGTGTAAATATATTCGGAGGTTTTTCAAACTTTTTTTCTGCTTTTTTTTCATCTGCCATTAGTCTAAATATATAACTTTCTTAAACTTAAGTATAGCTAAGTACTTAGTCGTGATTTAAGCTTAGCGAAAGTGTTAAACTTAAGCATTAATGAATGGATCTAGTCTTTTTACAGAATTAAGCTTAGTGGTTGCTCTTGGAGCTGGAATTGCGGCTATAATGCACCGCTTTAAACAGCCACTTATCATCGGGCACATCTTGACTGGCCTAATTGCTGGGCCAACCGTTTTGAATGTTATCCACGATGACACTGCTTTCGGAGTCTTTGGAAATATTGGAGTTGCGCTACTTCTTTTTATAATCGGCTTAGAGTTGAATGTTAAAGTTTTTTCTAAGCTAGGTAAGGTTGTCTTTTCGACGACGGCGATTGAAGTTGGTTTAATAACAATTATCGGTGCACTCGGTTCAAGAGTACTAATGGGGTTTGGGGTGATGGAAAGTTTAATCGTCGGTTTAAGTTTAGCGCTAAGTTCAACAATAATAATTGTGAAGATCTTAAATGATAAAAAAGAAACTAGCAGGCTTTATGCGCAAGTTGCAATCGGGGTTTTGATTATTCAAGATATCGTAGCAACTGCAGGTAGAATCTTTATTTCTGCACAAAGTGGCGAAGGAGCCTCTTTTGGTAGTATCTTATTCTTACTAATTAGAGGCTTAGTTGTAAGTGGTGGTCTTTACTGGGCTGGAAAGAAGCTACTGCCTAAGCTTACAACACAAATGGAGCATTCTAGAGAACTAATGTTGCTGGTCTCTTTAGCTTGGGGCTTAGGTTTCGCGACACTCTTTGAGCATGCTGGTTTTTCAATAGAGCTAGGGGCTCTTTTTGCAGGTGCAAGTATGGCGACTCTACCGTTTAGCGGTGAAGTTAGTTCAAGGTTGAAGCCACTGAGAGACTTCTTTATTGTGATCTTCTTTGTGTCTCTAGGCCACAGCATGATTCCAGGGCAGATGTTTGCAGTGATAGTCCCGGCAATATTTTTAAGTTTGATTGTAGTTGTAATTAAGCCAATTATCGTCATGGGAAGCATGGGAATGAGTGGCTACACAAAACGAGCAAGTTTTAAAACAGCAATTGCACTTTCACAAATTAGTGAGTTTTCTTTAGTCTTTATATTTTCAGCATTTGATAATAATTTAGTTTCTGAGAAAGCTAGAGTTGTAATAACTTTAGTTGCATTAATAACTTTCACAAGTTCAACTTACATGATGAAGTATGATGATGAGTTATTTAAACTCGTTGAAAATAGGTTAAAAATATTTGAAAGGAAGGTTACGACGCAAGAACAGCGACACCCTGCGGTGCACTATCCAGTTGTAATGCTGGGCTATAGAAAAGGTGGAGCAGAGTTTGTGAAGACCTTTAAGAAGATGAAGCGTAAATTTATTGTGGTGGATTATGATCCTGAAGTCATAGAAATGTTGGACCGACAAAACTTAGACTTAATGTATGGGGATGTTACGGATGCAGACATTCTAGATGAGATTAATTTAAAAGATTCTAAACTAGTTGTTTCAACAATATCTGATCATCACATAAATTTAACTCTGGTTAACTGGTTAAGTACTCATAATGAAAAGGCTGTTTTCATATGTTCTGCAGATAGTGCTGAAGGAGCAATGGAGCTATATTCAAAAGGAGCATCTTACGTAATAATGCCACACTTGATAGGTTCTGAAAAAATGGGGTCCTTCCTGCAGAAAAATGCCTTGAGCAAAACTGAGTTTAAGAGATTTAGAGAAAAGCACTTGAAACAGATTGAAAAGTACTATGCTCAAATCGCTAGTGACGATGATAGCAGTGGCCTAAACCCTTAACCTTAATATCAGGCTTTTGTCATCTCGAGCCTGCCGAGAAATCCAGGTCCTTCCATTTGGGGTTGGTTTTTTGTATTAAGTTTAACCCTTGGGAAATCGCATAGCTGTGTCATCCTGAGATTGTCAATTAAGGCTTTGTCGGACTCTCTCCGTATCCCGTCATCCTGAGCTTGTCGAAGGATCTGAGCTAAATAAGATCGGAGAGGTCCTTCATGTCTGGGTTTAGGCTTAGAATAAGCTGCCACTTTTTGGTTCTGCCCCAACCTTTGAGCTGCTTTTCTCTGGCAATAGCCTCTTCTGGATTAGAAAGCTGCTCTACATAAATAAGGTCTTTGCAGTTGTACTTTGAGGTGAAGCTGGATGAGTTAGTTGAATAAATGCCTTCTCTATGTTCGGTTATTCTTTTTACTAAGCCCGAGGTTATCCCAATGTAGATGGTTGACCTACCCTTGTTGGATAGAATGTAGACGTAGTACTGCTTTTGCATGAAATTAAGTTTATGTAATTTATGCAGTGGATTGAAAGTGATAATGAGCTCGGAAGATTCGAGGGATTTTAGCTCAGATCCTTCGACAAGCTCAGGATGACGATAAATCGAGGTTCAGCTTAGAGATCTCCCATGGCAGGCTCGAGATGACAGGATGTGTGAGTGGATTACAAATAGAGTTTACTCTACTTCTTCTTAGCAGTTCGCGGCAAATGCTTCTTAGCCAGCATTCCTAAGCCTCCGAGTAGCAGCAGGCTAGCAATTAGGAAGAGAAGCTTAAGGTTGTCTCCTGTGGAGGCTAGGTTGGTGATTGGGGTTGGGTTACTAGTGGAAGACGTTGGGGATGAAGTTGGAGTGGTTGGTTCTGTAGCTGGAGTTAGAACTTGAGTGGCAGTGACTATTTGGCTGAACTCACTGGTGGAGCCAAAGCCAGAAGTGGCATTGCTGTCAATGGCGGTAGTTGTGGCGGAGATAGATTTGTCCGCCAAGTTGGTGCCGGATGGGAGAGTTAAATTAGCTATTTGGCTGTTGCCGTTGGTGACGGTAGTTGAGCCTAAGAAAGTTTGACCTTCTCCGTAGCCGGATGGGTCAGGAGTGTCGTTACTAAAGAACTCTACACGATATTGATCATTCTCTCCATCGGCTGCATCAAGGTTAAAATTAATCTCGGCATTAGTGCCAGTTTGAGTGGCAGAAGTAAGAACGGGGAAGTTGATGAAGTTGTTGGGGCCGGTGTCCGGATCACCAGCATCGTTGAGGGTAGGTCCTAGATCAGTGAAGTTGTTAGGTAAGCCATCAGGTCGAGAATCAGTATCCGTAGCCTTAATGAGATCTATCCCTAATCCATCACCCTTAAATAACCCAGCAGTACTTGGATTATTTTTTGACATAGAATTGCCAAGAATTGAGACACCCTCTGGTGTAATTGTTGCTCCTGCTACGTCGACGGCAATTGAACTAACAATAATCCCAGCAGCGTTATTTGTAGATATAGTATTTGCATCTGCCAAGTCTATTCCGCCAATTATTACGTTAACCGGATCGCCCATTACAACAATTCCGGCAGCATTATTACTAGCAGCCTCACCGTTTTCCTTAAGCCCAACCTTATTGCTCACAATCTTAATGTCTTGTGCAGGAGCTCCGAAGGCTGAAAAAGCAGTACTGTTAATGTTGGAAAAGCCATTGTCGTAAACAGTATTGTTTTTAACTGTTATATTTGTACTTTTCAACTCTATACCATTCTTGGCATTGTCATAGACAGTATTTGATTCAATAAGTATGTTGCTATCCCCTTGGTTTACAGAAACCCCTCCCATCGACCAGCCAGCAATACGATTATTTTTAATCGAAGAGTTGGTTGTATCGTTCAAAGTTATGCCAGCACCATAACCAGCACTATTGGTGTTCCCAAGAACTGTAGTTCCATCATAGCCGAGTCCAATATAGTTGCCTTCGATTATTATATTATCTACGTTGTGTGGTGCTATTCCATGACCAAGATTTTCACCAATTACATTAATTGCTCCGACTTCTAAGCCACCGACAACGTGACCGTCACTATTATCAAGAGAGAGGGCACCGCTGCCACCGATCTGAGCATTCGGCATTGCTACCAGTCCCGTAGCATCTACACCTATGTAGTTGCCCTGATACGTCCAGTTGTGGCTGCCTGTATTTGGTGATGAGGCGCCAGCTTCGTTACCAGATATTAAATTTCGATCCTCAGCATCTAGCCCACCAACCAGCAGATTTTCACCACTTCCTGAGTTTGCTATACCTAAGTTCAAATTACCGACGTCTATTAGGCCAGTGGGGTCGGTACCAAGATAGCATCCCTGGACTGTGAGGTCGTCACCCCCAACACCGATTGCGTCAAAATTAAATCCATTAATTACTAGCCCGTTTACTTTTGTATTTGGCGACTGCACAACCAGGCCGCTGTTGTTACCCGCGTTTGCCCCGTCCAACTCAATAAGCAGCACACCATTTAACGGATTTGGGGCTATCGCAGTATTTGCTTGTGAGCCAGGTTGACTATAACCATCTATGATTACGGTGTCTGTGATTCCTGGGAGTCCAGACTGAGGTTTAATGGTGTAGCCATTCTGTCCGCTGTTAGTGAAGTCGGCTGTTCCTGTGATATTGAAGTTGATGGTGTCGTTGCCACTTCCGGCAATACATTCTCCTGCAGTAGCTCCACTGGCTGTGTCATTGTTAGAAGCAGTGATGGCTTCTCTTAGAGTACAGAGACCATCGTTAGCTTCTGTGTCGGCTATAGAGTTTACTGTGATGGTGGAGGCGGCGTTAGTTCTGTTGTTAGTTAGTGAGTAAGCTCCTAGGGTTAAGCTTAGGATAAGAAGAGTAAGAAGCTTGGAGTGTTTTTTGAGGAGGGAGAGTGGTGTGGTTATTTTTTTTGGGGCAGGTATTAGTTTAGTTTAAAATTATCTATTTTTAGAGTAGATCTTCTCAATGTTATTAGGCTTAAGTTTAGCATAGGTACTCTTACCCTAGCAAACAAAGTTCTACTACCTCGACAGACCTGGGACGGTGATTGGTGGTTGTGGGGTATAAATCTGAGGTTAATTCAGAAAAACTTAGTTGGCAACAACGTTAACTGTAATTGAGTTTTCTGAACTGTAGAGAGCACTATCCGACATTGCGACTTTAATTGAATGCTGCCCTGCTGCGAGAGTTTGGGTAACTGACGAAGTGCCAGCACCAAGATTTTGTACTAGGTTTCCGTCTACATAAAGCTCTGCTCCTTGCAAAGAGTGCGTACCCTGGGATATGTTCACAGTGATTGAGTATTGACCTGGAGCACCCGAGCTGACAGCCTTGATGGAGGCATTTGCCTTGACGTCTGAACAGTTGTGGAGGTCGTCATTATTTTTAAGATCGTATCCCTCAGCCTTGTAATCTAAGTCATTTTCACCACTTCCAGATTTAAAGGTTATTGCTCGGATAACCTCTCTTGCTGCCGGAGGAGTACAGTCTGTCGCAAGCTTTTTAGTAATCTTATCAACTGTAAATTCTTTAGATGGAAGCTCTTTTGGCTTCTTAAAGTAGCTCTGGAACCAATCTGTTCGGCCATCGACAGTAAGTTTTTGAATTCCGGCAGGCCTTTCAAAAAAGTCTTCCGACTTCCAGCCTTTGAGCTTGTAGACTTCTCTCATAAAATCGGTGTAGATTGGACCGGTCATCCTACTTGTTATACCATTCATGCCGCCGTGATCACTTCGGTCTACTAAAACTCCGGCAGCAATTTTTGGAGTATAGCCCATCATCCATCCTTCAGCGTTTCGGTTAGTGGTTCCTGTTTTTGCAGCTGCTTTTATGCCTGGTATGACTATCTGTCTGCTGTTACGTCCAAAAGTTCCCGATCGGGCATCGTCATCACTTAATATGTCGCTCATTAACCAGGCAATTTCTGGGTTAAGAACTTGCTCAGCTTGATCATCTTTCCACTCTTTGACGACCTCGCCAGTCGAAGATTCAACACGCAAAACTTTGGCCTGAGGCTTTGCAACACCGGCTCTACCAAAAGTTGAGTAAGCTTGAACATGCTCTTCTAGCTTAACTTCACAACCACCAAGTACAACGGCAATGTTATAACTTTTGCCAGCAGCTTTAGTAAGTTCGCAGAGATCTTTATCGCCCATACTTTTTGCGAGCTGAACTGTGTTTTCAACTCCTGCTGCATCAATAGCCCTTAAAGCTGGTAAGTTTCTAGATTCTGGCAGAGCTTTTCTGATGGACATTGGGCCTTTGAACTTATTATCGAAGTTATTAGGCGTGTAATCGTTACCGTCGCCCCCAAGCCCTTTCCAGGTGTTTGGAGTATCTAAAATGGTACTTCCAGGGCCCCAATCAGGACTTTTAAATAGTTCTGAGTAGGCAAATGGTTTTATGCTACTCCCTGGTTGCCTAGGCTCTGTGGCTTCGTTATACTGCCCAAATCCTTCGTATTTAAAATCTCTGCTACCAACATAGGCTAACACTTGACCGCTTTGAACATCTACGGAAACTAGAGCGGCATTGTTCCCGCCTCCAGAATCAACGTACTTTATATTGTCTTGAACAGACTTATCAGCAATTTGTTGCATATCCCAGTCTAGAGTTGTAATGACTTTATATCCGCTAGTTTGGAGCGGCTTATCGCTGAACTCTGCCTCAAGCTGTTTCTCGACCTCTAGGACGAAATGTGGAGCTTTTATGTCTTCATATTGGCCTTTGAGGGCAAGGTCTTTTGGTTGGATCTTGTCTAATACCGCAGTAGTGTTTGCTTTGTCTGCTTCTGACTGAGTTATGACTCCTGTCTCTACCATTGCCTTTAGGCCTGCTTGCATGCGTCCCTTGAGAAGGTCAGCATCGAAAGAATCTCGATATGGGTCATATCTAGCTGGGCTCTGAGGAATAGAGGCAAGAAAAAGTGACTCTTCAACGGTTAGGTCTGAGGCGTGCTTGGTGTCCCCGAAATAACGCTGAGCAGCACGCTCTACCCCTGTAGCAGTTCCTCCATAGTTATTCGAATTCAAGTATAGGGTTAGAATTTGATCTTTAGAGTAGGTTCTCTCAACCTCTATTGCAAGAATTAGTTCTTTAAGTTTACGAGAAAAGCTTCTTTCATTAGTGAGTAGCTCGTTCTTGACTAGCTGTTGAGTGATGGTTGAACCACCCTGTTTAGTTCCAGAATTAGAACTATTCTTAACAACAGCTCTTAGCAAACCCTTAGGGTCAAAGCCACGATGATTTTTAAAATTACGATCTTCAAGGGCGATGGTAGCCTTTTTAATGTTATCAGAAATCTGATTACTTTCTACGACTGTACGATCTTTTTGGCCTTTTTGTTCCCAGAGCAGCACCTCGCCTGTTCGGTCATAATATTTGACTCCGCTATTCTTGATTCTGGCAGCAATTTCTTCTGGTTTGAGTTTATTAAGGTCTTTTCTGTAGTAGGCAAAAAGCCCGAAGATGAAGAGACCAAGTAGTAAAATCCCAATACCGGCAGCCTTGAGGCTAAAGAAGAGGCCCTCTTTGCTAAATAGAAATTTAAAGAACCTTTTAGGGTGGGCATACCATAGTGCCTTTTTGATCCGGCCTTCGGGTGGCTGGCCAGCGAGAATGCGTGGAGCAGTACGATTGCTTCGGCTGGAGTTCTTCTTAGTAACTCGTCTTCGAGGCTTAAGTGATGAGGAGCCTTTTATGGAGTTGCCTACTGTGCTGGAAGAATCAGAGATATTCTTATAGTGCAGTGAATTACTATTCGGCTGGTTCTTAGAGTGACGAGCAGAACTTTTTATCTTTCTACTTTTAACACGGCCTTCAGTAGACATTCTTTTCTTAACTCTAGAAATAGGTTTATTTAGATTGGACTTAACGGCCCTGCTCTTAGGTAGTTTGGAATTAGGGTTAACTTTTTTTGGCATTAATAAAAGTATTCATCACTTTAACTTGTAGGATAGATTATACAACAAAAGCTTTAAACTTAAACTTAATTTGTTGAAGTTCTTAGAGTAGTTAGCTCCAAAGTTAAGAGTTGATGGGCATTATAAGGTGGAGATGACCTTCTTCACCGCTTTTATGGGGAGAAACTATAAACGGTGCCAAGCCCTTTGAGAAACGAATATCCAAAATATCTTCATCGAATGAGTTAAGTGCATCGACTAGGTAGCGAGAGTTAATATTGATAGAACCGTCTGAGTCGGTAGAAATAGCTATCTGAGAATGGTTTTCACCCATTTGATTAGCAACTGAATTTACTTTAAGGAGTTGGTCTTCTTTATCCACTTCTAGTGAAATTGTTCCTGCTGATTCCTTAGCAAAAATTGCAGCAATTTTAACGGTTTGCAATAACTCTTCTCTGTCAACAAAAAAATTGAGGTCACTACTGCTTGGAATTAAATTTCTATACTCTGGATAGTCTCCGGAAATAAGACGACTGACCATAGTAACATTGCCGATAACGAAGCTTATTTGATCATCTTCAACATGGATCATGGTATTTGTAGAGCCCTGTAGACCAATGATTTTAAGGACATCTTGAATAGTTTGAGTAGGAATAATTGCTTTAGCGTTAAATTCTAATTTGGATTCAACCTGAATAGTTTTCTCGGCTAATCTGTAGCTATCTGTAGAGACTATAGTAAGACTATTTTCTTGATTTGAGTAGAATAAAACTCCACTTAGAACCGGACGAGTGTCATCTTTACTTGCTGCGAAAGATGTCTCCAGAAATGCTTTCCTTAAGTTATCGGATTGAACCTCTAAGGTATGTTCTGAGGAAATTGAAGGTAGCTCAGGATAGTCTGAAACATCTGTTAAATAGATGGTTGAATTATGATTCTTGGCACTTATTTTAAGTTTTAGATTCTTGAGTTCCTCGATGATAACAGTTTCGTCGGTTAAGCTAGAGAGGAATTCAAAAACTACCTTAGACGGTATGGCAATGTTTCCTGGTGAGATAACTTTTGCAGAAATAGTAGATATGACAGCTTGACTAAGGTTGGTTGATGTCAACCTTAAAGATGATTTTTGAGAATCTGCTGAAATTAGAATTGAGTTTAAAACAGGTAAATCTAGGTTGCTTCCAGAACTTTTTGAAGCAATGGAAAGGTAGCTGATAAAAAGTTGTCGATTGATCTGAATTTTTAACATATTTTTAATGAGTTTATTTTAACTAGCTCCAATTGTATACATTTTTATGTTCTGGGAAGTGTATGTTTTTTGTTCCCTACCTTTAGTAATTAAATAAGTAGTAGTAGTAGGGCCTGTGTGATTGGTGGATAAAGACTGCTTAACAGTTAGGCTGTCTACCCTGAGCAAGCTGTTAGGTATAAAGTGTGTATTGTTTGTGTAGGAAAAGTGGAGGGAAATGAATAGTGTTACTTTTTTAGCAACAGTAAGTATAGCTAAGTTGTTTACAAGTGTGAGGATCTGCACAATATATGAACAAGTTATGTACTCTTTTGTGCACGGACTAGAGCTATTTTTTGAAGAAATCTTGTTCACTTTATTATAGCTACTTTGCATACAATTTTTCTTTGATGGCACCAATGTGTCTTTTTAGATTAAAGTCATTCTCTAAGTTTTTAGTGATTTTATTGATTGAATGCATTGCTGTGGTGTGGTCTTTTCTGCCAACTGCTGCAGATATTTTAGGTAGTGACATCTTCAGTTCGGTTCTCATGAGATAGGCTGAAACTTGTCTGGCTTGGGTTATCTCCTTATCTCTTCTAGGGCTGAGAATGTCACTCTCTTCTATACCAAAATATTCTGAACAGACAGATATAACTTGTCGATAAGTAAATCTTCCCGGGGCCTTGGTAGATGACTTAAGTATATTCTTAACAAGGTCGAGGTCTGGCTCTAGATTTTGGACCTGACAGAGAACAATTATTTGGTTAATGGCGCCCTCTAATTCACGGATATTATTTTTAATATTAGTGGCAATAAATTCCACGACGTCATAGCTTAGTTCAATGTCTTGAGACTTTGCCTTTGATTGAATGATGGCGCAGCGCGTTTCAAAGTCCGGAGACTGAATATCCACTGTCATTCCCCATTCAAATCTAGAGCGGAGCCTATCTGGCAAGGTTGGAATTGACCTGGGTGGTTGATCTGCTGAGAGTATGATTTGTTTGTTGTTCTGGTGGAGAAGATTGAAGGTGTGAAAGAATTCCTCCATAGTCTTATCTTTACCTGCTATAAATTGAATATCATCTATAACAAGTACGTCTGCCTGATTGTACGTCTCTGAAAAGTTTGAAGATGATTTATTACGAATATTATCTAAGAAATCATTAATATAAGCTTGCGTTGAGGTATAAACAACTTTTTTATCCGGAAAACTATTTAATATTTCATTTGCAACAGCCTGGATCAGGTGAGTTTTTCCCAGCCCCGCCTCGCCATAGATAAACAAGGGGTTAAAGCGTTCTCCAGGAGCTTTAGAAATCGCCTGAGCAACGGTATAGGCAAGTTCATTGCTCCCCCCAACTACAAAGTTATTAAAGCTATACTTAGGGTTAATCGGTAACATGGTGTGCCCCAAACTCTTTTTTATATAGGAGGGCTTAGAGTGAGTGTTGTGTGAACTTTGAGATTCTTTAAGCTCTGTATTTGCGGTGTTCTTTCTGGCGCTACCTTTTTTAGATCCAGCAACTTTGAAGTCTAACTCAAGTATTTCTACTGAGGCATGCTTTTTGAGCAACTTCAAGATTTTTTGGCTGTACTTTGCTTGTAAATTCTTGCTGACAAAATTGTTAGGTGTGTTTATTAAAGCAGTTTTAGTGACTGGGTCAACCTCTTCTAGGGTGGTAGACAGGAACCAAGTTTTAAAGTTAGCTTCTGAGAGCTCTTTTTGAACTTCCTGCAGGCTTGTATCCCATATTAAATCTAACTTTGCCTTATCCATTTACTGCATTTTTTAACATTATTATTTCTCTTTGATGTGGCAGTGGTTCATCTATTTACTAGTTTGATAGCCCTAAGTATAGGTGAAGTGTATCGAGTTTTCCACATGTGTTGTTACTAGCACCTACCCAGAAAGTAATGAGGGTCTTAGTAGTGAGTTCTCCACAGCTAATGTATTCTCCGCCGTTAATAGGGGTGTACAAACTGTGTATATTTGCAAAATATGAGAATATAATGTAATATTCTCTTAGGCTGAAGTTCTAAAGAATTAGCAGTAAGTCTAAATAAAAGTTATCTTTTTATCTTTGGATAAATATGTTGATACTTCATGAATCTAAGTCAGCTTAAAATCGAAATAATAAAAAACTAGTTTACAATTTATAAGTAGATCTCGAATAGAGATAGACAGGGGGAATTATCAAAGTTAGAAGAAGGTCGATTTCTTTAAATAGAGAAAAGCCTAAAAGGATAAGGCTAATTGAACCTCTAAGGGCCAGAACCCTTTTTAAACGTAACAAGAAATTATACAGGGCTTTTTGGATATTTTTATCGGTTAGTATCCTGGGTTTATTTATACTTAGTGCTAGGCCTCAGCAGCTTAGTTCTGCGCCAGCTTCAGAGACATTTATTGCAGCAAAGAGCTTAGAGAAGCAAAACCTTGCATCCGTACCCAGTCTATTGAGTGACCCGAATGAGGAGAGCTTGAATCGAGTTCCCGAGAATCTAGATTCTGCAAGCTTGGCATCTTATGTTAGTCTTGAGTCTGAAATTCTAGTAGCGAGCAATATCACAGAGAGTAGGGATACTCTTTTAATTCAAGAGACTGTTGCACCGATCCAAGCTGATATAGTGGATAAGCCTCAAAATACAGTTGTCGGAGGGTCTTCTAGAGAAATCAAAGAATATATTAGCGTAGAAGGAGATACGATACAGAGTGTGGCAGATAACTTTGCAGTTAGTGCGGACACGATTCGCTGGGCGAATGAAATTAGTGGTGACAGCTTGAACGTAGGAACGAAGTTGAAGATCCTACCAGTTACGGGAGTTGTGGTGGATGCTAAAAGGGGTGATAACGCAAAAAGTATTGCTGAACAAACTGGAAGTTCTGCAGAAGAAGTCGCTGCTTTTAACGATATTTCAGCAGATGCAGAGATTACCGAAAAAACACAAATCATTGTTCCTAATGGAACACCTAGAAAAGTGCCCCAGTTAACAAGCCTTCCCGGTACAAGCAGAGGTTACGGTCCAACTCCCAACCCAGTTTTTACGGGAGGCAATACCTACACGAGAGGATATTGCACTTGGCATGCTGCAAACAGAAGAGCGCAGATCGGGAGACCGATTCCAAATAGAATGGGCAATGCAATAAGTTGGGCTAGGGCGGCCGCTTCAGCCGGATATTCTGTAGACGGTAATCCGCGCAGCGGTGATGTGCTCTACCACAGGAATATCGGTGGAGCTGGTCATGTTGCTTATGTCGAGGCTGTTAACGGTGACGGGAGTCTTTCAGTTAGCGACATGAACTACCCTGCATGGGGTAGGGTTACTCGTAGGACTGTTCCATCTAGCGAACTCGGAAAATACTTATTTATTCACTAATTTTCTGGATCTAGACTTTAATCTATTGGTTACCCTGGAGAATTCTTGTCTGCTAAGTTAAACTTATCTTAAGGTTTTTTCCGATCAACGTTAAGTAAGATTTATAATAAGAAAGCTCCTCAGGAATGAAGTTAAAAAGATGGTTCAGGAAGTGGGCTAAAAGATTTTGGATAACGCTTTATTCAAAGAGTGTGCGTAAGTTTAGAGCCAATAACATGAACATGAAGCTCGTGGGTGTTTCTGGGAGCGTGGGCAAAACTTCTACAAAGTTTGCCCTAAAGGCAGCGCTAGATAATGGTCAGAATCGGGTTTTAGTTCACGAAGGCTCTTATAATGATCCGCTTGCCTCTTTATTCGTTTTGATGGGCGTTGAATATCCAAATATTGATAGCGTTCCCGCTTTAATGAAAGCGTACCTTGAACTTAAGAAAAAATCTAAAGAAGTCGCTGACTTTGATATTGGAATTTTAGAAATGGGAACTGACTCACCTGGTGAAATGAAACAGTTTGGTAAATTCTTAGAGTTAGATATCTGCGTGTTGACGGCAATAACTCCGGAACATATGCAAAATTTTAAAGACATGAGAGAGTTGGCGAACGAAGAGTTATCTGTAGTAAGGTACTCTAAAAAAATTTTTGCAAATAGTGATCTAGTGGAAAAAGAATATCGCAGAGAGTTAGAAAAGGCAGGCTCAGATGTGCGTTACTTTGGAACATCAGACACGAATTCTGTTAGGGTCCGCTCTAATGAACTGCAGGGTATCGGTTTAAATACAAAACGAGAGTTTGAAATTAAGCTCGATGGTCAGGAGTTCAAGGTTAGGAGCGGCTTACTTCATGGGCATTCAGGTTTTGTAATTGGTGCGGCGCTGATGGTAGCGGAAGAGCTAAATTTGGATTTAAATCAAGCTGCTGAGAGTCTGGGCGGCCTTTCTGCCACAAATGGTCGAGGAAAGCTCCTAGCTGGTCTAAGGGGGTCTGTAATTATTGATGACAGCTATAATAATGTGGGAGCGAACGTTAGTATTGCTGCTTTAGATCTTTTATACGAATTCAACGCGAAGCGTAAGATTGCGGTTTTGGGGGGAATTAATGAAATGAGTGAAGGCCTAGAAAGAGAAGCGCATAGTGAAGTTGCATTCTACCTTAAGAAGAAAAAACTCCAGGAGGTAGTTTTGATTGGCTCCCTTGCTAAGAAGTACTATATACCGATTCTAAAAACTGCAGGAGTTAAATATAGGTGGTTTGCTAATCCTTACCGAGCTGGGAACTACCTAGAAGGTGAGGTAGTTGCGGGAATGGCTGTTTTGGTAAAAGGATCTCAGAATGGTATTTACAGTGAAGAGGTAATCCCATTCATCTTAAAAGATAAAACGGACATCAAGGAACTTGTTAGACAATCAGAGAGTTGGTCCAAGAAGAAGCGGGAAAGTTTTGGAAAACTCTAAATTACTGTGAGTCTTTCTGTGTGTGGTGTTGAATCCTTGAGTATTATTTGCAGTCGTGATTATGCTGGTGTTGTTGCTAGCTTCAGTTTATTTGAGTGCAAGGCTAATATTAAAACTAACACCAGACTTTTTAATGAAGATTAAAAACTGCGCCGCTATCTAAATCTATTTCTCCATTTGGGTGCACTAGTTCTTGGGCCTGATGAGCGACAGTAGAAATAGGCGCATCGGCGGTAGAGAGTTGCTGAATCTGTTCTTGCTGTTGAGGGTTTAGCTGAGCCGCATCTGGGTTTAGCGTGCTAGGCTGCTGGAATGGAGTCGCAGTGCTAAACTCCGTTTGAGGCTTCATGATCTGCTGGGCTTGATAATCAGACTGAATGCTAAGTTCATCCAATCCAGTTTCAAAACGGCTGGCAGTAGTAGAATTATTGGCATCTTGGACATCGACAAGTTCCCATGGTTCGGGTGTACCCTCTCGTGCTTTTTGTAGTGCATCAACTTCTTCTAAGGAAAGTAGACGTTCACTTTTTTGATCTCCAAGGCTAAGTGCATCCTGGCTAGAGACGCCCTTAGCTGACCAACCCTTTGTATCGGCAATAGTACCTAGGCCTTTGAGTTTATCGCGAACATCTTGCCTGGTCATTCCTTTGGAGTAGTCGATGGTCTCATTTTTAGGGGCAGTGACTATAACATGCTGCTCGTAACCTTCTTGGTTCCAGATCTTAGTTTTTGGGCTGAGCTTGAACTTAAGCCAAGCAGCCAGAAAAACTTCTACTGGCTGGTCTTTTTTTTGATAGAGTCCGAGAATAAAAAAGACAAATATAACTGGTAAAAACGGGATGGCGAGGAATGGTGTAGCTTTAGCAAAAGTGTATGCTATGAAGATTGTTCCAAAACCAGCAAGCGTAAAAATAAACTGCTTCAAGCTTAAAAAGCCGATTAACTTATCTGCTGTTTCAACATCTGTAGGTACTTTATGATTTGCCATATAAGTCTAAGTTTAACATGATGCACTCCTTTGCTTAGAGAGCGAGACAACTTAAAGATAGAAACTAGGTAATGCGGGTTCTGCGGACCTTATTTTTGGCTTTGTCGGCGCCACTTTGTTGCATTGTCCGGTGTCGTATTTCAGTAACTATCTTGATGTATTCGTCCCAGCGTTTGGCCCGGGTTGTTTCCGGGTTGCCACCTTGGTGAGTATAGCGGGAGAAGTGGCCAGTTTGCTTTATAGTATCGTGTGGAGGGCGTAGCTCTGGTGGGGTGGCGGTATCAGATGGTTTAAAAATCAGACTTTCTTTTAAGGCTTTTTTTCGCTTCCTATTTTTAATGGGCTGGATGTCTCCGGCGCTTAGGTCATGTTCAAGTTCGGAAAGACGCATATTGACCTGCTTTAATAAGGTTTCATCAAATTCTGGCTGGCCAGCTATATTGCCAACGAGAGCTTGGATTGCTTCTGCGCCCGAGAGTAGGGGCTGTAAAACCACTTCGTCTTCCTCTTTTACGAATGATTGCTCACTTTGGACGGGAGCTGAGTATTTGAGGCGTTTCTCTCCGGTTGCAGGATTTGTGTATTCTTTACCTTGGTCTGCCCCTAGTGGGAGTATTCCTGTTGCTGGATACGGGATGTCGAATTCTACTGATTCACTAGGGACTACTTGTGCTCCATCTCTATAGTATAGATTGCCATCTGAAGATGGTGTTCCTGTTAAGCTTTGGTAAGCCGTGCCACCAGGCTGGATGGCTCCCCGGGGCATTGATATGAGTCTTAGTGGCTGCCCTGGAGGTGCGGTGTTTATGTAAACATCATGCAGAAAGCCTCCATCCGGGCTGGGCACTGCGGATCTATCTAGTATTGGGTCTGAGAGCGATGACGATCTTCGGTCTGTTCTATCTGGGCGGAAGGCTTGGACTGGCTGAGGTTTAGTGTCCACGACGACATGTTTGCGTCCGTTAATTATGAGGATTGCCCCTTTGGTGGAAACTTGATTGGCGGAGTCGTTAGCCTCTTTTTGCCCTCTTTGCCAGTCTCTAACTTTAGATCTTTGATCGGTGCCCGTTAGGTGGGCAATTCGAGTTGGGTTGTTAACACCTTCTTGCATACTTTTTCTTGCTCTTCTGGTGGTTTTTTCGGCTCTGGTGCGAGTGCTGAAAGACATTCTTTTGTGCTCTCGCCGGAGCCTGTCAAGTGCTTTTTGCTTCTCTCTTAGCTGTTGCTTTACGGCAGGGCCGGCATTGCCGGCCCTGCTAGATGCTTTAATGGCCTCAATCTCAGACTGAAGTTTTAAGACTGCTGGAGTGAGTTGTGGCTGCTTTGGAATTAATTTACCTGCTTCAGAGGCAATATCTCTTATCGCTGGGTCTAAGCTGGTGGCGGCGAGGTTGTTGACTTCCGCGTTGACGGCTGAGGTGTTGCCTACTCGAACCTCTCTAGCTACTTGACCTTCAATTTTTTCTGTTCGGAGGTTGCTGTAAGTGGTTGTTCCTAAGTTTAAACCTACTGGTGTTAGAAAAGCTGCAGTTACGCAGGCTTGCCCAAGTTCGTTTGCTAAGGTGGTTATTTCATCTGGTGGTTTGCCAGGGTCTATTCCATTTTCAGATAGGTTATTTAGGATTCCTGTTGGGGGCGGGGCGACGCTGGTATAGGTGGATCTGCTAGGGTTAAGATGTTCCATTTGAAATCAGTTCTTGGTTAATATTTAGTTACTCAAACCTAAGTGTAGGTATCGGTTGGACGCTCGCCCGGAAGGCCAAATCTTTGCTGAAGGGCTCTTGTTGACTCTGCTTCGACGACAGTGTTGTCTACTACAGCCGTTGTTCCTGGTGGTGTGGCTGTGTTGTGGTTTGTAATTTGTTGGTCAATCTGAGCAATTAAAGTGTTTGCAGCCGTAACACCATCTTGGTTTTCTTTTTTAGCAGAGGCCTGGGCTAGGCTTAAGGCATCTGCGCGATGTCTAGCTATCTCGACCGCAGCATCAGCTCCGGAGACAGTACCCATCCTAACATTCTCTAGCGTGCTAGCAACTTGAGCTTGTTTAGAGTCTATTACCACAGACCTTTCACCGCGTTCCATTTTACCAAGTTGCTCTTGGCTGACTGCGGCCCTACCATGCCCACCAGTGAATGTGTCATTGACAACATTGTTAAGTCGTACACGCTCATTTTGAGGGAGAGCTGCAGTGGCGGCAGTTCGAGAAGCATCATCTGGGGCCGTAAGGACACTATTTATACCCTCAGTGCTGATAGAGAGACCCTCTCTATCACCAGTATCATGCTTGGCGGAATACAGTTGAGATTGCAAGACTCGGCCAGTATCTTTATAACCTTGCCCTGCTGTAGTTCTTGCTTGGTCTTGAAGTACTCTGACTGTGTCTGTGCCGTGAGAAGAACCTCGAGCCATTCGAGTGGTGAGATCTTCTATTTCGTGAGCACCAACCCTACCAGATTTAACTGCTTGAGGTAAGGCAATTTTGCCAACAAGTGTTCCGAAGCCACCACCTTTAGCCTTAAGGGTCTCTCGAGCCATCTCAAGCTCTCTTCTGCGCGCTGCTCCACTGCCTGGAGTTTGGGCTTCAGCTTCGGCAACTCTGACGTCTATCCTTTCGTTTGCCATCTGCTCACTGCCCATGGCTGCTAGTTCTGCCTCGTCATCACTAAGCTTTTCAAGCTCGGGATGAGATTTTAACATTACTGCCTGTGCCCTCTCTTGTTTCAGAACAGCTGCAGCATTGCGTTTAGCAGAGCTGGGGTGCATAAGAGTACTTGGTGCGTTCATGATGCCTCGTAGAGGTCTGTTGAGAGCTCTACCCCGCCAGGAGTCTTGGTCGAATCTGTCACCAGTTCCAGTCTTGAGCCTGCGTTCGGCAACTTTTTTCCCTTCCCATTCTTTGGTTTTATCAACCATCCCTTTACTTGGGTCATTGATGGCGCCAGCAAACTTTGCAATTGTTCCACCGGCAAAGCTTAAAGCCTTACCGATTAAAAAATATGGCATTACTATAATAGCGAAGGCAGCAAGCTCATAAAAAGGGTTACCAGCCCTAGATGTTATGCCAGCTGCAACTTGAGCTAAGCCAAAAAAGCCCATAATGAAGGGGTACATTATTAAGAGTTTTAGAAACCACTCCCACCACTGTTTTGCCCATTTTTCAGTTTGAGGAAAAACCATGAGGGCAATTGCAAAAGGAGCAATTACCACTAAGCCAAGAAGGGCAATTCTTCTTGCTAGAATTATGATAAAAGCAAAAAGTATACCTCCTAGTGCAGCAACCGCAACCCCTGCAACAGGTATTAATCCAAGCCCAGCACTGGCGACCGCTCCAGCCGCTATTGTGAGTAGTAGAATGTCTCCAGTTGAAGTAGGGCTGATTGCTGCAGTGGAAGCAAAGGGTGCGACAATAAGATCTTTGGCGCCTTCTCCTAGAATATTGACGACACCAATAGCAATACTCATTAGAGACCAGGAAAGGTTGGCGGCAACTAGTGCAAAGACTGCCCGGGGGATTATTTTTTTTAGATCGTAAGCGCTGAACATAATATATTTTTATTCTACAGGTTTACTCACCTCTTACTGCCTTGACTGTTAAGGCAGTTAAGAATCCGATAATTATTAGTATACTAGCTAAAGATCTAAATATGTTCCAAGATTCTCGAATTTCTTTTTGCGACTTATCACCTCCGGTGCCACCTTCGCCCTGTACATTAGCTAAGTCGAATTTGAGCATAGAGCCTATGTACCCTTCTAATACACCTAAAGTACTTTGTATTTTTTCTATGATCGGGCAAACAACCCAGCCAAGAATAGAATCACCCTCCAGGCACTTGTCTGTATCGTCTTTTGCCGTAGGACTGTCTGAGGAGGCGTTATCTATAGGCTCATTACCTTCAATGGTGTCATCTAAATCATCCAAGATATTGGTCACAAAGGCACCGTATTTTTCTTTTATGCAGTCTGTTAGGCTGTCTTCAACAGTTGTTTGGTCCGGGTTTCCGTCTATGTCAGAAATGACCCCAGCGAGAAGGTCGGCTGCATCTTGGCCCTGGTCCATCCTGAATGTTAAGCCAGCGTTTGCCCAGCATTCTCCTAGTGGTCCGGGAGTTATGGTAAAAATGTTTAAGAGCTTTTGGGCGGCATCGGCTCTGGCCTCTTCATTAAGAGCTTTATTTTTTATGGCATCAAAAAGGGTGCTCGGACTGTTCCTTAACCGTCCAGTAGTAAATCCACCGTATTCATCGCCGAAGTTGCTAAAATTAAAGCTATCAAAAACCTGCTGACATGTCAGCTGTGTTGCGGCTGACCCACCGTTCATTACTAATGTGTCAGGGGTGGCGCTATCAAGTAGCTTGTAATCTCCGGTGGTGCCATCCTCGTCATAACATTTTGCAAAATAAAAAGCCAAGTCAATGTTCTCTAGCAAATAGGAGCTAAATACTGGCTTGTCTCTGTATAGTTGGAACATGGTCTGTGGAGGGTCTGTTCTGGCGTAGTATGTTCGGCCTGGTTGGCCGGCACCTGGACTGGTCTCTTCGTAAATGTAGAAATTTTCCACATAAGCCTTGTTGGAGCCAAATAGATTCTTAATAGCAGGTGCTGCCTTGGCGGCGACTTCTCTGCAACTAAACTGCTCATCACCATCAGGGCCGTTGTCTAAGGCTGGACCCACAGAAACTATTGCTGTAGGGTCGGAAAAAATATTTAATGAGTCAACTTGAGATTGTGAAAGCTGAGCAGGTGTACTCCCAGGGCCAACATTGCACTTTACGAGTGCTTCAAGTAACAGCACGTCCTCTACTTGAGTAGGCTTTACTTCAGCGTCAGGATTGAATCCCCCCGCCGCCAATAAAGGAGGAACATCTGCCGAAACACTGGGTGGAAATGTTGAAGAGATCAAAGGGGCAACTAATGTTGCTAGCAAAAAGATGCCCGAAAGGCTTTTGTTAAATCTTTTAAGTTTATTTTTTTTCATAGTTTATATAAGCTTAAAGCTCTCAACAACCTGGAGGGAGCTTTTTAAATAAAGACTATCTTTAGTTATCGAACTGAAACTGATTTGCCAAATACTGTTCACTTCTACTATGTAATATTCTACAGAATAGTTTATTGAGTCGTCTGAGTTTGAATCAGAGCTTTGTATTTGGCGGCGGTCGAAATATGAAGAATGTTCTGCAATTAATATATTTCGGCCATCATTAAGTTTAGTGATGTTGGTTTTAAGATCGTCAGTAGCAAAAGTTTTTAGCTGGTTTTCAATGACCTGGAGAGAGTCATCCTTTGGATCTGAAGATTGCTTAGCTACAGAGATAAAATCATATTTTAAGCCAGAGGCAGATTTTCTAAATAAAACTTCTCCACGATTATTTTTTAGGAAATCTGTGTCTTTATTTTGGTTAAAGCCTTCGGGAGTTGAAATTGCGAAGTTAGAGATACCTAAGGTATGTCTAGACTCTTTAAGCTTAAGTTGTTCCGTATTTTGAGAGTTGTTTTTGGCGGGGTCAATGCTTGGTGAAGATTCTTTCCCTGAAAAAAAAGAGAAAATAATAAAGAGTAAGATGATAATTGCAGCGGAGGCACCCAGTGCTTTTTGACGAGTGTTATATTGTGGAGTTTCTCCGTAGATGGAGGCTGGTTTTTGTTTTTTTAAAAATTTCATAACTTATTATGAACTTAGACTGTTTAGGAATTTTATAGTATTAAGCTTAAACTTATTTTAACAATAAACATGATTTAAGACCACCTCTAATCTAAATATTAAGACCTATGCCACGACATTAATGCTTAAATCCGTAGATAGTTTTTACTTAAAGAGGTTAAAGTTGTATAATCAAAGCCATTAACTTTAAGCTTTTTAATAAAAAATATGCTGCCACTGCTAATTTTAGCTGATGCGAGAGAAGTTCTATTCACGTACTTGAGTGAAGCGGTGGGTTTTTTGACTCTGATTGTGGGGGTTGCCCTGGTTGGCAGTACTATTTTCGCTGGAATCCAGTACACTAGCGCTAGCGGTGATAGCGGGAAGACTAAAAAGGCCAAAACGCGCTTGGCAAGCAATGTGGTAGTTTTAATCTTGTATATAATGTCTGCTGCGGTTCTTAATTTTATACTTCCAGGTTAAACTTAAATCATTATTCAATATGAAGATTTCAAAAAAAATATCATTCAAAAAGTTTAAGTTTATAAAATCTTCGATCTTGGTTTTAGTGCTGAGTTTAAGCTTCGTTGTTTTTGGATTATCGGAAAGTACTAATGCTGCAGCTGGAGGCGATTGCAGTAGCACTTTACGAAGAACTTCGTTCTTTGGTATTCCACCTTGGTATAAATATTTGCCGGGCGAAAAGGTCTTACAGATGGCCCCTGATGGAAGTGGAGGGATTAAAGAGGTAGAAGTTTGCCAGCCGGTTATAAAAAAAGATTCTTCCGAAAAAGCAATCCCCAAAAAAGCAATCCTTTTAATTGTAGCGTCTGTTTTGCAAATGCTAATTGCAGTGGCAGGGCTTGCTGCACTAGCTTTCATAGTTTACGGCGGCTTTATGTACTTGACCTCAAACGGGAACGCTGAGCAGGTAAAAAATGCAGGATCTACACTTCTAAATGCAATAATTGGCCTTGCTATAGCAGTCTCTGCGACTACTATCGTTAACTATCTTGCAAAACAGCTCTCTGCTTAAAACCCAAGGAATGCGAAAAACAGACTCTAAACTGCTAGAATAATAATTATGATATTTGACATTTTAAGTTCAATTTATAGTGATGCAGGCCTTCCTACTACCGGCTCTGGAGATGTTATGAAAAATCTTAAGAACTTAAGTTTTGTGATTGCCGCAATTTTAGCTCTGTACTTTTTAGTTACAGCCGGTTATCAGTATGTGACATCAGGCGGGAACGCTGAAAAAACAAAGAAGGCTGGTCAGACGATTCTTTATGCAAGCATAGGCCTTATACTTGTAATACTTAGTTATACCCTTATAACCTGGGTCTTTAAGATTGGAACTACGGGAGTATGATCAAATTTAGAAATACTTTATACATCTTTAGCCTGCTAATACTTGTGGCTGGATTTTTTAGTTTAGAAGCTCAGACACAGACCTATGCGGCAGTAAATCCAATTGATGATTTTTGCACCGAAGTTAATACTAGCTCAAGGTATGACGGCGAAGACAACACTGTTTGTGATTCAAATGTTACAGATAAGTTTAATGATGCAGCAGGGGTGGGTTTTTTAGATAAAAACGGGTTTGTGAGTAGAATTATTAAGTTCATCTCTTTTTTAACTGGTTTTTTAGCCGTTATATTTATAGTTGTTGGTGGGCTGCAGTTTACTTTTAGTGGAGGTGATGCTGAGAAGACTAAGAAGGCTAAAAAAATGATACTTTTTGCATTGATTGGCGTTGGAGTCACGGTTGCAAGCAACGTTATATTGAGATTTGCAATAAGTATTGCTAACGGATAACATAAAAATAATATGATTTATAAATCTAAAAGAAAATTGAACTTTATAGCAGTTAGTATCCTGTTGTTCGGATCAGCGTTACTTATTGGGGGCTTGCCTAGCTCTAAGGTGAGTGCTGCTGAACCTGGGGCCCAAAAAGCTTGTGATACCTTAAAAGGATTTGATGTAGACTGCGACACAAGCAAAACTACTGGCGAGCTGGTTGGCGGTCCGGTAAGTACGGTTACTAACCTCTTAAGTTTTGTGGTGGGTGGTGCTTCTGTAATTATGATTATCTTTGGTGGATTTAAGTTTATAACTTCCGGTGGTAATGCAGAAGGAACTAAGGCGGCATCAAAAACGATTATATATGCACTAGTAGGCCTAGCTGTGGTGGTTATGGCACAGTTCTTGGTAAAGTTTGTGTTTGGCCGGGCTTCTAGAATATAAGTTAATACTACTAAATTGCTTATTGACAGCGGATAAATTCTTGTATAGAATAGACATTATAAAGGCTTAAGCCTTAAAGGAAAGACAATATAAAAAGAAACGAAAGGTATAATAATGAGTTTAACTAAAAAGATATTAAGTTTCGGTTCGGCATTCGTGTTCGTACTTGGCCTCGGTCTTGCGGTTCCTGCAACTTCAAATGCAGCGGGCATTAACGATAAGGTTTGTAGTGGAATAAATACTGTTTTAGATGGTACCGGTACTGTAGGTTCTGGTAGTGACTGCACTACAGCAGGCAACTCAAATGATAGTAAAATTGCAAAAACTGTTAGTACGCTTATCAACCTATTCTCACTTGCAGTTGGTGCAGTCTCAGTGGTGATGATTATCTTTGGTGGATTTAAGTACATGACTAGCGGTGGTAGTGATGATAAAACTAAAGATGCTAAGAATACTATTCTATATGCCTTAGTTGGTTTGGTTATTGTTCTGCTTGCACAGACAATAGTTAAGTTCGTCTTCAGTAGGGCTTTAGATACAGTTAAGTAAACTTTTAACTAGTCTTTAAAAAAATACCGACTTGATTAAGTCGGTATTTTTTTTAAAGAATTGGCTGAGTTACTTTTTAGAGTTTTTCTTTGGTGCTGTCTTTTTGTGAACGGCCTTTACCGCTTTATTCTTAGCAGCTTTAGCGTCTGCCAAGTTTACTTTGCCGTCTTTGTTGGTATCAGCAGCACTCTTGGCTTTATTGGCGACTTTACCAGCAGCCTTTTCGCCCTTGTTGAAACACTTCTTCACTTTTTCTAATAGAGTCATTTTTTACCTTTCGTTTATTTATTTAGACTTACCTTTAAGATTACTTTTAGATTTGTCTTGAGTTAAGTTTAACACAAGCGCTGCAATGGCTCCAGGGGTTTATAGTATACTTGTAGGCAGAATCTTTTTCTGGAGAGGTGGCCGAGTGGCTGAAGGCGCACGCTTGGAAAGCGTGTATGCACGTAAGTGTATCGCAGGTTCGAATCCTGTTCTCTCCGCCAGATTATAGAGTTTACTTAGATGTGGGTAGAGCTTTATTTTTTTATGTTAAGCTTCGCTAACTCCTCTCTTACGACCTGATGCTCGTTCCATGGAATTTTACTGCCAGCAATAATCATGCTGGTATCGACACCTTTACCAGTGATCAAGATAATGTCATCTTTTGTAGCCAAGCTTAGGGCTTTGGCTATACCCTCTCGCCTATCTTCAATATTAAAAACTCGCTCTAGGTTCGGGCGTACTTTTTTAGCTCCTTTGATAATGTCTTGGATAATTTGCTGAGGGTCGTCATCATAAACATCGTCATTGCTGACTACTATAAAATCGGATTGCTGAGCTGCCATCTCACCCATTAAGGGCCGTTTTTTTACGTCTCTGCCACCTCCTTGCCCACAAATTAAGGTGATTACCTTAGAGTGCTTTAACTTGACTTGATTGGCCCATTTTAAAATGTAATTTAGGCCAGATTCTTCATGGGCATAATCTATCACAACCGTGAATGGCTGCCCTTTCTCAATTAAGTTCATTCTTCCAGGGACTTCTTTGTACGTCGAAAGTTTTTTAGAGACCTGTTTTAAACTTAAGCCCAGTATTTTAGCGGTAGCAATAGCAGCTGTTGCGTTTGAGATGTTAATCTCGCCGGGAATGTTAAGTTCAAAGTTTTGTTTTTGAATTTTGAATTGACTACCCTTGATTCCAGATCTTATGTCCGTAGCAAAGAAATCTGAGGTACTATTGTTTACAGAATATGCATACTTTTGATCTGCTTTAAACTTAAAATAATCATTAAAGTAGTTGGAGTCTTGATTGGCAAGAATTATTTTAGGAACTGTAATTCTGTCTATAGTCTTTCTGTTAAGTTTGTAAAATTTAGAAAGTAGACGCTTGTTGTGCTTGTGTAATAATTCCAAGCTATTTTTATGAACAGCCAGGATCTCGTTGGTAACGTTAGTAAAGATGATTAGGTCAAAGTTGATACCGATATGCCTCCAGTTTTGCTGGGCTTCGCTAGGCACTTCCATAATAGCGTATTTACAGTCTGCTTGGAGCATTCTCGAGAGAAGTTTCTGGGTATGCCAGCGACCAGGCATAGTTTTGTGCCAATGATTCTTTACTTTATGGTTTCCAATTTGAATATCAGCTGTGCCAATTAGGCCGGTTGGATGAGTTTTAGAGTTTAGGATTCCCCAAAGAATATTTGCAGTCGTGGTCTTGCCTTTTGAGCCAACGATGCCGATGATAATCATCTTGTTGCTGGGGTTTATATACATAAGTTGAGCGAGTCGGGCCTCCAGGTAGTGTTGCAGTTGAAAAACCCAGCCTGGAAGGATTCTTCGGAGTAAGACTACAGGTTTCAGCAAGATCTTTTTGAATGACATAAGCTAAGTCTACCAGAAAACTGAAAGAGTGGTTCTAGTAGATAGTTGTGAACAGTTATTAAGCTCACCCTGTTAAGAATGTGTAAAAACCGAGCTTTTTGTGGATAAGGACAACGAACTTTAGTTGCCGAGTTAAGGTAGAGGTGATTTAAAGTGCTTGGATTTGTTATGCTTTTATGTATGGATAGTTCTAATAAAGTAAAAATTGAGGAAATTATTAAAAAGCCGATAACTAAAATTGTCGGTGTGCTAGTAATTTTGTTGTTGATTTTTATGCTCTTTTTTGGTGGTGGTGGTAAAAGTAGTGCTGACTCTTTAGCGGTGAGCTTGAAAGATCTTGCCAACCAACATCAAGCTACTGAGCTTCTAGTTGAAGAGCCTGCAAGTAATGTAAAAAGTGGAAAGTTGAAGGCTAACCTGTCTCAAATTCTGATAATATTGGCGGCAGACAGGAGTGAGTTAAACACTTATTATGAAGAAAACGTTCAGACCGAAAAAGGTGTAGCCTCTTCTGTTAGCCAGGAGCCCGATGAAGAGTTAAAAGAACGTCTAGAAACGGCTAAAATTCAGAATAATTTAAATCCAGAACTTTCGAGAGTTTTGCAAGAGCAACTTTCAGAAATTATAAACTCTATTCAGAAGATAAAAAAAGAATACCCTGAAGATAAAAAATTGATGGGGCTGATGGATAAGTTTATTTTGAACACTCAGACGATGCAGAAGTACTTATCAGAAGGCTATTAAGCTCTGTTGATTACTACTTTGATGGTATAATTAGAATGTAAATTAAGTTTGATGCGTGCACACCGCTTCAGCTTAATTAGTACTTAAATTTAATAGGTTTATGCGCGGGTGGTGGAATTGGTAGACACGCAGGCTTGAGGGGCCTGTGGCCGCTTTAGGCCGTGGAGGTTCAAGTCCTCTCCCGCGCACCATTTTGGGAAAAGAACGGAAATTGCCGCCCTCTGGGGCGGTTTTTTCTCTGGCGGCGCGCAGCGCCTGCCAGCTGTTTTTCTGGGGGGAATGAGATTTGGCATCGCGGGACGCGATGACTTTTTTGTTTTTCATTTTTAGGTTCAATCCTTCGATTTTGCGTAGTGCCCTCGCAATCTCGCTATGCTCGGTTTTCTCGTCTATCGAACAGATAGAAACGGCAGTTTCTAGCCATTTTTGCATAGGTTCAATCCAATAGCCCGCGTTTGTCAAAACACGCTCGATTTTGCCCTCAAGCGACTTTTTCTCGCTCATCAATTCGCCTTGTCGGTCTTTGTAGTCATCGCGTTCAATATCGCCCTCTAAATACACGTCAAAAAGTCGTTTGAGTTTCGCGTCTATGGCGTCCAGCTTCTCGCGCAACACCTCGATGGTCGCTTTGCTCTCGTCCTCTAGCGTTTGTCGGTCTTGCTCCAGCCTTGACGTCATATAGTCGCGCCAATCTTTTGGCAAGGCAAAAGATTGCAAAATCGGCACTAATTCGCCAGCCAATACATATTCGCGCACCTCTTTTTCTCGGCACATCACCTTTTTGCTTTTATGAGTACACCGATAATAGGTGTACTCATGCACATTGCCGTTTTTCTGCCGCTTGATTTTGTGCGCTCCAGTTACGAAACAATCGCAATTCTCGCACCTAACCAATAGATTAAGCGGTTGCGGCGCGGTGGCTTGCTTTTGGGCGCGTCCGCGCCCAGTAAGTACGCGCTGCACTCTGTCAAATAACGCTTTGTCGATAATAGCCGTATGCTTGCCCTCATACACAACACCGTTGTATCGAAAATGCCCATAATAAAATACATCTGTCAGCATACGCTTGACGCGCGACGCGTGCCACTGTTTACCACCCGCCGACTTTGGCTCGCCCTTTTTCCTGCGCCGTCCGCGCGTCTTTACGCCATTGACGTACAGAAAAGCGGCGATGTCGTCCAGCGTTTTTGTGCCTGTGGCGTATAGCTCAAAGGCTTGGCGCACGATTTCCGCCAACTTTTTGTCTACCCAGATTGTTTTTGTCCATACATCGTTGATATAGCCGACAGGCGCAAGGCGCGGACAATGACCCTCGCGCACTTTCTGGCGCAGTCCTCGCTTGGTGTTTACCGATAGATTATCGACATACTGTTTAGACGAATTAAACTCATTTGCCAGCATATATTTACCTTGCGGCGTATTCTCGAACCAAAAGTGGGGGAACTTTAGATCGGCGATGATGTTTTCATCGAGCATATAAATGACGCGCCCGCTATCTATCGAGTTGCGCGACAACCTGTCGGGCAACCACGCCAAAACGCCGTTAGCCTCGCCGTTTTCTATGCGCTCCAGCATTTTGTTAAACTTCGGACGTCCTGGCTTTTTCGCTGTCTGCTTTTCTACGATGATACCTGCGATACGCAAGCCCATACGCTTGGCAAATTCTTTTAGCTCGATTATCTGTGCCGCGACAGATAATATTTGCTTGTCCTCTACATCGGTGCTTTTGCGCACATAGATGAAATACACCAGCTCTATATTTACTAGTAAATCCCTCATAGTTGCCCTCTCAACTTAAATAGCCGCCCCGCTGGACACAATCCAGTAAAACTGCATTGTACGGGACGGCTATATAAGCCAAAAATATCGCCGTTTTACTGATTGATTGTGTCCACTTCCATTTTACCACGGCGCGGAGCGTGTCGGCTATGCCGACAGAAAAACAAAAAAGTGCACCAGCTTGCTGGTGCTCCAAATCTCATTCCCCCCAGAAAAACAGCTGGCTGGCGCTGCGCGCCGCCAGAGAAAAAACCGCCCCAGAGGGCGGCAATTTCCGTTCTTTTCCCAAAATGGTGCAATTTTACACTTTTGCGCGAACCCAGTTTCAGCGGAGCTGTGAGTAAGCCGCGCCGCCTGTCCGCCGTGGGCGGACGCGCCCCACCAGCCGCCCCCTTTGCCGTTTTCTGAGATTTCCCCCCGCCGAATTTCTTTTTTTAGCTGAAAAGGGGTTGGCTGGTTAGGTGCGCTGTCGCTTTGACGACTAGCTGGCTACTGCTTTCCTTGTTGCCTGCCTGGGTTTTCGCCCGACAAGCCAAAGCCCTAACACAATCATCGCGCTAACAAATAATGTTACTATCGAGCCTTCAATCACTGCCGCGCCGCCAGTCATTATGTCACTGCCATGCTGCGATACTTTTAGTAGCGACGGATATACGCCGCCTAGACTAACAACACCTAGTATGACTCCGCCAATACCATTCCAGATAATATGCGCGACAATCGGTGCGAGCAATGAGCCTGTGCGTATAAGCAAAAATGTAAACACCAAGCTTGCAGCGACAACGTTCGCAACCCCCAGCACGCCGCCTTGCAGCCCGTGCATCAGAGTAAACAGTATTGTCGTTACGATTGCCGCAGCAGCGACGGAGTGCCGCTTTTCAATCATCGTGAACAGATAGCCGCGCACCAAATACTCTTGCATCACAACATTGATAACCATGGCGGCAAACCAAATAGTCAGTGATGCAACGGTAGTAGTGCCCTCAAATTGCAAAAATCCCATTAGTACAAGCGGAAGAACCACTACTGCTAGCCAGCCTACGCCGACAAGAGTACCGATTGCGAGATTTTTCACCCATTTATTACCAGCCAATACAGGCCAGCCAATCTTGCCGCCGATTTTACTGGCAAACACGCCTGTCGCCACGAGTAGTGCAAGTGCCGGCACCACTTCCCACCATAGCCGCTGTAGTGCCTCGTCGGCTCGCGTCCAGGATGGATTCTCGAGAGTATCATTCGACATCACAAGCGATATGAGTACCGCCCATAATACGAAAAAGCCAAGTCCCAGTAAGATCGACACGCCTAGACGTCTTAATGACGATTTTGTTGGTTTTTTGAGCATAAGTTTATTTTACCATTTTTACTTGTTTTTATACTTTCGGTTATTACTTGACTTGTTCTTTGCATATAACTTACAGGACGAGAGCGCGCAAGCGCGTCGGCTATGCCGACTAAAGCCACGCCACCTCTACCACTTGTGGTAGGCGAACCACCAGCCAACCCCTTTTCAGCTAAAAAAAGAAATTCGGCGGGGGGAAATCTCAGAAAACGGCAAAGGGGGCGGCTGGTGGGGCGCGTCCGCCCACGGCGGACAGGCGGCGCGGCTTACTCACAGCTCCGCTGAAACTGGGTTCGCGCAAAAGTGTAAAATTGCACCAGACATCTTTAATCATAAGGAGTTTTATAAAAAAATATGTTAGATTACGAAACAGCTGTTCGTGGAAAAGCTGACGAAGTTATGAAAAGTAATCCGTATGTTGCTGAAGAGCTTATTGCATGGTCAGAACTCAGGCTTGAGTTGGATAGTTTGGCTACTGAGCCCTGTGGAGAGAGGTTAGCTTTATATTCTATGTATACTGAAGAGATGGGTAGAATGGTTACGGAACTTATTTTCTGTGCTATACCTGATGAGCCTATGGCTGCTTAAGTCTAACCCTCCGTTACTGTTTCTGCTTGAACTAAAAAAAGTAACCAAAAGATTCAAGATTTGGACAGTGGCTTACCACCTCTGTGCGCTATAGCCCGTGGACCTTTGGCCACTACTGAAATCATCCGAAGTGGAGACAATTTTTAATTAAGTTTAACTCTTGGTAGTGTTGGTAGAAAATTTTAGTCGTGGGTTTAAGATTGGGGGTGGAATAGATTATAATAAGGGGCAGACTTGTTCAAGTCGAATTAAATTGGGTAAATCCATTTAAGTTTAAGGGCGAGTGGCGGAATTGGTATACGCGACGGACTTAAAATCCGTTGAGAGCAATCTCGTGAGGGTTCAAGTCCCTCCTCGCCCACCAGAAATTATTAGATGCAAGAGGTAAATTTTCAGTCTAGGCTTTGTAAGATTAATTCTTGGTTAATTTTGAGGTTGCCAGATGAAGCGAGCAAAAAGCTTTCATCTAGAGGGATGGTCATGGTTGAGGCGGAGCTTGGGTCTTCCATTGAACCCTCCATTGAATCGTCCAGGGGTAAAGTTAAACTTAAGTTACCTCTTGAGCCAGATGGAAGTGGTGGGCATTGGTTTAAGTTTAGCTCTGAAATGCAAAAAGAGTTGAAGGCTTCGGATGGGGATTTAATTAAAGTTAAGTTTAAGCAGGTCGCAGACTGGCTGGAGCCGGAAGTTCCAAAAGATTTGCAAGATTCTTTAGATGGAAATCCAAAAGTGAATGAGTTGTGGTTAGACATTACAGTTAAGGCTCGGTGGGAATTCATCCGCTGGATTCGTTCTACTGCAAATCCTGAAACTAGAAAACGGCGAATTGAAGTCTCAATTTCTAAACTTAATTCTGGAATGCGTCGCCCGTGCTGTTTTAATTCGAGCATGTGCACCGAGCCGGAGGTTTGTAAAAATGGAGTTTTGCTAAGTCTGGATTAAATTTAAATAAATATGAATATTGAAATTATAGAATTGGAATTGGAGCGCGACGATAAGGGTATCGCTGTTTTTTCTGACAAGAATTTAGAGCAATTAGAGAAGTATGTAATTCCGATAATCGAAAAGAATAGAGGCTGGAGTACAGAAAGCTTAATAAAAGAAGTTTTTTTAGAGAATCCTGAAAAATGGAGGGCCGATATTAATGCTACGGTTGAGTGCGGCACTAATGCTGAGGTTTTTATCGCCCTATCTGATGGCGAGCCGGTCGGGCTCTTAGAGTATCAACAATCTAATTTTTCTAATCTTGCAGAAGAAGAGTTCTCAAAAGTACTATTTGAAATGATAGACAATTGCAACTCAAAACATTGGAGATATTTGGAGAAATTGAATCTTGTAAGTTCAAAGGTTTTGGATGAATATCACCAAAGCCTAAGAGGCTTTGTTCTGAGTAAGAGGTTCTACTACAATATTGGGGCTGTCTTAAGACCTGATTTTCAAGGAAAAAGTTCAGGAGTTAGCAATCTGCTTTACGCAAAGATGAAAGATGGATTTGTGCTAGGTTCAACTTCAACACCTTTAACGGTCGCAAAAAGGAGAAAGCTTTACGCCGACACTTTGTTTTTCCCAGTCTGTAAGAGTGAGGTTAACTCTTTAGAGGCCTTAGCATGCTTGGTGGTCTTAGCTTCGAGAAGGATTGCTAGGCACCCGGAATTGCTCGGTAAATTTAAGTTTGGTGTGTCAAAACAACAAGGGTTTGCAACTCGGGATAAGCGTGAATATCTAGATTTGGCTAAAGAGCTTTTAGATAAATCTAAAATAACTAAGTTAGACTGTGAAAGACTGGAGTATATCTTAGGTTTTGAAGGCGCCCAAGGAGCAATAATTTCGGTTAGCTAGGTTACAGTTTAACTTACATTTTGTTGGGGATTTCGATGCCGAGGATTCCAAGAGATGATTCTAAAACTTGATAAGTAAACTTAAGTAGCCAGAGGCGAGCCTCCTTTTCATTCTTTTCAGAATTTAGAATGTTGACCTCTTCGTAGTAGCGGTTGAGTTCTTTGGCGAGCTCAAACGCGTAGGTTGCTAGATGGTGAGGCTCATACTTTTGTGCTGAAGATTTTACAACTTCTGGATATTTATTAAGTTTAAGGAGGAGCGCTTTTTCAGATTCAAAATCGTAACTTCCGTGATACGAACTGTCTGCAGAAAGAGAAGTAGTCTCCCCTGCTTTTTGAAGGATGGATTTGATACGTACTGCGGCATATTGAACGAATGGACCCGAAAAACCTTGCAGACTGAACATACGATCCCAGTCGAAGAGAATATTGGTCGTTCGGTCTTGAGCAAAGTCGTTAAACTTAATTGCTCCGAGGGCAATTTTATGGATGTCTCCAAAAGGTATTTCACGCCCTTCGACGACCCTAGTAGCGTGCTCCATGGCGCGGTCAATTAGGTCACGGATGTACATTGCCCCATTTCTAGAGCTCATTTTTTGGCGTTTGCCATCTTTGGTAGTTTCTTGAATTTGCCCGAACCAGGCATGAAATAATTCTGTGCGTATATTCCAGTTTAACTTGTTGGTGAGCGCAAAGACTTGTTGAAAGTGAAAGCGTTGCTGTAGGTCGACGGAGTAGATAATTTTTTTTGGAACTTCTTATAGCCACTTAAGCGATGTTCAATTGTTGCGATGTCAGTAGTGGCGTAGAGAGCGGTGTCATCGCTTTTTTCTAGCAGGATTGGAGTAGTTAATACCATATTCTTCTAGATTGACTATGACGGAGCCATCATCTTGTTTTATGGCAACTTTTGAGGTGATTAATTCTTGGGTAAGCTGCTTAGCTCTTTTTAAAAAGAAAGACTCTCCGAGGTTTTCATCTGGGTTTATGCCCAGTTCACCAAGAATTTCGAGCATATGGGTGCGAGTGACTTCATTGAACTTTTTTTGATAAGAAATAGCTTCTGGATCTTCAGCCTCAAGTTTTTTGAGCCAGTACGCAACCTCTAGCTTAAGTTCAGTCTCTTTGGCGGACTCCTCTGCTTTGAGTAGTTTTTTAGTTTCTGTATAAACTCGGCCGAGTTCGTATGCGCCGCCCTCTTTTAGTTTTTGCTCTGAGCTCAGTAGCTTAAAACCAACAACCCAAATTCCAAAGGGAGTTCCGCTGTCACCAAGATGAGTGTCTCCAATTACTTTGTAGCCAAGTTTTCTGAAAAGATTTATGAGCGCTTGCCTTGAAGGGCTGGTCGGAGGTGTCCAACGCTGAAAGGTTTGGCCATATTTAGCCCCACATAATCGACAATAATTAGCTTGCGTATTCCTTCCGATGCTTGGCCATAGTCTCTAACATTTTGTGTACCTACTGTCAGGGCTTGAGCTAAAGACTGTGGCTTGAGCCAAATGTTAAGGAACCCTCCTGCTGGTTCTATTTTTTGGATTTCGGGTAAGCTTAATTTTTTGGTGAGAGTCGAGGCGAGCTCGTTGGGATTTATTTTTAACTCTTTGGCAACCCTAAAAAGTGGAACGGCGAGGTCGGCTCCAGTTTTGGAGTGGGCTTCAATAACTTCAAAATTTTGTGTTAAGCTTAATATTTTTTGTAACTGGGAGTTTAACTCCTTTTTAAGGATTTCTAAAAAATAGATTGAGATACTCTTCATGAGTGTTTAATTATAACAGAGATGCTTCAGGTGAAGCTTACTTCTAGAAACTGGTTGTGGTAAGATTTAAGTTAATATTAGGTTAAATTTAGAGAGCAAGAGTTTTTACTATGAATCCCAATCAGCTTAACAGTCAGGACCAAGTTAATAATCAGGCTTTTGTAGATAAGCAGCCGGTGGTGAGCCAGCAGCTAGTATCAAAAAAACCAAAAAAGAAGCTCCTACTTATTCTAGGCGGGGCCTTTATTGGGGTTTTAATGTTTGGCGGGTTGGTTGGAGCGGTTTTATATAGAAATGAAAAAAATAAGCCTGAAAATGTACTGGCTGAATCTGTGAAGAATTTATTGATAACTAAAGATGACCAAAGGTTTGAGACAACTTCAAAGATTAAACTTGCCAATGAAACAATGGGGATTAAAGAAGTCGAACTTAAGCTAGATATCCAAAATTCAGGGATGAATGCTCAGACTAATTTTGAAGTTAATCTTTCAGTTTTGAGGCTAAGAGGTGCGGTGCAGATTCGTGACAATGGAGATATTTATGTAAAGGTAAAAGATTTGCCGGCACTTCTAAGTTCTGACTTTGCTTCTGGAGCTGGAATACCAGAGGAAATGAAGGCTAAACTTTCTGAGCTAGATGATAAGTGGGTGGAGATAAAAAAAGAAGACATTGCTGAACTTAGTGGTAGTGATGAATATTCGAAAACTTATGACAAGTGCATGAAATCTCTATATGGATTGAGAGAAGACACATCCTTTGCAAAGTCAGTTGGTTCCGCCTACAAAGATAACCGTTTCATGAAGATTAATAATAGTTCTGATGAGGTTGTTGACGGTGTCAAGCTCTTAAAAATTGAAGTTGGCTTAGACCAAAATGCTGCAAAGATTTTTGGTAAAAATGTAGGAGACTTAGAACAAATTAAGTCTGTAGCAAAGAGCTGCAATGATGCCAGTGCCACCACGCCTGAAACAGAGGTAGAAAATGTTAATGACTTTGAAAATGGAAAACTAACAGTTTGGATCGACCGTGGAAAGCGTAAGATTAAGATGATTGAGGCGAGCGGCGAGACGAATCTTGATGAGCAGGAGGCTGTAGGCTTAGAGAGCATTAATTTAAATGTGAAGGTTGTTGACCCCAAAGAAAAAATAGAAAAGCCAACAGATTCGATAAATATAAAGGATTTAATGGCGCAGTTCGGGGTAGATGAGTCTACGCTGAACAGCTCCCAGTTGGATAGTGATGTGGAGTCAGTTTTAAACTAGATTTCGTAGTAAAACTCCTGTTGTTTTAAGTTTAACTTTTGGTGGTATAATTATTGGGATGACGGAGAAGCTCTTAACTTTAATTTCTTGCTTAGTAAATACTAAGCAATCTTTGCAATCTTTATCCAAAATGATGCCTATGATGATGCTTGGGGCCGCTTGCTAGTCTGGAATCTTACTTTTTAAGGACAGATTTTATTTTAACGAAGTAGCCCAAAATTCAATATGATATTTTTTAATTAATAATTTTAATGACGAACTTAAGGTTAAAGGAGATAAGCAATGGAAGAAAAAAATAAATATTATATAACTACAGCAATCCCCTACGTTAATGCTAAACCTCATATTGGAAATGCAGTAGACTGGCTTTGTGCAGACATCTTAGCAAGGCACCACAGATCTTTAGGTGAGGAGGTAATGTTTAGCGTGGGTGCAGACCAGCACGGAGAGAAAAACTTAGAAAAAGCCCAAGAAGCAAACCTGGACCCCAAAGTTTACGTAGATGAGATGGCGGCTAAGTTCAGCAATGTTTTTGACGCCTATAACATCCGACCAGATCGGTTTATTCGAACTAGTGACGAAGCACATAAGCAAAGAGTGCAGATAATTTGGGACAAGCTTAAGCCTTACTTATACAAAGGTAAGTATGTTGGTGCTTACTGTGTTGGCTGTGAAGAGTTTAAAACTGAAACTCACGTTAAAGAAACGAATGAGGTTTGCCCCGATCACGATAGAAAATATGATCAGCTTGAAGAAGAGAACTATTTTTTTAGATTTAGTGATCTTACAGAGCAGGTTCGCTCGGCAATAGAAAGTGATGAAATTCGAATTGTTCCCGAATCTAAAAAGAAAGAGGCTTTAAACTTAATTGGTGACGGCATGGAAGACATGAGCGTGGCTCGACCAAAAAGTAGGGTTGGTGACTGGGGTGTTGAGGTTCCGGATGACCCAGATTATATTGTTTATGTTTGGTTTGAGGCGGTGATGAACTATATTACACTGCTTGGCTACCCAGAAAATGAAGATTTTAGAAAATTTTGGCCAGCAGATGTGCAGGTTCTGGGCAAAGGTGTGCTAAGATTCCATGCTTTGACTTGGCCAGGTGTTCTACTAGCATTAGGACTTCCTTTACCTCACAACTTATATGTGCACGGATACTGGAATATGAATGGAAGAGAACTTAGCAAGACCACTGGGAACGTTGCTTATCCAGAGGATTTGGCTGCAATTTATGGTTCCGATGCAACGAGGTACTTTAATGCACGTTACCTGCCGAGCTATAAAGACGGCGACTTTACATGGTTAAAAACTCTAAATGTTTATAACGACGACCTGGTTAATGGTCTAGGAAATGTGATTCAGCGAACGGCCAAGATGGTTGATAGCTACTTAAAGGGTGAGCTTGGTGATGATGTCCCAGGTCCGCATCACGATAACCGTGCTTACTATGATGCCCTGAAGAATTATAGGTTTGATAAAGCTCTAGAGTGGGCTTTTGAAATTGTAAATGGAGTCAATAGATATTTAGAGCAAACTAAACCGTGGATGCTGGTTAAAGAAGACAAGAATGCTGCGCACGTTAAAGAGATCCTTTTAAACTGTGTAAGTGATATTTTAGAGATTGGAACTTTAATTGCACCATTTATGCCAAAAACTGCAGAAATGATTGAGGAAATGTTCGGTGGGAAGCGGATGGGTGTTTTAAGTGGTCCAGTCTTTGCAAAGGTTGAACTACCTGGTGAGTTAACCGCACAGGCGAAGGCTTAAATTGGCTTAAGAAGCCAGAGGTTCTTCAACGAGCTCACTTTCAGGAAGTCGAGATGCAAGTTCTTCTAACAACTCCGCTCGTCCGTCAATCCCACTGCGAGTGAGGGCTCTACTCAATGTGACTACTACCGGATTACCACCGTTTGGGTTGGACTTAAATCCGCAGGCTGATTCGCCTATGCACATGGAACAGTCCGACGATGATTTAGCCTTAGCGTGTTCCCAACCTTGCTCTGCTAGCTCGTTGAGTGCTCTTTGCTTACTGTCTTCAAGGCTAAGGTCTAGATCGCCAAGTTTTGGATCACCAAGCCTTTGTACAGCGGCACCGAGGAGGATCGCTTCTTGGCAACTTGTCGCGTCTGCTGATTGTAGAGGTCCTATTTTTTCCATATACACCAATACTATCATTAAACTTAAGATTTGTCAATGAGTTGGATAAGATTTTCGAAAAGGTAGCTAATTGTCAGCGGTCCGAGGCCTCCAACTTTTGGGGTTAGTTTTAAGTTTAAATCGCTACTGTAGAGCTCTGGGTCGAGGTCGCCGAGGAGTACTCCCCCGCTTTCGGCAGTTCCGGCATCAATAACTACCTGCTTATCTTTTAAATAGCTAAGTTTAATTAACTCTGGAGAGCCAGTTGCCGAGATTATAATATCAGCTTTTTGGATCTCTGCTTTCAACTTCTGCTCAGAGGCTGAAATATCTAAAGTTTCTAAATTTAAATTCTGCTCTGTTAGAAGCCTCGTGATTGGGGTTCCAACAAGCCTGCCTTGACCAATAATTAGAATTTTTTTATTTTTAAGTTCAATATTATAGCCGGCTAAGAGCCAGAGAATTGCTCCAGCGGTTGCGGGTTGGACTACTGCTTCTTCTCCGAGAGCATCAACATCTTTTTGTGGAGTGATTAAGTTTAAAAAATACTCTGTTTGAGATGCTTCTTCTAGTGGCAATTGAAGGATGATACCGTGAACTTTGGAATCCTGGTTAAGTTTGAGAATAGCTCCTTCAAGTTGATCTTGTTTTGGTGCATGAATTTGAATGCTTATTCCAAGTTGCTTCGCCCTAGCCTGCTTAAACTTAACGTATTTTTGGATGGCAAGGTTCTTAGGGTTGGCTATAAGAATGGCGAGTGTTGGGGTGATTCCTCTAGACTGAATTAGAGCGCGAACCTGCTTGGCTTGACGCTCAGAAATATATTCGACTAGATCCGAGCCTTTGAGAAGAGTAATAGACATTGTTAAATTTTAATACTTGTTTAACCTAAGTTTAACACTGTTAAACGGTTGAATGAAGCTTGTCGGTGAAGGTGCTTGAAGTAAGAACTTTAATTGCAGCGGCCATTAGTGCCATAGAATTATAAATCGTGGGTTCTAGTGCTGTTTGGCCAGCAAGGTGGTCACCCTGTAATCCTCTAGCGCTGTTTGCGAGGTTAAGTGCCACTCCGCCAGTCACGAGGATTCTGCTAGATTTCTGGTAATTGGGTTGCTGATAAACCTCAGGAGTTGCACAGCCTAAAATCATTTGAGCGTACAATGCGCCTTCTTTTGACCTGGGAGCTATAAAATCTGTAACTGTTTTTGCAGACTTAAACTTTCTATTGAGTTCAAGTATCACTGAGGTATCTCTTGATAAAGAACTTAGATGCTCTTCGCCAAGTTGAATAAGGTTGGGGAGTGAGGCACTGGCTAAGTTTTGTGGAGCAGGAAGCCAAGCTAGAACCTCTGCTTCTCTGTTGTGGAGCGATGCAAGCTGAGACATGTCTATATAGTCGTCTATTGCCCTTCCGAGAAATATTAACTCTGCCCAACGCGAGGTGCTTACAGGATCTAGGCTTAATCCAGCCAGAGCAGCCAAAGGTTGATAATAAAGTTTAATCTTTCGTCGGTAATGAAGCTCTTTTTCTTTTGTGAAATTTGGTTCAAACACTTGAGTTTTGGTGCGAACTTACTTTTGGAGTTCGGTTGATTTAAAGCAACTCTGTCTCGACTGTTTTATAATCCGACTTATCATCGAGGGTAAACTTTTTGTCTAAGCTGCCGTCTTCTTTGACTTTTACTACAGTGCCCTGGAGAGTTACTCCATACTTGTTACGAAGGTCGTCTTTAGTGCCAAAATCTGCCTTAAAGATGGTGACTCCTGCTGGGATTTGAGAGGATTTAATACTTTTATCGAGTTCAATAGATTGTAGGCTTTGTGAGCTAAAGAAGAATATTAGCCTCATACCAGGTGTCGTTGTAAAAGTAGGCTTAGAGTAATCTTGATAGGTTCCTGCTTTAGAGTTATTTTGTACAGCCGGATCCTGGTTAGGGTCTTCAGATTGTTGTGAAGAAGATTTTTTTTGGTTATCAGCGCCTTGATTGTTGGTCTGTGGGGCATCTGTTTTGGAGTTGGTCAAAGCGAAGAACAGGATTGCAATTAAAACTCCAACTACGAGAACTGCAAACTGAAGTGAGTGTTTACTGTTTTTCTTTATATCTTTACAGATTAATTATACACTAAGTTTTTAAAATTGGCGATCCTATTCTGGTTTGACAGCCTTGACGGCCTAGTATTAAACTTAAGCTTTAAGTTAATCTAAATTTTTTGAAATATTATGAATAAGCAGGGGAAGCAATTTGTAGACTTTGTTAGAGAGCAAGGGGTGATTGGTTTGGCGGTTGGCTTAGCGGTTGGTGTTGCGGCTGGTGCTGCTGTTAAATCTATTGTAGATGGATTAATTAGCCCAATAATTGGCTTCATTCTAGGAGGTGCGGATTTGAGTAATCTGGTTTGGAGAACTGGGCTTGTGCGCGGAGGTGAAGAACTGGTGTTAGGTTGGGGGGCGGTTTTAAACTCCATTATTGTATTGCTAGCAACGGCGGCTGTCATATTCTATCTGGTCAGAGGTTTGAGGTTGGATAAGCTGGATAAAGTAGATAGGGTAGATAAAATTTCTAAAAAGTAACTTAAGTTTAAACACGGAGTTACTTAAATAAAAAGATGCTCCATTTGGAGTGTCTTTTTAAGTCCCAAAAACTTTATTTAGGCTGAGACGCCTTAAAAACAATTTTAGTGACAACTTTCCGAGGTAGTACTCGGGGCATAAAGGTTTTAAATTTACTATCCATTTTATGAGTGGCAACCCTTGTCCCTTTTAGCATCTCCTTATAACCGAACTCAGCAACATCTTGAGCGGTCGGTAAACTTTTACCTTTAACCAACTTAGAAACCTTCATATTAGAACTTTCCTGGAACTTACTTGCGGTTGGTCCTGGGCAAAGAGCAGTGACGGTGATGGGCACATTTTTTTGAATGAACTCTTCAGCAAGAGCTTCGCTTAGACTTAAGACGAAGTGCTTAGTAGCATAATAAGTTGCCATGTAGGGCCCTGGTAAAAAAGCTGCCGTGGAGGCGAGATTCATTATTTTTCCCCCACCTTGTTTTTTCATATCTTTAGCATAGGTATGAGTTAACTCAGTTAAGGCAACTACGTTTAAGTTGATCATGGAGTTTAACTTGGTGGAGTCTGCATCTAGGAATAGGTTAAAGTCGCCAAAGCCGGCATTGTTGATTAAGATATCAATTTTTACTTTTTCTTTTTGGGTGATGGAGTGTAGTTTCTGTGCGGCACCTGGTTTAGATAGGTCCAGGCTTAAATTTAAGACCTTAACATCTTTAAAGACGGTGGAACTTAAATCTGCCTTATTCCTAGAAACGAGAACTAAGTTGTGGCCATTTTTGGCGCAAATTTTGGCGAGTTCAAAGCCGATTCCAGAGGAAGATCCTGTGATTAAAGTGGTACTCATTAGTTTTATGTTAAGTTTAATTTTTTAACTTACGTCTTCAAGTGAATTGGAATTATCAACAAATTTTTGATGCTATTTTTTTTGTTCTTCTGGCACCACAGGCTTCACGGAGATTTAACTTTTAACTTTCAGTTAAAGCTTAACATGTTAACATCGTCTCATCCTAAATGTGACTACTTAAGTTTAAACGGCGATTTTGAATTGTTCTAAAACAGCCAAGTGGTCACTTTCTATGGGATGGGTTGTTGGTCGATCTATGGGTGTAACCCTGCGAGATATTGGTATGGTGCCATCAGCTGCTGTTCTCGGCTTCCAGGAAGGCATTGTCGCTGGAGCAGAAAGGTGTGCTTGGCGGCGCGCAACTAGTGAGGCCTGCACTGAACTAAGGTCTTGGTTGAAATCCCCGATGGCGAGGTCTATTCCTTCTCGGTCTATGGTTCTTCGGACGGAGCGTATTTGCTGATATCTGATGCTGGCTTCTGGGCTGAAATGAGTTCCAAGAACCCTTAGGGCTATACCATTTACGTCTAGGGTAATGGTTGCTGCATTTCTCCCAGTTACTAATCCGCTGTCTGGGAGTTGTATCTTACTGTGATTTATAATGTCCAGACCCTCTTGAATGACGTACATGTTGCCAAAGTCTCCTCTTGTAGGGTGGCTATCATTTGGAGCCAAGGCAACCTGGCCAAACTGTTGGTAGAGTGGCGCCAATCTTTCTAAGTGAACCTCTTGAAAGAAGCAGATCTGTGGGGACCATCTTTTGATTAGTTCGATAGTCTTAGTTTGGTCTTGTGGCCCCTGCCAGATTCTGTCTTTGCGCCCGCCTGCGAGGTTGCCGGACATTACGGTTACTGTTGTGTTGTTGGGATCGGTTGCAATGTTGCCAAGAGCTAGCCTTGCTCGACGTGCTGTTTCGGATGGGTTAGAAAGCTTACTGGGCAGGATTTCTAGCCCACCTGGTGCTCTGCTTTGGTCACCCCGTACTGCCGCGGTGGCTGCTGTAACAGCACCGGCTTTTAATACTTCACGTCTTCCAATATCCATAGTAAGTATAAGTATATATGTTTTGGGGTGAGTTGAGTTTTGTTAGTTTGACCTAATCTTGGTTAGAGATTTTTGTAATTCTGATTTTAAAGTTTCGAGGTCTTCAATCTTGCTGAAAGATTTGGAATCAATCAGGATTTTTACGGCATTCTTAGAATTCGTAGAATCTACCAACAAGATAGCTGGAAAACTTAAATTTAAGTTTAAAATATCTTTCGAGAGTTCGTCTTTATGTAAAAATGCGGAAGGTTTTAAGTTCCTATCTTTGGCGGGTGCCGAAGCCTTCCTGAAAGATTTGCAAAAACGAGGAATGATAATAGAAGAAGTTAAAAAGAACTGATTCGAAAAATGGAACAGAAATTTGGATACTTGACGTTACCAGAGTGCATTGAAGAGGCTAGGCGTGATATGATTGCTATAAAAGAAAACTGCAAGTAGCGTGTTTCGGCTTCAAGGTTCCCGATAACTATCGATCTTGGATTAGCTTAAAGCTAATAATAAGAAAATTATCGTCATCTTTTATTTTTCTACCGATATACTTATAGTACCCAGAAAACACTTTCCGCTGATGCTCCTTATTCTCGTATGCTTCGTGTCCGCCGTCATCAAGCGGTAGTTCGATAAATTTGCTTCTTGATATGCTTTTAACCCTTGCCTTAAGCGTAGATTTTTTAGTTACCGAGTTTTGGATCGAAACAACGTCACCGATGTTAAGATGGCTATATTTATCGCCAAAGCGGTAGGTCGTTAGCTTTAGACTGTTAGTGATAAAATCAGCTAATTTAGGTGCAAACGGTAGGACGTTCAAGCCTGGCTTGTATTCAGTGCTGTTAATAGTAGTTTGAGACGATCCCTTGAGGGTCATAGTTCTTTAATACTATAAAGAAGCTCTATTTAAAATTAATTTTGCTGGAGGGCCATTGTACTACTTACTTCAACTAAACTTCAGACTTAGACTTCTTTTTGAGTATGTCGTAGCGGACGATCCCGGCAAGAACGGAGCTCAACATGAATACCTCAGCTACCGCTCCAGCCTGAGAGCCTACGGCTAGGTTATAGACGAACCACAAAGGTCGGGGTATAAGCATTATAAACCTAATTGAGCGAGGGTTGGTTTGCCAAACCGCTATGGCTCCAGCAATTTGTGCAATTATAGGAAGCACATCAACAGGATTCTTGACGGTTAGGGCAGCCGCCAATACATAGAGAGAGATAAATACATATAGCCATAGCTTATTATTCGCCCAAGTAGACTTTTCTTTTTTGAAAGATACAAAGACAACACTTGCTTCAATCGCATTCATTAGAGCCCCTGTCCATGCATGCAACAAGCTATAATGCAGAACAAAGAGCAAAACGCCCGTGAGCATTGCCAGCAGTATCTGTACTCGTTTTCTGCCTTGGAAGGATAGTAGAACAAACAGGAGAGCTAAGTATCTAACTCCCTGAACAATAATTTGATGCATGTATACATCATAACAGAAGAAGACCCTCTCGGGTCTTACTTACGTATACGCTAGTTGGAGGGCCAGGCGGGACTTGAACCCGCGACACCCTGCTTAAGAGGCAGGTGCTCTAACCAGCTGAGCTACTGGCCCGTAACTTAGATTATTATAGCTTAAATTTAAGTTTTTCTTCAAGGGGTAGATTTTTTGGGTAAATATTAATTTTGAGCTCCAAACAGTGGTATACTTAGGTTTAAGTATATGAAGTTTATTTTTGGTAGCGAAGAAAATCCTGATGAAACGGGCAGATTAGATGCTGTTCTAGCAGAACACACAGTTGGTAAGTTTACGCGTTCAACTGTGGCGAAGCTGATTAAGATGGGTAAAGTTAAACTTAACGGCAAAAAAGAGGAATCCAAAGCCACTAAATTAAAAGTTGGCGATAAGGTTGAATTAGATTATGAGGAACCGAAGTTAGATACGGAAATAGAAATTGTTTTTGAAGATGAGAATATTGTGGTGATTAATAAACCGCCGGGGATGCTTTCCCATGCAAAAGGAAAATTAAGTGAAGAGGTTTCCGTGGCAGACTGGATGGCTGATAAAACGACAGATTTAGATAATCAGGAGCAAAAGCGAAGTGGAATCGTGCACCGTTTAGATAGGGCAACGAGTGGGGTGATGATTCTGGCAAAAAATCCAGAGATTAAAAGCTGGTTGATGAAGCAATTTAGTGATCGAAATGTTCACAAAAAATACCTAGCGATCATTGAAGGAAGCCCGGAAGAAGTTAAGTTTAAGATTGATATGCCGATTGGTAGAAACCCGAGAAAATTGACGACATTTTTTGTGACAGATAGCGGAAGACCATCGCAAACGGAAGTCGAAGTTTTGAGCACAAATGGTAAGCAGAGCTTGGTGTTGCTGACTCCAAAAACTGGGAGAACGCACCAACTTAGGGTCCATATGTGGGCGAATGGTTGGCCGATTTTAGGTGACCCTTTTTATAATCCAAACTTTAAAGATGGCCAGCAGTTAATGTTGCATGCTTTAAGTTTAACAATTCAAGTTGCTGAAGGTGATGAAAAAGTCTGGAGAGATTTTGAGGTTGAAGCTCCTGGATATTTTAAGGGTAAAATTAAAGAATTAAGTCTGAAATTCTAAGTTTGTTAAACTTAACCCTAACCCTCCTATCTTTATTTAGATGGTTGGATTTAAGCTAAGCTTTACTACCCCCTTGCACTCCAATATCCATTAAGGTTATGCTATTAGGTAATAGCTGGTTAGTTTAGTTATTTAGATTCCGTTAGGAATAGAAATAACTAAACTAACCTCAAAAGCTAAAACAAACAATCTAAAATAAAAACACATTATGTCTAAGCTCTCTAAAGCTCTTAAAGCTACAACATCAACTTTAGCAATCCTTACTCTAACTATCTTAAGTTTAAGTGGTGGGGTTAGTGCTGCTAGTATCGGAGGTATGTTTAATCCGATGCCTCCCAACACTAATATACCGTACGATGGAGGCAATCCAATCTCCTCTTCGTTAGTAGGTCAATTTGGTAGTTCAACTTCATCGCAACCATCGGTTACGAAGTGGGAAACTGTGCCAGATCCATCAACATCAGGCGATAATACTATTATTCTAGGGGCAAATACATTCACCGGTGCTTACTATTACGATTTTTCAATATGTTCAAACGCTACCATACAATCTATATCTTACACCTTACCAAATATAAATGCGGATGCTGGAGGCAAGAGTGATGATGACTACTATCTACTATCGATTGATTCGGGAGTATCTTTGTATAATGGAACCGACATTATACTAACGGGTGCCAGTTCTCCAATAATAACACCAATGCTGCCATTTAATTTTGGGGACATTGGTATGTTTGTGCCACCATTTCTAGAATCTAGCAATAACTCCTACACTGTAACCGTCAACCCGCTTTCACTAACTGGCGCCGATCTAACCAAGGTCATACTGTACGAACTTAGAAGTCAAAATGACTGGTATCAAGGTGGTGTATCTAGATACTCACTAGATACACCAGAGATAGCTGTAACTTACGATGATTCCGCCTGCACCACCCCTCCAGACCCAGAGCCTACTCCACTGTACTGCCCAGCCCCATACAACACCAGCGAAGCTTTAACCCCAAACGGAGATTGCGATGGTGATGGTATCACCAACCAAGAAGAGGGCTATGACCCAGATGGAGACGGGAACCCTAATGCTGGCACTAACCCAGTAGATACAGATGGTGATGGCATCCCAGACCACCTAGATCTAGATACAGACAATGATGGAATTCTAGATGAACAAGAAGGAGCTGCAGATACGGACGGAGATGGAATTGCAGACTTCAGAGACCTAGATAGTGATAACGATGGAATCTTCGATCTGATGGAATCTGGAATCTCTGATTCATCTAAGCTAGACCAAGATAACAATGGAACGATTGATGGAGAGCTAAATCTTTACGGAATTCCAGTAGCTATAGCCAACCCAGATGATGCAAAGACTACAATTGTTTACACTTTGTTGGACACAGATGGTAACGGAACTCCAGACTACAAACAGGCTAGTTTGAAAGCAAATCCAGAAGTAGAGCCAAACACTCTAGCCGCCACAGGATCTAACACCCCAGCCCTAATCTCCCTAGCTCTAGCCCTAACTACATCTGCCTTTGTAGGAATATTAAAGAAGGTGAGAGGATAGGGTAGATAGCAAAAGCTTCCTAAGGCAGGAGTTAAATTAAGTTTAGAATTGTAGGGCTTAGTGTAGAATTAAGTTTATGATTTTGTTTAGTGAGAAAGATAAACTTAATTTAAGTAGGTTTTTTAAGGATCCTGCCCACGCAACTTTGATTGTTAGGCCTGGAGGCTTTAGCGTTGAAGAAGAACTTTTTTTGGTAGATAAGTTGCTTGGTGACAAGTATAAGAATAATTTAATTAAAGCTCAAAATTCGGAGGGTAAAAATTATATTAAGGTTGAGGATTTGAGAGAGCTTTCAGCGAGCTTGGACCTCCGCTCTAAAAAGGGCGGTGAAAGACGCCTAGTCTTGATTCCGGAAAATGTTCGGATAGAGTCTAAGGCTCAAAATACGCTGCTTAAAATTTTTGAAGAGCCTCCGGAGGGTGTTTTTTTTATACTGCTTTCTAGCAGAGAGGGCGTTTTTTTACCGACGATTAGCTCTAGGTGTAGCTTGATTAAGCTAAAAAAGCCGAACGAGGATGATGCAGCTTCCGAAATCTCTAAAAACTTAAACCTAACTGAAAGTCAGGCTAAAGCTTTGTGGCTGCAGGCTGGAGGAAGTTCTCGCGACTTAGCTAATATTCTTGCAGATGAAAATTTAAAAAAATATGTACTGGAATCTTTGAGTGATGCAAAGAAGTTCTTAGGGTCTAAAGACTATGAGAAGCTGGTGGCTTTAAAGAATAGGCTTTCAAAAAGAGAGGACGCACTGAGTTTTTTGAATGCGCTTTTAGTGATTCTAGAAATATTTATTAATAAAAATACAACGAGTGCCCTAAAGTTGAAACCTTTAGTGGATAAGGTTGAGTTTGCTCATAAAGCAATTAAGGCAAATGCTAACGTTCGGATTCAGCTTCTGAGTTTGGTTTAACGGAAATGTGTAAGCAACAGTTTTGAGTCCCCGGATACTCGACGATTAAGTTGATCTTTTGAGCTTTATGTAATTCTTTGGCGCAGTCGATTAAAGTTTGGGTAACTTCTGGATTGTAGGCTTCGCTTGCTTGTTGAGTGTGCATGAATTCTCCGCCAATTTTGGTTAAGTTTTTGGTATTGTTGCTTATGATTTTCTGAGCTCTTCTTGGGTCTGCGACTGAAGCAAAGCTTTCTCCATCTTTTTTGTAATAAGAGCTGGCATCAATATCAAAGGTGTATCCGGTGGTGTGGGTCCCCTCTTTGCCGACTATTTTTGTTGAATCTTTGAGCAGCTCTTGACGGTAATCCTCTGAACAGGTTAGGAATGTTAGGGGTAGAAGAACGTCGTTGTATTTGCTGGAGAACTTTTCGGTTAGTTTTTTTCTCCAGTTGTGAGCGAGCTCGTTTAAGATTTTTAAAGCCTCGTTTTTTAAGTAAGGAGGATACTTTAAGTTGTTGGCAGGGTTTAGTAACCGAGTTATTGGGCGGTAGTTTGTAGTGACGCCGACTTTTAAGAGTCTTTTTTCATTGAATGCATCCTGAATGTCTTGATCAGTCTGATACCTTTTACTCTGCTTGTGCCAGTTGCGCTCTCTTTGGCCGTCTATCTCGACTTGTTCGAGATCTGATGCGCTAACGTCGATTAAAGATTTTTGAATAAGGTCCGCTTTTTGGGTCATAGGGCCTTTTCTAAAAGTTCACCAGTTTTTTTGACGAGGCGCATAACTTGAGCATAACTTTGACGAGTTGGGCCGAGGACTCCGATGTAACTGTTTTTGGAATAAGGGCTGCTGAATTTGGAGATTATTAAACTGCAGCCGCTGGAGCCTCCTATTGGGTTTTCTGAACCAATGTAGACGCTGAGTGGCTTTCCGGGTGCAACTTCGCGCATCCATGGCTCCAAATTGTCTAAGAGTTTAGCAACTTCTTTAACCCCGACTCCCCTGCTAAATTCTGGCTGTGAAAAGAGATTAGAGAGCCCGCTCAAATAAAGATTGTCTCCAATGGTGGCAAGACCAAGGTTTTGGGTAAGTTCAACCAGCGTGTCAACGGCATTTTTAATAGTAGTTTCGGGGAGGCTCTTTTCGTGGATTCTACCTTCGAGTGCTCTTTGGGTGTGACGGCTGAGTTCTTTATTGAGGTCTGGAGTACTAGACTCTTCACCTTGGATTAAATTTACATAAAAACGGTAACCTTTATCGGTAGGAATTCTACCAGATGAAGTGTGGGGCTGGGTTAGAAATCCAAGTTCTTCGAGATCAACCATTTCGGCGCGGATTGTGGCGGGTGAAACACCAAAAAGCTTAGCCAGAGTAATAGACCCAACCGGCACTGCAATTTCTGCGAACTGCTCTATAATACTAACTAAAATTTGCTCTTGACGAGTTGTCATAATATTGTTTATTATACGCTACCAGGCTAAGCTTAAACAAGAAGAAATGCTATGTTAAACTTAAGGGTAATGAGGGCATTAATCAAAACTCAAAAACGACCAAGCAGACGAGAACTTATTTTGATGGTAGCCGTTTTTGGACTACTGTCTTTTCTGAGCATCTCCGCTCTAATAATTGGAGCCCAAAAGAAGACAAACAGAGACCTTAAAAAAGCCGGAGCTGAGTCCGAGCTTAAAGTTGCCGACTTACAGAAAGACTTAGAAAACATCGGGAAGACTCTCTCTGGTCTTAAAATAAAGAATGAAGGTGCTGAAAATGAAGGTGGTGTTCAGGCCCCAGAGCCGAGCAATTTAAGAAGGATTGCAATGGTCGCGACTCCTGGAGAGACAGTTTTAAACATCGATATTCCCGAGGGTTGGGAGTCTGTTGGTGAAAACAGGTTGAGGCATGGCAAAACGACAGTTGCGGTGCAATCAGAAGATTTAGATTTGCTAACAATTCCAAACTACAAAGTGGATCGAGTTATTGATTCTTTTGTTCTCGAATCTGGTCAGCCTGTTTTTTTAATTTTTATTAAGACGACTGAAGAAAATAGAGGTTACTTAAGCTTAAGTTTTTGTAATCCCGAAACTGGATCTGCCTGTTCTTTCAGGGGCAAAGATGGAAAGTTTGTTTTTATTCTAGCTCATGGCTATGAAGACAAAGATCAGTTTGTGAGGGATATGGACTTCAATACGGCTGATGGTATCTTACTATTGAATGATTTTAAAGTGATGATGAAGAGCTTACAGCTCAATTAAGTTCAAGTTTCGCGGATTAGGGATTAGATTTTAGCTCAGATCTCTCGACAAGCTCGAGATGACAAGATCCCGGACTTAAATTTAAGTCCTAGAAAAGATCCTGAAATAAATTCAGGATGACGGTTTCCGTTTCAGGATGATGCGTTTTCTAAGTGTCACATTTTGTCATCCTGAACTTGTTTCAGGATCTACGTGGATTATGGGAGCTTGGGTAGCAACGAAGAGTTTATCCGAAAACATGTTAAGTTAAATAAGTTGAATAAGTTGGGGGGCAAAGATTTTGGGATTGTTTATCCAACTTCGCACTCCGATTGCTTACCCTCGTTTAGCGTTGGCAGCCCTTCGCCGTCTAAATATTGTGTAAATGTGACAGGAGTTTTTACCCTGCTGAAGTTGTAGGAATATTCAAAGTAGCTGTGTTCACGCCGATAGCTCTGAGCTGACTGAAGAGGCCTTCTGTTAGTGCCCCGCCTCTTGCAAGTGCATTAACCATCTTTTGGCCGAGCTCTTGACGATCAATTCGTATTCCAAGCCCAGATTCAATAACCCTGAGATTATGGGGCCTTGCGAATATGTTTAGGTCCTGACCAGCTTGTAGGATTTCGTTGAGCGAGTCGCCTATTCTCCTTTTTAGGTCTTCAGTGTCTACCCCTACTTTTGAGAGTTCATCAAGGCTTCGAAGCAGGGGCATTGTTGATTCAGGTTGGATATCGCCACTAGTCAGCTCTGCATAGTTTAAGGGTATTCCAGCCTCTATAAAGTCGTGAAGATATTTTAAAAAAGGTCCAGGTTTTCCATCTTCAATGGCTCCCTCTGCTAGCCTTACCATTGGTTCAGAGAGCGCTTGCAAGCTTACACTGGCCATATTAAACCCTTCGGCGATGGTATCTAGATTTAAAACAACTGTTCTTTGCACTCCTCCGGCAATAAAGTCGTTAAGTAATTCTACGGGATCTACGTGACCTTCCCCGACGAGTTTAGTTATACCAGTCCTTAGAGTACGTTTTTGATATTCAGACTTAAGTGGTTGGTCCGGTTGTTGACCCTCTACAGCCAGGAGTCCTTCTAGGTTTTGAATTGGTCTTGCGTGCTTTGCGACTATCGTGAAGTTTCCAATTCCATGGTCTCTTCGCCTATCGCTTAGCTCGTGGTCTTTTGCTAATTGACGTGCTTTTACCTCTGCTCGCTGTGCTCTGATTTCTTCTAAACCCCTATCCCACCCATCTTCGCTCGATTCATTGGGTGCGGTTATTGGTGTTGGCGGAGTGCTAACTTCTACGGCAGTTTGGCCAGCGGCGGAAACTGCTTCTGCCCCCCCCACAGGGTTATTTTCTGCAGCTGTTGGATCTGTATTTGGGGTGAAGATGTGTGGAGCTTGACCTGGTTTTTGTGACATTTTATTTTTATTTTTTGTTTATGCTTTTATCTTTTCTATAGCAGATAATAACAAAGCTTAAGCTTAATGTAAAGGAGAAATTAGAATTTAGGTTAAACTTAAGTTGTTAATTAGTACCAATTAGCTTTAAAGATCCTTAGACATTTGATATTCGTCGGCGACGTAGTCGAACTCCTTGCCATCTTTATCGAGCTCTTTCCAAGTTTCTTGTTTAGTGCCAACTACTTTATAGCCTAGCCTTTCGTAGAGTTTTTTAGCCCTTTCATTCCAGGTTTCAACGCCCATCATCGCAGTGGGTACTCCTCTTTTTAGCATTTTTTTCTCCATTGCTTTAATTAGCATTGTTCCTGTGCCTAGACCCTTCAGTTCTGGGTGTGAGACTAATTGCCAAATAGTTCCAGAGCCAGGATTAACTTCGTAATCGATTCCTCCTTTAGCTATGGGAATTCCGTTTGGGGCCCGAATAACCATCATTTCTACTTCTCCACTCTTAACTCTTTGGAGTGCTCTTCTGACAGAATTGAGATGTAGCGGTCCGCCAGTCCAGCCTAGCGTTGCAGGTTTGATGTCTGAATCTTTTAGGTCATCAGCTTGGAGTTCGGAAAGTGCGCCTCTTTTGGCGAGTTCTTTAACCTGGGATATAGCTTCGGTTAATTTTGGATCTTGCACAAGATAAATTAGTGAATTTAAGTTAGGAGAACTTCTTTAGGAGCTTTAGCGTCTTTTAAGATGCGGTTGATATCTTTTTCGTCCAAGGTCTCTTTTTTGAGGAGCTCATCTTTGAGTTTTTCTAAGAACTTTAAGTTTGATGAAAGAATTTTTTGAGCTCGGCGAGTGGCTTCATTAAGTAATACGCGGACTTCTTCATCTATCTCGACTGCAACTTTATCAGAATACGGTACTCTACTAGAGCCGATGTGCCCAGTTTGGTCTCCCTCTTCCTGCAAGGCAACGTTCTTCATTTTAGGGCTCATTCCATATTCAACAACCATGTCTCTGGCTAAAGAAGAGGCTTTAACCAGGTCGTTGCCGGCTCCGGTTGTGACGTTGCCTTCGCCAAAAATAATGCTTTCAGCTTCGCGTCCGCCCATCAGTCTAGCGAGAACGTCCTTTAAATCTTTAACAGAGTGGTAAGATTTGTCATTTTCTGGGAGCGACCAGGTTATTCCTCCGGCTCCTCCGCGAGGAATAATAGTTACTTTGTGTACTGGGTCAGCGTTAGGGAGAAGATGTCCGACTACGGTGTGCCCTCCTTCGTGGTAGGCAGTAATTTCCTTATCGTGAGTAGTCATTGGGGAGCTCTTCCTTTCTGGTCCGATAGCAACGCGCTCAAAAGCCTCGGTGACATCATAGTTTTGGATAGTTTTAGATTTGCGACGTGCAGCAAAAATGGCAGATTCATTGGCAAGGTTGGCTAAGTCTGCACCGCTCATCCCGGCAGTTTTTTTGCTGAGGGCGCTGAGATCGACATCAGAATCTAACGGTTTACCCTTAAAATGAACTTTTAGGATTGCTTCACGGTCTGGTCTTTCTGGTAGTGGTATGTGTGTGCGACGGTCAAACCTACCAGGCCTGAGAAGCGCTGGATCGAGCACGTCGGCGCGATTGGTGGCGGCAAGAACAATGACATTCTGTCCTTCTTCAAAGCCATCCATTTCTACCAAGATTTGGTTAAGAGTCTGCTCTCTTTCGTCGTGGCCTCCGCCAGTTCCAGTGCCACGTTTTCGGCCAACGGCATCGATTTCATCTATAAAGATGATGCAAGGCGAATTCTTCTTAGCTTTTGCAAAAAGATCTCGGACACGGCTAGCTCCAACGCCAACAAACATTTCGACAAATTCCGAACCAGAAATCGAGAAGAATGGGACTTCGGCTTCTCCAGCAACTGCTTTAGCAAGCATTGTTTTACCGGTTCCTGGGTCGCCAACAAGTAGGACTCCTTTTGGAATTTTTGCCCCAATAGCTTTAAATCTGCCGGGGTACTTTAAGAATTCAACAACCTCTGAAAGTTCTTGCTTAGCGTTGTCGTTTCCAGCTATGTCACTAAATTTAACTTTCTTTTTATCGCCACCGTAAAGCTTGGCTTTACTTTTACCGAACATTGCAGCCTGATTTCCTTGGTTTCCGGCTTGCTTAGAGATGAAGTAGAAAAATCCAACAAAAATTAAAATTGGTAGACCAAGATTGATCAGTAAGCTTAAGGCGGTTGAATCACCTTCACTTTGAGTTTTGGCAGTATATTCCACTTTAGAAATATCTAAACCTTGTTCAGTAGCGCTGGCTCCAACTGGTAGAACTGCATACTTGCTAGGCTTATCTTGATCTGGCTGTTCTTTGGTGGTTACCAAAAGCTTTTGACCGTTTTCTTTGATTTTAGAAATTTTTCCCTCTTTGACTTCAGTAACTAGTGAGCTAAAAGAAACCTCATTATCTTTCGTAAGACCATCTTTGTTGTAGTTTGAAAATCCAACTGCTGCAATAACAATTACTACTAAAACGGCAGTGATGACGGTACGAATTTTATTGCTTTTTGAGGGTCCACCGGAACCCTTTAGTGGTAGCTGTGGTTTTTTAGGTTTCATGTACTTTTTAGGTTAAGTTTATTTAATTTAAGATAATATCTATTTAGGTTAAGCACTCTGGGGTGCTAAGTGCTAAATTATATCATTTCGTATGACGGTCTGGCTATTTATTTTGAGACTCCTGGAAGAAATTTAAAATACTTTTTGGGAAGGATAAGTATCTGTGCTCCTTTGAGCTGAAGAATTTTTGCGGTTTGTTTAGTGTTTAGAAAATTTAAGGTGTCTTTAACGGCTCGAGAGCTGACTTCTGTGCAGTTTTGAGTTAGTAGGCTATGGACTAGATAGGCTTGGAGCTCCTCCGGAAGTTCAGTCAATTTAACTATTGAATAAGTATGACATGAGGACTGGATGGCTTGAAGTATCTTTTGTAGTTCAAAGTCAATCTGTTTGGTTAAGACTAGGTTTGAAATACTTAAGTTTAAGAGTTCTTGCTTGAGCTGAGGTGTTGAGCATTCGAGCTTTTTGCGAATTCGATTTCGTAAATACTGACCTGACTGGTTAGTAGAGTCTTCATTCCAGGTTAGATTGTGTTGTTTGGCATAGCTTAAAAGTGTCTGCTTGGTTACTGTGCGAGAGCCTGTCCTTTGCTGCTGGAGGTCGTATATGAAGGGGCGCCAGATTCCAGCTGGTTGATGTTGAAGCGAGCAAAGACCTTTGGGTCCAGTTCCACGGGTAAGATTAATCAAGGCGGTTTCGACGATGTCGTCTGCATGGTGGCCAGTAACCAGGTGGTCCAAACCTCTGTCTTTTAGGATTAAGTTTAAAGCCTTGTAGCGTTCTTCTCGCGCCAGACTTTCAGAGCAGTTTTTGGGCAAGTCTAACTTTGTAGAGTTAAATTTTACACCTAGTTTTTGACAGATTTCTTGAACGTTCTTAACGTCTAAGTCTGTGTCTAGGCGCTGAGAATGGTCGATATAGGCTGCCTCTATCTTGCATAGCGGATGGTCTTTTAAGAATCTCGAGAGAGGGTTGTAACTAGACTCAGAGCTAGCATTAAAACTTGCAAGGATATGCAGTAGGCAGATCGAATCTACACCACCAGAAACAGCAATTAAAACTGAAGAACTTTGGGCTTGAGGAACTGGCTTTGGCATTGTTAAAGTTTGGGGTTGTAAAAAATAGAAGTGCTTATGTATAATAGGACTTAACGTAAAAAGAAAATAAGTATGAGGTGGGCCATATGAATCCTTTAGACAACACAGTACAAGATAATTCTACAGCTAGACAAGCTGTTAATCAAACTAATAGTAATGACGACCTCGCAAGAGCTTTAGCGAGCGTTCAGGCTGGTCCGCAAGACAATCTAGACTTTGAGACCGTTGGAGAACCGGGTTTAGGCGGTGTTCCGGATATGCCAACTCCTGTTCCCAGCCCGATTCCAGCATCGAATCCGGCCCCTCAAGTTGATGATGGATCACATGTTCAACCAGCTGAAAAGCAGCCAACTAAAGTTGAAGGCCCTGAGTACTCGACACCAAAAGTAAAAATTGATCATCCGGAAAGTCCTCAGTCTGATTCTGAGGAAAATGACTCGATTGAACAAATTAAACTCAACGCCCTTAAGCAGTTGAGGCCCTTAATGCAGCACATTGACTTGACTCCTGAGGAGCGATTTGAGAAATACCTAATGATGTTACGAGCTAGCGATGATCCAAGTTTGATTGAGCCAACATATAAAGCTGCAGAACAAATCACCAGTGAAAAGCTTAAAGCTCAGGCCTTGCTTGATGTAATAAATGAAATTAATTACTTGAGTTCACAGGAACTGGTAGCGGCGTAGGGTTCATCCAAGTTTTACAAATGTTGGTCCACCGCTCCTTATTTGAGGAGCGGTTTTATGTTAAACTTAAGCATAATAAGGTTTGCCTGGGCTACTTCTCTGGTATGTAAAGCAGTCTTTCATCAGAGGGTTTAGTGGGTAATTTGGCGAAATTTATTTATGGGGTGGGGATATTCAGAATTAAGCATTATAGTTGGTTTAGGCCTCATGGCCTATACCTTAATTGGGGCAACTTTGGTTACAGTTCCAAGGAAGAACTGGCTATTTTTTTTAAGCTTAAGCTTACTGCTTCTTCACTCTCTTATGCTCGGAGCTTTGTTTAGCAATAGCTCAAAGCTGGGATACGGCAGGTTTGGTTTTGAAGTCTGGGTATGTGGCTCAAGCGTAGGCTTAAGAGCTGACTCTCCGTTGTCAGGATACCTTAATAAAGGTAAGTCGGTGCTTGGAGATCGTGCGGTCATTGTTCGAGGTTCGGAGGACTCATACTCAGCACAAGAGGCCCTAGCTTCTGTTGGTGCAGTGATTAAGAGTCATTCTGTGAGTTTACCGATATCTGATAGCTTTGAATTCGAACTTGGCGCAAACGGTGACCTTAGAAATTTTAAAGATATGGTGCAGTACTCTGGTGAGTCTGGAGAGCCGGGTATACTAGTTGAAGACCAGAAGACCAGTTGTACTGGGCAAAAGAACTCCTCTTGGAATGTTTATGTAGCCAGAGTTGATGCCAAAACAAAGAGCTTTGAATGGGAGGCAAGAAGCTTGAGTGACTTTTCTACAGATCGGGTTAGACTTAGTCTCTCGGAGAGGTCTAAAGAAAGTGCTGGCGACTGTGTCTTAATGGAGTATGGGGTCAAAAGAGCTGCCCCTGAGCACAGTTGTTACAGCCTGCTTAGCGATGGCTACAGCTTGTGTCGCGATTCATTTTGTATGAGTGGAGGGCTAGAGAAATGATTAATTTTGCCATTTTTAGCCTTGTATATTTAAGTTTTGCGTTAGGGGGACTAAGCTCTAGGACGCTAAGCGATGGAGTTGTTTTTTCAGTTGGTGTACTTGGCAGACATGGCAATATCCGCAAGATGAGCCTAAGTTCTCTGGCATACTTAATTGGGGTGATAATAGTAATCGCGCCGGTTGTCGCCTTAGTCGGTATTGGAGTAAGGTCTTTAATTGGTCTGCAAGGTCGAAGCTATGTCGTGGCGGCACTAATTGTATCTGGGTTAACAATGGCTAGTTCTGTAATTAATATCCTGGTGCAGCGTAATGGCCTCTCGTTTATCGGCGAAGGTATAAATAAGAATCGTTTAAAAAGGAAAAGAGTAAGCCTAAGCAGATCTGTTGGGACCTTTAGGTCGGACCTCCTTTTCGGGTTGTTGAGTGGGGGCCGAATTATATGGGGTGAACTTGGAGTTTTAATCGGTGGGATTTGGTTGCTAGAATCTATTAGTGGCTTTGGAATTACAGAACTTGTGACTGCTTGCCTTTTGCTCTCGAGCTTTATGGTGATGGTTTTTATGATGCTACTTTATGGGATGAATGTTGCGAGCCTAGAAAGGCTTAGGAAAAGATTTGCCCTAAGATTAAGTTTAGCTGGGGCTAGTGCTGGAATAATCATTGCCTGGTCGGTAGTAGCATTTATGATGGGGATAATTTAAAATCTCAGAAAAATATTTAGACTGCTCGTGTTTGACAATAATACAGATTATGCTTATGATTAGATTAAATACTTTAACTATAAAATAATATGCCAAAAGTACATAGAAATTGTGGAAAGGTAGAAAGTTACAATGGCGAAAAGCTGAGAGACGGTGTAGTGCGAGCTTGTCGAGCGGTTCTAACCCCTTTGGGCGCAGCGGAAAAATTTGCCGAAGAGGTCGAAGGTAAGGTCTTCGCTGCAGTGGAAGAGCATATCTCCGTAACAAGCAGAGATATCAAACGGCTTGCTAAAAATGCACTTTGGGTCTATCATCCTGATGCTGCAGAAATCTATGCACTAGAAGAAGCATTTTAAATCTAATTACCTAAAGTTTGCGCCTAGCCTTCTTTGGCTGGTGGACGGGAGGATTCGATTTCTTTAAAAATATCTTTTAGCTCTGGGATGGTCAGTTTTTTCTCGGTGTGGGCAAAGAATTCAGTTAGATCTTTGTCTTGCTCTTTTTCGTAGGCTAGGGCTTGGAGGCACATTTCTATTTTGTCTAACTCCTTTACAAAAAGCCCTTCTTTTGTTCTGCCATGTTCGAAGTCTAGCCACAGTTCTATTAATTCATCAGATGAGTCAAGATTTTTGAGGACCTTTTTGATGGCTTTAACTTCTGCCTCAAATTTAAGTTTGACTTCGGACTCATTCTGTGGAGTGATAATGTCTCCTATGATACTTTCTCCAAGATCATGCAAAAGGGACATTAGGAGGACTTTTTCCCTGTTTAAGTTTAGCCCATCCGCTAGAGAAAGTGAGAGTATGCTGAGCGCATAAGAATGGTCGGCAACACTCTCCGGAGATACAATACCGTGATTAACCCAGCCAGACCTTTGAATACGTTTCAGTTGGAATACTTTTTCGTATAAATCTTGAACCTGACCGTGTCGCATGATGGAGTTGATCGCTTAAGTTTAATGTTGGCAGTCTTGTTGTGGTTTATCTCTGCGCTGAGGATCATTCTTGGATCCTCCAATAACGTTAACGACTGGGATAACGATTGGTGAACGTTGGGTATGTTCGTAAAGATAGTGTGTAACAAAATCCTTTAGTTCATACTTGAATTCATCCAGTGTGGAGCGACCGTAGCGTTCGGCAGTCATCTTTTTGAGGTGGTCACGAAGACCGTTCATGAGGTCTTCATTTTGTTTGATATAGACAAAGCCTCTAGTTATGATGTCAGGGCTGGATACGAGACGCTTAGATCGCTTAGCTATTGTTAAAACGACGCTGACGATGCCGTCTTGTTGCATGATCAGCCTATCTTTAACAACTAGACCTGGAACCTCCATTCCAGTTTCATCAATTAAAACTGAACCAGCGTGAACTTTACCACCTTTTTTTGCCTTCTGCTCTTGGTTGAATTCTAAGGTCTCACCATCTTCAATCATGAAGACATTACTGGCTGGCATTCCAGTTTCGACTGCCAACTCGGCAAGATATTTTCGGTGCCTTGGTCCAGCATACATAGGTATGAAATATTTTGGCTTTAAAAGTCTGATAACTTCCGCCAACTCTTCACGTCTAGCATGACCAGAAACGTGGAGTGGTCCAGAGCCGTCAACTTCGTGGGTCCTTGCAGAATAAATTTTGGCACCCATCCTGGTGATGTTATTGGCTAGTCTTTCCATACTAATCTCATTTCCTGGAACAGGCGTAGAACTGATGACTATGGTGTCTTCATGAGTTAGTTTGAATTCTCGGTGATCACCTGTACTCATTCTGGTTAGGCCAGCGCCATTCTCGCCCTGTCCACCTGTGGCGATGATGCAGAGCTCGTTATCTGGCATATTAGCAGCCTCTCTAGAAGTTATAACTGCTCCTTGAGGGATTTTAATCAAACCTAGTCTGACGGCAATTTCTAAATAATTAAGCATGCTTCTCCCAGTAACGCAGACCTTGCGGCCACTCTTGGTTGCTTCTTGAACAATCATCTGGACACGGTTCATGTTTGATGAAAAGCTAGAAACAAAAATTCTGCCCTGGGCTTTTTGAAATATTTCAGCAAAACTATTTTGTAGGGTACTTTCAGTCGGTACTCTTCCAGGAGACTGAGAGTAAGTTGCTTCTTCCATTAGTATCAATACTTTCTGGTCATCAGTGGCAAGGCTCTTTAGCCTCTCCATATCGGTCGGTCTTTTATCTAGGGGCTCTGGGTCTAAGCGGAAGTCACCAGTATGAACAATTCTACCAACCGGTGTGTCAATAATTACCATTGAGCTATCTGGTGTAGAGTGAGTTGCGCGGATAAGTTCTATGGTGAAGCAACCAACAATTAGGCGCTCGTGGTTGTCCATATTCATAGGAACAGTTTCAACGGTTAAGCCTTCGTCACCAAGGTGGAAATGGTCGTCACTGTGATTTTTTTGAGCTTGTTTTTCGATAAATCCGCAAGTGAACGATGAACCATATATTTTTGCAGGAACTTTTGGCAGAACCTGAGATATCGCTCCGACGTGGTCTAAATGGGCGTGGGTAAAGACATAGCCCTTAACCTTATGCTTGATTTTTAGAAGGTAATCGATGTCGCTAACGGCAAAGTTTACTCCGGGGAGTGCGCCTAGAGTTAGATCCATTCCACAGTCTACAACTAGGGCATTATCATTATATTCGATTACGGTGAGGTTGTGCGTTCCAATTCCATTCATTCCCCCTAAAAAGACAACCCGAAGGGTGTCTTTTTTAACTGGTCCTGCAGAATCATTTTTAAGTCGACCCTCTACTACGCCGAGTTCGCCGATTGATTTGTTGGCGTTGTCCTGTGCGCGTCGAATTGCCTGTAGGGCTCTAGACCTGGAGCTAATAAGTGGTCCATTTTTGGCTTTTTTTGGTCCACTTGTAGGGTTGTTTCTGTTGGTTCTAGAGCTATCTTGTTTAGAGTTTGAATTTTCTGACATTTATTTTTTAATTTTAAGTTATGTTAAGCGAGCAGTTGTCTTTACTCTTTACTCCAAGGCTATGACGATTATTAAGTTTAGCTTTGATGTATTTTTATGGTAAAGAATGCTCTAAAGTTTTATATTGTTAAGAGCTAATAATCGTAATTGATCGTTATTAAATTTAATAGTTAATAAAGACGGATCGCGACTGTTAATTCTTGTGCTTTTGGGGCCTATAGGTTCTTAAGTTTTAAAGAGATTTCGTATGAGTTGAGCTCCATTATAGCAAAAAGGATTGTTTAAAGTCAATTAAGTTCAAGCAATATTAATCTTGGTAGGCTATTTTTAGATTTGGGTTAGTCTTAACTTCTCGAGGATCTTCAGGGGTAGAATATTGGTACATAAAACATCCAAGGGCGGCGATCATTGCCCCGTTGTCGGTGCAAAGTTCGATTGGTGAATAATTAAGTTTAACGGGTTCATTTTGAAAAGCTTTGGTCAATTCTGTGCGCAGTAGTTGGTTGCAGGCCACTCCCCCGCCGATGATTAGGCTCTTAGGTTTAAGTTTAGTGCCTAAATCATTGTAAGCTCTTTTGGTGGTTTCAACTAGAATTTGTACAGCTTTAGCTTGAAAGCTGGCGGCGATATCCTGGACTTGTTTTTTAGTTAGTCTTTCGGCGACCTTCCAACTTGGGAACCGAAAATCTTCGCCAATAAGCTCTTGGGTTCTTCTTAGAACGGCGGTTTTTGGTCCTGAAAAACTAAAGTCGTATTTCCCCTGAACTTTTGGTGTTGGAAGGTCAAAAAACTTTGAGTCGCCTCCTTGGGCAGCCTTTTGAATAGAAGGTCCTCCGGGGTATTCTAAGCCAATAAGTTTAGCGACTTTGTCGTAGGCTTCACCGACAGCGTCATCTGTAGTTTCGCCAATAAGTTTAACTTTAAGATGACTTTCCAGGTAAAACAAGTGAGTGTGCTTTCCGCTGACAATTAGGGCTAAGATTGGGAATTCTGGTCGATCTTCGGATTTGTCGGTGATCCAGTTGGCGTAGATGTGTCCTAGAATGTGGTGGACTGGGTAGAGTGGTTTTTTATGGATTATAGCGAGCATGCGGGCGGTTAGAGTCCCAATTAGTAAAGAGCCCATTAAGCCAGGGCCGTTAGTGACGGCGATGGCATCAATTTCACCCCAGTTAAGTTTAGCTTTGACCAGTGATTGGTTGACGACGGGCATGATGACATCAATGTGGTTGCGTGCGGCAATTTCTGGAACGACTCCCCCGTATTCTTTGTGAATGTCAATTTGGGTTCTTACGATATTGGCGAGTAGTTTATTGCCATCCTCTACGATGCCAGCAGAAGTTTCGTCACAAGATGTTTCTATTCCGAGGATTTTCATTGAGTTAGATTATAACACCTAGCAGCTCTCGATTATTGTGCTTATGTATGCTAGTATAGTAGTCAGAGTTCTATAAAATACAAAAAACAAAAATGACAAAAGTTGACTTTGCTCCAAGGCTAGAAGAACATGAGGACTTAGAGTCTTCTGTTGATGCGGTTGGTGGTGCTATTGTTAGGGTAGTGGATTTAGAATTGAACGAAGCAGATAAGACTATGCAAGCTATAGATATGAGAGGCCAGACTGTTGATGAAGTTAAGGTTAGGCTCGCTGAGATGGCTGGTGAAGATCTTGTTATGCGAGGAAGTAATGGTGCAGTTGAGCTAATCGAAGAGTTTGATCCGGCTAGAAGTAATTTGGCAGGTAAAAAACAGTCGGTTTATGCTACGGATGATCCGGAAACTGCCCTATTCAATGCGTTACTTAATAAGCATGGGTCGAGAGCCGTTGCCTTAAGGATGCTAGACGGAAAGCTTGGTGCTAGTTCAAATATGGTCGTTAAAACTCCTGGTAAAAGTAAATTTGCGGTTCCTGAGCATATGGCAGAGGCTATTCAGAGCGCTTATGTTGCAGGCCCTGGAAGTGAAGAATGGGCTAGTCTGTTCGGAGATGGAGTTGTATACCTAATGTCGAAGGATAACTTTAGCCAAGACTCCCCTTTACTTGACGGTAGACACCAAGATACTGATCATGAATGGAATTCACAACAAAAAGTTGCTTCTGAGTTTGCGGTTACCGTATCCCCCGAGTTAATTATGGACGTACTGAGGTTTGATGGTGAGGATGCAAATGTGGAGATTATTCCTGTAGACGAGACAGAAGTTTTAAGTGGTTTCAGGCGAGATATGGACACTGTTATACCTGAAGGTAGGGTGGAGTTTAGTGTGGAAGAGCTTATCGCTATGGCTCAAGGTTCTGAGGAAAGGTTGGAGTTTGCTGAAGCCCTTAAGCAAAGAGTTGGTTCTGGAAGTTTACCTAGAGAGGAATTCGTTGAGCTGGCCGCAAAGTTATATGAGGAGCGGGTAAAGAACCAGGCAAGGGTCGCCTAATCTTCACCTATAAGAGCGGGGCTATCGTTAAGCAATATTTCATCAGCCAATAATTTAGCGAAGGATGCGATATTAGGGCAAATTATATCTTTGCCATCAAACGGTTCTCCACCGCAGGGGCAATCATCTGTACTAGTGCAATCAAATTCTATGTCGCCCGTCTGGGGTTCACCTGTACCGTTTCTTTCAGGTTTCGCCATTGTTGATATTATATAATGTTTATACTAATATTAAAAGTATAAGCGTTTTAAAATAAACATGGGTTTAGGAATAAAAACAGTCCCCGATGATTGTCCTGCAGATCTTAGTGCTCCTCCGTCTGGTGGCTCTGAAGATGATCTTCTTGAGCTCGGTATTGGCCTGGATGAACACTGGGCAATGATACCTGAAGCGCTAGTTAGGCCTGAGTCACTATCTGCAGAGAAAATAGTTGCCGGCCAACTGGCATGTCGATTATGTGACTATAGAGATGAATGTGCCCAGGCAATCGAGATAGGTAAAGAGGCAGGAGTTATAGAGCAAGATCACCCAGAGGCAATTGATACAATGCTCACCGACGTAGAAAAGGCCGCCCTATGGGCTAACGCCGCCGTCAGAATAAAAGCAGAAGAGGGATATAGATTTCAGTCTGTGGCAAATATGGCAGTGGCCGTAACTAGGTTGCCCATCCCCCTAAGGGATATAGCAATAAACATTCTTAAGTTAGATTCAGGAACAATCCCAAATCAAATTGATGTTTTTGAAGTAGGTCAGAATAGATACTATGCTATTTCATGGAACTGTTCAAAAGTTATTATTAGCAAAAGTGCATTAGACGAGATAGAAAAATCGAAAGCCTCCAATGATCAAACAACAACTTTTATAGCTAACTTAGCAGAATCCCTGGCTCCTGGTACTGAGGATCCTCTGAAACCCAATATTGCCAATGCACTAAGATCTGGGACTCCCCCAAGGTGGATGAAAAAGATGAATAACGCAGATATATTGGAATTCAACAGTTCTACCCATAGTACACTAAGGGCTTTTGGTGAAATATTAGATACGCCTTCTCCAGATGATCCCCTAGTGGGTATTACGACTATTGTTATAACAGGTGCTACTTCATCTGCTAAATCAGGTGGAACCACAGGAACTTTAACTAATAAGTCATCTAAGGCGGCAGAGAAGTCTATGGTGTCTTTAAGGCCTGTTTTAGCCAAGCCCGACCTTGAGGGAGCTATTAATATAACCAATACTTCGCTTGTAAAGAACCGTTGAACAGGGCTAGCTGACTAGTTTGAGGGAGATTTTGCCGGAGCGTTCGTCGAGGTCAATTATTTTTACTGTCACTTCTTGGTCTTCTTTCACTACGTCTTCGACTTTTTCTACTCTGCTTCCATCTAAGCTAAGATTGGAGATGTGGACTAGGCCGTCGATTCCTGGGAGGATGTTGACGAAGGCACCGAATTCCATAAGTTTAACGACGCTTCCGGTGTAAGTTTTGCCAACTTCTGGTTCCTCAGTTAGTTCGGCGATACGCTGTTTGGCAAGTTCGATCTTTTCTTGGTCTGGTGAGGCGATAGTTACGACTCCGTCGTCATTAATATCGATTTCAGTTCCCGTTTCTGCAGTTAGGGCCTGGATGTTTTCTCCGCCTTTACCGATTAATGCACCGATTTTTTCAGGATTAATTTGAACAGAAACGACTCTTGGAGCGTAGGGGCTGAGTTCTTTTTTAGGTTCTGCCAGAGTTTTGAGCATTTGTTCTAGAATGTGTAAGCGTCCGACTTTGGCTTGCTGAAGAGCGTTTTGGAGGATTTCGGTAGTTAAACCCTTAAGTTTAATATCCATTTGCAAAGCAGTAATTCCTTTTGGAGTTCCGGCAACTTTAAAATCCATGTCTCCAGAAAAATCTTCTGGACCCATGATGTCGCTGAGAATTGTGTATTCTCCACTACTCTCATCCATCATTAAGCCCATTGCGATCCCACTAACTGGCGCGGTTATTGGAACTCCGGCATCCATTAAACTTAAGCAAGTTGAGCAAGTTGCGGCCATGGAGGTTGAGCCGTTGGCAGAAGTTATTTCAGTAACACTGCGAATTGTATACGGAAAGTCTTCTTTACTTGGCAGGACGGCGGCGTTGGCGCGTTCTGCAAGGTAGCCGTGGCCAGTCTCTCTTCTGTTAGTTCCGCCGAGCCGTTTTATTTCTCCACTGGCGTAGCCGGGCATGTTGTAGTGATGGAAGAAGCGACGTTCAAATTCGCCAGTCATTCCATCAACTACTTGTGAATAACTAAGTGGGGCGAGAGTTGTGACGTTAATGGCCTGAGTTTCGCCTCTAGTGAAGATGGTTGAGCCGTGGGTTCTTGGTAAGATTCCAACTTCTGAGGTGATTGCTCGAATATCTGTTGGCTTTCTTCCGTCAGGGCGAGTTCCATTTTCTAAAATGCTAGTGCGGATATCTTTTTTGATGGCAGTGTCGAAAGCATCCCAGTAGTCTGACTTATTAATCTTTTCTTCTGATTCAGCTTCAAGTTTTTTGAGCCAGGCTTTAAAGCTAAGTTTAAGTTGGGCATTGGCATCAACTCTGTTTCGGTTTTCAGTGAAAATCAAGTTTGAACCGAGTTTATCTGCTAAGAATGTATCGACTGCTTGAATCACCTTTTCTGGTGGAAGAGCGAGTTCAAATTCAATTGGCTGGATATTCAAGGCCGCTTTAAGTTTGAGCTGTAATTCGATAGCTGGCTGAATTGATTGTTGAGCCATAATTAAGGCCTTGACCATAACTTCTTCACTAACTTCGTTGGCTCCAGCCTCAACCATCATGATTGCATCTTTAGTTCCGGCAACAAAAAGATCTAACTTAGAATCGGCCTTCATAGAGTTGGTCGGGTATTCAACTAGAGTGTTTCCATTAGTATCTTCGTCAAGACCGATGCGAACTCCGGCAATTGGGCCTTCAAATGGCGCTCCAGTTAAACTTAAGGCGGCGGAAGCGGCAATCATCGCTGGGATTTCAGCTCCGAGTTCAGGGTCTAAACTTAAAACAGTTGTGATAACTTGAGTTTCGTTTCGGAATCCTTTTGGGAATAATGGACGGATTGGGCGATCGATTAGTCTTCCAGTTAAAATTGCTTCGTCGCTCGGTCGACCTTCCCGCTTCATAAATCTGGAACCAGAGATTCGGCCGGCTGCATAAAATCTTTCTTCGTAATCTACAGAAAGTGGAAAGTAATCGAAGCCTTCGGCGACTTCGGGTTTGACATTAGCAATTCCTAGAACGACAGTGTCGCCGTAGGTTACGGTTACCGCTCCTTTGGATTGGAAAGCGAGGCGGTTGACTTCTAGGCTGAGGGTTCTTCCGCAGAACTGAGTTTCGACTTTAGTAATTTCTTTTTGATATGGATTTAATGTTGGCATGTTTTTTTAAGTTAAGTTTAATTTTTTAGTAGACGTAGAGTGATTTTAAGTAAATTGAGACGGATAAAATTGGTTTATCGATCCGGATCTACTTAAGTTCTCTTTTGCCTGACATAAAGTATAACACTTATGAGGATATGCTTGACCTTATTGACCTTAATTTGTATAATATATCTATATGAGTGCAGAGAGAGGATATTTTTTAGAGACAGTTGAGCCTGGGGTTGGAGTTCGCCCAGATCTTAGTGCCGGGGTTTCGGAAATCCATAATACATGGTTTGTAAATAATGGGCTAACTGGTGCTTTGAATTTTTTGAGTGGTCAGGGTGCTGTTCCTTTACCTGAGTTTTTCGATAATTCTGCTTTAATTAGCCTTCAATCCATGGGTGTATTGTTTGCAGATGGATTTAATGACGGAACTTCTTCTGGTAAGTTCAGGTTTCCGTATGACTACATTGACCGGCAAGGAAATGTGAAGGGTTTTTATATTGAAAGACCTGGGAATCCGATGGCGGTTGTCGCTCTCGACTTGTCGGTATTGAGGGATGTTCCATTGTTTGGCTTGCAGCGGCAAATGTTAGGTGATGTTCGCCACGCTTGGAATGCTGCTGGTGATGGCAAGACCGAGGTTTCGGATTCGCTAATAACCTTGTTTCAGGCGGCATTAATCAGGAATGACATGCTAACGGGCTTGAGTGCGAGTGATGGTGTCCCACATCCGTCTGAGTGGGAGAAACCTTTTGATTTGATAGCGGCGATGAAAGCTCTATTCAGTGCTCTTTCTGGAGAGCCCAACAGTGGCAGGATGCGCCAAGGTGCAGTTTCTGACTTTGACCTCGGTTTAACGGTTGGTTCAAGTGGCTTAAACAGTGCGATTGATGAAATGGTTTCGAGAGAAGGTGTAAGAATTATTGGACAGAAAATGTCGAGAACTTAAAGTTTATTTACGTTCTTCTATATTTGATATGTTGCTATATAATTATTTACATGCTACTTAAATTAAAAAAGCTTGATATATGGCTGAAACATTTTCAAATGACTATATAGATGACGGTGGCAGGAGAGAGATCGGTGAGCTGCTGGATGACTTTAGAGGGAACCCTGAGATATCCTCCACCACTGAATACCTAGGTCGTCTGAGTGCAATGAGGGAAGGTGCTGAGGCGGATATTTACGGGAAGCTTCTCGCGAACTTAGACAAAAGAAAGCGACCTGAGGACTTGGTGGAGCTGCCAGGGGTTAATCCACTAGATAGATCTTTTTCGGCCAAGAAACTACCTGGGGTAAACTGTTGTAACGATCTTGAAGGTCACTTTAGTAATCTAGTAGACCAGCCTGGCTTACCATGGTTACCAGTAAGGAGGGCTGGCAAGATGGGTGATGTGCGTATCTACGTAGATGATGTCGGCAAGGGTCCGGATGCGCAGCCTCTGCTTTTAGAGAAGAGTTCATTTCGTGGGAGGCGAGGTGAAAGGTCTGCAGTCGGACTTCAGCCAATACTTATAAATGGAGTTGAGTTCCCAGAAGGTACTGTTTACGCGGCAAGAACCTCATTGGGAAAAAATGCACCTCCGGTTGTGGATAGTGCTCAGATATCAAGGCTCGGACCAATGCGATTTACAAGCATGACACATAGGGACCTTGGTGGGATTAGAAACAGGAAGATTACAGAGTTCGCCAGCATTGAGAGGGCGAGAGCTTTGGCTCGCTACAGAGTTCAAGTTCTTAACAGATAATTTGTTTCTTTTTGTAAGCTGTTATTACTTACGGAGTTCTAGAGATTTGATTAGGCCGGCGTAGCTTTCGAAGTCTGTCTTTTTGAGGTGAGCGAGAAATCTTTTTCTTCGACCAACCATTTGGAGCAATCCCCTTCTAGCGTGGCGATCTTTCTTGTTGGTTTCGAGGTGCTCAGTTAATTCTTGAATGCGAGCGGTTAAGACGGCAACTTGAGTTTGAATGGAACCGACATCATTTTTGCTAATGGCGTGCTTACTAATAATATCTTGCTTCTTTTTTTGGTCGATCATCTTATGTCTTATGTTTAAGAGTTAAATTTAATGTGATTAGAATGAATTATAACAGATAGGCTAAAGTGTTAGCAAGCCGAGCTTCTTTGTGAAATAAGCTTAATTAGGGGTTGAACCGAGGGTAACGTCAATTTTAATACTTACTCCAGACCGGAAAGCCGTTAAAGTGACCTGTTCGCCAGGCTTAAATTTGGCTAGAACTGACGAAAGACTGCTTGAGCTATCTACTGGAGTTTGGTTGATCGCTGTAATGACATCTAGTTGCTGGATTCCTGCTTGCTGAGCAGGTGAGCCTGGCTCTATGGGGTTGCCACTAGATGTGTAGACGACCGCTCCAGCGTTGATAGTTAGATTTAAGTTTTTGGCAATGGACGCATTTAGGTTTAGGTAGCGAACTCCAAGATAAGCTTTTTCTCCAAGGTTTCCGGTTTGTTCAATTTGAGAAATGAGTGGCTTGATATCGTTAATTGGAATACTAAAGCCTAGGCTTTGAGCTTCTTGGACAATAGCAGTATTAATACCGATAACCTCTCCGTTGATGTTGACAAGAGGCCCACCTGAATTACCGGGATTTATGGCAGCATCAGTTTGAATTAGGTTAAATAAAGATTCGTAACTCATGCCATTCTCATCACCTACTTCGATGGGCCTGCCTATCCCAGATACAATCCCAGAAGTAACAGTGTTTTGAAATTCACCTAAAGTGTTGCCGATTGCCAGAACCTTATCACCAACCTTTACTGAGGCCGAATCAGCGAGCCTGGCGGGTGGAATATTTTTTGGAATATTATCAACTTGCAGGAAGGCAATATCATTAGTGCTATCTTTGCCGACAACCTTTGCTTGCTGCTCTTCGGAATCATGAGTAACGATTGTTACAGATTCACTAACTTTTTCAACGACATGCTTATTGGTTAGAATAAGGCCGTCAGAATTAATTAAGACTCCAGTTCCTGCTGCCCCCCTACCGTCTTCCTGGATTGAGTTGATTGATACAACGCTTTTGCCAACTTCACCGGCAATCTTATTGAAGACTTCTCCCTCAGATGAGATGATTTCTTTGTGATTCTGGAAGCTATCGACAGAGGTTCGATTATTTAAAATTAACCAGCTGGCTATAAGTGAGCTTAAAGAAAAGAAAATGGCAAAAAAGATTGAAATAAAGATTGAGCTTCGTAAAGAAACCATTTTTTTTGGTTTTATAATCTTCGTTGGAGGACGTTGGGTTTCAAGAATACTCATAATGCCTAAGTTTAAGCTTCTATTTAATGATTATCAAGATTGAAAGTATAAGGCTAATTACGGCAGCTATTGTCCCTTGTTGAATTAGTGCGGTTCGAGATCTTTCTAGTTGAGCTTTAGAGATGTCTTTTGAGGACTGCTGATCTTCAATCAAGGCATGAGAGCGAGCAGCAAGTATCCCTAGGCCCGTGCTAACGCCAGGAAGCAAAGGTAGATAGATTAAACCCTGAAAAAAGAGGAAATTTTGCGCCCAGATAATTTGCATAAAGAATAGTAACGTGGAGGTTAGTGCCCAAAAGCTTGCAAGCTGGGGGATGGCAGATTCCTCGTATGCGTAAAGAGCATGCTGGGCTGAAGCGTAAGAAATTAACCATGCAATAGAGATGACAACTGGGACAGGTAGGACTGGACTGATGAACCCAGAAGCCCAAGCAAGTGCGGTTAGCCCAAAATATTGTGAGAGTAAAGATTGAGTGAGCATTTTCAATGGTGCAGTTTTGGTTCTAAGGTAGAGATTCCAAAATATATAAAGTCCCACTAAGCTTAGCTGTAGAATATGAAGTGAGATTGAACTTTTATTAACTAGGCTTTCTATTTTAAACTGAGCAAAAATTGTTAAACTCAAGATGCTGAGCTTAAAGACCAGGTCAACAGCGCTAAATTTTAGATTTGCCCACCAAAAACGAGGCTTAACTAGAAATATTTGCCATTTACTGAAAAGGATTATGACTAGTGCTAGCCAGGGTAGTCCGAATTTGGAAACAAGAAGATAGACTGAAATTGGTAGAGTTAAACTTAAAAGCTGATGAGTGTATCTGCCTGCGGTTTCCTTATGTGAGTACTTTAAATTGGGGAGTTTGAGGCTTTGAGTTTTTTGGAGTTCTGGATTTACAGAACTAGTCTTAGCGAGGTCAGTCTCTTTATTCGATGATAGCTGCTGTTCGGATTTCTTGTTGAATAGTTTCATTGAGTTTGCTTAAGTTTCGCTACTTTAAAATTTAACTTTTGCCAACGAGTATAACAAAGTCAGCATTAGGGTAGAGCTTTAAGTATGTTTTGGAAGACCCATCATAAAGAGTTGCGGAGTAGCTTTTGATCAATTTATTTTTAGCCGCATCTTTGTCTTTACTGATAACGACCACTTTTGTTCCGGAAACTTTTTCGGAAGTATCTGAAACTAGTATGGGTTTTATGTTTTGAGGAAGTTTATCTGCAACTGCTTGAGCAGTCCCGGTGGCTCCACCTGCATTTAAAACGACAACCTCCGCAGGGGGATATTCTTCTGCGGTCTGGTTTGAGCTTGATGATCCAGGGTCTTTCTGGAGTGGCCCAACTTGCTCAGAGATAAATTTTTGAACTTCGTCGTATTCACCAATTCCCTCCTTTGGGATTAGTGCCGCCCCGGTACCACGTGAGGTGTAGTTTTTAAGAACATTTTCGGAGGTTAAGCCAACAGACTCAACTTTAGATTCTGGATCGCCGGCAAGCTCATAGATTCGACGTGCTTCGGAGGTATTCATGTCTGTGGCGATATTGTCTCCAATAGCATCGGTCAACTTGTTGAGCTTAAGTGGGTTGGCGAAAATGTTGATATTTAGGGCTTTGTCTTTGAGGGCAACGAGCATTTTGCGTTGGTTAGCTGCCCGATCATAATCACTGCCGGCAAGCCCATAACCACCGTTGGCATTACGAGCCCTAGAGAGCAGCAAGGCTTGTGTGCCGTTAAGTGTTTGTTTACCGTTCTTTAGCCTAAGGGCGTCCTTGCCAAATTCGCCATCAAAGTTAGGGTCATAGATACCTCTTTTGTCAGTTCCTTGAATGTCGATTTCAATTCCACCTACGGCATCAACAGCCTCTTTAAAAGCATTGTAATTTATCTTGGCGTAATAATTGATATCTAATCCGGTTACGCCCTCCAGCTCTTTCTGGAGAGCCCCCATTCCACCTTTAAAATATCCACTTTCATCAAACTTTGCCTCTTCGCCATAATGGTAAAGCGCATTAATCTTAGTAGAAGCATACTTATTCTTGACGTATAAATCTCTCGGAATGCTAATCAGGGCAGTTTTTTTGGTAGCGACAGTATAGCTAATAATCATAATCGAGTCGGTAAGGTCTTCACCGGGATGGTTAGGGTCTCCCTCTGAGGTCCCTGCAAGTAGAATGTTAACTCTACCCTTGTCCTCTCCTTTTAGAGCGGTGCTCTTCAAGAAGCCGAGAGGATTGCCTCCGAATATTTTGCCCGAGAGACTAAAGAGATTCCAGAGGTAGAAACTACCAATTAGCAAGAGTGGGATTAAACTTAATTTTAAAGCCTTTTTGAGGCGAGGGTTTTTAGACTGTTTTTTGTCTATAATATTTTTATCTGAAAGATCAAGTGGAGATGAACTGAGGGGTTCACTAGGGTTGGCACTAGATAGGACTGAGTTTTTTAAAGCCGGATTTTGCCAACTAGTATCTGAACTGTGTCGTAACACTTTTTTTTGTTTACGACTGAGTTTTTTAGTTGTATTATGTTGAGCCCCAAGTTGGCTTGGTGCTCCTGTTAGTGGCGCATTGTAGCCCCCCTGATTTTGGGGAGTCCGTCTGGGAATAAAACCATCAAGGCTTTTTTTTCTATTCATGTTAATTTAAGTCTAAAATGTACGTTGTGCCCACCAATTTTTAATAATATCTATCTCTATAAAGCCTAATACAAATCTGTAAACAATTATTTTGAATTTCACAATTCAGCAAAAGAGTACTAATTTTTGTGCCTATACATTTTTTAAAAATGACTTCTTGGCTATCAAATAGTGATATAAAGTATACTAATTAGAGAGTGCAGATTGCAAAACTAAATTTTAAGAGAAAAAGCCGAGAAAATGGAATTTGAATCACAAAAAATAGAACAAAAAAATTTAGCTGAATCTTCGAAAAGCTACAGAGCAGAACAACTTGAACAGCTAAGGTCGGTTGTAGGTATTCTGGTTAGCTCTTTTGTGCTTGCATTTTTAATGCTGACGTTCGTCTTCCGAACTTACAATGTTCACGGCAGTAGCATGCGCCCAACCTTAACCAATGGCGACAGGGTAGTGGTCAATAAGCTTGCTAAAACAAAGGCTGGAGACGAATACACTCCTACGCGTGGGCAAATTGTAGTGTTTGACTCAAAACTAGAAGGAAAGTCACTCATAAAAAGAGTAATTGCTTTGCCCGGTGAAAAAATTAGTATGACTAATGGAAGGTTTAAGGTGGTTAACGACAGATATCCAAACGGCTTTGACCCTGATGCAAGCTACGAAGATACTCTACCAAAGAACGATACAACAACTTTTGAAGAAAAGACTATTCCTGAAGGGCACATTTTTGTGAGTGGAGATAACAGGGCTCCAAGCCAAAGTCTAGATAGCCGTAATGCTTTAGGCTTTGTACCAATTGACGAGTTGGTCGGGAATGCTGCGTTGCGCTATTACCCGATTGATGAGGGAGGTAAACTCAAGTAGTAGGTTTAATTATATTTGATTTATCATAATGCTTGACTTATACTTAATGCTTATGCTAGTATCTTAACTAGTTTAATAAAGATTAAGCAAAAACTAAAAACTAAACAAATAAAATAAAAATAAATAGAAAAGGTCAAAAAATTATGGAAAAAACTAAACACGGTGAACACGGAATAAAAGGTACAGTTGAAACCTATAGAGATGCTGCTGAAAGATTAGATGCGGCTGTAGGAGTGGCTGAAGATCTTGGAGTTGCAGCAACAGGCTATAGGAACGTACCAAAGGGAACGGCCGTAATTGGGGTTGAAAATGACCCGTCAAGACTTATTAAAGTTCGTTCATTGGCGACAGGTTCATCTCGAAGTGGAGCCGGAGGGCAGAGCGGGACTCTACAGCCGCATCACGGTAAACGAAACATGGCTGTTGGTGTGGATTTTATAGACCCTGAGAGCGCGGCAAATAGACGTAGCTACTTTTTAGACTCTTCTGCGATTCCCGTGGATAATATAAGAACTCATTACGGTTCAATGGAGGTTAGGCGTGAACTGAACAGAGATAGCGGTGAATATGAGACGATTTGGGATGACGGGTACTCGACGGTATATCCTCCTCAAGTAGTGGAAACTAACAACAGAACAGTTCCTGTGTTGACCAATGGTAGAGCATTGAGGGCAGCAGAGATATTGGCGAGAGTGGCAGATAGAGGTGTCGAAAACAAAGTAAAGGAGCGTATTACGGTAGCTACAGAAAAGCTTAATAATAGATAGAGAGGATAATTCTAGTTAGAACACTAGATAGTGTAGGGCCCAATGGATTCACGGCGAAGGGCGGTCATGTGAGCTCCGGTTTGGAGCTCATTACCGAGGTCATTAATGATCGAACGTATGTAAGTTCCGCTGGTTACATCGACCTTAAACTTAACGGTCGGGTATCTGTATGAAATTAGTTTAATGCTGTGAATCGTGATCTGGCGGGGTTTTAGTTTAAGTCTTAGCTCTTCGTCATTCGCTTCAGTCCCTTCCCTGGCAAGTTTGTAAGCTCGTTTGCCGTCTATCTTAATAGCGGAAAAAGCAGGCGGAGTTTGTTCAATCTCTCCAGAAAACTTAAAGAGAGCGGTTTTGAGTTCACTTGGAGTTGGCCTTTTGGTAGAGACTAGCTCTAGGTGGCCTTCAGAGTCGTAGGTATTGGAGCTTTGACCAAGTTTCGCGGTTGCTGTGTAAACCTTATCCATCTTGCTAAACTCCCCTGCTTTTTTGGTGAACTTTCCAGAAACCAGAATTAACAATCCGGTTGCGATTGGGTCAAGTGTTCCACAGTGGCCAACTTTAATCTTTTTTTGATGAACCTGTTTAAGTTTAGCTCGAACTTGATAAACAGCTCCAAAAGAGCTGATTCCGGCGGGTTTATCAAAAAGATAAATGGAGTCTTCTGGAAGCTCTAGCCTGGAGTTTAACTGATCGCTAAATTTTATTGGTCGAGGTGTAGTATTTGGTGGATTTTTAAGGTCCATCACTAAGAAGTTGGGTTTTTGGTGGGGTTAAAATTAATCTGGTTTCCAAAAGAGTCCACCGGATAGCTTGTTGGCTTGGCTTCCGTTGTAGCTGCACCTGGTGGCGGCGGCGGAGGCGGCGGCGGCATAATTTCTGGGGGTAACTCTAAGCCAGGTATGGGGCTGTTACCGGGAAGTTCATCAGAATTGGTGACTTCTTCCCTCGTTGATTGAGTTGGCTTTAACTCTGGTGGTTTTATGGAATTAAATTTAGACTCTTGATGCTGGTCTTGCTGGACTGAAGTATCAACCTGAGCTTGACTGTTAGTCGTCGGGTTCATGTTGGGTTCGCTTGGGAGGATGAGGTCTGAGCCGTAATCTTGTCTTGGATTGTTGGCGGGATCAAAGGGCTGAGCATTGTAGATGGCATCTATTTCCTCTTGAATTCTATCTGCTTCAGCCTCTTTCGGTGATTCGCTTGAGCTAACCGGCAGTGAACCTAGCGGTTGGGGTGCCAAGCCGTAGCCATCCTGGTTTGTGTCTGAAAAGGGTGCGGTTGTCGTGGTTGCTAAACCTGTAACCTGATCCGACTGCTTTTCAGGCTGTGGAGCTGGCGACTCTAGGCTTTGAGGTGCGGGGGTATCAACTTGAGTTGGGCTTTGACCTAAGTTCGAAGATGAAGTCTGAACTTGTCCAGGGTTAGGGTTTTCTGAGTTACTGAAGGACATTGGTGCGGTGTTGGTGGCTACTCTTGGTGGTGGTGGGGCAACTCTAGGCGCTCTGCCCTCTTGGGGCAACTGATCGATTGCTTGATCTGTTGTAGCTGTAACAGTGGAGCCGTTTTGGTGCAGCTCTAGAGTTAAGTCCTCTGGGGTTGTTTGGACTTCTGTGCCAAGTTGATTCTGATTATTCTGAAAGTTAGATTGGTTTGGATTATGGGTGGTTAGATTTCCAATGCTGCTAGTAACAAGTTGGTGGTTAGCACCGGCACTCATGAGCTGAGCGGCAAGCTCCATGACTCGTGGCGTTGTTTTAGCATTAGAAAAGCGGTCAGTGTCGGCGACGAGTCCGGTTAATAGAGCAGTGGCAACTTCTGGTGAGATCCCACTTGGTAAATTTAAATTCTGGAGTAATGTTAAGGCCATGGCGCTGGCAGAGCTATAATTTAGATCGGACCAGTTAATAGACCCAAGTTGGCTAATTTCTGAACCAGGGGTAATGGTAGTAACAGTGGCGTCATGCAGGATTCTGCCATGGGCAGCGATGACGGAATCTAACTCTTCTTTGTTGTTTATTCCAATTGCAAGTACTAGTTCAACGTTAAAGTCACCTTCGCCGTAGCCGAGGTCTTTAGAGGTAATAGTTGATTTATAGGGTGTTATATAGATTTTGACAATTTCACCATCTTTGGCAAAACGAAGCTTATCGGCCTTATCTTTATTGAGTGAGATTATAAAATCACGGAGGCTGTGAACATCTTTTTCGATAATTTTTTCAGGATTTAAAAAGCTCATTACATCCGGTACCTTTCCACTAAAGACGACCGTAGAATGCTTTCCGGAATGATCAAGTGCAATTGTTAAGCCAAGTGCGGCAGCAAGTTCATCAACGCTAGGGTTGGCCTTAACTGTTATTAAGATATTGTTGACCTGAGTGATGCGGTTTAGAATTTCCTGAAGTGCTGGAAGTGCTTGCGGGCCTTGCAGGGGAGCTTGCATTTGTGGCTGAACTGGCTGAGTAGTCTGGGGAGCTGGATATGGATTTTGAACTTGAGGTTGCATAGTCTAGTTATTTAAGATCTTATCTATTTTGATAGCTTAAAGATTAGCATAAATTAAAGATTATTTCAATAGTTTAATAGGGCTAAGAGTTATCCAGCCAGACCCAAAGGTTAGGCTAGGTAAGATTGGGGTCGTGTTATAATTTTGAATTAAGAAAATGGGATAACTTATAGAATATTAAGTTTAACTTTGTAGGTAGATATTTTGAAAGAAGAAGATCAAAAACAGAAAGAGGTTTCAAAAAAAGCTAAAATTCTCGCCGTTATTAATCAAAAGGGTGGGGTTGGTAAAACTACGACAACTGTTAATCTGGCATATAATTTAGCCAAAAAAGGAAAGCGTGTGGTGCTGGTAGATTTAGACCCGCAAGGAAATGCGACCTCTGGCCTTGGCTTCAATGTTCGAGAGGTAAATGGAAGCCTATATGACTGCATGGTTGGTAGAGAATCCATTGAATCAGTTTTAATTGAAACGAAATGGAAGAACTTAAGCTTAGTACCTTCGAGTACAAAACTGGCAGTTTTAGACACAGAGTTGCCGGCATCTCAGCGAGACCGTGTGCTTAAACTTAAGCAGACTTTGGCAGATATCGATGCAGAGGTGGTTCTAATCGATGCTCCACCGTCACTAGGCCTGCTGACCGTAAATGCTCTAGCAGCAGCGGATTCTGTAATCCTTCCGGTTCAGTCAGAGTACTACGCATTAGAAGGCTTGGGGCAACTTTTAGAAACGATGCAAATTGTAAGAACTGGATTAAACAAGACTTTAGGAGTAATGGGGATCTTGGTGACGATGTATGATGGGCGCACAAGCCTAAGTCAACAAGTTCGGGAACAATTAAAAGCCCACTTTGCGAAACATCTTTTTAAGACGACAATTCCGCGTAATGTTCGTTTAGCAGAGGCACCTAGTTACGGCCAGCCGATTGGCGTTTATGCGCCAAACTCTTCTGGGGCAAGAGCGTATGACGGTTTGGCAAAAGAAGTTTTTAAGCAGTTATAATATGAGCAAAAGTGTATTGGGACGAGGTTTAGAGAGTTTAATCCCAACAGATTTTATTGAGGAGCAGTTTGACCCTACGGTTCAGAGCGGTGAAGATAATGCTGGAACCTTAGACTTAAACTTAAGTGAAATCGAACCGAATGAACACCAGCCGAGAATGGATTTTAAAGAAGGCCCGATGGCGGACTTGGTGGAATCTGTCCGAGTGCACGGTGTGATTCAGCCAGTGGTAGTTTCTCCGAAAGTAGGTGGTGGATATAATTTAGTTGCCGGTGAGCGTCGTTGGCGAGCTAGCAATTATCTTAAACTTAAGACAATCCCGGCGATTGTGCGAACTCCAACAGATCAGGAAAAATTAGAGCTTGCTTTGGTTGAAAACTTACAGCGGGAAGATCTTGGTCCTTTAGAAACGGCTACAGCTTATGTAAAACTGCGTCAGCAGTTTAACTTAAGCTACGAAGAGGTCGCGAAGAAAGTTGGCAAGGCTATTTCTACAGTAATTAACGCAACGCGCTTGTTAAACCTTCCAACTGAGGCTAAGGAGGCACTGTACGATAAACGAATTAGTGAAGGGCATGCTAGAGTGCTAGCGGGTCTAAACGAGTTCCCAGCGGCTCAGAAAGAGGGCTTAGAGCATATTTTGAATGAAGGTTGGAGTGTTCGGCAGACGGAGCAGTTTAGTGTTGTCATTAAGCAGCAAGATAAACTTAAGCGAGCTGCCAAAACCGAAGATGTTTTTAAGTTCAGAGAAGATACTGTCAGAAAGATGAAATCCAAACTCTCTACTGGTGTGGAGCTACGCCCAAGGTCAAAGGGTGGGCGAATTATAATTGAATATAAAGATGATGAAGATTTAAGAAGGATTGCTGAGGGGCTATAGCGTTAGACTCAAATCTACCTTTACAGTTTGCTTTTAGGCTGCAGTCGTTAGTTCTCTTAGGATTTCGTTGTCCCCAATTCTAGATGCCACTGATGGTGTTAATTTTGGTAGATTCTCTGCAGCGCCTGGTCCGTTGAGGATTTTCCACCTTTTGGTGAGTATTTTCTTAGCTTTGTTAGTTATTTCAGAATCGGAGAGCACCTTTCTGCCCTTGCTCAAGGTTTTTATTCTTCGCTTTAATTTTTCCTCTTCAGTTGCCATTCCAACTTTAAATTTGAGCTCCTGACCTTTTTGAAGAGCTTGACCAGATTTCTCTGCAGCTTTGGCAGTGCGTTGTGTTGTTTCAGCTCCAGGTTTAAGCTCTGTGGCGACAGTTGTAGCTACTTTGGTCGCTTTGGTGGTCGCTGTGGTAGCAGTTCTTCCAGTTGGAGTGTGAATAAGCTCCCCCGCACTGCTTCCGCTTCCACTTCCCTTCGGAATGAACTCAGTAACGGTTGTGCTTTGGGATTTTGGTTTAGGGGCTGATGTAGAGGTTGTGGCTTCGTGGATGATTCGTGTAGCTTTAGTCCCTTTAGGCTTTGAGGGTGCAGACTGGCCGAGCTTGCTCCACAACGCAAAGCCTACTATTCCAGCTAAGATACAAGCTGAGCCTCCGATAATCTTTACGAGGAGCTTATCAGTCTTGTCTAATTTGTCGTAGCTCTCTTTAGCCTTGGATCCTCCGTAGATTGCCCCGCCAACTATTGTAGCGAAAGCTGTGGCTTGGAGGGTATTTAGCTTATCTGAAGCTATCGCTGTCGCCTCTCCAGTGATGAGGGCTAAGCCTCCTATTTTTAAAGCAGCTGAAGGCTGGGTTAATTGTTGTTTACCCCATTTCATGACTTCTTGGATTTTTTTTCCAGCACGGAAAGCGCGTTCTCGAGGACTATTGTTGAAGCTTTTGATTAAGTTCTGAGGAATAGAACCCTTGGTTTGATGTAAATCACAGGCGTAGTTTGTTAGTCGGACTAAGCTGCCATTATCTTCAGAGTCTTGCTTCCATTTGTCTCCTGAGCCTGGCTCTTGTTTGTTTAGTGCCTCAACAGCAGCATCTACCTGCTGATCTACTTTATCTAGGTAATCGGTGCTGCTTGTTTCTATTTGTGGTGGGGTAAATTTTTCTTTAATTTTTGATACCGTACCAACCCCAGCACCGACGACTGTAGATGTAGCCACAGCTACGCCAAGCTTAGAAAGTGATAGATCGTCAGAAAAGTATAGAGCTGTGGTTAACGAGCCGAGACCCGCTGTTACGGCACGGCCTTTAGCACTTAGCTTATCCCAAGATTCTTGAGCAAACCCTGTTAGCAGTGCGGCTGAAGTCCCACAGGCTACTCCTAAGGCCAAGCCCCTTTCACTAATACCTGCGGCTACTCCAGCAACACCTAGGGTAGCCCCTGAAAGCATGATCTCTGAAAGCGTACCCGGACGTTGAGGTGGGTTGTTCGGTGCTGTTCGCGACGTAGGCTGAGACTGGGTTGAAGCTGGTGTATTGGCTGGTACTGAGGTGGATGCCGGATTAGTATCACTGTCTCTTTTGGCTTCCTTTTGCAGTGGCACTAAGTCTGGGTACCTGTTCGGTGTGGCCTCCTGGTCTGGTTCTGGTTTCGGAACGTACCATTGTTGAGCGTCTGGCACATCTTTAGTCGGTGCAGGGTTCATGTTAACGCCGTTTACTTTGGCTTCGGTTGTAAATACGCCCTTGTCGGTGGAGCTGAAATCAAACACATCTGGAGTGTGCTCTGCCTCGACATCTGGTACATCATCAGGTGGCAATGAGTTTGACTCTATGATGGCCGGCACGGGTACGGGCTGGCTTGTGTCATCTTGAGGGCTAAAATAGTCGGAATCGGAGCCTATTTGAGTCCAAACCTTACTTCCTGGTTTGGGCACTTCATCTTTGGGTATTTCATCCTGCTTCGGTTCAGGCTTTGGGGGAGCTGTTTGTGTAAGAAGAGCTGCTCCACGCCTAACGTTTTGCGCATAGTCTGGTTCAAGTCGAGGCCCATGGAGTCCTGGGGTAGGATTAGCTGCGCCCTTATCGGACGGTGTATGACCCGGGGCATGCCACGTTGAGAGTTCTCCTTTTTCGCTATTCATAAGGCAATTTTATGTCTATCAGTATATCAAGACTTAAGCTTAATGTCAATAGTCTGTAGTTTACTTATGTTAAACCTTGAGTAATCTTTTTTTGAAGCTACTTGTTAAGAGGGTGGTCTTCTGCTTATTCTAAAAATACCAAGTAACTCCAGTCAGTTAGTTGTAAGGCCTACAAGCCTATTTGTCTGTATGTGCATAGGTTAATCTGGAATATTCTGTGTGAGCCTTAAGCCTATTCTTCAAGGTAGCTTTTCAGTTTTTTGGCACTTTGGTTACGGCGGAGTTTGGTTAGAGCCTTAGCCTCAATTTGTCGAATTCTTTCTCTGGTAACATCAAACTCGTGGCCAACTTCTTCTAGGGTGTGTTGCTTATCGTCGATTAGACCGAACCTAAGACGTAGGATTTTAGCCTCTCTGTCGCTGAGTTCACCAAGGACTTCGTTAATTTGTTGTCGCATATATGCCTTGGTTGCTGCTTCTTCGGGGCTGATGCTATCTTGATCTTCGATAAAATCTGCTAGAACACTTTCATCGCCTTCATCACCTCCACCACCGATGGCCGAATCTAAGCTCCCAACTTCTTGTTTAATTTTAAAGATGTACTCGACTTTTTCAGGATCCATTTCTAGCTCTTTGCCGAGCTCTTCGATAGTTGGTTCACGGTTAAGTTCTTGAGTCATTCTACGCTGAGTCCGCATCAGCTTGTTGATGTTCTCGAACATGTGTACTGGAATGCGGATTACACGAGACTGGTCAGCGATAGCTCTTGTTATGGCTTGGCGAATCCACCAGGTAGCGTAGGTACTAAACTTAAACCCTCTATCAGGGTCGAACTTTTCTACAGCACGCATTAAACCACCATTACCTTCTTGAATTAGGTCTAGGAAATCTAAACCGCGACCGGTGTAGCGCTTAGCAATTGAAACGACTAAACGCATGTTACTTTGGGCCATTTTTTCTTTAGCGGCCTGGTCTCCTTCTCTTATTTTGAGGGCAATTTCAATTTCTTCAGGTCCTGTTAATAGAGGTACGTTTCCAATTTCTCTTAAGTAAAGACGGACGGAATCATCAGCGATTTCTTTAAGGTAAACATTTATATCTTCTTCGACTTCTAAGCTATCATCTTTAAGGTCTTCTGCGTCAGGTTCGTCTGTGAGTGTTCTTTTTTGAACGATCTTAGTAGCACCTTTTCGAGGTCCTTTTGGCGCTTTCTTTGGAAGGTCTTTTTTAGCTATTGTTGTTGATGCCTTCTCGGTAGGTTTAGCAATTGCGATACCATCTTGGCGCAATAGAGATTTAAGGTGTCGAATGGCATCTTTATCTAGGGCGTCTTTGGGGTCAAATTTAAGAAGTGACTGATCAAAGTCTGTAGATGTGATTTTGTCTCTATCGCCTGCGTTTTTTTTAAGATCTTTGAGTATTTTATTCTGTAATTTTTCTGTTTGTGATTTAGTGCTTTTTCTTATCATAAGTTATGAGTATAAGCTTATTAACTCCAGCTTGCAACAGCTTAGAATAAGTCAGCTATGTTTAATATCGGATCTTTACTTAATATTAATACTGCTGCAGACTTGGTTTTGTTTCATTTTTTAGACTGAGTCCAAGATTTCTCGAATTGACCCAATATTGAGGTGCACGTGAAACGTAAGCGCTATTTTGGCAATAATTATGCAATATGTGTTTCCACAGGCTGATTTTTGCGTTCAGTGGTGGTTTAGTTCTGCACAGGCTTTTAGAACTCAAGTTTTGGAGCAGCCTGAGAATTGATTTGCTGGATTTGTTGCAGCACCGCATTTTGTTCATCTTTTGGAGTCTGCTTTAGCTTATGCTTTAGCTTTCCGATTCGATATTCTTTTAATCTTAGCTGCATGGAGTTAAATTGTTCGATTAAAAGATCTATGAGTACCGTGTCTTGACCTGAAAATTCTAGAAGTTGGCCATCGATCAAGTTCAGCTGAGCCAGGTAATCTTCTAGTTCAGAATCTATCGTTGCCTTGCTGTCATTAAGTGTGCACTCTGAGATATGCATATACACAGACTTAGATTGTGGTCGGAGGAAGTCTTCGGGATCAACAATTTTTTTAACTTTTTGTAGAGCTGGAGGGTCGTTTAGGTTTAAGAGGATGCTCAAAAAACGGTCGCTAGCGGTAAACAATTTTTGGAGAGACTGAATATCTGGTTGATCTTGGCTAACTTTTGGTTTTATATTTGGTTTTTTAAAACGTTTTGGTGGTGCAGAGTTTGCTAATTCTTCCAAAGAACTTAGGGATACATCTAGCTTTTCAGCTAAATACTTCTTGTATGATTCTTGAGCGACAGGGTTTTGAATTAAGTTTAAGGTTCGAAGAATATCACTGGCGTAAGATCCTTTTTGGGCAGGTGATTTAAGGTCAATATCCGTAGCGAGCTTTTCAATCATCCAGATGTAGGCGTCTTCGGCTTCTTGAATGATGATTTTCCAGCGTTCGAGGCCTCCATTTTTAGTATCTTTTAGAAGTTCATCTGGGTCTTTGTATGGCGCTGGAATTTCAGCTACTTTGGCTTTAATGTCGGTTTTGGCAATAATTTCTAGTGAGCGAACTGTGGCATTAACACCGGCGGAATCGGTATCTAAACAGAGGATTATGTTTTCGGTGAAGCGTTTAAGTTGGTTAATTTGGAGCGGAGTAATGGCAGTTCCACTGGCGGCGACGACCTCCTTTAACCCAGCTTGGGAGCTGGCGACGACATCCATATTTCCTTCTAGTAGAACGACTTGGTTTTGTTTGCGGATTTTTTCTTTAGCTAAGTTTAAGCCGTACAGAAAATCAGATTTGTTGTAAGCAATGGTTTGGGGTGTATTAAGGTATTTTGGTCCGAAACCAGCATCGTCAATTAATCTTGCAGTAAAACCGAGGTGTTCATTCTTGGTGTTGATAAACGGGAACATAATCCTACCCCTGAATATATCATAAGGTTGGTCATTTTTGACGGTGATTACTCCTGCCTTTTGGATTTCATCTAACTTAAATTTATGTTTAAGTAATAAGTTACTGAGGCCTTTGGCGGAATTCGGCCCGTAACCTAGCTTGAAATCTAGGATTGCTTGTTTGGTTATTCCGCGATTTTTTAAATAGCTTAGAGCGTCGGGATTCCTGACCAAGCTGGTTTGAAAGTATTTTGTGGCTAGTTCGTTAATTTGAAAGATGCGTTTTTTGAGTTCAACATCCTTTTTTTGAGCTTGGCTATATTCTTTAAGTTCAACGCCAGCTTTCCCTGCAAGGTGCTTTAAGGCTTCGCGGAAATCCATGCCCTCAACTTCCATTACGAAGCTGAAGATATCACCACCTTTACCGCTTGAAAAATCATGCCAGATTGCTTTTTCTGGAGAGACAATAAAGCTGGGAGTTTTTTCGTTGTTGAAGGGGCTGAGGCCCTTATAATTTCTACCTGCACGTTTTAGTTCGACGTACTCTCCGACGACGACTTCTATGGGTAGGCGTTGTTTGATCTCTTCTTTAGGCTCCATCTTAAGTTTAAGTATAGCCTATCTGGGGAAACTCAAAATCTGCTACTCTTTGCCTTCCTCGAGGTCTGTTTGTTCCGTTGGCGGCATGCATAATCTACGGTCTGGATTGCAAACGTCACAGACCTTTCCACCCAGTTCAGAAGCTCTGTTTGTCGCCACTAGATCAGAGTGTTCGCTACTTTCTGTGTATCTAAAATCAACACTTTGACCACCTTTTGTTTCGTATGAACCCGTCATCCTAAGCTTGCCGAAGGATCTGAGCTAGACGGTTTTATCTAGTGTTACTTTTCTGCTTGAACAGAAAAGTATCCAAAAGATTCAAGATTTTAGAATGGCTTACCACCTATGTACGCTAGTGCCCGCGGACCTTTGGCCATGGCTGAAATCATCCGAAGCGGAGATGATTTTTCTTTTGCCATCTCGACCGTAGTTGAGAGATCTCTGGATTTGAGTTGGAAATTTTTTGACTCAATTTAGCTTCATTTGTCTGATTTAGATTTGTCATCCTGAACGGAGTTGTAGGATCCAGTATTATCAATTTCTGGGGGTTAAGTTTAAGATGGTATAATTTTTAGTATATGAAATTAGCGAAGACTTATGAGCCTCAAGCGTATGAGGCAGATATTTATAAACTGTGGGAGGCGAGTGGAGCTTTTGAGCCAAGTGGTGATGGTGAGCCGTTTGCGCTGATAATGCCTCCACCAAATGCCAATGCGGCGCTGCATTTAGGTCAGGCAACTTATGTAAAGCAAGATCTTAAATCTCGCTATGAACGCCTAAAAGGCAAGCGGGTTTTATATCTTCCAGGTGCTGATCATGCTGGTTTTGAAACTTGGTATGTTTTTGAAAAAGAGTTGGCAAAAGAAGGCAAGTCAAAATTAGATTTTAATGATGATGAACTTTACAAAATGACTTACGATTTTGTGGTTAAGAATATGGGAATGGCCAAGAATTCTTACCGCAGACTGGGCTTGAGTTGTAGCTGGGATAACTTCACGTTTACGTTAGATAAAAAAATCACTAGCAAAGTTAAGCTCATCTTCAAAAAGATGTGGGATGAGGGTTTGGTTTATAGAGGTAAAAGGCTAGTTAATTTTTGTACATACCATGGAACAAGCTTCAGTGATATCGAGGTTGAATATGATGATAAAAAGACGGGTCTTTACTATATAAAATATGGTCCGTTTGAGATTGCGACAACTCGTCCGGAAACGATTATGGGTGACACTGCGGTTGCGGTTCACCCGGATGACGAACGCTATAAAGAGTTCGTCGGCCAAGAACTAGAAATTGAGGGTCCGGATGGGGTATTTAAAGTTAAAGTTGTTGCAGATGATGAACTAGTTAATCAGGAATTTGGTACTGGGGTAGTGAAGATAACTCCAGCGCATGATTTTAATGATAATGATTTGGCGACGAGGCACGACCTTCCGGTTATTGAGGTAATTGGTAAAGACGGGAAGATGAATAGTAATGCTGGTCGCTTTGAGGGGATGACGGTTCTGGATGCGCGTGAAGCAGTGGTTGAAGCCCTCAAAGAAAAAGGCTTGTTAATTAAGGTTGATGAAGATTACGTTAACAGGGTTGGGGTTTGTTATAAGTGTAGAACAACGATTGAGCCATTAATGATGGAGCAGTGGTTTGTGGATATGAAACCTCTTGCTAAAAAAGCGATTACAGCAATTGAAGCAGACGAAGTTAAGTTTAAGCCGGAAAATAGAAAGCAGATCGGTTTAGATTATTTAAATAATATTCGTGATTGGAACATTTCGAGGCAGATCCCTTGGGGAATTCGAATTCCAGCTTTTTATAACGCGGAGCTTGATAAATGGATTTATAGCGATGAAGACGTCAGCGAGGTTGAAGTGGATGGAAAAACTTACCTCCGAGATAGAGATACGTTTGATACTTGGATGAGTAGTTCGCAGTTCCCGTATTTGGCTTTAGAATATCCTGAAAATGAGGAGTTAAAAGAGTTCTTCCCAACGAGTTGGATTCATATGGGGCGAGAGATTTTTGGTTTCTGGGGCTTAAGGATGATTATGATGAGCCTGCTAGTTAACGATCAAGTTCCGTTCAAGACTCTGTATGTAAATGGGAATATTCGTAGCGAAGATGGTCGGAAGATGAGTAAATCTTTTGGGAATAATATTGCTGCAGCTGAGATGCTTGATGAATATGGTTCAGATGCAACTAGGATGGGGATGATTGCAATAGATAGTAGCCCTGGGAGCGATAAAGCTTTTAGTCGGTCTAAACTCGTTGCTGGAAGAAACTTTGCGAATAAATTATGGAATATTGCCCGTTTTACAGATAATCTGCTTGATGAACGTAAGCTGAAGGTTTCTGAAGTTCGCGATCCGACTTTAAAGTTTGCTGCTGACCACTGGATAGTCTCTGAGATAGAGGTTGCCAGGAAGAAGATTGAGTACTTGTTAGATGGGGATGATTTCGGTGAGGCTTTTAACAGAGTCTACGATCTGGTTTGGAATAAATTTGCTGATTGGTATTTAGAAGCTAGTAAATCTGAATTAAATTTAACTGTTTTAGCTTGGGCTCTAGATACAGTTTTAAAGTTGGCGCATCCGTTTGCTCCTTTTGTGACGGAAACGATTTGGCAGGGCCTAGAATCTGAGAGTGAGCGGAGCTTGTTGGTTAGTGAGTGTTGGCCAAAAAAAGTTAGATTAGAGATTGATGAAGAAGAGGTACTTAAGTTTAAGAACCTAATTTCTGCAACGGAGCTTGCAAGGAGTGTTAAGGCGGTGATTGGTTCTGAAATTGAAGTTAGCTGTAAAGATGAAAGTTTAGCGAGATTAACAGAGAATATGGCAGGCTTAAAACCCTTAAACAGTGAGGGCTCAGAAATAGTTTCGGAACTCGCAGTTCCAATGGTGGATGGTTGGAGTTTGCTTGTTTCTGGTAATAATCTTGAAAAGTATAGAGAAAAAATAGGGGAACGAATCGATAAGGTTCAGGAAGAAATTAAACGGTTAGAAAGCCGGTTAGCTAATTCTAGTTACGTGGAAAAAGCTCCACAAAAGTTGATTGAGGATAGCAGGTTAAACTTAAGCCAACTGCAGACGGAGCTTAAAGAGTTGAAGTCGCAGTAAGATTGAGCCCGGGCTTTGAGCTTCGTCATCCTGAGCCTCCTTCTCTGTTAAAGCTACGGAGCACATGCTATCGAAGCGAAGGCTCCAGCATTATTTTTTGTATAAATCCTAGATTCCCAATCAAGTTGAGAATGACGCATGGAGGAACTTTGTCATCTCGAACGAAGTGGAGAGATCCAGTATCTTCGGTCAATAGAACGACAATGGAACTCTTTTTTGACTGGATCCTTCGACTATGCTCAGGATGACGGAGTTTGAAACTTAAACTTAATTCAAACTTGTAAACTCTTATCCTAGCCCCTACAGAGGGAGAGGGATGGGAAATGGATGCAATGGAACCACTCTCCTGGATCCTTCGACTGTGTTCAGGATGACAAAAACTGATGGGTAAATGAAGCAAAGCTGAGTCCAACAAGGTTCATCTTCGGTTCAGAGATCTCTCGGCAGGCTCGAGATGACAAGAACAATGGATTCCAGCTCAGATCCAACAACCAGGCTCAGGATGACGGGGTGTTGGGTTTTAGGTTTGGAGGGTTTTGATAGCGTCGCGGAGTTGAGCGGCGAGTTCAAATTGCAGGTTGGCGGAGGCGAGTTCCATTTGTGATTGCAAGTCGGAAAGCATAATCTTTTTTTCGTTGGGATCCATTTTTCCTTTAGAACTTTTTACTAACGTTAACGGGTCGAGTGCTTTGAGTTCTTCTTGTTGTTGAAGTTCTTTTTTGGTCATCCTTTTGCTATCAGGTGAGTTGATGATTTCTCTTAGACCTTGTGAGATCTCTTTTTGGACGCTGATTGGGGTGATTCCATTTTCTTTATTAAATTTAATCTGGAGCTTACGGCGTCGTTCAGTTTCGGAAATAGCACGTTCCATGCTGTTGGTAATTTTATCGGCGTACATAATCACTTTGCCTTCTTGGTGGCGGGCAGCACGGCCAACGGTTTGGACAAGGGCAGCCTCAGAACGTAAAAAGCCTTCTTTATCGGCGTCTAGAATAGCAACCAGGCTGACTTCTGGGAGGTCTAAACCTTCTCGGAGGAGGTTGATTCCAATTAGAACATCATAAATCCCAAGACGCAGGTCTCTTAAAATGTCGGTTCGTTCAACCGTATCAACATCACTGTGCAGGTAGGCGGCCTTGATATCCAGATCTTCCAGGTGGTCACTGAGGTCTTCGGCCATGCGCTTGGTGAGAGTTGTGGCAAGAATTCTCTGGCCCTTCTTAATTGTTTGGCGGATGACATCAATCAGATCATCAACCTGATTTGCGGTAGGTCGGATTTCGATTTTAGGGTCGAGCAGACCAGTGGGGCGAATAATTTGCTGGGCGGGATGAGGGTCTTTTTCTAGCTCGTAAGGTGCTGGTGTGGCTGAAATGTAGACCGCCTGGTTGATGTGTCTATCAAACTCGGCAAAGGTAAGAGGCCTGTTATCTAGGGCACTAGGGAGGCGGAAGCCGTGCTCGACTAGAACCTCTTTTCTTGCGCGATCGCCATTATACATGCCTCTAATTTGGGGAAGGGTCATGTGGCTTTCATCAATTAATAGTAAGTAGTCGTCTGGGAAGTAATCCATGAGGGTGGCGGGCTGTTCACCAGGTTCACGGTTGGTTAGATAGCGAGAATAATTCTCAATTCCTTTAACAAAGCCAGTTTCGCGAAGCATTTCTAAATCATGCTCAACGCGCTGTTTGATGCGCTGGTGCTCGATAAATTGTTGGTTTTTTTTGAACTTGCCTGCCTGTAATTTAAGTTCTTGTTCGATGTAGCCGAGCGCACCTTTAAGTTTATCTCTTGGCGTGACATAGTGGCTTGAAGGATAGATTGTTAATTGTTGAGGGCTGGATATGACCTCTCCAGTTAGAGGATTGATAACTTTGAGGCTCTCAACTTCATCACCAAAAAATTCGATGCGGTAGGCAACCTCTTCACCCGCAGGAACGACATCAATGACGTCACCTTTAACGCGGAATGTTCCACGTTCCATGGCGTAATCATTACGTTCATACTGGATGTCGGTTAAATGTCGCAGGAACTTATCATACTTTCTTTGCTCACCAAGCTTAATTGTTAATGCCATGGAGCCGTAATCTTCGACAGAGCCAATTCCATAAATTGCAGAAACCGAGGCAATAATAATAACATCTCTTCGAGATAGCAGTGAAGAAGTTGCGGCGTGACGAAGACGATCAATTTCTTCGTTAATCTTAGAATCTTTCTCGATAAAGGTGTCGGAGGAGGCAATATAGGCTTCAGGCTGGTAGTAGTCGAAGTAGCTAACGAAGTAGTGAACAGCATTTTCTGGAAAGTAAGAGCGGAACTCAGCGTAAAGTTGAGCGGCAAGGGTTTTGTTGTGGGAGATAATAAGCGTTGGCTTGCCGGTTTTTTGAATTAAGTTGGCCATGGTGAATGTTTTACCTGAGCCGGTAACTCCGAGGAGGACCTGCTCTTTTTTACCAGAGTTTAAGCCTTCCATAAGTTGTTTGATGGCGGAGGGCTGGTCACCGGTCGGCTGATAGGCAGAGTTAAGCTTAAACTTATTCTCTTTACTAGGAGTTTTGGATGTTGTCATTCTTCGTATTTTAACAGAGATTAGATTCCGCAGGTTTACTTGGCAATAAAATTGACGAAATGGTGTAAACTTAAGCGTAGTGATAATCTAAACTTAAGATAAATAAGATCGTAAGATGGCAAAAAAGAAAGCAGTTAAAAAAGCAGTCGGAGGAAAATCAAAAGCGTCTAGTGCTAAACACATAGTTCCGAATGGGTTCTGGCAACAAGTTTTAGCACTTCTGGCTTTGGTCTTTGCGGGAATATTATTCTTAGCAATTGCCGGAATTGGTGGCGGTGCTCCAAATGAAATTTTCAAAGCTTTAAGAAGCTTAGTTGGGCTGATTGCCTTTACGGTCCCATTTATAGTTGTCTATTTGGCGCTAAAAAAGATGTTTACAGAAGGAAATGTTTTACCAGTTAGTATGCACTTTGGTTTCTTCAGCTTTATGGCAGCAGCTAGTGCGACAATCGCAGTCTCTTTGGATGCTTCTACAAAAGTTAAAAACTCTGGTGGAGAAGTCGGAAAGGTTTTGAGCCAGTCATCTTTAAACTTTTTACATCCTGTGGCGGCATTCTTCATATTTTTAAGTTTAAGCTTAGTAAGCTTAATGTTTATTTTTAAGGTTCAGCCAAAGAATTTAGTACAATTTATTGGTTCACTATTTAAGGCAAGAGAGAGCTCTAAAGTTAATCCGCGCAAAAATGATGAAGATACTGAAGAAGCTGAAAGTTCTGGTTTTGGGTTTACTAAACCTACGAAGATTAAACTTAATCGTGGAGTAGAGGTGGAAGATGGTTCTGGTGAAACGCTTGGAGAGCTAGACATAAAAAAAGAGGCTGAACATTCAAGTTTCAAGGATCGCCTAAATTCTATTAAGGGCAGTATGACCGAAAAGCCAGAGAGCTCTAGTAATGAGGGTGAGTCTGCAGCTCTGACTGCGGCAGTAGATGCGGACTGGGAGTTCCCGAGTTCAGACCTATTGCCAAATAAAACTTTTAAGGCTGACGCCGGTGACATTACCAAGAACGCAAAGATTATCCAAGATACGCTGGCGGACTTTAAGATTAAAGTAGAAATGGAGGAGGCTAATGTTGGGCCGAGAGTTACTCAGTACACACTTAAGCCAGCTGCTGGGGTTAAGCTGAATAAGATTACCTCGTTAGATACGAACCTTGCACTTAACTTAAGTGCGAACTCGATTAGGATGGAGGCTCCAATTCCAGGGAAGGGTGCGGTTGGAGTTGAGGTTCCAAATAAAAAATCGGCAATGGTCACAATGCGTAGTATTTTGGAAAGTAAAGAGTGGCGAGCGGCAACAGACCCACTAAGTTTTGCAATTGGAAAAGATATCGGCGGGAATGCGGTTATTGGTGAGTTAAACAGCATGCCACACGTTTTGATTGCAGGGCAAACTGGTTCTGGTAAATCTGTAATGATTAACAGTTTGATATCTTCTTTGCTGTTTAGAAATTCTCCAGCAGAATTAAAACTTATTTTGGTTGACCCAAAGCAAGTTGAACTCGCCCCCTATAACGGTGTGCCGCACCTTTTGACTCCGGTTATTGTGGAGCCAGAAAAAACCCTCTCTGCCTTGAAGTGGGCTGTTAATGAGATGGAAAGACGCTATTCTTTGTTAGCGGAATTTGGACATCGTCAAATTAAGAGCTATAACAACGATAAAAAGATTGAAGAAAAGATGCCATACATCGTGATCGTGATTGATGAGTTGGCAGATTTAATGATGGTTGCAGCACGCGACGTCGAAGGTTTGATCGTGCGAATTGCTCAGAAGGCTCGTGCAGTGGGAATCCACTTGGTGCTAGCAACACAACGACCAAGTGTGAACGTAATTACTGGCCTAATTAAGGCAAATATTCCGGCTAGGATAGCCTTTACTGTAGCTTCGCAAATCGATTCTAGGACGATTATAGATCAGGGTGGTGCCGAGAAGCTGCTTGGGAAGGGTGATAGTTTAATGACTACAGCGCAGCACCCAAAGCCTAGGCGCGTTCAGGTTGCATTTGTTGATGATCCGGAGCTTGTTAAAGTGATTAATCAAATCAAAACGCAGCGTCCTCCGGATTATAATGACGAGGTTGTAGCCCAGCCTGTTCAAATCAACAACAAGGGCGGAGTCGTCTTTGATGACGGTGAGATGGGGGATAGTGATGACGATATGTATAACGATGCAGTGGTTGCAGTTATGGCAGCGGGCAAAGCCTCGGCCTCGTTATTGCAACGGCGCTTAAGGGTTGGATATGCTAGAGCCGCTAGAATAATGGAAGAGATGGAAGAAAAGGGAATAATCGGCCCGGCGGATGGTTCCAGGCCACGAGACGTACTGGTAAGTAAGGCACCAGACTCTGAAATTTAAAGCTAGGCTAGATCTGGGTTGTCTGCAAAAGTTTGACTTGAAAGGTATATTTTTGGTATCTTAGTATTAAGATTAATAGGTTAATTAAGGGAGTATTTTAAAGTTGCTATGTCAGACACTGAAGTCAAAAGCCAAAACCAGAGCCTAAAGGGCTTGAAGAAAAAAGCTTCGAAGGAAGGAAAGCCTTCTAAAGGAAAGTTCCTAAACAGGGTGATTAGTTTTGTTAAAGAAAAACCATTCGTCTTTCTAGCTCTTTTAGCGATACTTGTCGGTGGAGCTACAATTTTTAATGCCAGTGCTCTAGTCGGCGATTGTGATAGCAACGCAATAGTTTACTGCGGAGGTTTTAAAGAAGGTGGGAGCAGTACGGCCAATCAAACCTACTTAAATGAAAACATTAGTAAAAGGCATGGCCCAGCAAATGTCGGTAAAATCATGGGGCACTATGGAATAGACACTGGTAGAATCGCATCTTTACCGGTTGGTGAGGTTCGCCAGGATGGCGCTATATGGCTGAATGGTAAAAAAGTTGCTACTAATGCTAAAACTACTGGTAGGCAACAACTGTCTGGAGTGCAGAATACTAGAGTAGACCTTGGCGGAGGCGTAGTTATTTACGAAAGAAGTCCTAGTAGGTCAATTCCAGGTGGTGGCGCAAAGGCTTGGGTGAAACTAGATGGTAATGGGAAGTTCTTGTATGCAGTAATTAGGTCGTGCGGTAACCCGACAACTGGAACTCCAACTTATACGCCTCCACCTCCACCACCTCCTGCGCCAACTGGAGCAGTAAAGTGTGATGCACTAGCTGTTGAAAAGCTAAGCCGAACTAAATTTAAGTTCACTGTCAAAGGTTCAAAGAGTGGAGCTGCAAAACTAACAGGTTACCTGATTAACTTTGGAGATGGTGGAGCTGGAGGAAGTGCAACTACGAAAACCTCAGCATCTTACACTCACGAATATAAGACGACTGGTAGCTATAAGATTCAGGCTGGAGCTGCTGGTTCACTAAACGGTAAGACAATAGGCGATGGTGGTCCAAGTTGTGCTAAAACAGTGCAAGTTGAAGCAGCTACTGGAGCAGTAAAGTGTGATGCACTAGCTGTTGAAAAGCTAAGTCGAACTAAATTTAAGTTCACTGTCAAAGGTTCAAAGAGTGGAGCTGCAAAACTAACAGGTTACCTGATTAACTTTGGAGATGGTGGAGCTGGAGGAAGTGCAACTACCAATACGACGGCCTCATACACTCACGAGTATAAAAAGACTGGTAACTTTAAGATCCAAGCAGGTACTGCAGGTGAGTTAAATGGAAAAAAGATAGGTGACGGCGGTCCAAGTTGTGCGGCATCTGTAGAGATTAAGCCGGAACCAAAGACTCCAAACTACACAATCAAGAAATATGTTAAAGGCAATGATGCCCAGAATAACAACTCAGCAGTTAGCGTAAAGTCTGGCGAAGAGTTTGATTATAAGATTGTAGTGTCTAATACTGGCGAAGTTGAACTAAAGGATGTTAAGGTTTGGGATGTTCTACCTGAAGGGGTGACCTACACCTCTGGAAGTCTCAAACTTAACGGTGAAAAGGTTAACGGAGATGCAAACTTCTTTGATAGCTCAAAGGGAATCACGATTGGCTCTATTGCTATTGGAAAGAGCGCTGAGTTTACGCTTAAAGCTAAAATAAAAGTTGCTGCAGAAAATTCTAAACCTTGTACTACAGAGGTCGGATACTATAATAATGTGGCTAAATCTGATCCAAAAAGTACTGAGCCGAACCTAGGAGAAAAGGAAGATCCAGCCGTGATTAAGTGTAAAGAAATTCCAAAAGTTGAAAACCCTGCAGTTGATATTGAAAAAGATGTCAGTAAGTATGAGGTAGAGATCAACGAGGAATTTGACTGGAAGTTGGTTGTAACTAATAACGGTAATGTAGACTTAAAAGATGTCAGGGTGTTTGACACTGCTCCGGAAGGCGTGGAGTTCATTAGCTCTGAAAATGTTGATGGTGCACAAAGTGTTGTTACTCAAGCTCAGTTTGACGCAACAATTGCCTTGCTAAAAGTCGGTGAAGTCAAAGAGTTCGTCATTAAGTCTAAAGTTGTAAGTGGAACTGGTGAAGAGATTACTAACACTGCATGTGTTGATGCTCCAGCAGTTACTGATCAAGGTGAGAACCCAGAAAAAGACGATTGTGATGATGCAAAAGTTAAAACACCAGAACCATTGTTTTGTACAGTCCCAGGATTTGAAGATCTAGCTTACAATGATCCTAATTGTAAGAAGCCAGAAAAATGTCCTATTCCTGGCCTAGAAAGCTTTGATGCAGATAACCCGAATTGTAAGCCCGGAGTAGTCGCACCAAGTGAGACTCCAAGCACTGGTGGTGGCGCTCTAGTCGCGATGGCAGCCGTTTCGCTAATGATAGGTGGTTCAGTTTATGCATTTGCCCTAAGAGGTGGTAAGCGATCCGCTTAAACCCTTAATTTTAAATAAAAATTTAAACTTAAATAAGCGACTCGATTGAGTCGCTTATTTTTCTTGTTAAATATTTAATGGAGCTGGAAGCTGTGTTGTTAAGTCTTGTGGTTTACAGTCTAAACAAAAGGGTTGTAATTTGAATAAGGTTATGCTAAGATATTAGGTAGATCAAATAAATTATCAAAATAAAAACGATCAACAAAAATAAAAATAACTAAAAAGAAAAGGAAAATATTATGGCAAATTTTAATACACCACAAACGCCAACTGCGCAACTGGAAACAAGAGTAGAGCAAGTTGCTCAAGCAGAGAAGTTAGCACTTAACTCACTGGCTCAAGCAGAGAGGTTCGGCATTCTTGCAGTTGCAGCTGGAGAAGGGGATGTCTCAACACAAGAGCGTCTTGGCGGCAACCCTCTAATGACAGCAGAAGATTATAGGGCTCAGCAGGCTACTGCTGAGGGTGCTGCAAATTATCACAGATCTCAGGTAGGTAATGCTGCCGCTTAGCTTAGTTGGAGGCTATGCTGTAGCTGAGCTTAAATCTTAAAAAGATGGTCGAGAGGCCATCTCTTTTTGATTTTTATAGGCAACCTTTAAGTATCGAAGTTGATTGATTGGATGAAGTTGGTGATTTTAAGTTTAGTTCCAGTGAGTTCAATTGCTCCAATGCTCAGTTCATATTTGGTGTATTCGGGGTTTTGCTGGAGCCACTCTTGAGTGGAGTTTTGCATTCGATTAAGTTTAGTTTTGGAGATTGATTCTAGGCCATATCCTGATGATGAGTTTTTACGGTACTTAACTTCTATGAAGTGAATCGTTTGCTCTTCTTTCATAACTAAGTCAATTTCACAGGTGCGAGTTCTCCAGTTTTTTGAGAGGAGTTGATAACCGTGATTAAACTTAAGCCACTGGGCTGCTTGTTGTTCAGCTTTTCTTCCTAAAGATGTAGTATCCATAAAGTTAAGTTTAACACTGCGGTTCCCTTTGGTATATACAAGTTTTATTTAGGGTATAATTGAGCTTAGACATGAAAGATTTTTTAAACTTAATTACAGCTGCGAAGCATATTTTGGTGGTTCAGGCCGAAAATCCAGATGGGGATTCTGTGGCAAGCTCTTTGGCTTTAGAGAGTCTGTTTAGCGATAATTTTCCAGAAAAAAAAGTTACGATGTTTTGCAACCTAACTGTTCCGGCGCACTTAAGATATTTAAAAGGTCATGACAGGGTTGTTCAGGCTTTACCAAAAGATTTTGATTTAGTAATTTTAGTTGATTGTGCAGAGCAAGTTCTTTTAGAGAAGACTCTGAGGAATCCAGAAGCAGCACGATTTAAGAAAGTTCCAGTTTTAGTTTTGGATCATCATCAAGATCAAATTAATATGCCATTTGATACGGTAAATTTTATTGATGAAACGGCGGTTTCTGCTGGTGCAGTAATCTTTAATCTTGCCAAAGAAAGTAAACTTAAGGTTAGCAAAGATACGGCGACATTTGCTTTGGCGAGTATTTTGAGCGATACTCTTGGCTTAAGTTTAGATTTTGTAAAAGCTGATGATTTTCGAATGGTGGCTGAGCTAACTGACCTTGGGGCGAGTATGTCGAAGATTGATCAAGATCGAAGGGAGCTTAATAAGCGCCCACAATTTATTACAAAATATAAAGCTGAACTTCTTGGGAGAGTTGAATATCTGCTAGACGGAAGGCTGGCGTATGTGCATATTCCATGGGAGGATATTCAGCAGTATTCAGGAATTTATAACCCTCCAATTTTGGTTTTTGAAGACATGCGTTTAACTGAAGGGGTGGAGGTCGTAATGGCGGTCAAATCTTACCGAAATGGGAGGATGACTGCGAAGATTCGAACGAATCCTGGTTTTGAAGTGGCTGGAGCGATTGCAGAAAAGTTTAATTGTGGGGGCCACCCTGGTTCTGCTGGCTGTAAAGTCGATCCGGGGATGTATAGCTATGATGAGTTTAAGAATGAGTTAGTAAAGTGTACTAGAGAAGAGCTGGATAGGGTTAAGAATTAGGTTTAAGTTATGGATAAGATTGTAGAATTTGGGAATGATATTTTAAGGAAAAAAGCTGGGAATGTTAAAGTAGGTGAGTTTAAGTCTGAAGAAACAAAAAGGATTATTGCAGAATTAAACGAAGCCTGTGATAACAATAAGTATGGAGTTGGTATTGCGGCACCACAAATTGGAGAATCTAAAGCAATTTTAGTTATTAGGATTAAGAAGACGCCGGCGAGACCAGACCGAGAACCATTTGATAAAGTTGTGATTAATCCTAAGATAATCGAATACATTGGAAAGCCAACTCAACTTTGGGATGGTTGTTTAAGTAGCGGTGATGACCCAGTTTTTGCTCAAACCGAGAGGTATCGTAAAGTTAAAGTAAATTACTATGATGAAGATGGGAAGTTCCACGAAGGTGAGATTCTTAGTGATTTTGTGGCTCATGTCTTTCAGCATGAAACGGATCACTTAAATGGGATGTTATTTGTGGATAGAATTACGAATTCTAAAAGTTGGATGAGCAATAAAGAATATATAAAGATGATGAGTAGGAAATCTAGTAGTAAATAAGGATTAAGTTTAAGTTGTTATGAAAAGTGAAGATAAAAATGAGATTTTGGAGGTTCAACTCTATAATTCTTTAAGTAAGAAAAAGGAAAGACTAAAAACTATTGAAGATTGTGTAGTTAAGATGTATTCCTGCGGGCCAACAGTTTATAACAATCTGCACATTGGGAATTTAGCAACTTTTATTCGAGATGATTTGCTGAAGCGAGTTTTGGTTGCTAGTGGCTATAAGGTTAATCATGTGATGAATATAACAGATGTAGAAGATAAGATAATTAGAGATTCTAATTTGCCTGAGTTTGCCGTTCCCGATGATCCGATGCAATCTTTATTAAACTTAACTTCTAAGTTTGATGCTGTTTTTCGTGATGATATTGAAAAGATTGGGAACGACGTTAGTTCTGTTAAATTTATCAAAGCTACCGAATCTATAGAGGGGATGTTAAGTTTAATTCAAAACTTGCTAGATAATGGTCTAGCATATAAAGCTGAAGATGGAATTTATTTTTCTATTCAAAAATACATAGAAACTGGAAATGAATATGGAATTTTACAGAAAGTTGATTTAGATTCTGGTAGAGAACGGATCAGTAATGATGAGTATGAAAAAGACTCCGCAGCAGATTTTGTGCTATGGAAGGCAAAAGTTGAGGGTGAACCATTCTGGGATGCCGAACTTAAAGATTCCCACGGTTTTAAATTTAATATGCCAGGGCGCCCTGGTTGGCATATTGAATGTAGTGCAATGAGTAATCAGTTGCTCGGGACACCATTCGACGTCCATACTGGTGGGATTGATCTTAAGTTCCCGCATCATGAAAATGAAATAGCACAGAGCTGTGGAGCACTTAAACTAAAAACTCTTGCAAATGTTTTTTACCACATGAGCCATATTCTGGTCGATGGACGGAAGATGAGTAAATCTTTGAATAATTTCTACACCTTAAGAGATGTTGAGCAAAGAGGGTTTGAACCGGCTGCGTTTAGGATGCTGGTTCTTTCTGGTCATCCTCGAAGTGAAATCAATTTTACGTGGGAGATTTTAGAAGCTGCTCAGAATAGGTTGAAGAATTGGCAAGCTACTGCAGATTTAAGATGGCAAGTTGTTGCAAGCAAAGAGACACAAATCAAAGAGGTGGAAATGGCGAAAGAGGCAATTCTGGCTAAGCTTGTCGACGATTTGAATACTCCTTTGGCACTTGGCGTAATTGAAGAGTCTTTAGGGATGTTTGAATCTGGCTTTCCTGAGTTCGGAAAGGATGACATGGATAAGTTGCTAACCTATATTAAAGATTTGATTGGGATAGATCTTTTTGGTGATGATATTTCTATTGAGCAAAAAGAATTATTAAGCTTAAGGCAAAAGTCTCGAGATGAAAAGAATTTTGAAGAGAGCGACAGGATTCGTGATGAACTTAAGACTCAAGGAATTGAGGCTCGGGATGATGCACGAGGTCAGATTTGGAGTAGAGCTTAATCTTATAGAATGACTTGCTCTGGGGTTGAACAAATTATATTGGGAGAAAGTGAAATTAGTGGTCGTGGTGTATTCGCGGTTAGAGACTTTAAAGCTGGGGAGGTGGTGGAGCTGTGTGATGTCTTAATTATCTCCAAAAAAGACATCAAGTGGATAGACAAGACTGAACTTTACGATCACTATTATGCCTGGAGTGAAGGCCGGGCTGTTTTAGCGCTGGGGCTAGGCTCTATGTACAACCACTCTTATAATCCAAATTGTGAGTATAAGGTTAAACTTAACTTAAATAAAATTGAATTTAAGTCTCTGCAAGCTATAAATAATGGGCAAGAACTTTTGATTAATTATAATCGTGACCCTAAATGTAAGGATAAGGTTTGGTTTGATGTTCAGTAGGGAGTAGTTTTTGCTACATGAGTTGATGTGGGGCTCTATTGGAACTATAATTAATAGTAATATGGAGGACGCAATAATTAGAAAACCGTCTGAAAGTTTGAGCGGGCAAGGTCAATCCTGAGGAAAGAGAACTGGTTATTTATATAGACTGGATAGAGGATTTTCTGGTTCTATTCAACCAGTATGCTCTATAAGTGAAACCAGGCTTGAATTGCCGGATGGAGTTTTGGCTAAGGGTTGTGCTGGAGCTACAGTTGTAGACTACTGGGGGCACTTAAGTTTAGTTTTAGGATGCGAACACCTGGGTGATCGTAGGAACTTGTACATACCGGTTAGCATGTCTAGTGGAGGGAATGGGATTGTTGACATGTATCACTCGTTCGGTTCACTGGCCTTTGTAGCGATTCACCGCTTTGAGGATCCTGTGGGGGATCTTTTAGGGAGAGATCTGACTGGAGGAGCCGTTGAACTTGCAACCAGGGGCTATGATTTTCCTGCTCATCTTGTTGAGGCAAATTCCTAACTGTGGTAGAATAGGAGTTACGTAAATTTAATCTTGAGGTTTTGATCTATTGAAACAATTCCTCTACCGTAAAAGGACGGTAACCAGAAGATAATATGAATAAATATGAATTAGTGGTGGTTCTATCCGTCGAGGATAAAGAACTGAAGAAGAAAGTGGATGCGTTAGTTAAAGAGGCTGGCTTTTCTGTATCTGAAGAAGAAGATATGGGCGTAAAGGCTCTAGCTTATCCTATTGAAAAACAAGAATCTGCAAAATATTTTAAACTAATCTTAGAAGGTGAAGGTTCTGGTGTTAAGAAGCTAGAATTTAACTTAAATCTAGAGGATGGAGTTTTGAGGTATTTAACGATTGCTTTGACACCTAAGCTCGAAAAAGTTCGGGCAGAGATGGCGGTCGTTCGGGCTGAAATCCAAGCCAAGGCAAAAAAGAATGAGAAACTGGATAGAAACTCAGATTCTAAAGATAAATCTGAGAAAAGCTAAACTTAATTCTAAATTAGAGGGATATAATTATGAGTAGAAGTGTAAACCAAGTAACATTATTAGGTAGATTAACTAGAGATCCGGAGTTGAGGCAGACTCCAAATGGAAAGAGCGTTGCTAGTTTTTCTCTGGCTTTAAATAGGAGCTATAAAGGTGGAGACGGTGAATGGGTTGAAGATACCGACTTTATTGATTGTGTAGCGTGGGGATCTTTAGCTGAAACAATGGAAAAGTACTTGAAGCGTGGGCAGAGGGTTTTAGTTTCTGGACGGCTTTCACAGAGAAGTTGGGAACAGGACGGACAGAAGCGAAGTAAGGTTGAGGTAGTCGCTAATGATATGACTTTTATTGAATCTGCAGGTGATGGTGGTGACTCTAGCTTTGGCGGAGGCGATGGTAGCTCGGATAGAAAGAAAAGTTCTAAGTCTGAAGATGTCGTGGTCGAAGAAGTTGAGAGCGGAGAGATTGATCTAGATTCAATTCCGTTCTAAATTAAGAAAAAGTAAATTTAAGTTATATAAAATGAGTGATAAAAGACCAACCGTAATTCCAGCATATTTTGATTATCTGGATGCAGAATTGCTAAAAAGATATTTAAATTATTTTGGAAAAATCAAGGCAAGAAGTAGAACTGGATTAAGCCAAAAACAGCAAGCTGCGCTTTCTAAGGCAATTAAGCGAGCAAGGCATTTAGCGCTTATTCCATTTGTTACAGAATATGTTGATGAAGGACGAGCGCAACGCCCTCGTGGTGGTGGACACAGACCAAGGACTTAAACCTAGGTTGAGATAATTTGAACGTTTAGTTGAGCATAATCTATGTTAGGAATTACAGACTTAAGAAAGGGTACATTGATCAAGCTGGATGGGCAGCCATGGAAGGTTGTTGAGTACTCTCAGAAGCAGATGGGTCGCGGTGGAAGTACTGTCAACACTAAACTTAAGAATGCCTTAGATGGCCGGGTGATCTCTAAGAACTTTAAGGGCGCGGAAAAAGTAGCACCGGCAGATATTGAAGTTAGGAGTGCACAGTATTTGTACAGTTCTGACGGTCAAGCTTTTTTTATGGATGATGAAAATTTTGAACAGTTTGAGCTAAATAGTGAGTCTATTAAAGATGAACTCCAGTTCTTGTTAGAAGGTCAGAAGGTCGGAGTTCAACTTTTTGAAAATCGTCCAGTAAACTTAGAAATGCCGAACAACTTATTTTTGAAAGTTGTTGAGGCTCCTAACGTGGTAAAAGGGGATACTTCTGGTGCGGTGACTAAAGAAATTGTGGTCGAAACTGGCTACAGGCTTAGGGCTCCTGGATTTATTAAACCTGGAGATGAAATTAGCATTGACACCTCAACTGGTGAATACCGTGAACGCAAAAAATAGAAATTACAACCCTTTTTGGAGCCTGTATTTTTTTGCCGGTATGGATAAGCTGAAAACCTGAGTTAAGATTAAATATAATAAATAATGAGTAAACAGGTAGCTGGAGCTCCCAGATATAGTCTAAGTGTCCCTTTGCAAGAAGTTGATGCTAAATGGACGGGTAATGCTAAGGGTTGGCCTTTGCACGTTACTTTTGTTCCAGATTTTTGGCTGCCGGAACAGCTTAATGAAGCTGGCCTAGCTTCGATGTGCTTGATTTTGGCTGAGGGCCAGAAGCCATTTTATGTGAACTTTGGCGAACAGCAGGGTAATTTTGGAGCAAAGCCTGCCCAAGAAGTCGTGGGACCAAATCGAATATATCTGACCTCTCTCCATGTTCGAGCCTTGGAAGATTTGTCGACAGCTGGCTGTAAACTTGATAATTTGGACTGGGTCGGTAAGAAGTATAACCCGCATGTCTCTACTGGAATAGTAATTGATCCAAGACTAAGGGTCGTGGTTAACTCGTTGATGCTAGTCAGGAAAGTTAACTCTGTTAAGGAAATCGTTGATGTTTGGAGATTGGGTAAAGATGGTGAACAGGCTAAAATTTTAAGGAACAGATGATAGATCAAGAGCTTGAAGACTTTGGGTTTTCCAGAGCATATAAAAAGATCTACTATTTTGATCAGAGGGTTGGGTTGGGGTCTAAACTTAGCGGAAAGGTGGTCTTGGATGTTGGAAGTAGTACCGGAGGCTTCACTAAGTTTGCTTTAGAAAAGGGAGCAAAAAAAGTTATTGCTGTAGAGATTGGCACTGATCAAATGGATTACTCCTTAGTTCAGGATAAGCGTGTTAAGCTTTATGAAAAGATAGATATTTTTAATGTGATAACAAAGAATGATTTGGCAAAATTGAATAAGAAAGTTATTCAAAGTGTGGATGTTGCAGTGGTGGATGTTTCTTTTTTGAGCTGTAGGGAGGTTTTGGTACATCTTAAGAAGCAGATCTTAGATTTAAATTCTTGTATAATTTTGTTGTTCAAACCTCAATTTGAGGCTAAAGAATCAGAATTGAACAAGGGAATTATCAAAAATAGTAAAATCCGCAGGAAAATTATTAAAGATTTTGAAAGCTGGCTTAAACTTAATAAATTTCTGACTGAAGAAAAGATGGATTCGGAACTTTCTGGCCTAAAAGGAAACGTAGAACGGTTCTATTTATTAAGATTAGGGAAATGAATGCTCTAGTTGTTGTTGATGGACATAACTTCTTATGAAAAGCTTATGCTGCACCTTTTGAATTTTCTTCAGAAAAAGGAATAAGACTAGATGTTTTGACTGTGTTCTTGAGCTTTCTCAGAAGTGCTATCAGTAAGGTTGACGCCAGTCATGTGGCCGTAGTTTTCGACCATCCTGAAGCGGATAACTATAGGTTGAAGAGCTCAGAGTATAAGTCTGATAGGGTCCAAGATTTTTCAGATGAACTTGATTCACCATTTCACCACCTAGATAACTTAAAGTTAGTTTTAAAATATGTGGGAGTAAGGTATATTGAGTCTGATTTGGCCGAGGGCGATGACATTATTTTTACTATAGCAAGTAATTTTGTGGAAGAAGGTGGTGCAGCTTATATTGCCAGCTCGGATACTGACTTTTATCAATGCTTATCTGATAATCTGAAGATCTTAAAAATGAGGGGTTCAAAGAATATTGAGATATTAAGTGAGCAGTGGTTGTTGGATAATTTGGGTATTGGAGCTACCGAGTATGTTAAGTTTAAGGCACTAACAGGTAATAAGGCGGATAATATAAGCGGCATAAAGGGAGTTGGGCCGAAGACCGCTTTTAAAATTTTGAGTGATAAAAAACTTGAGGCAGAATATGGCTCCAGCCATGGTGAGTTAATTGAGGGAAATATGGATTTGATAAAGCTGAAGTTTGTAAATCAGTTGGAACTTGAGAATTCAGAGTGTCTACTAAAAGCTAGAACTTTATTTCAGAGTAATAGAGGCATATTTGAAGCTTTGGGATTTTAGATCAGTGGTTTTTTAATTCTTTACTTCGCCATTCTGGAGAGCCTGATGGTGGCCTAAACATTAAACTTAAATTCAACGACGTCCCCAGGTTGCATGATGTAAGTTTTTCCTTCAGTTCGAACCTTGCCTGCAAGTTTGGCAGCGGATTCTGAGCCGAGTTCGACTAGGTCATTGTAGTTAATGATTTGGGCGGCGATGAAGCCGCGCTCAAAATCTCCGTGGATAACTCCGGCTGCTTGAGGTGCGGTTGCTCCAACTTTAATTGTCCAGGCTCTAATTTCTTTTGGGCCAGCAGTGAGATAGCTTTGCAGACCGAGGAGTCGGTAGGCTCCAGAAATTACTTTCTGCAACCCACTTTCAGATTGACCATATTCAGCAAGGAGTTCCTTGGCGCTTTCGTCATCAAGTTCGCTAAGCTCTTCTTCTAGTTTGGCATTAACGAAAACTGTTGGGCTCCTTTCTGCCAATTTTGACAGACTAGACTTCAATTCTTCGTTGTTTAGATCTTCTTCAGCAATATTGAAAAGGTACATGGTTGGTTTGAGAGAGATTAAGTTTAAGTCTTTTAGCGCTAGGAGCTGCTCATTACTTAGTTCTGGGATAACTCCTTCTGAGAGTGAATCAAAGAGGAGCTGATATAAGTCTGCTAGAGGTTTAAGTTTAGGGTTTGATTTAGACTCTTTTTTAAAGCTCCGGATTCTTTTTTCTAACGTAGAAAGATCGGCGAGAATAAGCTCAGTTTTAATAATTTCGATATCTTCTTTAGGGTGAATCCTATCGGCAACATGAACAATGTCATCATTTTTAAAGTCTCGTACAACCTGAATGATGGCGTCGCATTCACGTATGTGAGAGAGGAACTTGTTGCCGAGACCCTCACCTTTGGAGGCTCCCGCTACCAGCCCGGCGATATCTACAAAGTTGACTGTGGCTGGAATAACTTTTTTGGATCCATAGATTTTGAGTAGCTTTTGGAGTCTATCATCGGGGACTTCGACGATTCCGGTGTTCGGTTCTATTGTTGCAAAGGGGTAGTTGGCAGCAAGAGCCCCAGCTTTAGTCAGAGCATTAAATAGCGTGGATTTCCCTACATTCGGGAGGCCGACGATTCCGATTTTGAGAGATGACATAATATTGAACTTTAGAGTATAATTATAACAGAGATAAAAGCTTAAATTTAATTGCAGATTTCAAGATTAGAGAATATGAAAAGAAAGTTTTTAGAAAATAACAAGACCAGGATTATAAGACTTAATGCTGTTTATGTTGGGTTTCTCGGGGCTTTAGTGAGTTGTGGGGTCATTCTCGCTAATGGTAATCTGGATGTCCTTAACTTTAGAGTTGTTCCAGTTGTTGGCTTAGTAGCTTTTGCTTCTTGGAGAATCCTACAAGAGGATCTGGAAGATTATAAAATTAGCAATTTAAACTTAATGCTATTAATAGCCGGCGGCGGAGTTTTAAAATATTTAAACTCAGGAGTGGGCCTATACCCTTGGCAGGCCCTAGTGATCTTTTTGATTGGCTGGGGCTTATTTCAGGCTTTTGAAGGTGAAATCGGGGGAGGTGATGTTCGGCTAGCTACCGTAGCCGGGTTATTTTTAAACTTAGTACAACTTTTAGCTGGTATTTCTTTGGCGGCAAGTGTCGGAATTTTAATTGGCGTTAGGTTTAAAATTAAAAGGATTCCATTTGGAGCACTTTTGATTATTGCGCTGTGGTTAAGTTTTGGGATCGTTAGATTTTAAACCTATTTTTTATAAAAGTATGCCACAGGAAAAAGCTTGGAACGATGAGTATAAAAAGCCGAAGCTGCTTTCAGTTAAGAATAGCCCACAGAGAGACGTTGTGAGGTTTACTAGATGGGTGAGGAAGAGAGGCTTTAAGTTCAAGGATAGTAAGCTCGTAGACCTTGGTTCTGGAAATGGTAGGAACTCTTTTTATTTTGCAGGCTTAGGAGCAGACGTGGTTGGTGTGGAGATCTCGGATCATTCAATTAGTATTGCTGAAAATAATTCCAAAGAGTCTGGATTGGATCTGAACTACATTAAATCTAGCATAGGCGAGGTGCTTCCGTTTAGTGAGAACTCTTTTGATTTAGCTTTGGATATTGTTTCATCCAATTCCCTAACTGAAAAAGAAAGGGATATTTTTGTAAGTGAAGTTTCGAGAATCCTAAAAGGGGGTGGGTACTTCTTGACGAAGGCTCTTTGTAAAGATGCCGATAAGAATGCCAAGAATCTACTGAAGAAGTTCGCAGGCACAGAAAAAGATTGCTACACACTACCTGCGGTTGGGATTACCGAAAGAGTTTGGAGCAGAGAAGACTTTATAGATTTTTATGGAAAGTACTTTGAAATAATTTGCCTAGAGAAAAAAGTGGGGTTCCCGAGAGTTAATGGACAAAGTTTTAAGCGTAACTTCTGGATTTGCTACATGCAGAATAAGTAAACTTAATAATGACTTTATGAATAGGCCAAAGACTTTATACCATGCATCACCGAATTCAGAGATCGACATCTTTGAGCCACGGAATGAAAGTATTCGAAATGTCGGCGAGGGTCCGGTTGTTTTTGCTACTCCAGATAAAGCTCTTGCCTCTACCTTTCTAGTTCCAAGTGACGAGAGCTGGGTTCTAGTTGGCAGGTGGAGTGAATCTGGAGAGGCTGGACCGTGGCATGTGATCGTGAAGAGTCGGTATAAATTTATGAGATTGGATAGCGGCGGGGCTATATATCATTTGCCTGGCGATGGTTTCATTTATAGGCCCGATGAAGGCTTAGGTGAAAATGAATGGATCAGTACTGAAAAGGTTAGGCCACTAAAGAAAGAGATAGTTGAGTTTGGGTTGAAGGCAATGATTGAGAATGGTGTTGAGGTCTATTTTGTCGGTAGAAGAGTGTATAGAGAAATTAAGAAGTCAGAAGATGACGGCATGGAGATAGTCTCTAAGCTTAAGCCGGAGAGCCTGTAGGCCTAATCTTTGCCTGGAGTATTGTCAGAGTGAAACTTTTTGTGAACTGATTTTAAATGAGGGTCGGTGATGTGGGTGTAGACTTGGGTGGTTGCAATATTGCTGTGACCGAGTAAACTTTGAACGCTTCTTAAGTCCGCCCCATTCATAAGTAGGTTAGTGGCGAAGCTATGCCTGAGCGTGTGAGGTGAAACTTTTTTGGTTATTCCTGCTAGCAAGGCATACTTTTGAATAATGCGCTGAATCGAACGTGGGGTAAGGCGGAGGTGGTCGCCAGAGGTGTCTAGTTTTTTGCTACCCCCAATCCTAATAAATAAGGGGCTGCTGTTATCTTCTCTTATTTTTAGATACTCTTCTAAGATATTTTTGGCAGAGTCCGTTACAAAAACAGGGCGATCTTTTTGACGCTTTCCTCTAACGGTGAATTCCCCAAGCTTTAAATTGAGATGTTCGATATTGAGTTTTGTTAACTCGGAAACACGGAGTCCGGTGGAATAAAGAAGTTGTAGGATTGCTAAATCTCGTAAACCCCCAAGGGTGCTTAAGTCTGGTTGAGTAAAAAGTCTTTGTAATTCTTCGGCATTAAGAAAGGTAACTTCCTTCCTGACGGAATGGGCAAGTTCGATTTTTTCTGGAGCGAGCGCTTCAATATCTAATTTGGCACAGTATTTTAGAAGGTGGCGCAGAGCAATGAGGTGATAGTTGCGAGTTGCGACGGAAAGATTCTCTCCGCCAGCAGTTTGGATGCGGTTTAGCCAGAGCCTCCACTTACGGATTGAATCTGCAGTTAGTTTGTTGATTGGTTCGTCTCCCCAAAACTCAACAAGACGGTTGAGGTAGAGGTGATAATTACGAATGGTGTGTTGGGCACGGTTCTGTTCGATTTCTAAATATTCTAAAAAATCTATGATTAGTTCACTAAGGTAGGGTGAGTTGGGTTTTTTATTTTGCGACATCTAGTTTAAGTCTAACGGATTTATTGAATATAAAATAGGGTATTAATTAAGTTCAACTTGAGTGGTAAACTTAAGCTTATGATTTCAATTTGGCAAGCGGTAATATTGGGAATAGTTCAGGGTGCAACCGAGTTTCTGCCTGTCAGTAGTTCGGGGCATATTCTACTAGCTGCTAAGGTTTTGGATATCCCAACTAATTTAACTGCTGAAACACTTTTAAATATCGGAACGATTGCCGTCATTGCGATATTTTTTCGAAGGCAAATTTGGAGTGTAACTCAGGACCTTTTTGGTAAAACTCTAAACTTAATCCAAAAAAAGGAAATAGTCTTGAAGCTTACAATTGGGGTTGTGCCAGCTATTTTGGTGGGTATCGTCTTTGGGGATTTTATAGAAAAGAATTTACACGGTCCAGCCACAGTCGCCTTGATGTTGGCTGTGGTCGGTGTAGCGATGATGCTAATTAAAGAAAAGCGGAGTATCTATAGTAAAGAAAAGGTAGCAAGAGAAAGCCTGAACACTAATCTTGTTCAGGAAGTTAGTTTTAAGCAAGCGGCAATAGTTGGCTTAGTGCAGCCACTGGCTTTAATTTCGGGAACCTCCAGATCTGGAGTAACAATACTTGCCGGAATGTGGGTCGGGCTTAAGATTGAAACTGCGGCAACATTCAGTTTTTTGATAGGTTTACCTGTAATTCTTGGAGCAACACTTAAGTTTATGGTTAGTAGTGAGGGTCTGGATTTTATAAAATCTAATTTTGGCGCAGTTCTTTTTGGAAACTTAGCGAGCTTTGTTGTTGGTTTTGGAGCGGTTTATCTGTTGATGGATGTTGTAAAAAAGCGAGGCTTGAAACCTTTTGGAATTTACAGAATTATTCTGGCTATAGCTGTAGCGCTGTTTATTCTGCTATAATCTGAGAGAGAAATTCGCAGACGTTAAACTTAAAATAATCAATAAAATCTTATGAAGATAGAAAAGACGCTTCTAATTCTGAAGCCGGACACAATAGCTCGTGGGATCGTTGGCGAAGTTTTAAGTAGGTTTGAAAGGGCTGGGCTCAAACTCGTGGGGATGAAGTTCTTGCTTCCGGATAAGAGTCGCCTAGAGAACCACTACGAAGGTATAGGTAAACTGATGAGCAGAAAGGGCAAAGAAATCTATGATAATACAGTAGATTATATGGCTAGTGGTCCGGTTTTGGCCGTCGTGCTTGAAGGAGTTGAGGCTGTTGAAGTGGTGAGGAAGCTAACTGGCTCGACTGAACCAAAAACCGCCCTACCTGGTACAATACGCTCAGATTACTCCCATGTTAGTTATGAGCATGCAAATGAATCCGGAGCAGTCAGAAATATTGTACATGCCAGTGCTACAAGAGAAGAGGCCGATTTGGAGATCGCAATTTGGTTTGACGAGGATGACATTCTGGATTATCTTAATGTTCACCAGGCTCATACATTCTAGGGGCTTGTTTTTTGCTATAATTGAGTTTAACTTTCGCCCCGGTAGCTCAATGGATAGAGCGATTCCCTCCTAAGGAATAGGTTGTAGGTTCGATTCTTACCCGGGGCACCAGATTTTATTTATGAATTATTTATATGCTATTAATTTTGTTCCCGGTTTTGAAGACCTGGTTGGTCAACTCCTAAAGGGCCTAGACGCGGAAGCTGTATTGAGCGAGGAGGCTTTTTGTATTGTTAAACTCAAAGAAAAGCTCAAACCTAGAGATTACGTTAAATTTAACTTCGCTAAAAATGTAGTCCAGCTTTTGGAATGGTCTGGTAAAGATGGGCAATTAAACTTAAATTTTGATGTTGACCCCAATGATTTTGAGCTTGGTGGCTATTCAACATTTAATTTAAGAAACTTTGAATCTGCTAAGCCTACAAAGATGGATTCGAGTATAAGAGATCATTTGACTTCAGAAATTAGCAAAAAGTTTAACTTAGAGTATCGGTCTTTTAATCCTGATGTAGATTTTGTTTTAGCAAAGCGTAGGGGTGGAGTTAGTTATTTTGGAGTTAAGCTTAAGTTACGTGAGAAGATCAGCCTACAAAAAGGTGAATTAGATCCGGATGTGGCGAATCTTTTGTTGGAGCTGGGAGGCATCAAGAATGCTGACTACATGTTAGATGCTTTTGCGGGCAATGGTGGGATATCTAAAGAGGCTCTGAGAAGTTTTGGAGCAGGAACTAATAGGGGAAGCCACAACTTAAACGTAATCTTAGTTGAAAAAAGTAGCAGGTTAGTTAATAGGCTTAAGGTTGAATTAGACAAGAAGCTTGCCCGAGTTATAGCTGGTGATGTAGTTAAGTTTTTGAACAAGACAGATAAAGTTTTTGATTTGGTAGTGGCGGATCCACCTTGGGGTGATTTTGAAGATTATCCTGGAGGGCTGGAGGCCTTAGAGAAGCTGTATCTGGACTTCTTGGAGGCTGCAAAAGGAAAGATTTCTAAAGATGGAATTATTACTATCATGTCTTCAAAAAAAGAAGTTTTGGAACGTGCTGCGGAATGTTCAGGTTTAAAGCTTGAAGCCAGCCTGAATATATTGGTATCTGGAAATAAAGTGCTTGTGCTAAAATTAAGAGACTAGGCTTTTTTGACGTATAGACTTTATGGTAAATGACACACTAAAGATCGAAGGCGGGGGCTCCACCTCAAAGGGTTATAAAAAAGTTGTCGACGTTTCAAGAAAGCACTGGGTGGCATTAGATAGGGCTGGACTTTTTGGTAGCTTGGCTGTTCTAATCTTAGTTTTAGGACTAAAGTTCAATTTAAGACCAGAGATAATGCTATTTTTAGTCTCTATTTTTGGATTGTTTTGTTTTGGGCAACTCGTCTCCTGGTGGTTTAGCCTGACAGTTTTAACTAATAGTGGTCTGGAAATAATTAACCAGAAAGGTCTATTCCGTCGTTCTGTGGTGGATATTCCATTTGAAAGTATAATTAATACAAACTATGTAACAAATGGGGTGCTGCAGGCTCTTTTAGGATTTGGTACAATTGTTATACAGACGCAATCTGGGGATGCAGTTTTAGAAAAGATGTCCAGGCCCGCCAAAAGGCATGATGTTATTGTGGCGAACTACGATAAATTTAGAGGTTTTGAAAAAGATGAATAAGATTAATGAGAGCGCCAGAAGAATTGCCAGAAAGTCGAGGCTACATACCTTAGAAAAAGAGACTAGAAAGGTGGGCAACGTTAAATCTAAAAAGCTTGTTAGGCCGGCTGACGATGCTCAAATCGAGGAAGCTTTGAAGGTACATCGGGAGCAGGCTTTGAAAAGGGGTAGAAAGCACAAGAAACCCTTAAAAAGAGCGCGTTTTAGTGTAATGCTAGGATCTTTTGCCTTCGTGATTACTTTAGTAATTATCTTCTTTGCGTATGGATTCTTTCTTTTACAAAATAGACAAAGTTACAGCAATTTGGCCTATGGAGTATCTAGGCTAACTCCTTATAATGCAAGTGTGGTGGATGGTGAGAAAGTTTCTTATGAGGATTACCTATTCATTCTCAAGCAGAACGTGCATTACTTGGTAGAATTTGATGGAGTCGGCGCTGAGAAAATTGATGTTAGCACTGAAGATGGTCATAAGATTATCGAGCAAAAGAAAATAGAAGCTTTGAATCAGGCAGAGGGCTATGCTTTTGTAAGGAAACAGGCTAGGGAAATGAATATTAAAATAAGCAAGGAAGAAGTGGATAAAGAAATCGACCAGCTCCTTGAATACCGAGGGAACTCTAGCCGAGAAGAGCTTTCCATAATCTTAAAAGCACACTATGGTTGGACTTTTGGAGATTATGAGAGATTTTATGAAAAGGTTCTCTTAAAACGAAAAGTGCTTTCTGCCTTAGACCAAGAATCTAAAAGTAAAGTTCAAGCCGCAGAGACTAGGCTTAAAGATGGTGCAGATTTTGCCGTATTGGCTACTGAAACTTCGGATTCAGACCTAGGCATATTTTCAAATGGGGCTGTGGCTAGAATGAACCTGAAGACGAATGGTCCGAATTTTAGCTATACGATTTTGGAGGTTCTAAAAAGTCTAAAAGAGGGTGAAGTCTCTACTGTCACCACAACTAATGATGCTTTTTATATTCTTAAAAACGTAAAAACTTACTCTGAGGATGAGCGAGACGTTCAAGTTATAAAGCTAAGCTTTAAGCCAATTGATATCTATTTGGAGAAGCTCGATTCTGATGGGATGATAAAGCGCAACCTTAAGTTTAAAGAAGCAGAGAAAGACTTGGTCAGAGGCTCTGATCGGTAATCCGTGGGGTGCTGGGGTTGGTTTTACAAGTTCAGTTTAGGTCCTTATGCTATAATTGTTTTTTACGTAGACTGTACTTTTTTAAGTTAAGTTTAATGGGCTCGTGGTGTAGTGGTTAACATGCCTCCCTGTCACGGAGGAGATCGCCAGTTCGAACCTGGTCGGGCCCGCCAATCCGTACTTCGGTTGCTTACATGCAACAAATCAAGTGGTTTTCTAGGTGTTAGAGTCACTTTTTTATTGCCCAAATACCAGTTCGATCCTATGAATATCATGAGTTGTCGCTTTTCTTGGTCACTTGCGTCTTGGAACACTTCTCCAAGGTTAATTACGCTGGAAAACGTTTCTTTTGCTAGTTCTAGCCACCTGCTGGCATCTGTTCCGGAATCTTCAAGGAGTTGGCTAGTTCTAGCTATGGTTTCTTCATGTTTCGCGGCCCTAAGCTTATAGCGTTCGTCAGTTATGGTCCCGCTTTCCAGCTTATCGTCCAACGTGTCTAATGCCACTTGAGCCTGCCTCATGTCTTTAAGCCAGAGTGGCTTAAAGCGGATGCGTTCTTTAACGAACTCGTTATAGTGCTGTTCCAGCCAGCGTGAACATTCTTTGCCGTCTGCTTCACTAATCTCAAACTCTTGCATATGAGACAGCACCTCTTCTTCTACACGTTGGTTTGACAGCTGTTGCTCTGCGCACTTAATTTTTTTGTTCTTTTTGGTGCATGTATAAAAGATGTACTCAGCTTCGCTACCATTGGCTAACTTCTTTGGCTTAGTATATGCAGTGATATTGAACTTGCATGTTTGGCAAAGCATTAAGCCTTTATAGATGTAGTACCTCCCCGAGGTTGTGCTGGGGCGTTTATTTGAGCTTTTCCTCCATCCCATGGCAATCTGCACCTTATCGTAGAGCTCAACAGATATTAGTGGCTTGTATGTCCCTTGATGCCATTCGTCACCACCGTATTTGAAAACGCCGGTGTAAAGTCGACGTTTCAACATATCCGAAAGGGTGGCCTTGCTTAGCTCTTTACCTCTACGGGATCTCAAGCCTATATCTTTAGCATGTTTCCAGACATCAGTAAGGTTATTAGTCCCTGTACCGGCGAATTCAAAACATTCAATAACTTGTTCTTCTCTTTCGGGGTCTGGTGTTATATTGCGTGTCTTTGGACCGAGGATCGAATTGATATAGCCTAAAGGTGCCGGTCCCGGATATTCTCCATGATTACGTTTTTCTACGAAACTGTCCCTTACTTGGTCACTCAGGTCATCGTTATTTTTCTTGGCGAATGTTAGCTCAATTGCTAGGAATGCTTTGTCTGTGGAGGTGTTTTTAAAAACCCGTCCTGGCGTATATATTGCCAGTAAGTCACCATCATCCATAAGCTGAATAATTTGTCCCGCATCAAATGCATTACGACTTAAACGAGTGTGGTGCCAGACCGCGATATAACGTGCCTTACGGTTCTTAATATCTTTGATCATATCGTTGAATATAGGCCGTCCAGGTTTGTAGGCAGACCGCTCCTCTTCTGGCAGGTAAATAGGGTCTAAGCCGTTTTCACGGACTACTTCACGCGTGTTGCGGTTTTGCTTCTCTATAGAGTTGTATTGTCTGTCTTCGCGGTCCTGAGAACGACGAATGTAGACATAGCATTTTAACCTTGGTTGTTTTTCCATTACCAAATATCCTCCGTTGAATTCTGCCGTATAGGACTGATATTATCAACCAAGGATATTTGGTCTGCTACGACTTTCTTTTGTTGTTCTTGGTTACCATATCTTGAGTCACTGTAGCCAAGGGTGTGGCCGTACTTCTTGCGATATTTTATATCTACAATAAGCTCCAGAAGCCTAAATAATGTTTGGGCTTCTGTAGAGAAACTGGTTACTGTTTTATTGTTTTTCTTTATGAGAGACGATACAGAACTGTACCGTCTAGGGTTATTTGAACGGGGCATTATACATGACCTTCTAGAGTCTAAGACTCCAAGTTAGTCGCATGTAAGCCCGTTTTTAACCGAGTCCGTATCTCGTTACTACTTACAATCCTATATTCCACAACCGATTCTGCTAGGCGGGACGTCGTTCCGCACAGAATAGAAGATTACGATGATTAATAATAAGTAGGTGCATGTGTTGGTGCCACGGCGGACGTTAACACGTTTATTTTACCGAATTTGTTAAGCGGTTCGTTGCGCCGCGCAGATTGTGAGATTATGATCTTTAACTTCACCTGCGTTAGCACCTTTTTGGGTTCTAATACTTTTCATAATACAAAGCACAACCGTTACTGTCAATATTCTTATTGCTGATCAACGGGACCGTAGACAACTTGACCACTAATGGCTAGGTTATGAAGGGTGATATCCTTCTCTGTGCCACTTACTGAACAGACGAATAGAATGTTCTCGTTGCTTTCTTTATTCTCACCAACCCACTGGAAGTCGTAGATAGCATTTCCGTTAGAGGCTTTGGTTCCACTTTTGTTATATTGAGCATTATACGCAGTGACCTTGATGATGCTAGTTTTATCTAGATCAATATACTTACCCAGAAGGGCTGCATCTTGGCAGTATTTCTCAGCAGCATTTTGAGATACTTGTTTAACTTCGATTTCGGAACTAACTTGTTCTTGGTTAGCTTCAGTCTTTGGTTGTTCTGTTTTGCTAGCGCCTGAAGCACTAACTACTGAGATTAAGATTATTAGTCCTAAAATTCCTGTTAGTATCTTGTGGCGTCTAAACCAGTTGCCTTGTTTTAGTTCTTTCATATATAACCTCCTTTGGTTTTTTAATTACCGCAGGAAGTCCATAAAAAAGGACGACCCGCAGGTCGTCTAAAACCGATACCAGCTTGCGCTTAATACCTTTACGCGAGTCGCCCTTTCAAAAGCACAAACACGCGTATGCGATATAGACATCGGTTTTAGACAAGGCTAATTATAGCATCAGGGCTTAAAGATATATAATAGGGAGAATGGGACTTTGGGAAAAATACAAGAAAGAGCAAGAGGAGGCACCTCTCATAGAGGGGGTTGCCCAGTCTATGGTCCCACTTTTAGCAGACTGGTTGTATGGAGTAGTGGAATCAAGGTATTTTGAGCCCTATCAATTGGCGTGTGACATTCAAAACCGGTTCAGGATTAATGATATTGCAATTCCTCAACGCAGACCAAATAACTATATTGAGCCGACTAATGAATGGAAGTTGCTGACTTTCTTGATGATGATTGCTGATAAAAATAGTAAGTTGTTTTTTGTAGTAATTGATTATGTGTTACAAAAAGTTCCAAGTTCGTATAGTTCCAAGTTGAAGGAAATATTAGATGATGCAAGGCATAAGTATCAGGTGCAAATTATTGATGGACAGGCCACTATTGTCGAGAGGATTACTAAAGAGGAGATAGAACTAATGGCAGACAAACTGAAAGGTGAAGAGACTTATGAAAGTGAGTTTCAAGACGCATTTAAAGAGCTCTATGGTCTTGATCCTAATTATACGAATTCGGCACAAGAATCTTTTCAGGCTCTAGAATCGTTGCTAAAAACTTACATTGGTCCAAGGGGCGGTAATAATTTAGGGTCGTTACTTAATTGGCTTATAACGAATAAAAAGAAATGGGAATATACAGCTTATTCTAAGGATCAAGAAGATCCTGAATTACATATAGTATCAGTAATTGATTATATTAATAAGTCTTTTAGGGCGGTAAAGCATGGACAAGTTGATTCAAAGTTGAAAATTGAAAAGCATCATGCTGAAGTAATTCTTAGGTACGTATGTATTCTAATTTTTGAGTTTGAGAATAATATTAAGCTAAGGTGATTGGCTAATTTCCACTCATTTTACTAATCAGCATTTTTACTTTTTTTTGACACGCGAAAATAAGCCCACTCACCGCGCTTGGCAGTTAACAGGGGAGAGGTATATACCCTCCCCCCTTGTTTTATTCTAGAAAAGATCATATTAAGATAAAAAGAAGTGTTTTTTATATACTAAAACCATATATGGCTGCAGTACGTAAGAAAAGCACACGAAGGGATCCTCGTAAGAGACATGGCCAGCTACGTGCAATAATGCGAAAGCGTGTCTTTGATTGTTATGAGTCTTGTGGGATCTGTGGCCATCCAGTCGATAAGACTCTAGTTAAAGGTTTACCACTCTCACCTGAGATAGATGAGATCATACCTGTATCTAGAGGAGGTAGTCCATACGACTTCGAGAACCTTCAGCTAGCTCACCGCAGTTGTAACCGCAAGAAGGGTTCTAAGATGCTTGGCGAGGGAGAACTATCAGACGAGTACCTGCTGCCTACCTCTAGGGCTTGGTAGGTATATCGATTCCCTTAGAGTAGAGCCTGCCACTTGATTTTATGTATCTCATGTGTTACTATATGAGGTATTCTTTTATCTAAAAACAAAAATGGCAAAAAAAGAAAAGACCGGGCAAGCACGAGGATATAAACCTCGGTTTAGCTTCATAAAAACGAAAGAGGACTCCATAAGGGATGTAACCTTGAGAGCTGGTGCTTGGGGCGCCGCTTCTGCCGCTTCACTTGTATCACAGAGTGGGGCAAGCGACATGGTAAGAAATATTATTCCAGAACCTTTTGATCTAATGGATCATGCGGGCAACCTTGCACCTTCAATGATGGTGGGTGTCGGTGTGACATATCTGTCTGCCTTATTGGGTACTAAATTCAGTAATACGCCTAAAGCAGTTAGGAGATTTGCAATGGCAATAGGTGGGACTGCGGTTGTTGCCGCCAACCTATTAGTGGAAACAAAGTATGGTCTAAATATTTATTCCGCCGTTAACAATAATACGACTCCTGATGTTTTAGACATAGCTTATGGTGTTGGTGCTGGGGTTCTCGCTTCCAGCTTAGTAAGTATAGTGCCTGTAGAAGATGGTAAAGAGATGCAGTCTAAGGGTGACGATAGGCCACTCCGAATCGACTCAGTTCCTGTGTGGCACTCATAAAATAGTTCCATACCTCCAACGTTACGGTCCGCCAGTTGATTTTATTAGTTATCAGCATTGCCTAGATGAATGAAGAAGACCGTGAACTCCTTGCAAGTGCGATTACGGGCACTTTTATATGGAATTTTAAAACAGGTGATAACATTGTCTACAACTTGGAGGTTATTGACAGGATCTACGAGTTAAATGACTCTGATGGTGGTCGTCAGAACATTTTAATAAAGCCTATAGTAGTTCTTGGGGTCTCTGTTATTGAGTGTATCCTCTCGGATTTTGTTTATAGAGTTAGTGGCCGCGTCAGAGACCCCTTACCAATACTCACTGAAGACCAGATTAAAGATTTTAAAACTAAGAAAAGAGATAAACTAGAGCACTACATTGCCGTTGCCAGGAAGCACAGCTTATTTGGTTTTGACGAGAGTCTTTGCTCAGATTTGCAAATATTAAGGATTGCAAGGAATAGAGTTCACATACAAAACTCAAAGGGTGATGGTCCAGTAGATGAGGGCGAACTGTTTACGCCAGAGCTTTTGAGGATGTTCGAAAAAATCTTCGAAGAAGTTTTGAAAACGATGATGGAAAAATTTCCTAGATGGACAGACTCGGACAATGGAATTAAATTTAAAGAATTAGCTCTTCCATGGTCTGATTAGCGACCACTTCTGTAAGCTTACTATGGCATATAGACAGTGTCTATGGTATAATTATTGTTAAGTAAACATGCTTGGATAACGTACATGATTTTAGAACAGAAATAGTTTTGCAGCTTTGCTAGGTCTTTAGCCTAGTTATTTGTAGCTGTAAATAAATACCCTAATAATTAAGTTTAATGGCTGTAGGGGTCTGTTTTAAGAATATGTTTGTTATTGATGTGAAGAATTTGAGCTTTGGTTATGAGAGTTCCAACGCTAGCACCTTGAAGGATGGTCTAATTTTTGATAGTCTAGATCTGAGTCTTAAAAAGGGTGAGATCGCTGGGCTTGTTGGCCCGAATGGGTCTGGAAAAAGTACGCTAATCAATATTCTGATTGGTGAAATTAAAAAGAATAGCTTAAAGAGTGGAACAGTTAAGGTTGGAGCTTTTAGTTATTTACCGCAGGAAGCGGAAGTAGATCATTTAGCTAATAATCTGGAATGCTTTTTAGAACTTAAATTTAAAGATGAGCCTTGGCGGGTTGATTTGGCGCTAGATATCGCTGGCTTAAATGAGCTTATCGATTTTAAGTCCGGCCTAAAGGTTTCTAGTTTGAGTGGTGGTCAAAATACGAGACTCGCTTTGGGGGTGATTTTAGCTAGAGCAGATTATGATCAACCGGAAGTTTTAATTTTAGATGAGCCAACAAATAACTTGGATGTTGAGGGTCTAATTTGGCTTAAAGAATCTTTGCTTAAGTTTAGGTCTCAAGGTGGTGCAGTTCTAATTGCTAGCCATGATAGATCTTTTTTGGATGATTCAGTGGATAAGATTTTTGCGATTGAAGAAGGTAGACTGGCTGAATATGGAGGCGGATATTCATCCTATAGAGAGCAACTTAAAATTAAAAATAATTTTAAACTGAAGCGGTACGAAAGTTACATGGAAGTTAGAAAAAGCCTGGAGGTCAACATAGATGAAAATAGAAGATATGCTGATAAGGTGACTGGTGAAAGCTACGATAGAATTAAACACAGTATGCCTAAAGGGGCTTTTAATGGAAAAAAGAGGCGAGCTCAAGCTGGTCTAGGGAGAAAGATTGGAGCTACGCATTCGAAGCTTGAGCAGTTGGAAGAGGTGAAGCGGCCAAATAAAGATCCGGAAATTGATGTTCGGTTTGAGGCTCAGATTCCAAAAGCTAAGCTTATCTTTAAAATCGAGAGTGGTGGTAAGTCTTTTGGGTCTAAGTCTGTGTTCAAAAATTTAGATTTGGAGGTGCGAGGTCCGAGTAGAGTTTTGATTGCTGGTAAGAATGGTGCTGGTAAGTCTACCTTGCTAAATATTTTGGCTGGCAGGGACACCCTAAGTGGTGGAGACTCTCAAGCTGGGGAAGATATCAATATTGGATATTTTAGTCAAGATGTTTATGGCTTGGACGATCATAAAAGTGCAGTTGAAGAATTAAGTTTAAGCGAAAAGAAGCTTTCCAGGTGTTATACGCTGTGTATTAAGATTGGGCTAGACAAAGAGTCTGCAGATAAAAAAATCGGAGATCTCTCAAGAGGCCAAAAAGCAAAGCTTGGCTTTGTTAAGCTGATGTTAAGCCAGCCAGAGGTTTTGATTTTGGATGAACCAACAAATCATCTGGATGTTTCAACCAAAGAAGCAATCGAAGAAGCTTTAGTTAAGTTTAAGGGTTGTTTGATTGTGGCAAGCCACGATAAGTATTTTGTGGACAAGCTAAAAATATCTAAAGCGGTTAAGCTTTAGAGCTTCAGATGACGAGAATTTGGTATACTTAAACTTAAGTATGAAAGTAGAAAAAAAGAGCGGTAGAAAGACGAACTCTGATTTGTGGTTTTACAGCCTGGCCCTATTGAATGGTCTGGTTATGTTACTTAGCTTGGTTGCCGTTTTTATTCGGGCTAAATCATCTGATTTGAGGGTTCCGATAAGATTAGTAGCGGGGAATGAGTATGTTCAGGGGAGTTGGTGGAACGGCTACTTGATTCTGTTGGTTGTGTTTGGATTTGGGTTTGCGACGTTCATCTATTCTTTTAGATTGAAGAGGTTGGATAACCTTTATCGGAATGGTGTTTTATTGATTGGAGTTTGTGTGCAAATTATAGCTTTTGGTGTTTTGTTCAGAGTCGCAGGCTTAAGTTCTTTAATTTAAAAATCTTGATTGATGAGTGACTCAAATATAAATTCTACACCTAGTCCTGTCTATTCAAATAAGCTAAGGCTTACGGACGAAGACCTTTCTAAGCTTGAAATAGACCTTGGAAAGCGCAGTAAGTTATATCGCTTCTGGGAGATAGTTCCAGGTTTTTTGAGTTACCTTGTAGTTGCGTTGCCGGTCATAGTTGGAATTTGGAGGGCTGATGTAGCAGGCTTTTTAATTTTACTGTTCATGCTTATTTGGTTCTTTAGAACAGTGATAATGGCATCAAAAGCTTTGAACACTTTGGCGATTATAAAATCTATAAAAGATGTTGATTGGTGGAAACTACTTAATGAAGACTATTTCTCTGCTAGAGAAAAGCTCAATGAGCTTGAGAAAAAAAGAAGACTGAGTCGTTTAGACAAAATTAGGAAGAATTCTTTACTTAAGTTCAACTTCTCAAATGAAAAGAGCCTTGAACCAGAAGAGCTTATCCATGTGGTAATGGTTCCAATGTATAAAGAGTCATTTGAGGTAGTGAGAGATACGGTTTTAGCTGCGGTTAATCAGAACTATGATGTCAAAAATAAAGTCATACTTCAACTTTGTCCAGAAGCAAGGGCTAGAGAATCAAACTTTGAAACAGTTGCTAAGCTTAAGAATGAATTCAGTAACTCATTCTTAAAGTTCATGGTGTCTGAGCATCCTGCGAATATGGAGGGAGAGATCGTTGGCAAGGGTGGGAACGTGGTTTGGGCGGCGGAAAGGCTGTGTGAAGAGCTTGGGAGGTTGAAGATAGATTTTGAAAGAGTGATGATCACGACGATGGATGCAGATTCTATTATGGAAAAAGAATATTTGGCACATCTGAGCTATCTATATCTAATTAATCATGACCGGGACAATGCGAGCTATGAGCCATTGGCATTCTATACGAACAATATTTGGGATGCTCCAGCGCCAATGCGAATCTTGGCGGTAGGTAATAGTTTTTATACTTTGCTACAGGCCTCGAGACCGCACCTACAGAGGAATTTCTCATCTCATTCACAAAGTCTTAGTTCACTACTTGTTACAAACTTTTGGAGCAAAAAGACTATTGTAGAAGACGGTCATCAATACTGGAGGAGCTATATGGCCTTCAAGGGTCGTTATAGGGTGGAGTCGATGTTTGTTCCCAACTATCAAGACGCTGTACTGGGTCTAAACTACAGAGATACTCTCAAGGCTCAATTTATACAGCTTCGGCGCTGGGCATATGGAGTTAGTGATATTCCTTACATATTTACAAGAGGTTTGGCTGGTAAAAAGAAGATTGATGGAGTTCCATTTTGGCCGACTTTGGCAAGATTCCTGAGACATTTAGAGAATGATGTTTCTTGGGCGGCAGCTCCACTGATTTTAGCTATAGGAGCCTGGTTGCCAATTATTTTTGCGAGAGATTCAGATGCCAGTATTGTTGCACACCAATTACCGGATGTAGCAAGGTGGATTCAGACCTTTACAACGCTTGGAGTGCTCTCCAGCGTTTATGTCGCGTATAAGATTTTACCGCCCAGGCCTGAGCATCATAAAAAAAGTAGGTCTATATTCCTTTGGTTGCAGTGGATTTTGACTCCAATTGTTGGGTTAATCTATGGGTCGACTACTGGATTTTATTCTCAAACTAGGCTGATGTTTGGTCGCTACCTTGAAAAGTTTGATGTGACTCCTAAGGTTAGAAAGAAGTAGATCTAGCCATCTCCTAATTGGTTATTGAACTAGGCACTTCTTTCTTGGACTATTGCTTGATATCGAAGATGGGCTCCAGTATCAAGATTATTTAAGACTTTCAGGATGACATTGTCATAAATTTGTAAGCTTAGCTCAAGCTTGTTGTTATGGGGTTTAGTAACTTTTACTAAATTTAGTTCAATTGTTTCGAGAATATTAACAAGGACTTCTTCAGATTTTTTAGAGATTATTTTTGAAAGCGTGGCATACAGAGAAGATCTGGAATATGGCCAATTCCCTACAAAGACTATAGAAGATAGGTCAAGATTTTCTCTGGATGTTAGCACTATTTTACATTTTGGACATTGTTTCCGGCGCCAAGTAGCTGTCTTAGAGGCGGTACTCCTGGAGTTGATGGTTTTGAGCTTGGTTGTACAGATTGGGCAGTTCATATGTCTATATGTTGTCATATAGCTTGAAAAAAATCCAGTGGATAAGCTCTTTTTTTCTGTGTATTTAAACTTAAGCCTGGTTTATTAAAAAAAACTTAAAGCCAACCTCTGTTATAATTGTGTAGATTGATGGAAGATTTCTTTAAGGTAAATATTGATTCAGATAGAGTCAGAAATGGAGTGCTTAAATTTAAGTCTAAAACCGGCTTTGTTGATGTAGCCACCCCAACATTTATGCCGGTTGGAACTCGTGGTGCGGTCAAATCAATGTCTCCGGAACTTGTTGGTACGACTGGAGCCGGAATAGTTTTAGGTAATACTTATCACTTGCATTTATCACCTGGAGAAGATGTCGTTAAAGATGCCGGGGGGTTAGCTAGATGGACTAACTGGCAAGGTCCGATGCTAACTGACTCTGGTGGCTTTCAAGTCTTTTCTCTGGGTAAACTTAGGAAAATCACAGAAGAGGGAGTTAAGTTTAATAACCCTGTGAACGGTGATCAGATTTTTATTACTCCTGAAAAGTCGATTCAGATTCAGCATAGTCTGGGTGCAGATATAATTATGGCCTTTGATGATGTGGTAGACCTGGAGAATGAGAGGCATAGACAGCGAGATGCAATGGAGAGGACACATCGCTGGCTAAAGAGATGTGTTGATGAACATAAGAGGTTACTCAAACTTAACTGTGTTGAAGGTGGGGGTCCAAAACTATTTGGAATTGTTCAAGGTGGCTTGAGTCACAGTTTAAGGCTGGAGTCTTTAAATTTTGTACAATCTTTGGAGGTCGACGGGGTTGCGATTGGTGGTCTTTCTGTGGGTGAGACGAGGGAAGAGATGCACGCAATGCTAGAGTTCTTGGTTGATAAATACGATGAGACCTCAAGACCCCACTATTTAATGGGTGTTGGACATCCGATTGATATGCGAAAGGCAATAGAATGTGGGATCGACATGTTCGATTGTGTCTTGCCAACCCGTAATGCCCGGCATGGAAGTGTCTGGGTTGTTGATGAGAAGGGCCTAGACAAGCAATTAAGCTTAAAGCGGAAACAGTTTGAATTTTCCAAACAGGTAATCCAAGAAGGTTGCGATTGCTATGCCTGTGACAATGGCTTTACAAAGAGCTGGTTTAGGGCTCAGTTTAAAGCAAGTGAACCTTTGGCCGGAACGTTAGCTGGAGTGCACAATTTGAGGTACTTACAACGATTGTGTGAAGAGTATAATTCTAAGAAATGAGTAGAGAAGTATCGAACGAACTCTTAGAACTTTATGAACATTGGGGCCATGGCTTAAAAAAAGTTGCAGTAGGTTATTCTATTCTAGGTATTGATAAGACGCGGCTGAAAGAGGTTCAGGATTTTGCAGCTCTTAGGATGAAGGCCTGGGAGAGTAGACAGCTAGGGATATACCCAACTTATGATGATCAGATAATATCTAAGTTTAAATTTTGTAATGTGTACCGTGAGCTAGACAGGCAGACTATCTATTTTCACTCTAAACTTAAGTACTTGATTGATGACTTTGATAAGTGGCTCCTGAATATGTTTGTTGCTCGCTTTTTGGCCAATTCGGAGACGTTCGAACGAGTGGGCATGATAGAGGTCGGCGTTGAGGCCGTCTTTGCGTTGAAGACTCTAAAGACTATGCCTAAGCCAAAATTCGGTAATGCCTATGTTTTCCCAATTAGTACGATAATCAATAGCCCATGGCCAAATAGAGAGGAGTTTATATTTAAGTATGTCCCATTGGCTATCAGAGAAGTGGCTTTGATTATCCAAAACCAGAAGGGAAGTTCGGTTAATGGTCTTTTAAATTTAATTCTTCCTGCTTTCAAGTTTAACCACAGGTTTTTATGGACTGAGGTACTAATCGATGTGCATTATCAGTTTCCGAACTTGGTTAATTTAGATACGGATTTCCATATTGGCCCTGGAGCTAAGCCTAGCCTGGAATATTTAAGCTCAGGCGATACTCAGGGTTTAGGTGGATTTTTAGACAATTTGGCAGCTAAATACCCATATATAAATGATGTTAATTTAGAGGTTGAGGGCAGAAGGGTCCCGCTTAGTGCAGAAAACTGGGAAGGAATATGTTGCGAATTCAGAAAGTATCAAAACTTAAAAAGCGGCAAAGGCAGAAGAAGGCTGTATAAGCCAATAGGTTAGACTTAACATCATATGAATATGAGCAAAAAGATTGAAACCAAATTAAGTCATAGCCAGAACTTTTTGAAAGACGGTGGTCTTGTTGATAGGCTGGTGGAAATGTCCTCCATAGCTGAAGGTGAGTTGGTTCTAGAGATTGGCCCAGGGAAGGGGATTATAACTGAGGTGTTACTGAAGAGGTCCGGTAATGTGATTGCCGTTGAGGCAGACCGAGAATTGTATGGGGCTCTCTGGGATAGCTACTCGTCAGTATCTGGTAATAAGCCTAAGTTGTTCAATTTAAACTTTTTAGACTTTAAGCTTCCCGTTGGTGGGTATAAGGTGTTTTCTAATATCCCGTTTAATATTTCAGCGGATATAGTGAAAAGACTTCTCTCTGCCAATAATCCTCCGAAGGATTGTTATTTGGTTTTGCAGAAAGAGGCAGCAGAGAAGTATTCTGGTTTAAAAAGAGAGAGTTTATTCTCTATTTTGCACAAGCCTTTCTTTAAGTTTAGTATTCTGTATAACTTTAGTAAGGATGACTTCAAGCCTAGTCCCTCAGTTGATGCTGTATTTCTTAGAGCTGAGTTACTTAAGCGGCCTCTACTGGAAAAGGGGAGTTTTATTTTGTTTAGAGACTTTGTGACTTTTGGATTTTCAGGTACGAAGCCTAATCTTAAAAAGAACTTCTCTAATGTATTCAGTCATGTGCAGTTTTTACGTTTAGCAACCGACTTAAAGTTTAATAAGGATGCAAAGCTGACGGATTTAAGTTTTGAACAGTGGCTTGCTATGTTCGAATACTTTAAGGCGAGCGTGCCAGCTGATAGAAAATCAAAAGTGAGGGGGGCCTATAAACTTTTAGAAAAGAGACAAAAAAGTCTAGATAAAATTCACAGGACTAGTGCCGGAAAGAGATAGGGTCTCTAGATGTGTGCCTGGCTAGCTATGCTCTTTGATTTGCATTAATTCACCACTTTGTTCATTGAACATCCAGCCGTTTCTGAGATGTAGGGGATTGCCATCCCTGCCAGTGTAGTAGTTTTTCCATAGCCCATTCTTTGTTGCCATTGGGAGCCAGAGTTCTGGTGGGATGACAGAGATGAGTCCTTGCTCAAATAATTTTCTAAAAAGTGTACTATCTATAGCTATACTTGAGGTAAATGGTGGGCGGTACAGGATTTGAACCTGTCACCTCTGCAACGTCAATGCAGCGCTCTAGCCAAATGAGCTAACCGCCCCTATTAAACTAAAATTAAGTATATCAGATTGGCGGTGGTATAATTAAGTCCAATATGAATGAATCCAATTTTAGATTTCAAACTCTAAACATAAATAATGTTTTGACGACCTTAGGGTTTAAGCTGCTAGAGTGTGATTAGCTCTTTAAAAACTAATCCATGAAACCTACAAAAGTTAAATTAGAGAAATAAATTATGAGTGAAGTTAATGATGTTGATGAAGTCAGGCACAGCCTTTCCCACTTGATGGCTCAAGTAGTTAAAGAGGTATGGCCTGGAAGCTTGAATACAATAGGGCCTGTCATTGAAAATGGCTTTTACACTGACTTTGAGCTGAATGGAAAGATTTCTGAAGACGACCTACCTAAGATTGAAGATGCGATGCGGGCTAAACTTAAGGACTGGACTCATTTTGAGAAAAGAGAGGTTAGTCTGGAAGAAGCGCAGCAAATATTTAGGGATAATAAATATAAAATAGAATTGGCACAAGAGTTTGCGGCTGAAGGCAAAGGCCTGACTGTTTATACTTGCGGTGGATTTGATGACTTATGTAAGGGCGGACATTCAGATGGTCTTAGCAATATTGACCCTGAAAGTTTTAAGTTAACTAGAACTGCGGGGGCGTACTGGCGTGGGGACGAGAAGAATATTATGCTAACCAGAATCTATGGTGTAGCATTCACAACAAAGAACGAGCTAGAAGAGTATCTAGTGAAGCAAGAGCTGGCAAAAGAGAGGGACCACAGAAAACTTGGAAGAGAAATGGATTTGTTTATTTTTTCTGATTTGGTTGGCCCTGGATTACCAATGTTTACTCCAAGGGGTAGGCTTATTCGTAGGCTTCTAGCGGACCTTATGCGCCAGGCTGGTGCTAAGAACGGTTCCCAGGAAGTTGAAATCCCACATATTGCGAAGAACGAATTGTATAAAACTTCAGGTCATGCAAGCAAATACAATGAAGAGTTGTTTAAGGTTGAGGGTCGAGATGGTTCCAAACTCAATATGAAGCCGGTTAATTGCCCGCATCACATTCAGATTTATATGTCTAAACTCAGAAGCTATAAAGACTTGCCGATTCACTACTCGGAAGTTACGATGCAATATAGAGATGAAAAGCCTGGTCAGTTGATGGGACTACAAAGAGTAAGGTCAATAACTGTAGACGATGGTCATATATTTATGGCTAAAAACCAGATATTGGAAGTCGTTTCCAGTTTTGTGAAAATAATTGAAGAAGTACACAAGGGCGTTGGGATTTATGGCGAGCACTGGGTTTCGCTTTCGTTAAGAGACCCTGCCACTCCAGATGCTTACATTGGTACAGAGGAAGATTGGGTTGTGGCAGAAAAAATGCTAAAAGAAGCAGCAGATGTTAACGGTCTGGATGCTAAACAAATGGAAGGAGAGGCAGCACTTTATGGCCCTAAATTAGACTTTGTTTACTATACAGTTGGTGGAGTAGAGACTCAGCTTGCAACTATACAGCTGGACTACGCAACGCCGAAACGATTTGGCATGAAGTTTATAAATGACAAAGGGGAGGAGGAGACTCCTGTTATGGTTCATCGCGCTATTCTGGGGTCACTTGAAAGGTTCATGGTTATAATCCTAGAAAAAACTAACGGTTGGTTGCCATTTTGGTTGGCTCCGGAACAAGTTAGGATCCTGACTATTAATGATTCTGTACTCGAATATGTTGAGGAGATTACATCAGTTTTAGAAGATACTCTGTTGATGAAGCCACTTAAATATAACGAAGTTAGGTTTTCTGTTGATAATAGAAATGAGTCACTGGGTAAAAAGATTAAAGAGGCTACGGAACTCAGAATTCCGGTGCAACTGATAGTTGGTCCGAAAGATGCTGGGTCTAGAGTTGTTAGTGTGCGTACTAAGGACGGGGAAAGTAAGATGAAAATTGAAGAATTGAAAGATTTCTTACTAGGCCAGTAGGTAGAGATCGGATTAAACTTAACTTATCCTTTTTAAATTAATTTATGTCTGAGTTCAGAGATCGAGTCTATGAACTAGTTGGAAGAATACCCGAGGGCCGACTGATGACCTACGGTCAGGTTGCTGCTCTGTGTGGCTCACCGAGGGCTGCACTTATTGTGGGGCAAATTGCACATTTTGGACCTGAGAATCTGCCCTGGCAAAGAGTGGTTATGAAGAGCGGCGGTTTGGCCAGTGGCTTTCCTGACGGGCTAGTTGGTCACAAAAATGCACTTGTGGCTGAAGGTGTTTTTGTGACGGATGACTTTATGGTGGATGTTGAAAAGTTAATGTGGTGGCCGCTAATGTAGGCTTAGGTTTAAACTTGTTCAAAGTGAACAAGTTATTTGGGTGTTAAGCTGTAAGATGTGATATGATTTAGATAATTATGGTAGATCAACTGTTCGGTTCAAAAACTAGGGTAAAACTTCTGAAGTTCTTTTTTGCAAACCAAGACCAAGAGTTTTTTGTGAGAGAACTAACGAGGCTTTTAGGTGAGCAGATAAATTCGATACGCAGGGAGCTGATTAATTTGGCAGATATTGGCGTAGTTGGCTCTACAACAAAGGATAATAAAGTTTTTTATAGCTTGAACAAGGTCAGTAAGCTGTACGATGGTCTAGATAGCATGTTTGCGGCTGAGTCTGATGAAGATAAAAAAATAGTCTCACAGAAAAGCAGCCCCTTAAATAAGCAGCCTAAGGCCGATGTCGGTGATGAGGTGGAAAGAAAAAGAGGCATAGTAATTGAAGATGCAAAGCTTAAGTTGGTCAAAGAAGAGATCAGCAAAGATGTCAAAAGTTCGATATTTATAGCTGCATCTGGAGTCCTGCTGAAGACTAAAGCCTCAGGCCCGGACATTTTGGTTGTTGCTGACCCCGGTGAGCTCAGTAAGTTAAAAAGGGCCATAGAGATACTTGAAAAGAAATTGAATAAAAGCCTGTCTTTTGTGCTTATTGAGCCTGAAGATTACGCATATCGGTCTAAAATTAATGATAGATTTTTGACAGCATTTTTAAAGTCCAAGCATGAGATATTATTTAGTAAATTAGAGAATTAAAAGTAAAGGTTTTGTATGGAAATAAGTTATTTTGGGAAGAGCGGTATTAAGCTTAAATCTGGATCCGAGTCTGTTGGTTTTGACTTAGAATTTTTAGGACTATCTAAAAAACCGAACTCAATGAAAGAAATGAGATCTGTTTTCTATACTGATATACACAGGTCTAAGGAAAGCTTAACGAGCACTGAGGTTATGACGTTTAACCGTCAGGGAGAGTATGAAGTTAGGCCATTTAGCGTCAGGGGGGTTTCCGTGAAAGCTTATGGTGACATATACGGGACTACGAAATCTACAGTATTTTTAGCCGATGCTATGGATTTTGGCTCGGTCGGTATTATAGGCTACGCTACTAAGAATTTAAATGAAGAAGCTATGGAGCTTTTGGCTAACGCAAGGCTGTTGATAATTCCCATCGGTGGGATGGGGATGGGTCTCGAACCAGAGGAGGCAATGGAGTTAGTTAAAAATCTGAATTGTGAGTATGTAATACCCGTTCACTATAAAGATGGGTTTAGTAAGTATGCATCTCCTCAGTCTGAGCTGGGGGACTTTTTGAAATTAATCGGTGAAGACTCTACCTCTGAGGTTTTTGAAGGTAAAGTCAGCAGCAAAGAGTTTCCTACTGCTGGCGAAAGCTTTAAGGTCGTAGTGGTTAGCCCAAAAGCTAGCTCTTAGCTCAAAGGCTCCCAAATGGAGGTCTGTTTAGGTCTAAAGTACACCCAAGATGAGTCCATTATTTATGCTGACCGTCGTTGGCGCTAAAAGATTAAGTGTCTAGGTTATTATAGCCCAGCAGACCTTTCTTTTTTAAAGTACGTATTCCGTTGGCGCTTATCTTTACCTTAGTCTTTACCCCGTTGATAGTTAGGGTTTTTCGTTGTAGGTTTGGTTCCCAGGTTCTCCGGGTACGGCGTTTAGAAAAACTAACGTTTTTACCGTACTGAGTGCCTTTCCCTGTTATGCTGCATCTTTTCATCGTATCGGGTGATTGTTTACCTTGCTTATGAGTTTGATTATAAACTAAAGCGACCATCTTTTCAATTTAATCGACTAGTATAGCCAGATATGTACCTATCCGAGGTGTTTTTAATGCCTAAGGGCGCGGTACCCGTAAATTACTAGCGTTTATGGTTAGAATAGGTTGGGAGCTTAGATTCTAACACCATCTCGGTCAGTTAATGCTATAATTCTCAGTTGGTAGCTAAATGCCATTGTGGCGATCGCCCTAGTCTATTAGGATAGGGAGGAAAGTCCGGGCAGCTGAACACTGAAACGGTAGTTGCTAACAGCAACCGTCTAAATACTTTTTCACTAAAGGTTTAGATAGGGAAAGTACCACAGAAATTGCTCATGCACTTTTAGTGCGTGGTGAAAAAAAATCCTTCTGGAAACAGAAGAGGATGGCAAACCCTACCGGCTGCAAGGTTGAGGTTCTCAGACTAGATAATTAGCTGTTCTTACAGCATTAGAGGTGTTAATTCAGTTTTTTGGGAGCCCCGCTTTAGTCCGCATATGTAAGCAAGTCTTACAAGATAGATGATCGCGCCCAAGCCCATGCTGACCGTATGGGCTAAGGTTACAAAACCCGGCTTATAACTTGGCATTAGCTATCAAAAAACCCAAGCAGGAATTGCTTGGGTTTTTATAACCTTATATGTTTTTGTTGATTAAGCTTTAATTTTTTCCGTAAGTGTAGAAAAAGCAACTGGGTCGGTTACGGCTATGTCCGATAAGATTTTTCTATCTAGTTCAATATTATTTTGCTTGAGAAAAAAAATGAAAGAGGAGTACTTTTGACCATTCTCCCGACAGGCATTAGAAACTCTAGTTATCCAGAGCTGCCTAAAGTCTCTTTTGCGGTTTCTTCGGTCTCGATAGGAGTACTCTAGAGACCGGTTTACGGCTTGTTTCGCCAATCTGTAGGACCTGGTTCGGGCATGTTGCATGCCCCTTACCTTTTTGAGGATTTTTTTATGTTTTCGGTGCTTGGTGATGCTTTTGGTTACTCTCATAGCTATGATATTCTTATATTGATGTTATTTGCACTATATTCCAAGGGAACGCTTAGTGCTCTTGGTACGCGTAGCGCTAACTTCTTCAGGTTTACTGTTCCTTCTCTTTCTTCCGCCACTCTTTTTTTGCATAAAGTGATTAGTAAAGCCTCTTCGTCTTATAAGCTTTCCAGAGCCGGTTACCCGTGTTCTTTTTTTTGTTGATTTGTGTGTTTTTAACTTAGGCATAGTTTAAGAGTTATTGTTAGATTTATATATGATACTGATATTTTTTCCAGCCACCTTTACTGCCTGGTCTACTTCGGCCCATTCGCTTATTTTACCACTGATATCCTCTATTCGCAACAGTGCTAGTTCCTTGTGATGGTTCTCTCTGCCTCTTAGCATCATCGAAACCCTAACTTTATCCCCGCTTTGGAGGACTTTCTTGATTTTATTAAGTTTAGTTTCTAGGTCATGGTCTCCGATTTTTAGAGATATTCGAACTTGCTTAACTTCTGTAGAATTGCTGGTCTTCTTGGTCGCTCGATCTTTTTTTTCTTGTTGGTACTTAAACTTTCCAAACTCTATAATCTTAGCAACCGGTGGAGTAGAGTTAGATGAGACTTCGACAAGGTCTTTGCCTTTTTCTTCCGCGAGCTTTAGGGCGTCTTGTTTCGTTAAAATGCCTATTATTTCTCCGTCTTCACCTATAACCCTAAGTTCAGTAGCCCGAATTTGGTGATTTCTATTGATTTTAGCTTTTGGTGATACTTTTCTTCGTTTTCTTCTCAAATTTGTTTACTTAGATTAAGTTTAACTTGCTTTTATATCTATAAATTGTAACATAAAATTCAGTATTGAATGCTCTGAATCCTCCATTTGGTACAATCCCCTCTCTTGTTAGCCTTAGCCCCCTTTCTGTCTGTACTGTAGTGCCTCAGTTATGTGCTTAGCTTTAACTTCCTCGCATTGCTCTAAATCTGCGATGGTTCTGGCTACGCGTATCATTTTTATGTATGATCTTGCGGAGAGATGCAGCTTTTCTGCCGAGATATCTAGAATGGTTTTAGCCTCTTTAGAAATAGCCGAAAGTTTCTTGATGGTGGCGTTGTCCATTGATGAGTTGCTAGTCTCCAGGTCGCCAAACCTTTTGGACTGCATTTTTTTGGCAAGGAGAACACGTTTTTTTATCTCAGAACTAGGCTCAGCACCATGACTGGTATTAAGTATTAGGCTGTGTTTTATATTGGATACGGTTATATTAAGGTCAATCCTGTCTAGAAGTGGCCCGGAAAGCTTTTTAGAGTAGTTGGATATTTGATTTTGGCTGCATGTACACTCTTTGTTGTCATCTAAAAGATATCCGCAAGGGCAGGGGTTCTGAGTGGCGACTAGCATGAAGTCTGCGGGGTAGCTAGATGTTTGATTTGCTCGAGATATGTTAATTAATCTATCTTCGAGTGGTTGTCTTAGCGCCTCAAGCGTAGCCCTTGAAAATTCTGGAATTTCATCCAGAAACAGAACTCCTCTGTGGCTTAGGCTGATCTCCCCTGGTCGAGGTATCTTGCCTCCGCCAGTAATGGAGACTGAACTTGATGTATGATGGGGTGACCTGAATGGTCTTTCCGTGATTGCTTCAGTGACCGTATCTGAAAGGCTGTGAATCTTCGTCATAGCAACTATTTCCTTTTTACTTGGTGGCGGGAGGATTGAAAGTAATGCTTTGGCAAGCATGGTCTTACCTGCCCCCGGTGATCCGTTTAGCAGGATATTGTGATGTCCTGCGGCAGCTATCTCCATTGCTCTTTTAGCCTGGGCTTGACCTCTAACGTCTGAAAAGTCCACTTTATACTTAATAATCTTGGGCTCTTTATTTTCAGTGGCGTAGAATTTTTGTGGCTTTACTTTACTGTTTAGTATATCTACGACCTGCTTTAGGTTTAAACAGGGGACCGCCTCTATTTCGCCTAGGAGCTGAGCTTGCTGCATATTTCCGTAGGGAACGAATGCTCTTTTTAGTGCAGCCTCTTTGGCTGCTTCCAGGTGGGGAATTATACCCTTGACTGGTCTGATCGAGCCGTTGAGTGACAACTCTCCCACAAAAAGACTAGAGGACATGTATTCGATGTCTTCTATTTGGTCGCTAGCGGCTAAAATTGCGAGTGCAAGCGGCAGGTCGTAGGTTGTGCCGTCCTTTGGAATGTCTGCAGGCGCAAGGTTGAGGGTGATCTTCTTTTTAGGAAGCAAAAGCCCTGAGTTGACTATGGCGCTTCTGACCCTCTCCTTGGCCTCGTCTATCGCCTTGGCCCCTAAGCCTACTATCGTTATTCCTGGAAGGCTATTAGACAGCCCACATTCGATAGTTATTATCTGTCCGTTGTAGCCGATGTTGGCTGATGAGCGTACTAGAGAAATCATGACTTTAGACGATGTCTTGTTAGCAAAAGAAATATATTTAACCTACCGGTCTATTATATTTTTAGGGCAAAGAAAAAGCAATGACTTTGCGAGTTGTCATTGCTCTTAGAGAAGGAGTAGTCTTTTTGGTTTTTATTTTTGAGCACTATTTTTGTTCAGGTGCTAACTACTAATAATAGAGGCTGATTTAGCTTAAGTCAACACCCAAGTTAGGTGCTGTATAAATAATTTATCCACAGGTTATAAATTCCTAAAACTTAATTCGCTGTTGCCGGCCGTTTCATCTGGGATGGTAGGTTGGGGTCGTTGTGCCGAGCAGGCTTTAAATGCTTGAAATTGTTAAGGTATCATGATATGATTACGAGTAGAGGAATTCAGAAAAAATAAAAAAACTCTAAAATACACACCCGAAGTAGCAAAAAAGCTATGGAGGGTGATCGGTTAAAGTCTTCTGGGCTATTGCAAGCACTGATTATTTATAAACAGAGTGCATTTGCGGCTCAGAATACTTCCTTATTTTTGCACATTATACTATATGCTATATTGAATGCTGGAATATGAAGTGTGTTCAAAGTCGCGTTATTTTTTGAAGTAAAATATCAATGATGTCACTTTGAACATAGCGCTACTGTTAGTTATAAGGGCGCATGCATTTTAAGAGCTATTTAAGCTATACTTTGTGTTACTAGCTATTCCTATTAATTGAACTTGTCCTAATAACTAGCTTGAACACTTTTAGTTTGTTAAGTGCATGGTCTAATTAACGATAAGGCTTAATATAGATATTAAAAATCCTAACCATACTAAAGATGAATCCTGAATTACCAAAAGTTAATACAGATAAAGAAGAGATTTTAAAAAGCTTGGAGGGCCAGTATGGTGGTGAGGTAACTTCAGAATTTCCAGTGAAGCCAAAAATTGATTCTCAAGAGCTCAACAGAGTAGGCTCTTTAGGGATAGAAGCCGGGTTGAGAGATTTTGAGGCAAGACCTACCGGTAGTGATGGCTCTGGGGATGACGACGACGATAGCGACGAAGGTGACGGACCCATAGGTAATGCTAGCCAAACCGTTGACCCAAAGAGAGTAGTCGGAGCAACAGCCATATCTCAGACTCCTGAAGCCGCTGGGGATGGAGATGAAATTGAGCGAGAGTGGGTAAGCAAGGCTAAGAAGATAGTTGAGCAAACTAAAGGTGACCCGTTTCTACAGGAACGGGCTATTTCCAGGTTGCAGGCAGATTATATGAAAAAGAGATTTAATAAAAAGATTAATCTGCCGAATGAAGATAAATAGCAAATTATGTACTTAGCATTCACATTAGTATTAGTTCTTATTATAATTGTGGGCCTGATAGCCTTGGCGGTATTTATAAGCTATAGAAGAAATAGCAGAGAGCTAAAGAATTATGAAAGGGGCCTAAAGATGGTTTCTCTTTTGATACACCTTCCTCCAGGTAGTGAAGATGTTGAAAAGGGTGGTAGAGATGAACGAGATGTTGTGGAAGAAACAATATCACCAGCTGAGTTTATGTATAACATCCTCTCTAGTACTGCAACAAAAGGTTTTAAGGCGGACTTTTATGGCCAAAGACATATTGGGTTGGAAGTAATAGCGGTCAATAACAGCATAAACTTTTATGTGGCTGCCCCCTTGGCACTTATAGACGTGGTTGAGCAAGCTGTTACTAGCGCATATCCTGCTGCCCGCATAGAAGAGGTTGAGGAGCATAACTTGTTCAATGAAGTTGGAAAGGTGGGGGGTGTTAGTGGAGGGGAAATCCATTTAACCAAAGATTTTGCATATCCAATTGCAACATTTAAGGAGACTAGAAGAGACACTATGCAATCCCTCTTAAACTCGCTGATTTCTCTCGATAAGCAGGATGGGGTGGGTTTTCAGATTCTACTGAGACCTGCCCATGAAAATTGGTCAAAAAAAGCTGCATTGGTGGCTAGCGACAAGAAGTCTGGCAAGAAAAGCAAGAAAGGTCTGAGTCTAAACTCCCTGCCTATTAAAGAGGTGGTACAGGCACCGTTTAAAGTCCCGGACTGGGGTGTAAAAAAGGATGGGGCTAAGCAAAAAGAACTTTCTGGTTCAGATAAGTCCTTGGTGGACGCCATAGAAGACAAGACTCAACACCCTGGTTTTGAAGTTTTGATTCGAATGGTTGTTTCATCAAATACTTCTACTAAATCACAAGCTATCCTGAATAACTTGATAGCTACTCTCGCGCTTTATAAGTATGAGGGAAGGAATGGTCTTAAGTTTAGTGCAGCTAAAGATATAGAGAAGTTTATTACAGCTTTTATCTTTAGGTTCTTTCCCCAAGAGATGGATAGAGACGTGTTGAATAGCGTGGAGCTAGCCACGCTATTCCACTTGCCAGACCAGAAAAGTACCCCAACCGCACAGTTAAAGAGGCAGGCCTCTAGGCAGGTTGATGGCCCAGCTAATACTCCTGTTGAGGGGCAACTAATGGGATACAACTTGTATAGAGGCTTAAAGAAAGAAATCCGAATTAGTGCAGAGGACAGGTTAAGGCATATGTATATTGTTGGACAGACTGGTACGGGTAAATCAACTCTTTTGAAAAACCTCATGATTCAAGATATGCTGGACGGAAAGGGCTTTGCATACCTAGACCCGCATGGACAAGATTTAGATGAGCTGATGGGTATGGTTCCTAAAAATAGGGTTGATGATGTTGTATATTTTTCGCCCTCCGACTTGGATAACCCGGTTGGTTTGAACATGTTTGAATATCCGCCAGATCAACCAGAGCAGAAAGATTTTTTAATTCAGGAGACAATTAGCATGCTCTATGAACTGTATGACCCACAAAGGCAGGGGATGATGGGTGCACGGTTTGAGCAACTCTTTAGGAATGCCGCGTTAACTGCTATGGCTGACCCTGTCGGTGGGACAATAATAGACCTTCCTAAACTGTTTGTGGATAAGGAGTATCTTGAGAGTAAGCTTAAATATGTTACGGCGCCAGATATTATAGAGTTTTGGAGAAAGGAAATGCCTGCATCTAGTAAATCTAGTGATCACGGTGAACTTATTTCTTGGTTTGCGAGTAAGATCGGCGCCTTTAGGACGAATGAAATGATGAGAAATATAGTTGGCCAGATCCATAGCGGTATAAAAATCAGGAAAGCTATGGATGAGGGTAAAATAGTATTTATCGCTCTAAATAAGGGTAAAACCGGAGATATAAATGCCCGACTCTTGGGGATGATATTCCTGACAAAGTTTACTGCAGCAGCGATGAGTAGGGTTGACACTCCAGAGGCGGAGAGGAGACCGTTCACATTATATATAGATGAGTTTCAAAACTTTTTAACTGATTCTGTTAAGACAATCCTTTCTGAGGCCAGGAAGTACAGATTGAGTGTAGTGATGGCAAATCAGTATGTTGGACAGCTGACTGATGAGATTAGAGATGCCGTTTTTGGAAATGTTGGATCGTTGGTCTCCCTGAGGACGGGTCCTGAAGATGCCGCTACTTTAGTTAAGCAGTTTGACCCAGTATTCACGGCTGACGACCTAATTAAAATGCCGAATCTAAATGCAGCAGTAAAAATGTTGATCGGTGGGGTCCCAACAAGTCCATTTACTATGTTTATACCTTTCCCCGAGAAAAAGTCCAACCCAGAGATAGTCAGACTCTTAAAAAGATTGTCTGCGTCCAAGTACTCTAGGCCAAAGGTGGAGGTTGAAGCTGAAATTTTTGAGAGGATGAGAGATAAAAGTGGATCCGATACGGCTAACTCTGCGCAGCAACAGCTTGATGCCATGAAGCCAAAATCGTTTATGGATGGGTTTTTAGCTAAAAAAAGTGCTAAAAGTGTTGGCGATGGATACGGTACCACCACCATTCCGCTGTCAACGCAAGGTTCAGTTAATGGTCGGCCCCAAGTCTTTAGTCCTGTGACTCAACCGGCAATGCATAATAATCCGCCCAATCAAGGTTTTGGTTCATCACAGTATGCTGATGCAAGCGTTGCCAATCCTAATAATGCCCAGCCTAGCACTACTAACTTTGTTGGCCCTCACTCTATGGGTACGAACAATACTGAAAGTGGTGAATTTCTAGTAAGATAGCACCTTTCTTATTAGTTTTTGTTAATTTTCGAAGTGAAAAAATTGAGTCTGTATGCTATAATTTAACTAAAATAGACAGAGCAGACCACGGAAGATAGCCGGTACGAACACGAGTTCAAAGTAGGCTTAGGTCAATTAATTTTTTTAATTTGATATGTATGGCAAATAAGACAGACTATGACGCAGGCCAAATCCAGGTTCTAGAGGGGCTAGAGCCCGTTAGAAAAAGGCCTGGAATGTATATCGGTAGTACTGGCTACGATGGGCTGCATCACCTTATTAAGGAGATCGCAGATAACTGTATAGATGAAGCTATTGCAGGTAGGGGTAGTAAAGTTATAGTTACAATCCTTGAAGATGGTGGAATTAGAGTGGAGGACGATGGAGCTGGCATACCTGTAGACAAGCACGAGAAGACCGGCAAGAGCGCCCTTGAGACGGTTCTAACCGTCTTGCATGCGGGGGGTAAGTTTGGTGATGGAGGCTATAAGGTCTCCTCGGGTCTGCATGGAGTAGGCTCTAGTGTGGTGAACGCGCTATCTACAAAGCTGATTGCTGAAGTGAAAAGAAACGGAAAGGTCTATAGGCAGGAATTTAAAATAGGAGTACCTCAGGGCGAAGTTGAAGTTGTCGGTAAATCCACCAGTACTGGTACGTGTATAACTTTTTGGCCAGATTTTAGTATTTTTGAAAAAATGGAGTGGGATTATTCTTACATCTCTAGCTATATACGGAACCAGGCCTACCTCACTAAAGGTCTTTATGCAGAAGTGAATGATGAAAGAGATGGAAATGGTGAGGCATACTATTTTGAGGGTGGGATATCTTCCTATGTTCGGCATTTGAATTTTGGTAAAGAGTTAACTCATGGGGAGATTTTTTATGTTGAGAAGTCAGTTAAAGATGTAGAGGTCGAAATTGCCGTGCAATACACGGACTCCTATACAGAACAAGTTAAAGCTTTTGCTAACAATGTTTTTAACCCAGACGGGGGTACGCACATGACTGGATTTAGGACTGGGTTAACTAGGGTAATTAATGATTATGCAAGGAAGAACTCCATACTCAAGGAAAAAGATGACAACTTGAGCGGAGAAGATGTGAGAGAGGGCCTCACCGCTGTAATCTTGGTTAAGATACCCGATCCTCAATTTGAGGGACAGACCAAGAATAAGCTGGGTAACCCTGAGATTCGTGGGTATGTAGAGCAAGTTTTTTCAGAACACTTTGCTTACTTTTTGGATGAGAACCCATCTTCAGCGAAGAGCATAATAGGTAAGTCTTTGTTGGCGGCGAGAGCTAGAAAGGCCGCCAGGGCCGCTAGAGATAATATTATACGTAAAGGTGTTCTAGACGGTGCTGCAATGCCAGGTAAGCTTGCAGACTGTGCAACAAAAGACAGAACGAAGGCAGAGCTATTCGTTGTGGAAGGTAACTCCGCTGGTGGTTCCGCTAAAGACGGCAGGGACAGTGAATTCCAAGCCATCTTAGCTTTAAGGGGTAAGGTTCTTAACGTTGAGAGAGCGAGAATGGACCGGATGCTCGCGAATAGAGAAGTTGTTGACCTTATTAAGGCGATAGGTACTGGGATAGGTGAACAATTCAGCATGGAGAGCTTACGGTATGACAAGATTATTATTATGGCGGATGCCGATGTTGATGGCGACCACATTAGCACGCTACTTTTGACATTATTCTTTAGGCACTTCCCTGAGCTAATAAGTGCGGGCCATATATATATTGCCCAGCCCCCTCTTTTTGGGATAAAAAAAGGTAAGAAATTGCATTATATCTTTAGCGATGAGGAAAAAGACGTTATGATCGGAAAGATTATAGCCGAAAAGCTAGATAAGGGGCTGCAAGTTGATCCAGAGCAAGATAAGATTAAGCAGGCTGGAGTTGAAGTTAACAGATATAAGGGGTTGGGTGAAATGGATGCTGACCAACTCGCTGAAACTACGATGGCTCCAGAAAGCAGGGTTCTACTACAGGTTACGGTTAGCGATGCAGAGAAGGCTGACGCAGTGTTTAGTAAGTTAATGGGCGATGAGGTAGCCATAAGGAAGAAGTTTATAGAGTCTCAGGCTAAGTTTGTTAAAGACCTGGATATTTAAATTTAAAGGATATTACAACATGGATGATAATTTAACGCAGATCGATGAAGCAATGGATAACGACATTCCGAATAATACCGTGAATCAGGAATTGGCTGCCGGTAATGTGGTTTCTGCGAGCATCGAGAAAGAGATGGAGCGCAGGTTCTTGCAGTATTCAATGAGTGTTATCGTGGCGCGTGCTCTACCGGATGTACGTGATGGGCTTAAGCCGGTGCAGAGGCGGATTTTGTTTACAATGCATAAAAAGAATGTGGGATCTTCTGGTAAGACAATGAAGAGTGCCAAGATCGTAGGTGAGGTTATGGGTAACTATCATCCACATGGTGACTCGTCTATATACCTTGCTATGGTACGACTAGCCCAATATTGGTCGCTAAGATACCCCTTAATAATTCCTCAGGGTAACTTTGGGTCTATGGACGGTGATGAACCGGCGGCTCAGCGTTATACAGAGGCAAAGATGCATAAGCACGCAGAAGTTTTGCTTGAAGACCTGGAAAAAGAGACAGTTAATTTTGTAGACAACTATGATGGGACAGAACAAGAGCCAGAAGTGCTGCCCGGAAAGCTTCCTAATCTTTTGATAAATGGACAAATGGGTATAGCGGTTGGTATGGCTACTAATATTCCACCACATAATATTTCAGAAGTTGTGGATGCTACAATACTTTTAATAGACAACCCTGACGCTGGAGCTGAAGACCTGGCTGGTGTGATAACTGGTCCAGATTTTCCAACAGGTGGAGTGGTGTTCGGTAGGAAGTCTATTTCACAGGCTTTTTCTACAGGCAGGGGGGGTGTAGTTTGTAGAGGCATTGCAGAAATCACCGAAAATTCTAAAGGTCGTTCTCAGATTATAATTTCTGAAATCCCATACGCTGTGAATAAGGCAACTTTACTGCAAAAGATAGCCGATGCTGCCAATGATAAAAAAATTGTCGGTATTGCTGATGTTAGGGACCAGACCTCTGGAGGACGAGTAAAAATTGTGATTGATCTAAAAAAGGATGCTTATCCCAAAAAGATTTTGAACCAACTGTTTAAGCTCACGCCTATGCAGACAACCTTTCACTATAATATGCTGGCACTCATTGATGGCTTGCAGCCAAAGGTTCTAAGCTTAGCCGAGATTCTAAAAGAGCATACAAAACATAGGCAAGTGGTGGTTAGAAAAAGAACTGAGTTTGAGCTCAAAAAAGCATTAGCAAGGGCCCATATTTTAGAGGGTTATAAAATAGCGCTAGATAATATAGATGAGGTGATAAGAATTATACGTTCTAGTAAAACTAGTGACGAGGCCAAGATAAGCCTTATGGAAAAGTTTAAGTTTAGCGAGATACAGGCCTCAGCTATCTTAGAGATGCAACTTAGAAGATTGACAGGTTTAGAGCGCGGAAAAATAGAAGAAGAGCTGAGTTCTTTAAAGAAGCTAATATCAAAACTTGAAGCGATCCTTGCTGATGAGAAGGAGATATTAAAAATCATAAAAAAGGAGCTCTTGGAGATTAAGGAAAAGCATGGAGATGAGAGAAGGACTAAGGTTATACCTCAGGAGCTAGACGGGTTCAGCGAAGAAGATTTGATTCCTAACGAAGAAGTGGCGATAACAGTCACGAGGCAAAATTATATAAAGCGGGCTCTTCTGGCGGATTACAGGAAGCAGAATCGTGGCGGTAAGGGAAAGAGGGGTATGGGTGTAAAAGATTCGGATGTAATAAAGCAGCTGGTGGTTGGTGGAACTCATGACAACCTGTTGTTCTTCACCAACAAGGGTAGGGTGCTGCAAGCAAAAGCATACGAGGTCCCTAGCGTGGGTCCCAATGCGAAAGGTACTCCATTAGTAAACTTGTTAAACCTACAACCTGAAGAGTCGGTTACTTCTGTGTTGAACTTAAGTGCTGATGCTAATGCAAAATTCCTATTCATGGCAACTAAGAATGGAGTAATTAAGAGAATCAGGCTAGAAGACTATAAGAATATAAGATCTAACGGAATAATTACCATAAAATTAGATGAAGGTGACGAGCTACACTGGGTTGCTCAGACTGATGGAGAAAGAGAGGTAATACTCTCGACTGCAGACGGTCAAGCAATAAGGTTTAGTGAAAATGAGGTTAGGGCTATGGGTAGGTCTGCCAGAGGTGTAAGGGGTGTGAGGCTGAGAGTTGGTGATGAGGTGGTGGGTATGGACATTGTTGTAGAGAAGTCTACAATAGTTGTAGTTTCTGAGAATGGTTATGGTAAGAAAACGAAGGTTAAGCAGTTTACGTCTCACAAGAGGGGTGGCGTTGGGATAAAGACAGCCATAGTCAATGGTAAGACTGGAAAAATTGTAACCGTTAAGTCTGTAGACGGAGAGGATGGTGAATTAATGATAATCTCTGAGGCCGCTCAAGTTATTAGAGTTGGCCTTAAGGATGTACCCTCCTTGAGTCGGACGACCCAGGGGGTGCGAATTATGAGATTGTCTGAAGGTGATAAGGTTGTTGGCTTTGAATTGGTTCAAGAGTCGCTAGACTCCTAGGGTCTTTATAGACTAAATTACAACAGTATCTTAAGATAAGTCTGTTGTTTATAGCGTTGGCAGTGGGTTATACTTGTGATTAACTAAGTTGAGTTTAGAAGTTTTTTGTTAATGTCTTTACATTCTCAAGATGCGAGCTCTTAGAGGTACCTTCAAATAAAGTCGAAGAATCTAGTCTAGCACTACAAATGACAGTTCTTCAGGTGGCTAAGAAGTTGGTAAGAAGTTTAAAAATTTGGTAGTGCAGCGTCAACGTCAAAATTTTTTTTGATGTTTTTAAGTTTGAATAAAATAAATATTGAATCAGAATTAGATTCTTTTTTGGAGAGTTTGATCCTGGCTCAGGATGAACGCTGGCGGCATGCCTAATACATGCAAGTCGTGCGAGAAGCTATCTTCGGATAGCGGACAGCGGCGGACGGGTGAGTAACACGTAGAAATATACCCCAAGGTGAGGGATAAGCATCGGAAACGGTGTCTAATACCGCATATTATCTAAGGATAAAAGATTTATCGCCATGGGAATAGTCTGCGTCTGATTAGCTAGTTGGTAGGGTAAAGGCCTACCAAGGCGATGATCGGTAGCTGGTTTGAGAGGATGATCAGCCACACTGGGACTGAGACACGGCCCAGACTCCTACGGGAGGCAGCAGTAGGGAATATTGGACAATGGGCGAAAGCCTGATCCAGCAATGCCGCGTGAGTGATGAAGGCCTTAGGGTTGTAAAGCTCTTTTACCCGAGATGATAATGACAGTATCGGGAGAATAAGCTCCGGCTAACTCCGTGCCAGCAGCCGCGGTAATACGGAGGGAGCTAGCGTTGTTCGGAATTACTGGGCGTAAAGCGCACGTAGGCGGCGATTTAAGTCAGAGGTGAAAGCCCGGGGCTCAACCCCGGAACTGCCTTTGAGACTGGATTGCTAGAATCTTGGAGAGGCGAGTGGAATTCCGAGTGTAGAGGTGAAATTCGTAGATATTCGGAAGAACACCAGTGGCGAAGGCGGCTCACTGGACCAGAATTGACGCTGAGGCACGAAAGCGTGGGGAGCAAACAGGATTAGATACCCTGGTAGTCCACGCCCTAAACGATGTCAACTAGGTGTTGGGTGGGTAAAACCATTTAGTACCGTAGCTAACGCGTGAAGTTGACCGCCTGGGGAGTACGGCCGCAAGGTTAAAACTCAAAGGAATTGACGGGGACCCGCACAAGCGGTGGATGATGTGGTTTAATTCGATGCAACGCGAAAAACCTTACCTACCCTTGACATGTCAGGAATCCCGTAGAGATATGGGAGTGCTCGAAAGAGAACCTGAACACAGGTGCTGCATGGCCGTCGTCAGCTCGTGTCGTGAGATGTTGGGTTAAGTCCCGCAACGAGCGCAACCCCTATATTTAGTTGTATTTTTCTAGATAGACTGCCTCGGTAACGGGGAGGAAGGAGGGGACGACGTCTGGTCATTATGGCCCTTATACCCTGGGCTAGAAACGCGCTACAATGGTCGGTACAATGGGCATCAGCCAAATCGCGAGATGGAGCAAATCCCAACAAAGCCGATCTCAGTTCGGATAGCAGGCTGAAACTCGCCTGCTTGAAGTCGGAATCACTAGTAACCGTAGGTCAGCACACTACGGTGAATACGTTCCCGGGTCTTGTACACACTGCCCGTCAAGCCATGGAAGTCACCAATACCCGAAGTCTCACTTTATGTGGGCCTAAGGTAGGGGGGATAACTGGGGTTAAGTCGTAACAAGGTTTCCGTACCGGAAGGTGCGGATGGATTACCTCCTTTCTAGGGAGAACTATGCAGCCTTATATTACCTAGAATTAAACTTTTTAGTTTAATTCTAAATTTAAGGCTTGCTAGGTCGGAAACTCTTGATCTAAATAGGTTCTGATCAATTACCTAAATAGATAAGATGAGTTATAAAAATTGGATCAAATTTTAGGAGAACCGACGCTGCACTACCAAATTTTTAAACAATTTAGTTAAACTAAACACTTAGTCTAAAAATAACCCTATGAAGATAGGGTTATTTTGCTATTAAAAACTAGAGTAGGTTTAGTATTGACTTATTTATCCTATAGTGATATTATGTAATACATAAATAAGAAAATGCTGGAAATCGGATCCAGAAAAATGAGTGAAAACCCTGAGGGGGGCTTGATGCAGTCGCTTTAGATTTAGATAGAGATGACCTTTATTGGAGTGTTTTGCGAGAGACCCCACCGCTTCTTCAGGCTAATGCCGGGCACCTACCTTTTCCGGACGATGTTTTTGACATTATTCTTGCTAGAAATGTTATTGGTGAGCCTGCCCTTGGGCAAAGCTCTGTATATACAGATATTTTTTCCAATAGAGATTTTGAATCGGCCCTTAACCTTAAGCTGAGAATTTTGGGTGAAGCCGCGAGGACTTTGGTTCCGGCTGGTAAAATAATAGTAGCAGAGTCATATACCCCAGAAGTTGCAGAGGAGTTTTTTGAGACACACACTACGAACCTTCCGTCAGGTATTTCCAGACCGAGAGAGGTTGAATTTGATACAAGGCTGACTCCTTTTGCAAGTAGGCATATGTCTGGTAAATACAGGACCTGGGAGCTTACGAAGTTAAATTAAGTTTAAGTAGGGCCAGGTATTCTGTATTTTTTCCAGACTTTCCTGTTATTGGTGACTTTACAGTACCTATGATTTGGAAGCCATTTTCGTGGAAGATCAAGTTCATTCTATTTAAAATATCCTGTAAGCAGCTTACTGGGACCTTACCTTTAACCAGCTCCTCTCGCTGAGCTTCATAGTGGGGCTTGATGAGTGTAATGGCGTACCCAGAGTTCTTAAGATTAAGTTTAATGCTGGGCAGTATTTTTTCCTGCTTGGTCCAGGCGACATCAGAAACTATGAGATCAACTTTTTCTGGAAGTTGAACATGCATAGCGTTGGTTTTTTCAATAACTTTGATTTTTGAGTTGTTACGAAGGTTCCACTCAAGACAATTCTTGGCAGTATCGACTGAGTATATCTTTAATGCGCCATGCTGAAGTAGGCAGTCAGTGAAGCCTCCAAGGTTGCAGCCGAAGTCTGCACAGACTAAATTTTTAACACTGAGTCTGTGATTTTTAGAAAAAATCTTTAAAGAATGACTAAGCTTAAGTCCGGCTCTAGATACGAATTGTGAGCTTAGCTGTGTGTCTGAAGACATTCGATTTGGGTTGGGCTTATATTCCAAATAGCTTCTGGAAGGGTAGGAGTATGAAGTTAGCGAGGTCGTCCCCAAGGCTGAACATGACGGCTAGGCCTATAATGGAGGCGAGTATGCTGGTAAGTTTGAGGAAAGTAAACATGCTGCCAAACCATTTCTCGATAAACATACTCCTGCTGAACAGGTTGGTGTAGCGATAATTGTACTGAAGGCTGATAATGCCGTAAGCGGTAATCATTAATCCTATAAAGAAGTTTTGGATAGACATAAGTTTTTCTTGTATTGCTGTTGTTAAGTTTAACACTATAGGGTGGCATGGGTCTACAGTGCTGAGAGGAGCTGCTATATCATGATTAAACTTGAATATGCTAAAATATATCAAGGATACTGGGTAGGATATTCGGTCGTTAAATTGATTCAGTTTTTCTGAAAATAATATTAAAATAATGGGGCAATAGCTCAGTTGGCTAGAGCACCGCCTTTGCAAGGCGGGGGTCCAGGGTTCGAGTCCCTGTTGCTCCACCATTTAGAAATGTTGCCAGAAGGATTATGGGGTTATAGCTCAGCTGGTTAGAGTGCGTCACTGATAATGACGAGGTCCCAGGTTCAAGTCCTGGTAACCCCACCAGGAGGAATATTCTAAGTTAAGAATAAGTTGTAATTGTTACAACTATTAGAAGCCCTGTTTACAGTCGTAGAGGGTAGGTGCTAAACTTAGAATTAGATTAAATAAGAGCTTTATTCAGAGAAACTATTAATTAACTTAGGTAATTGTTTCTTTGATTTGAGCTCATAATTTGTAATTAGGTTTTTGTTTGTGACTCGGTTTTTTTGAGCAAAATGCTTAACCTGAACTAGAAGTCTGAGCAACTAACACAAGTAGTTCTGAGCTTGAATGTAGGTTAACAATTTGGTTAAAAATTCTTATTGAACAGGCAAACAGATTATCCTTAATTTATTAATGATATCAATGCACTGCCTGTTTTAAAATTAGAAGTTACTTTGATTTAGCATAAAAGCTTTTTTAAGGGCACACAGAGGATGCCTTGATATGTAGTACCGAAGAAGGACGTGATAGTCTGCGATAAGCTTGGGGGAGCTGACAATGAGTTTTGATCCCAAGATTTCCGAATGGGGCAACCCACTCTGGGTCATGCCAGAGTACTTCTGCCTGAATATATAGGGTAGATAGAGGGAACCGCGTGAACTGAAACATCTTATTAGCGCGAGGAAGAGAAAGTAATCAACGATTCCGTGAGTAGTGGCGAGCGAAAATGGAATAGCCCAAACCTTTTAGATTTTTTGTTCATCAATTTTGATGATCAAAATAAGTTGGTAGACGAATATCTATAAGGGGTTGCAAGATTATACAAGATCAAGCAAGAGTTCTTTGTTCTGTAAGGTTCAGAGAGTTCTTGTTTGTGAAGTTTACTGCCAATTGAACTGTGATAAATAGACTTAGTTAAAAGAACAAGCTGGAAAGCTTGGCCGAAGAGAGTGAAAGCCTCGTATTTGAAAATTAAGTTTAGAAATCATCTGTATTTTCTTAAGTAGGTCGGGACACGTGAAACCCTGACTGAATCTAGGAGGACCACCTCCTAAGGCTAAATATACTACATGATCGATAGTGAACGAGTACCGTGAGGGAAAGGTGAAAAGAACCCCGGGAGGGGAGTGAAATAGAACCTGAAACTGTGTGCCTACAAGGAGTCGGAGCGGACTTGTTCCGTGACGGCGTGCTTTTTGTAGAACGATCCAACGAGTTATTCTATAGTGCAGCTTAAGGTGTATACCGGAGGCACAGCGAAAGCGAGTCTGAATAGGGCGCATGTACTATGGAATAGACCCGAAACCCGGTGACCTAACCATGACCAGGCTGAAGTATCGGTAAAACGATGCGGAGGGCCGAACCAATGTAGTGACTGCTTGGATGAGTTGTGGTTAGCGGTGAAATGCCATTCGAACCGGGAGATAGCTGGTTCTCCTCGAAATAGCTTTAGGGCTAGCGTCGCGCGGTAGCAATTGGGGGTAGAGCTCTGAAAAGAACTGAGGCTGGCAACGGTACTCACTCTTACCAAACTACGAATACCAATTGTGGAATCGCGGCAGTTAGAACACGGGGGCTAAGCTCCGTGCTCGAAAGGGAAACAGCCCAGACCATCGTCTAAGGTCCCTAAATCAATACTAAGTGGGAAACGAACTGAGGCTTCTTAAACAGCGAGGATGTTGGCTTAGAAGCAGCCATTCATTTAAAGAGTGCGTAACAGCTCACTCGTCGAGAAGCCTTGGGCGGAAGATGTAACGGGGCTAAAGTATTGTACCGAAGACATGGATTGCAGTTTTTACTGCAGTGGTAGAGGAGCGTTGATAGTGCGCTGAAGGTGAACTGTGAGGTTTGCTGGAGAGCTATCAAGTGAGAATGTTGGAATAAGTAACTTCAAGAAAGGTGAGAATCCTTTCCGCCGAAAGAGTAAGGTTTCCTGGGCAATGGTAATCATCCCAGGGTTAGTCGGGCCTAAGCCGAGGCAGTTTAGCGTAGGCGATGGACAACGGGTTAATATTCCCGTACCGGTATAAAATTTTTGATAAATTGCGGAGTGGTAGTTTGAGCGGATTCATGGTTATATCCGTTTAACTAGTTAGATTTCGATCGAGCTAGGAGTACGAGTTGTAGGCTTTCGAGCCCGCGACGAGTCAACAAGTCCATTCTGCCCAGAAAAGTTTATTAGATTATGTTTTATGCCGCCCGTACCGTAAACCATTAAAGGTACTCAGGTCGAGTAGACCAAGGCGTACGAGAGAATCTTGGTTAAGGAACTCGGCAATATAGCGACCGTAACTTCGGGATAAGGTCTGCCTAGCGTAAAAACTAGGTTGCAACAAAAGAGTCCAGGCGACTGTTTATTTAAAACACAGGTCTCTGCTAACACGAAAGTGGATGTATAGGGGCTGACGCCTGCCCAGTGCTGGAAGGTTAAGGGGAAGACTTCACGGTCTGAACTGAAGCCCCAGTGAACGGCGGCCGTAACTATAACGGTCCTAAGGTAGCGAAATTCCTTGTCGGGTAAGTTCCGACCCGCACGAATGGCGTAACGATCTGGACACTGTCTCAACCAAGATCTCGGTGAAAGTGCATTGGCGGTAAAGATGCCGTCTGTCCGCACCAGGACGAAAA
>CALMQB010000003.1 GCA_937871805.1 uncultured Candidatus Saccharibacteria bacterium
TCAAACGCACAAAAGACGAACGCCTGACTCTCTTTGCAGAAAGTCAGGCGTTCTAAAAAGTCCCGGCGGCGTCCTACTCTCCCACAGGGCTTCCCCTGCAGTACCATCGGCTCCGAAGAGCTTAACTTCCGAGTTCGGGATGGGATCGGGTGTGGCCTCTTCGACATCACCACCGGAAAACCTTGGCGTCGAAACGACCAATGTTTTCGCGAGCGGGGCTCGAGCGTAAAACCTAGGGTGTTGTCCTTGTCGCAGCAGTCTTGCGAGTGCTTCTTCAAGTCACGGATTCGACATCCGAATCCTGCGAAGAAACTTCGTCACGTGTCTTAGGAACAGGGTCAAGCCGCACGACCTATTAGTACCAGTCAGCTCCGTACATTGCTGCACTTCCACACCTGGCCTATCAACGTTGTAGTCTACAACGGGTCTTTAGAGGCTTGCGCCTGGGATACTTGGTCTTGAGGCCGGCTTCCCGCTTAGATGCTTTCAGCGGTTATCCGTTCCGCACATGGCTACCCAGCTATGCCGCGGGCGCGACAACTGGCTCACCAGGGGTGCGTCCAACCTGGTCCTCTCGTACTAAGGTCAGCTCCTCTCAAGTATCCTTCGCCCATGGCAGATAGGGACCAAACTGTCTCACGACGTTTTAAACCCAGCTCGCGTACCGCTTTAATCGGCGAACAGCCGAACCCTTGGGACCTGCTCCAGCCCCAGGATGCGATGGGCCGACATCGAGGTGCCAAACCGCGCCGCCGATGTGAACTCTCAGGCGCGATCAGCCTGTTATCCCCAGAGTACCTTTTATCCGATGAGCGATGGCCCTTCCATGCGGGACCACCGGATCACTAACGCCTGCTTTCGCACCTGTTCGACCTGTCGGTCTCACAGTTAAGCTCCCTTGTGCGTTTGCACTCTACGGTTGGTTTCCAATCAACCTGAGGGAACCTTCGCACGCCTCCGTTACGTTTTTGGAGGCGACCGCCCCAGTCAAACTGCCCACCAGGCAGTGTCCCTCGTCCGGATGACGGACGCAGGTTAGAATCCCAGAGCAATCAGGGTGGTATTTCAACGGTGACTCCGCCGAACCCGGAAGCCCGACATCAAAGTCTCCCACCTATCCTACGCAGATTGCCCCGAAATTCACTGCCAAGTTGCAGTAAAGGTTCATGGGGTCTTTCCGTCTTGCCACGGGTAGAGGGTATCTTCACCCCCAATACAATTTCGCTGAGTCCCTGGTCGAGACAGCGGGGATGTTGTTATGCCATTCGTGCAGGTCGGAACTTACCCGACAAGGAATTTCGCTACCTTAGGACCGTTATAGTTACGGCCGCCGTTTACTGGGGCTTCGGTTCATTGCTTCGCTTGCGCTGACAATTCCCCTTAACCTTCCAGCACCGGGCAGGCATCACACCCTATACGTCGTCTTGCGACTTCGCAGAGTGCTAGGTTTTTAGTAAACAGTCACAACCCCCGATTCTCTGCGACCTCCGCACGCTCCGGATGTTCTCCTTCACGCGCAAAGGCACACCTTCTCCCGAAGTTACGGTGTCAATTTGCCGAGTTCCTTAACCAGGGTTCTCTCACGCGCCTTGGAATATTCTTCCCGTCCACCTGAGTCGGTTTGCAGTACGGTCAAACAAGAGGCTCTGTGCGCGGCTTTTCTTGGAAGTCTGGAATCACTGAGTTTCGGCTCCGAAGAACCGCCTCATCACCTCTCGGCTACTCTTCCCCGCGTTTGTGTCTATCGACTCCTACGGGAAACACCTACAGGCTTAAACACCGATCCATTCACGGTGCTCAGCTATCCTACTCCGTCCCCGCTCACTTCAATGCCACCCTGTCTGGCGCAGGAATATTAACCTGCTTTCCATCATCTACGCCTCGCGGCCTCGACTTAGGGACCGGCTCACCCTTGGGAGGATTATCCTACCCCAGGAAACCTTGGACTTACGGCGACCGAGTTTCTCACTCGGTTTATCGCTACTCATGCCTGCATAAGCTCCTCTGACGCCCGGTACCGGTCGTTTCCGTCCAGCGTGTATCTGCGTCAGAGTACTCCTCTACCGCTTCCTAAGAAGCCCGCGTCTTCGGTGTCGATCTTGAGCCCCGTTATATTTTCGGCGCAGGTTCGCTTGACCAGTGAGCTATTACGCTTTCTTTAAAAGATGGCTGCTTCTAAGCCAACCTCCTGGTTGTCAATGCGCTCCCACATCCTTTGACACTTAGATCGAACTTTGGGACCTTAGACGGCGATCTGGGCTCTTTCCCTCTCGACAATGCAACTTATCTCGCACTGTCTGACTCCCGGATACTGCTCATCGGCATTCGGAGTTTGTATGGGTTTGGTAATCGGGTAGGACCCCTAGCCCAAACAGTGCTCTACCTCCGATGGCATTCGTCCGAGGCTATACCTCAATATATTTCGAGGAGAACCAGCTATCTCCCAGCTTGATTAGCCTTTCACTCCTATCCTCAAGTCATCGCCTAAATTTTCAACTTTAGTGCGTTCGGTCCTCCAAGAGGTGTTACCCGTCTCTTCAACCTGCTCAAGGATAGATCGCTAAGGTTTCGGGTCTACCCGGTACGACTTCTCGCCCTGTTAGGACTCGCTTTCGCTACGGCTCCACCTATCGGCTTAACCTTGCCACACCGGGTAACTCGCAGGCCCATTATGCAAAAGGTACGCGATCACACCTGCTTGCGCATTGTGCTCTCACTGCTTGTAGGCGTACGGTTTCAGGTACTATTTCACTCCCCTCACCGGGGTGCTTTTCACCTTTCCCTCGCGGTACTCGTTCACTATCGGTCAGTCAGGAGTATTTAGCCTTACGGGATGGTCCCCGTGGATTCTCGCCGGATTGCTCGTGTCCTGCGATACTCAGGTACCCGCTAGACTCTGCACTGTTTTCAACTACCGGGCTGTCACCGTCTCTGGCCGGCCATTCCATGCCGTTCGCTTAACTGTACTCGGTCACGTCGCGGGCCCTACAACCCCGCGCGATTTGCATCGCACGGTTTGGGCTCTTCCCCGTTCGCTCGCCGCTACTGAGGGAATCGAGATTTCTTTCTGTTCCTCTGGGTACTTAGATGTTTCAGTTCCCCAGGTTGGCTACCGTCACCTATGTATTCAGTGATGGTTGAGGGCTTATCGCCCTGCGGGTTTCCCCATTCGGAGATCTTCGGATCATAGCCTGTTAGCGGCTCCCCGAAGCATTTCGCAGCTGTCCGCGTCCTTCTTCGCCTCTGACTGCCTAGGCATCCACCGTACGCCCTTTGTAGCTTGACTCATATTCCTAAGGCACGCGCCGAGTTTCTCCGCAGGATTCGAGGTTCGATTCCCGCGAAAAGCTCTCGCTTTTGCTTCGCTACAAGGACTTCACGTTTCGGCTCGACTACGTCGAAACCGAAAACTCGTTCCCAGAGCCGTGCTCACTCGCGTTTCCGCGGTGCAAGTCGGTGTCTGGAAGCTCGTCATTTCCTAGGCTGTGTTTCTCACACAGCAATAAAACCCTAGGCGGAAATGATTCGCTTTTATTCAATTGTCAGGGATCGAGGAAGAGGCTCTCACCTCTTCGAAACTTGGTGCGACGGCGCTCAAGAGAGCAGCAACATCGTCTTTGTGGAGCTAATCGGGATCGAACCGATGACCTCAGGCTTGCAAAGCCCGCGCTCTCCCAGCTGAGCTATAACCCCGAGAGTTAGAAACCGTGGGCCAGGGCAGATTTGAACTGCCGACCTTACGCTTATCAGGCGTACGCTCTAACCAACTGAGCTACTGGCCCTTGGGGGGCACGTCTTTGAACCCGAGATCGAAGGTACAAACCTTCGCTCCCTGGAAACTGAATCGTACGCTCTATTCGAGAAGATTCGTAGCATCGCTGCTACGGAGTGGGCTTTGACATTCGTCATTCATGCCGGCATCCGAAGATGCACAGAGCTGAATTCCTTAGAAAGGAGGTGATCCAGCCGCAGGTTCCCCTACGGCTACCTTGTTACGACTTCACCCCAGTTACCATTCACTCCTTGGAACCCTGCCCCCTTGCGGTTGGCCTAGGCGCTTCTGGAGCAAATGACTCCCATGGTGTGACGGGCGGTGTGTACAAGGCCCGGGAACGTATTCACCGCTGCCTGCTGATCAGCGATTACTAGCGATTCCAACTTCAAAGAGTCGAGTTGCAGACTCTTATCTGTACTGAGGTCGGCTTTTTCCGATTGGCTTACTCTCGCGAGTTCGCAACGGTTTGTACCGACCATTGTAGCACGTGTGTAGCCCTGGACATAAGGGCCATGAGGACTTGACGTCATCCCCACCTTCCTCCGATTTAAAGATCGGCGGTCTCTTTAGAGTTCCCGGCTTTACCCGCTGGTAACTAAAGATAGGGGTTGCGCTCGTTGCGGGACTTAACCCAACATCTCACGACACGAGCTGA
>CALMQB010000004.1 GCA_937871805.1 uncultured Candidatus Saccharibacteria bacterium
CCTTCATCCTGGCCATGGATAGATCACTTGGTTTCGGGTCTACACCCAGCGACTATGTTCGCCCTATTCGGACTCGATTTCTCTACGGCTTCCCTATTCGGTTAACCTTGCCACTGAATGTAAGTCGCTGACCCATTATACAAAAGGTACGCAGTCACCCTTGCGGGCTCCTACTTTTTGTAAGCATGCGGTTTCAGGATCTATTTCACTCCCCTCCCGGGGTTCTTTTCGCCTTTCCCTCACGGTACTGGTTCACTATCGGTCGATGATGAGTATTTAGCCTTGGAGGATGGTCCCCCCATATTCAGACAAGGTTTCTCGTGCCCCGCCCTACTTGTCTGCAGCCTAGTACCACACGTTGGCTTTCGCATACAGGGCTATCACCTGCTATGGCCGGGCTTTCCATCCCGTTTTGCTAACCATCGTGCTATCACTGCACGGCTTCTCCGATTTCGCTCGCCACTACTTTCGGAATCTCGGTTGATGTCTTTTCCTCGAGCTACTGAGATGTTTCAGTTCACCCGGTTCGCCTCAATAACCTATGTATTCAGTTAAAGATACCTATTGCTAGGTGGGTTTCCCCATTCAGATATCTCCGGATCAATGCTTATTTGCCAGCTCCCCGAAGCTTTTCGCAGGCTATCACGTCTTTCGTCGCCTATCATCGCCAAGGCATCCACCACATGCTCTTAGTCACTTGACCCTATAACTTTGACAACTCTTTCGAGTTACCTCCATTACATTGCCTGACTTGCAAGGTCTTTCACCTTGCGCGTTATGCCGTAATCGACTTCCAACTCTTTCGAGCTTTCATCGTAATTACATTTGAATTTCCAAACCAAAGTTTGAATATTCGTTTTGACGCAATCAAAAATTCTTGTTGCCAGCGGCACGGTCTGCACTAAACCTTTACGAATGTGCAGTTTCCGCTGACAACTCTGATTCGACTCTATGAATTTTTAAAGAACAGCCGATTGATCGATCTATACCGATCAACAACAAAGCAGCCTTTCGCAAAGCCGCTTTGGTGTTGAGTGCCCGAACAGTTGTTGGTTGGTGGAGGATGACGGGATCGAACCGACGACCCCCTGCTTGCAAAGCAGGTGCTCTCCCAGCTGAGCTAATCCCCCCAGGACTCTTTGCCGCTTGTCGCATTGTCGTGTCGCCTCTTCTCTTCAGCCCGCAGCACTTGGTGGGTCTGGGTGGTCTCGAACCACCGACCCCCGCCTTATCAAGACGGTGCTCTAACCAACTGAGCTACAGACCCAAGCCGGCCCCTCAAAGAGACGCCCAGTTCGCACTGCGCGCCGCTTCAGCGACTTCTTCCAACAACCGATAAGTGTGGACGTTCAAGGCCCTTGGCCAGTTTTCCAGAAAGGAGGTGATCCAGCCGCACCTTCCGATACGGCTACCTTGTTACG
>CALMQB010000005.1 GCA_937871805.1 uncultured Candidatus Saccharibacteria bacterium
AGATGACGTATAAGGCCTGACACCTGCCCGGTGCTGGAAGGTTAAGAGGAGAGGTTAGTCGCAAGGCGAAGCTTTGAATTGAAGCCCCAGTAAACGGCGGCCGTAACTATAACGGTCCTAAGGTAGCGAAATTCCTTGTCGGGTAAGTTCCGACCTGCACGAATGGTGTAACGATCTGGGCACTGTCTCAGCCATGAGCTCGGTGAAATTGTAGTTCCGGTGAAGATGCCGGATACCCGCAACGGGACGGAAAGACCCCGTGCACCTTCACTATAACTTTGCATTGACTGTGAATAAACGATGTGTAGGATAGGTGGGAGATTGTGAAGCGGAGGCGCCAGCTTTCGTGGAATCAACCTTGAAATACCACCCTTTGTTTATTTGTAGCCTAATCCCCAACGGGAGACATTGCATGGTGGGTAGTTTGACTGGGGTGGTCGCCTCCAAAAGAGTAACGGAGGCTTTCAAAGGTATGCTCAGTACGCTTGGTAACCGTACGTAGAGTGCAATAGCATAAGCATGCTTGACTGTGAGACCAACAAGTCGAGCAGGGTCGAAAGACGGATATAGTGATCCGGTGGTTCCGCATGGAAGGGCCATCGCTCAAAGGATAAAAGGTACGCCGGGGATAACAGGCTGATCACTCCCAAGAGCTCACATCGACGGAGTGGTTTGGCACCTCGATGTCGGCTCGTCACATCCTGGGGCTGGAGAAGGTCCCAAGGGTTCGGCTGTTCGCCGATTAAAGTGGCACGTGAGCTGGGTTCAGAACGTCGCGAGACAGTTCGGTCCCTATCTGTTGTGGGCGTTGGAAGCTTGAGGGCACCTGACTCTAGTACGAGAGGACCGAGTCGGACATACCGCTAGTGTACCTGTTGTGGCGCCAGCTGCATTGCAGGGTAGCTACGTATGGTTGAGATAAGCGCTGAAAGCATCTAAGCGCGAAACTCAGCCCAAGATGAGGCTTCCTTTAAGGGTCGTTGTAGACTACGACGTTGATAGGCTGCAGGTGTAAAGCCAGTAATGGCAAAGCCGAGCAGTACTAATTACCCGTAAATTTTCTGTTGAGGTTCAATCCCTTCATCGGACAAGCCATGTATTTTCTTTCTTTCAATAAGTCATTTCTTTCTTCAATAGAAGATACCAAAATATTTAAAAGCTTTTGGTGGCTATTGCGGCGGGGCCCACCTCTTCCCATTCCGAACAGAGAAGTTAAGCCCGCCTGCGCAGATGGTACTGGATTAAACCGGGAGAGTATGTCGCCGCCGAATTTTATTACCCTGTTATGCCCAGCATAGCAGGGTTTTTTTTTATGCATTTTTTAACTACACTTCTCCCCTTCTCTCAACCATTTATTACCAATAAATTATCATTTAGTTTTACCGTCATTGTTGCAATCAGGAAGAAATCCTAACCTATAA
>CALMQB010000006.1 GCA_937871805.1 uncultured Candidatus Saccharibacteria bacterium
ACCCTGGCGATGACCTACTCTTGCATGGCTTGAGCCACACTACCATCGGCGCGACCGTGTTTCACTTCCGAGTTCGGGATGGGATCGGGTGGGACCACGGTGCTGTTGTCACCAGGGAGAGGGTGGAGGGTCGCCGGCATCGAATGATGCAGCGCCACGCTCTCAGAGGGTGGGAAGAAGAGTCACGAGCGTTTGTTGCAAGCCGTCAACGTGTTGAGGCCAAGGGTTTCGTTCGAGATTAGTCGAAGAAACTTGAGGTGATATGGTCAAGCCACACGGATCATTAGTACAGGTAAGCTCAACACATTACTGCGCTTACACACCCTGCCTATCAACCACCTGGTCTTGATGGTTCCTTTAGGGGGCTTGTGCCCCGGGAGATCTCATCTTGAGGCGCGCTTCCCGCTTAGATGCTTTCAGCGGTTATCGCTTCCGAACGTAGCTACCCGGCAATGCCACTGGCGTGACAACCGGAACACCAGAGGTTCGTCCACTCCGGTCCTCTCGTACTAGGAGCAGCCCCTCTCAAATCTCCAACGCCCACGACAGATAGGGACCGAACTGTCTCACGACGTTCTGAACCCAGCTCGCGTACCACTTTAAATGGCGAACAGCCATACCCTTGGGACCGACTACAGCCCCAGGATGTGATGAGCCGACATCGAGGTGCCAAACACCGCCGTCGATATGAACTCTTGGGCGGTATCAGCCTGTTATCCCCGGAGTACCTTTTATCCGTTGAGCGATGGCCCTTCCATACAGAACCACCGGATCACTAAGTCCTACTTTCGTACCTGCTTGATCCGTCGATCTCGCAGTCAAGCACGCTTATGCCTTTGCACACAGTGCGCGATGTCCGACCGCGCTGAGCGTACCTTCGTGCTCCTCCGTTACTCTTTGGGAGGAGACCGCCCCAGTCAAACTACCCACCATACATGGTCCCCGACCCGGATTACGGGCCCAGGTTAGAACGTCAAGCACATCAGGGTGGTATTTCAAGGTTGGCTCCACCACAACTAGCGTCAAGGTTTCACAGCCTCCCACCTATCCTACACAGACGAACTCAACGTTCAGTGTAAAGCTATAGTAAAGGTTCACGGGGTCTTTCCGTCTTGCCGCGGGAACGCTGCATCTTCACAGCGATTTCAATTTCACTGAGTCTCGGGTGGAGACAGCGCCGC
>CALMQB010000007.1 GCA_937871805.1 uncultured Candidatus Saccharibacteria bacterium
GATGACGTCAAGTCCTCATGGCCCTTATGTCTGGGGCTACACACGTGCTACAATGGTCGGTACAAAGCGCAGCGAGCCCGCGAGGGGGAGCGAATCGCAAAAAGCCGGCCTCAGTACGGATTGCAGTCTGCAACTCGACTGCATGAAGGCGGAATCGCTAGTAATCGTTGATCAGCAGGCAACGGTGAATACGTTCCCGGGCCTTGTACACACCGCCCGTCACACCATGGGAGTCGAGTGCTCCAGAAGTGGCTGCGCTAACCCGCAAGGGAGGCAGGTCCCCAAGGAGTGCTTGGTAACTGGGGTGAAGTCGTAACAAGGTAGCCGTAGGGGAACCTGCGGCTGGATCACCTCCTTTCTAAGGAGCATCGACATCTTCGGATGTCACAGCTCGGTCAAACCCACGTAAAGAGTAGTTTCCGCTTCAGTTTTCAGCGGCCGACAGCGCTTCCCCTCGCAAGAGGCCAAGCGCTTCGCTCGTTGACAACACGCGAAAGAATCCTGAAACCACCTCGAGGTGCGAGCACCTCACCGGTTTCCCCGGGGCACTAGCTCAGGTGGTTAGAGCGCACCCCTGATAAGGGTGAGGTCGCTAGTTCGAGTCTAGCGTGCCCCACTGCTTCCCCCTCTCCCTCGAGAGGCCTGGAAGTGACAGACCCATTCATGGGGTTGTAGCTCAGTTGGGAGAGCACCGGCTTTGCAAGCCGGGGGTCATCGGTTCGAACCCGATCAGCTCCACCAGTTTCGATTTCAGGATTCCTTTGCTTCTGCGCACGTGCTTTTCAGCAGGTGCTCAGAATCGAGAGAGTCCGCTCTTTCGCGTGTGTTCATTGACAACAGAATACGATGGAGAGAACTCAACCCACGCAAGTGGGAAGAGAGCTCATGATTAGAAATTCCTTTCTAGACGGCGAGCCAAAGCGCTCGCTGTGAGAAGTGAAAGTTCTGGGTTTGTGCATGGGCCAAAGGCTCGTGACTCGAACCCTGGACTCGAACGCAAGATACGAAACGTGCCTTAGGGATACGGTCAAGCTAGAAAGGGCACACGGTGGATGCCTAGGCGTCGAGAGGCGAAGAAGGACGTGGATAGCTGCGAAAAGCTCCGGGGAGCTGCGAACAAGCGTTGAACCGGAGATCTCCGAATCGGGCAACCGAATGCGGTCATACGCATTAGTGCAGGACTGAATTCATAGGTTCTGTGCGGCCAACCCAGGGAACTGAAACATCTAAGTACCTGGTGGAAAGGACATCAAATGAGACTCCCCTAGTAGCGGCGAGCGAACGGGGACCAGCCTAAACCTTATCAGTGTAAGCCTGGTGGCGTTGCTGACAGGGTGTTGTGGGTCCAGTGAGAGGAACACCAGTACCTCACAGAGTTAACAAATGTATCTCTAGTAGAACGGCTTGGAACGGCCGGCCAAAGAGGGTGACAGCCCCGTAAACGAAAGAGATGCATCTCTGCATTGGCACCCGAGTAGCGCAGGGCACGTGGAACCCGGCGTGAATCTGGGAGGACCATCTTCCAAGGCTAAGTACTCCTCGACGACCGATAGTGAACAAGTACCGTGAGGGAAAGGTGAAAAGCACCCCGGCAAGGGGAGTGAAATAGTACCTGAAACCGTGTGTCTACAAGCAGTTGAAGCACTATGTCTTCGGACAGTGCGACAGCGTACCTTTTGCATCATGGGCCTGCGAGTTACGCTATGTCGCAAGGTTAAGCCGTGAGGTGTAGCCGAAGGGAAACCGAGTCCAAATAGGGCGATTGAGTGGCATGGCGTAGACCCGAACCCGAGCGATCTATCCATGGGCAGGTTGAAGCGTGGGTAAAACCACGTGGAGGACCGAACTCACCACAGTTGAAAATGTGGGAGATGACCTGTGGATCGGAGTGAAAGGCTAATCAAGCTCGGAAATAGCTGGTTCTCCGCGAAATATATTGAGGTATAGCCTCGGACGAATTGCACCGGAGGTAGAGCACTGAATGGGCTAGGGGTCTTACCAGACTACCAAACCCAATCAAACTCCGAATGCCGGTGACAAGTATCCGGGAGGCAGACTGCGGGTGATAAGGTCCGTAGTCGAGAGGGAAAGAGCCCAGATCTACAGCTAAGGTCCCCAAATCCAGTCTAAGTGTCGAAGGATGTGGGAGCGCTCAGACAGCCAGGAGGTTGGCTTAGAAGCAGCCACCCTTTAAAGAAAGCGTAATAGCTCACTGGTCGAGCGAGCCTGCGCCGAAAATGTAACGGGGCTAAAGTCTGGTACCGAAGCTTAGGGTTCTACGCAAGTAGAGCGGTAGCGGAGTATTGTCAGGTAGATACAAGCCATACCGTAAGGAGTGGTGTCGGACCTGAGAAGAGCAAATGCAGGCATGAGTAGCGATAAACAGGATGAGAAGTCCTGTCGCCGTAAGCCCAAGGTTTCCTGGGGAAGGATAATCCTCCCATGGGTTAGTCGGTTCCTAAGCTGAGCCCGAAAGGGGTAGGTGATGGCAAGCAGGTTAATATTCCTGCACCACTATATATACGTTGACCTGAGCAGGGACGGAGAAGGGTAGGCTGAGCCAGCCGTTTGGTTGTGCTGGTTCAAGCGCGTAGGCGGTTCCCGTAGGACCCAATAGGGACAAACGCGGGAGCAACGCCGAGACGTGATGAGGAGGAGCTCCGGCTCCGTAACTCAGTGATCCCATGCTTCCAAGAAAAGCTGCGCAGTGAGTATATGTAGTGACCGTACCGCAAACCGACTCAGGTGGGCGGGGTGAATATCCCAAGGCGCGTGGGAGAACACTGGCTAAGGAACTCGGCAAATTGACACCGTAACTTCGGGAGAAGGTGTGCCCCCATTACGTGAAAGTCCTGCGACTGTAGCGGAAGGGGGTTGCAGAGAAATGAGGGTTGCGACTGTTTACCAAAAACACAGGACTCTGCGAACTCGTAAGAGGACGTATAGGGTCTGACGCCTGCCCGGTGCTGGAAGGTTAAGGGGAGATGTTAGTCTTCGGGCGAAGCTTCGAACCGAAGCCCCAGTAAACGGCGGCCGTAACTATAACGGTCCTAAGGTAGCGAAATTCCTTGTCGGGTAAGTTCCGACCTGCACGAATGGCGTAACGACATCCCTACTGTCTCGGCCAGTGACCCAGCGAAATTGTATTGGGGGTGAAGATACCCTCTACCCGCGGCAAGACGGAAAGACCCCGTGAACCTTTACTGCAACTTGGCAGTGAAGCTCGGGACATTCTGCGTAGGATAGGTGGGAGACTTTGAAACCGGGGTTCCGGCTTCGGTGGAGTCAACCTTGAAATACCACCCTGAATGTTCTGGGCTTCTAACCCAGCACCGTTATCCGGTGCGGGGACACTGTCTGGTGGGCAGTTTGACTGGGGCGGTCGCCTCCCAAAAAGTAACGGAGGCGCGCGACGGTTCCCTCAGGCTGATTGGAAACCAGCCGTAGAGTGCAAAGGCATAAGGGAGCTTGACTGTGAGACCGACAGGTCGAGCAGGTGCGAAAGCAGGTCTTAGTGATCCGGTGGCTCCGAATGGAAGGGTCATCGCTCAACGGATAAAAGGTACTCCGGGGATAACAGGCTGATCGCGCCTGAGAGTTCATATCGGCGGCGCGGTTTGGCACCTCGATGTCGGCTCATCGCATCCTGGGGCTGGAGCAGGTCCCAAGGGTTTGGCTGTTCGCCAATTAAAGCGGTACGCGAGCTGGGTTCAGAACGTCGTGAGACAGTTCGGTCCCTATCTGCCGTGGGCGCAGGATACTTGAGAGGATTTGACCATAGTACGAGAGGACCTGGTTGAACGTACCTCTAGTGTTCCGGTTGTTCTGCCAAGAGCATAGCCGGGTAGCTATGTACGGAACGGATAACCGCTGAAAGCATCTAAGCGGGAAGCCGGCCTCAAGATGAGGTATCCCGGACCTTCGGGTCCCTAAAGGCCCCATGTAGACTACGTGGTAATAGGCAGGGTGTGGAAGTGTGGCAACACATGGAGCTGACCTGTACTAATCGGCCGTGCGGCTTGACCTATCTCTAAGGTACGAGTCGTTTCAATGTTCGAGTTCAGGGTTGGAGACATGAGTCCCAGTGCGAAAGCCGGGACCACCCAACCTGGATACGTCTAATCAACCTTCCAGAGCTGTTGCTCTCCATCTGTTTCGGTGGCGATGTCGAAAGGGTCATACCCGATCCCATCCCGAACTCGGTAGTCAAGCCTTTCAGAGCCAATGGTACTGCAGCGGAAGCGCTGTGGGAGAGTAGGACGCCGCCGGATTTATCGAAGCCCCTCGCTTAACTGCGGGGGGCTTCGCCTTTTTAAGCGCCTCGCTAGGCGCGTGAGGGCGTGTTACACGTCGCTCGTGATGCAGGCGGCGGCGTGCGCGTTTCATGCTCAGCGGGAGGCGCTCGGCGTCTGTGTCGCGTGCCGTTCGCGCGTTTGTGCGGAGTGCACCACCAAGGTCGAAGGCATCAACTACTGCGTTCGATGCCTGGCGCAGCGGGCCCGCAGCGAGGCCGAGCCCGTGACCCTCGTGGCAAGCTCGTCTCGCGGTCGCGCGGCGGTGGGAGCCCTGTTCTGGGCGGCACTGCTCTGGCTGTTGCTGTGGGGGCTGCTGCAGATCGCGCTTCCGGAGGCCGCGTGAGCGCGCTCGACTGGCTGGACCGGGCCTTCACGCTGACGCGGCGCGGTGGCCATGGCTTTCGGGGACGCGCCTGGCTGGCCGGGGCCCCGCTCGCGTTCCTGGCCGTGTTCGTCTTCTACCTCGAGCGCGTGGAAGGAGTCCGCAGCTTGCGAGGCGTGCTCGCGCTGGGCCTCGGGCTCGCGTGGTGGTGGCGCACTCACTTTCTAGGCCGAGCGTGCCGCCTGGCCATGGAACACCTCGACGATGCG
>CALMQB010000008.1 GCA_937871805.1 uncultured Candidatus Saccharibacteria bacterium
TTAGTGTAGATTTAGGGACTTTAGCTGATGGTCTGGGCTCTTTCCCTCTCGACTATGGACCTTATCACCCATAGTCTGTCTCCTAGAGTAAATATCAACGGCATTCGGAGTTTATTTGGGTTTGGTAATCTGGTAAAGACCCCTAGCCCATTCAGTGCTCTACCTCCGTGATACAATTTACCTGAAGCTATACCTAAATATATTTCGGGGAGAACCAGCTATCACCCAGTTTGATTGGCCTTTCACCCCTAATCACAGCTCATCCAAAGGTTTTTCAACACCAACTAGTTCGGCCCTCCACGAGGTGTTACCCTCGCTTCAGCCTGGCCATGATTAGATCACTGGGTTTCGGGTCTATCCCTGCAGACTTACGCCCTATTCAGACTCGCTTTCGCTACGGCTCCACCTACAACGGCTTAACCTTGCCTGCAAAAATAACTCGCTGACTCATTATGCAAAAGGTACGCAGTCGCGCATATAAAGCGCTTCTACTGCTTGTAGATATACGGTTTCAGGTTCTATTTCACTCCCCTCTCGGGGTTCTTTTCACCTTTCCCTCACGGTACTTGTTCACTATCGGTCACTAGGGAGTATTTAGCCTTACGAGATGGTCCTCGTAGATTCCCACGGGATTTCACGTGTCCCGCGGTACTCAGGAACCCAACACGAGCCATTTCGCTGTCATCTACCTGGCTGTCACCGTATGTGGTTGATTGTTACTGATCGTTCGATTATCAGAATAGTTGGTAACTCGCCGCCATTAAAGGCAGCCGGGCCCTACAACCCCATCATGCAAGCACAATGGTTTGGGCTATGTCCGCGTTCGCTCGCCGCTACTAGCGGAATCACTTTTGTTTTCTTTTCCTGTGGGTACTGAGATGGTTCACTTCCCCACGTTGTCTTCAACCGCCTATGTATTCAGCGGAGGATACTCCAGGATTAGCCAGAGTGGGTTTCCCCATTCGGAAATCCCCGGATCAAAGCTCTTTTGCAGCTCACCGGGGCTTATCGCAGCTTATCGCGTCCTTCATCGACTCCTGGTGCCAAGGCATTCACCGTACACTCTTAGTAGCTTGACCATAAGAAACTCGAGCTGACGCTGTGCGTCCTTCCGAAGAAGAACACGCCGCGTCAACTTCATGCACACTGCGCGTGTGTGGTCGGAAAAAACTACCG
>CALMQB010000009.1:0-5000 GCA_937871805.1 uncultured Candidatus Saccharibacteria bacterium
GATGGTAAAATGAAAAAGCTCTTCTGGACCCATTTATCAGATCAAACGGGTTGTTACCTCCCCAAAATCACTTCTAAAGCTAACACAAGTCACCACTTTCATCTTTATTTTCTTTGCCTTTGAATATTGAGGTTTTATATAGCAAAAACCTACCCTTTAACACCTATTTTTTAAAAAATCATAAATAGATATAAACAAACATCACAGCCTCGACCAGTGAAGCCCCCAAAACAGTTTTTTCTCATTTTTAGATCTCCATTTGCAACTTTGTTTTCTTACCCCCTGAAGTTTATAATAAGAAAAAAGCCTTTTCGCAAAAGCGGGCTAATTATGATATATTATAAGATAATTCGTCATCAAAGTGATGGCTTTTGTTGTTTTGAAGCTTTTGAGTCAGCTCTTTTTTAATATTTATCATCTTTTACTCAAAAATGGAGATGCGAATATGCAAAAAATCGATATCCTCCAAAATGTCTCAGATTAAGAGAGGGGAGAGCGACAGGGTCAGAAGGAAGCTCCTGGTGATCGTAGGAATAGGAGATAAGGAGAAAGGGGTGAAATCCCGTTTATCCGGTATACACTAGCAAAATATAGTAACTATATAGTAAGATCTAAAAATATAAAATAATCATATATAAACCTGGAGGTCGACCTCCGACTTTTTTCATCGATTAGGGGTCAAAAGTGACCCTCAGAAGGTAGTACTTCCACCTATCCCCTTCCAATTCTGACTTCACAGTTGTTTTAGTGACGGCGTCAGACCAACCATACTAAATTTTTAATTTTTAGCCCCGTCCAGCTGTCCGAGTCGAAAGCCGACCATATCCACCTTTGGGGCATTGAAATGGCTTCAAACTGTGAAGAGGACAACAGTCTGTGAATCAAGACGGCAAAAGCCGCACTTTTTCTGCCGGGTTGCAATTCACTTGTCTTCGTTTTTTTGACGATTTTATATTTTCTCACGGTGGTTTTTTAACTTTAGTGGAAAAGTCAATAAATTCATAACTCGTTCATTTTGGAAAATTAAGGTCAAAGAACGCTTGAGCATGACCTTATCCACCTTACCCATCTCCCTGGACCCTCAAAAAATAAAAAGAGTAGCGAAATCTCTTAACTTTTTTTCACTTTTGTTGGGGACTTTTGGACACTTTAATTATAACTCATGGACTTCAGCTCCTATAAGGTAATAGAGGACACTATCTACTTTGGATATACGTTCCTCTTATTCTTAGAGGTGCTTTATATTTCAAAATAAATGACAATTTGTAAAAAACAAAGAATGCAAAAAATAGTAACTTTCCCGGTGGGTTGGAGGAAAAAGATTAAAGGACAGTAGATGAGGATGAAAGTTAGGAAAATGAACTTTTTCTGCCGGGTTGCATTTTTATTTAGACTCCGTCAAAAAAAAATGGATTTTTTGGTTTGGTGGTTTTTTAACTTTTGACTTTTTATACTATACTTAAGAGGAGTAGTGAAATTTGAAAAAAAGTCGACTACTCAGCAAAGGTGTAGTACACTGTTAGTAGGCTAGTAATCTGATGCAGGCAACCCCTGCAAAGTCAGATGACCACCGAGGACGTGTATTCCCTCTAAGAATCGATGATGTTGCTATATCATGAGTCTGGTACAGGGCGCAAGCCCCAACAACAGAAGATGAGTAGCAGCATCGTATATCGAGTACAGAGGCCTCTGCTGCAGTTGGTACTTCCCTCGGCATAGCAATTGCTATCGCCATACAGGGCCTAGGACACTACTTCTCTGACAATATTTAAGGCCTATAGACATGAAATTAAGTTTTCATGGCTAAGGTTTATCCTTGATAGAGCACTCTAACGAGAGCTTTAGCAAAGGTGAAGTGTTGTATCTGTACCTTTAGGTATAGTATGCAATAAAACTTAGTCGTAGTGAGCAATCAGTTTCAGTTGTAAATGTCTGAAAGTGCTTTGTCCTACACTGAGAATCCCTTTTTCCAGAGGTCCTTAGCTATTCTATAGCTATAACTCTGTCAGAGAAAGGTGTTCAGCTGATGCAGATAGTAAACCATATGGCTTGATTCATGCTAAACCTTCGGGGATAGAGAATCGCATAAAGTCAGCAATGTGTTGCTATTTGTAGTAAACTTTACTTTGCAGGGTTTAGCCCTCAAATGTAGTAATCTGGTTGATCCTGCCAGTAGTCATATGCTTGTCTCAAAGATTAAGCCATGCATGTGTAAGTATAAGTATTATACGGCGAAACTGCGAATGGCTCATTAAATCAGTTATAATTTATTTGATAATCGAAAGTTACATGGATAACCGTGACAAATTACAGCTAATACATGCAGTTAGACCTGGCTCAAGGGTCGTAATTATTAGTACTAAACCATTTCCGCAAGGAATGTGATGATTCATAGTAATCGAACGAATCGCAGGTATATGCGATAAATCATTCAAGTTTCTGCCCTATCAGCTTTGGATGGTAGTGTATTGGACTACCATGGCAGTCACGGGTAACGGAGAATTAGGGTTCGATTCCGGAGAGGGAGCCTGAGAAACGGCTACCACATCTACGGAAGGCAGCAGGCGCGAAAATTGCCCAATCCTGATTCAGGGAGGCAGTGACAAGAAATAACAACTCTCAACATTGTTGAGAAGTGTAATGAGGATAATTTACAAACCTTACCGAAAGCAATTGGAGGGCAAGTCTGGTGCCAGCAGCCGCGGTAATTCCAGCTCCAATAGCGTATATTAAAGTTGTTGCAGTTAAAAAGCTCGTAGTTGAAGTTCTGGCTGTATTGGGCCTCTGCACTTGATGCGAAGGAACCAGCAGTCATCCGCTTGCAAATACATGTTCTTCCTTAACCGGTAGACTGTATAAGTAAGCAATTTACCTTGAGAAAAACAGAGTGTTCCAGGCAGGTTTGTCCGGAATGCATTAGCATGGAATAATAGAATATGACTGAAGTCTATTTATTGGTTTAAGGCTTTAGTAATGATTAATAGGAACAGTCGGGGGCATTCGTACTCAGCAGTCAGAGGTGAAATTCTAAGATTTGCTGAAGACGAACTAATGCGAAAGCATTTGCCAAGGATGTTTTCATTAATCAAGAACGAAAGTTAGGGGATCAAAGACGATCAGATACCGTCCTAGTCTTAACTATAAACTATACCGACTCGGATTCAGATGAATCATAAAGTTCATTTGGGACCGTAGGAGAAATCAAAGTCTTTGGGTTCTGGGGGGAGTATGGTCGCAAGGCTGAAACTTAAAGGAATTGACGGTTTTGCACCACCATGGAGTGGAGTCTGCGGCTTAATTTGACTCAACACTGGGAAACTCATCAGGGCAAGAAGATTTTAGGATTGACAGATTGAGAGTTCTTTCTTGATTGGTCTAGTGGTGGTGCATGGCCGTTCTTAGTTGGTGGAGTGATTTGTCTGGTTAATTCCGTTAACGAACGAGACCTTAACCTGCTAACTAGTATTTCGATTCATAATCGAAAGCACTTCTTAGAGGGACTATGTGATGTAATCACATGGAAGTTTGAGGCAATAACAGGTCTGTGATGCCCTTAGATGTCCTGAGCTGCACGCGTACTACAATGGCACTTTCAACGAGTTTTTCCTGATCCGAAAGGATTTGGGTAATCTTTTTAGTGAGTGCCGTGCTTGGGATAGATCTTTGTAATTGTGGATCTTGAACTAGGAATTCCTAGTAAGCGCGAGTCATCAGCTCGTGCTGATTACGTCCCTGCAAAATGTACACACCGCCCGTCGCTTTTACCGATTGAGTGTTCAGGTGAGTCTTCTTGATAATGTCAAAGTTAGAAATTAAACAAACCTTAGCACTTAGAGGAAAAAGAAGTCGTAACAAGGTTTCCGTAGGTGAACCTGCGGAAGGATCATTCATAATTTATGCAATGTTCTTCTTGAATGTTTGTTCTCTGCTGGTTTTCCAGCAAGTTTACCTATTCTAGGTTTTTACAGTTATTAAACAATCTAAATATCTTAAATTTTCAACGATGGATATCTAGGCTCCTATACCGATGAAGAACGCAGCGAAATGCGATACGCAATGCGAATTGCAGAACCGCGAGTCATCAGATCTTTGAACGCAAGTGGCGATAGCTTTGGCTATCATGTTTGTTTCAGTGTATCCGGTTAATTACATCAAAGAACTTAATGTGATTGAAGCAATTCTCTCACCAAATACGAGGTTACTTCAGTGTAACGCCTAACCGAAGCAGTCACTAATCGGTGATCATCGTTTAGAGCTGAATACTGTTCAACAGTAACCTAACAACCATTTATCCACTAATGGTACCTGAAATAAGCAAGATTACCCGCTGAACTTAAGCATATCAGTAAGCGGAGGAAAAGAAAATAACAATGATTACCTCAGTAGCGGCGAGTGAAGAGGTAAAAGCCCAAGATGTTAATCCATAGCACAACTGTGGAATTGTAATCTATAGTGTTTCTCAGAAGGTCAAGACTCGTCATAAGTTCTTTGGAACAAGACACCATAGAGGGTGAAAGTCCCGTCTTTGGATGAGTCGAGATGATATGAGAGATTTCTAAGAGTCGTGTAGTTTGGGAATGCTGCACTAAGTGGGAGATAAACTTCTCCTAAGGCTAAATATAAGATAGGAGACCGATAGCATACAAGTACTGCGAAGGAAAGATGAAAAGAACTTTGAAAAGAGGGTTAAAAGACTTGAAATCGTTGAAAAGGAAGCAGTAAAAGAGAAATTATAACCGGCGAATTAACTCATTAATCTAAGCTTAGAGGTGGAGAGTACTTCATAGGATTCTTATCTTAAAGTGAAAATTAGTGAGATTTCGCAGGTGAAAGGCAAAATGGCTTTCTTTTGTAATAGTAAGGTCAAACATATTGTGAAGCCAAAAATTACAAAAGAGAGTGAGGGATTAGCTAATGATTTTGCCAAAATGGCTTTTACTGACCCGTCTTGAAACACGGACCAAGGAGTCTACCCATTATGCGAGTGTTAGGGTGGAAAA
>CALMQB010000010.1 GCA_937871805.1 uncultured Candidatus Saccharibacteria bacterium
TCAGCTCGTGCCGTGAGGTGTTGGGTTAAGTCCCGCAACGAGCGCAACCCCTATATTCAGTTGCCAGCATTAAGATGGGGACTCTGAATAGACTGCCGGCGTAAGCCGCGAGGAAGGTGGGGATGACGTCAAGTCATCATGGCCTTTATGCCTAGGGCTACACACGTGCTACAATGGACGGTACAGAGGGTCGCTAAGCCGCGAGGTGGAGCCAATCCCAGAAAGCCGATCTCAGTTCGGATTGGAGTCTGCAACTCGACTCCATGAAGTTGGAATCGCTAGTAATCGCGCATCAGCCATGGCGCGGTGAATACGTTCCCGGACCTTGTACACACCGCCCGTCAAGCCATGGGAGTTGGGGGTGCCTGAAGATGGTGACTTTACAGGGAGCTATCTAAGGTAAAACCAGTAACTGGGGCTAAGTCGTAACAAGGTAGCCGTACCGGAAGGTGTGGCTGGAATACCTCCTTTTAAGAGAATTGAAAGTTCTTTTACCTACCCACTACTGTTAATTTTGAAACAGAAAGAAAGAGAGAGACAAGAGAGTCAGACGAGAAGAGAAGAAACTTGACAGAGTCTCGTAGCTCAGTTGGTTAGAGCACTACACTGATAATGTAGGGGTCGGCGGTTCAAATCCGCCCGAGACTACTAACTTGGTGAGGAGACGAGTATGACAAACGAAGCGGGGGATTAGCTCAGTTGGCTAGAGCGCTAGATTTGCATTCTAGAGGTCAAGGGTTCGACTCCCTTATCCTCCACTATAAAAAACACTTAGGACGAAAGTTCTAAGCATTAAAAGAGATATATAGCAGAAATAGTTCTGCTTAATATAAAAGCTTGAATAAAAGAGAATCGACAAATTTGATCAGAGGATTAGAGGCGTTGGTTTTTGTAATAAAGAGAAAGTTCATTGACAAGTTGGGAAGTTGGATTACGAGAGAGACTACCCATGTTCCAGAAATGGAATGTGTGGAAGTAGAAGAAAATTAAGAAAAGGAAGCGAATAAGGGCGTACGGGGGATGCCTTGGCTTTCGGAGACGACGAAGGACGTGGTAAGCTGCGAAAAGCTACGGGGAGTTGCAAACAAGCTTTGATCCGTAGATGTCCGAATGGGGGAACCCTGCAGGTTGAAGACCTGTAATCATCGCAAGATGAAGAGAACCTGGGGAACTGAAACATCTAAGTACCTGGAGGAAAAGAAAACAATAGTGATTCCGTGAGTAGTGGCGAGCGAAAGCGGAGAAGCCCAAAAGTTATTACATAGAGAGCAGAACTGTTTTGGAAAAGCAGACCATAGGAGGTGAGAGTCCTGTAAGCGAAAG
>CALMQB010000011.1 GCA_937871805.1 uncultured Candidatus Saccharibacteria bacterium
ACTAACCCTGGGACAATTACTGTAGCCCAGGAATCCTTGCTCTTACGGCCGACAGGATTCTCACCTGTCTTATGGTTACTCATTCCAGCATTCTCACTTCCTAACGCTCCACCCAACTTTCCAGTTGAGCTTCACCGCAGATAGGAACGCTCCTCTACCACGTGCAGATAATAAATTATCTGTCACATCCATGTCTTCGGTAATATACTTTAGCCCCGTTACATTTTCCACGCAAGATCTCTTGACTAGTGAGCTGTTACGCACTCTTTAAATGAATGGCTGCTTCTAAGCCAACATCCTAGCTGTTTAAGAAATCTCACCTTGTTTCCCACTGAGTATATATTTAGGGACCTTAGACGATGGTCTGGGCTGTTTCCCTTTCGAGCGCCGAGCTTAGCCCCGACGTTCTAACTGCCAATGTACCACCAACGGTATTCGTAGTTTGTTAAGGGTGGGTACCCTTGCGGGCCCCAGTCCTTTACAGAGCTCTACCCCCGTTGGCTAATTAATTGACGCTAGCCCTAAAGCTATTTCGAGGAGAACCAGCTATCTCCGAGTTCGATTGGCATTTCACCTCTAACCACAAGTCATCCGAGCACTTTGCTGCGTACGACGGTTCGGTCCTTCACTACCTATTACAGTAGCTTCAACCTGCTCATGGTTAGGTCACCCGGTTTCGGGTCTAATCCCATACACTAAATTCGCCCTATTCAGGCTCGCTTTCACTGTGGCTCCGTCACTTGACTTAACCTTGCGTATGAAATTAACTCGCTGGATCGTTCTACAAAAAGCACGCCGTCACGGAATAAATCCGCTCCGACTCCTTGTAAGCACACAATTTCAGGATCTATTTCACTCCCCTCCCGGGGTTCTTTTCACCTTTCCCTCGCGGTACTTGTTCACTATCGATCATGTAATATATTTAGCCTTGGAAGGTGGCCCTCCCAGATTCAATCAGGGTTTCACGTGTCCCGACCTACTCGAGATAAACACAATAATTAAATCTTTCATACGCATACGAGACTTTCACTCCCTATGGTTAACCTTTCCAGGTTATTCTGCTTAGAAAGAATCTTTTATTTAAGAAATGATAGTTTCTTGCCACGCTAGAAGATATTAAACTT
>CALMQB010000012.1 GCA_937871805.1 uncultured Candidatus Saccharibacteria bacterium
TTACGCCATTCGTGCGGGTCGGAACTTACCCGACAAGGAATTTCGCTACCTTAGGACCGTTATAGTTACGGCCGCCGTTCACCAGGACTTAAGTTCAGAGCTTGCACCCCTCCCCGTAATCTTCTGGCACTGGGCAGGCATCACCCCCTATACTTCCACTTACGTGTTTGCAGAGAGCTGTGTTTTTGGTAAACAGTCGCCTGGGCTCGTTAGCTGCGGCCTGAAGAGTAAATTACTCTCCAGGCAGGTCTTATCCCGAAGTTACGACCGCTGTTTTGCAGAGTTCCTTAAGCATAGTTATCCCGTCCACCTTGGTGTACTCACACCAGCCCACGAGTGTTCGATTGCGGTACGGTTTCAAATAATTCTCCTTAGTGGCTTTTCTCGATACCAAATCATTGTAGGACTTCTCATTGCTCGAGCTTACGCTTTCACTTTGAGAGAAACTATACTCTTTCGTAAATGACACCCGGATTTTCCTAAGTGTCCGCTGTTGTATAATTCGAGGATGATCTATAACCCTCTCCAATGACCCGATATGTCCCCACGTCGTAATAACGAACATTTGAAGTGCAGGAATATTAACCTGCTATCCATCGGTTTCCCCTTTCGGGTACACCTTAGGACCGACTAACCCGACCACGACTGACGTTGGATCGGAAACCTTGGGCATTCGGTGACAGAAGTTTTCATTCTGTTCGCGTTACTCATACCAACATTTTCACTCCTCGTACCTCCAGCAAGCCTTACGACTCACCTTCATCAGCATAGAGGACGCTCCGCTACCACTCCAATAAAATTGAAGTTTCCGTCTTCGGTAATACACTTAAGCCCCGTTGAATTTTCGGCGCAAGATCACTCGACCAGTGAGCTATTACGCACTCTTTGAATGAGTGGCTGCTTCTAAGCCAACATCCTGGTTGTCTCAGTAACCTCACATCCTTTTCCACTGAGTGTATATTTGGGGACCTTAGACAGGAATCTGGGCTGTTTCCCTTTTGACAATGGCGCTTCTCCGTCACTGTCTGACTCTCATAATACTTGGCAGTCTGCATTCGAAGTTTATCAAGGATTGCTAAGTCTCGCGACCCGCTCACCTTATCAGAGCCCTACCTCAGACTGTTGCTTTATGAGGCTATACCTAAATATATTTCGCGGAGAACCAGCTATCTCCCAGCTCGATTAGCTTTTCACTCCTACTCACATGTCATCCAATAGACTTGCAGCTCTAAATGGTTCGGCCCTCCAGTGTGTGTTACCACACCTTCAGCCTGCACATGAGTAGCTCGCATGGGTTTCGGGTCTAGTGCATGTGACTGAATCGCCCTATTCAGACTCGGTTTCCCTACGGCTCCGGGTATACTCTCCCTTAACCTTGCCACATACAGCTAACTCGTTGGTCCGTTCTACAAAAAGTACGCAGTCACCCGTATAAATACAGGCTCCTACTCTTCATTGGCACAGGGTTTCAGGATCTATTTCACTCCCCTCCCGGGGTTCTTTTCACCTTTCCTTTACAGTACTTGTTCACTATCGATCTTGTGTACTCTTTAGCCTTGGAGAGTGGTCTCCCCAGCTTCACACCAGATTTCTCGTGTCTGATGCTACTCAAGAAACTATTGCAAATAGATATAAAGAATTTCGGTTACGGGGCTTTCACCCTCTTTGGCGGACCTTCCCAAGTCCTTCTCCTATTCTAAATATCGCTTTGTCCGTCTTTGCAGAAGACAGTAAATAGCTCTTACAACCCCCATGTTCAAGGTCTGCACCCATAAGTTTACATAGGTTTGGGCTGATCCCGTTTCGCTCGTCACTACTTAGGGAATCTCAATTGATTTCTTTTCCTTGCTTACTAAGATATTTCAATTCAGCAAGTGTCCTTCCATTACGGATTAAAGAGGTTCGCTCTTTAGGGTTCCCCCATTCGGAAATCCCCGGTTATAACGCCTGTTGACGGCTTACCGAGGCATATCGCAGTCTCCCACGTCCTTCATCGGATACACAAGTCGAGGCATCCACTCTGTGCCGTAACCATATTTATACCAGAATATAGAGAGAGAAGAAGAGAATGAGTTTGACGTCATTCTTTCTTTGAGTGCTCTCTCTATTAGATTAGCTTTTTATTCTCTTTGTGTTTGTTGTTGATACTCGTTTAGCGAAAGAATTCAAACTGATAACTATTCTTAGGAATATATAAGAGTATTACTACTCATCTTTATTCTAAGAGTTTTGGTGAAATTGAATGGAAAATATTACTATTTTCTTACTCATTTTCTTTTTTATTTTTCAGTTAAATTGCTTTTTAACTAATCGTTTTATACTTTGTGTTTGTTAATGAACAGAGTCATTGACACTCGGCACCAGAAGAAAACATCCATCATCATATGAGACTATTGAAAGGAGATAGTCCATCCGCACGTTCTCGTACGGATACCTTGTTACGACTTAACCCCAGTCAGCACTTCTACCATGGACCCCAATATTACTTCGGGGGCTTCCAGTAAAAGCACCTCCCATGGTTTGACGGGCGGTGAGTACAAGACCCAGGAACAGATTCACCGTGACATGTCTGATTCACGATTACTAGCAATTCCAACTTCATGAGGGCGAGTTGCAGCCCCCAATCCGGACTGAGATCGGCTTTATAGATTGGCTCCACATTACTGTATTGCGACTCTTTGTACCGACCATTGTATCATGTGTGTGGCCCCAGGCATAAGGGCCATGCTGATTTGACGTCATCCACACCTTCCTCCTGATTAACTCAGGCAGTCTCGTTAGACATAATAACTAACGACATGGGTTGCGCTCGTTAACGGACTTAACCGAACACCTCAAGGCACGAGCTGACGACAACCATGCAGCGCCTGTCACCAAGTTCCCTTGCGGGCACATCCAACTTTCATCGGACTTCTCGGGATGTCAAGCCTGGGTAAGGTCCCTCGTTTATTGTCGAATTAAACCACATGATCCACTGCTTGTGTGGGTCCCCGTCTATTCATTTGAGTTTTAACCTTGCGGCCGTACTCCTCAGGTGGATGACTTAACGCGTTAGCTTATAGCACCGGCTTACGCCGACACCTAGTCATCATCGTTTAGGGCGTGGACTACAAGGGTATCTAATCCTTTTCGCTCCCCACGCTTTCGTCTCTGAGCGTCAATACTGTTCCAGGAAGCTGCCTTCGCTTTTGGTATTCTGATGTGTATCAACGGATTGCACCCCTACTCACATCATTCTGCTTCCCTCTCCCAGATTCTAGCTGAGCAGTTTTCGACACAAACACGGGGTTAAGCCCCGGTCTTTCATGCCAAACTTACTCTGCCGCCTACAGACGCTTTACACCCAGTAATTCCGGATAACGCTTGAAGCCTACGTATTACCGCAGCTGCTGGCACGTAGTTTGCTGCTTCTTATTCTTCTCCTACCGTCATTATCTTCGGAGAAAAAAGGAGTTTACACCAACAAAGGCTTCGTCCTCCACGCGGTGTCGCTCCGTCAGGCTTGCGCCCATTGCGGAAGATTCCTCACTGCTGCCTCCCGTAGGAGTATGGGCCGTGTCTCAGTCCCATTGTGGTTGGTCATCCTCTCAGACCAACTACCCGTCATAGCCTTGGTGGGCTTTTACCCCGCCAACTAGCTGATAGGACGCAGGATCCTCCCAGAGCAGATTGCTCTTTTACCCTCTCGGGACTATGCGGTATTAATCCGGATTTCTCCGGGCTATCCCTCACTCTGGGGTAGATTCCAACGCGTTACTCACCCGTCTGCCGCTCATCAAGAAGTGACACAAAGAATACAAAGGAAAAGAATGCTTCGCATTCTGTTCTCTTATCCGCTTTGTGTCACCTCCATCTGCGCTCGACTTGCATGTGTTAGGCGCACCGCTAGCGTTCATCCTGAGCTATGATCAAACTCTTTAAAACGAACGATAGCATTCATTCACTTGCGTGAATGTTTGTTATCTTGATTGTGAGTGTGTGCTTGCGCACACACTCGATATTTAACTTAAAACCATCTCTTGTATGAGATGGAGTTTTCTTCTTGTGTTGAGTGTTAATGACCTTTTCGGTTTGGCGTGTTGCCTTACGAAAGCGTGGAGATTTATATGGAAAACGAGGGGGAAGTCAAAAGA
>CALMQB010000013.1 GCA_937871805.1 uncultured Candidatus Saccharibacteria bacterium
TATTTTGCCTAGTTCCTTCACCCGAGTTCTCTCAAGCGCCTTGGTATTCTCTACCTGACCACCTGTGTCGGTTTGGAGTACGGTTTCTTGATACCTGAAGCTTAGAGGCTTTTCCTGGAAGCATGGCATCAACCACTTCGCGTCACATGGACACTCGTCATCAGTTCTCGGCCTAACGGAATCCCGGATTTACCTAAGATCCCAGCCTACTACCTTAAACGCGGACAACCAACGCCGCGCTGGCCTAGCCTTCTCCGTCCCCTCATCGCAGTACCAAAAAGTACAGGAATATTAACCTGTTTCCCATCGACTACGGCTTTCGCCCTCGCCTTAGGGGCCGACTAACCCTGTCCCGATTAGCGTTGGACAGGAACCCTTGGTCTTCCGGCGTGCGAGTTTTTCACTCGCATTGTCGTTACTTATGTCAGCATTCGCACTTCTGATACCTCCAGCCAACTTCTCAATTGACCTTCACAGGCGTACAGAACGCTCCTCTACCACGCATCTTACGATGCATCCGCAGCTTCGGTTCATGGCTTGAGCCCCGTTGGATCTTCCGCGCAGGCCGACTCGACTAGTGAGCTATTACGCTTTCTTTAAAGGGTGGCTGCTTCTAAGCCAACCTCCTAGCTGTCTATGCCTTCCCACATCGTTTCCCACTTAGCCATGATTGGGGACCTTAGCTGGCGGTCTGGGTTGTTTCCCTTTTGACAACGGACGTTAGCACCCGCTGTCTGCCTGCCAGACTGTACTCGCCGGTATTCGGAGTTTGCATGGGGTTGGTAAGACGCGATGTCCCCCTAGCCCAAACAGTGCTCTACCCCCAGCGGTAATCATCTGACGCGCTACCTAAATAGCTTTCGAGGAGAACCAGCTATCTCCGAGCTTGATTAGCCTTTCACTCCTAGCCACAGGTCATCCGAATCTTTTTCAACAGATCCCGGTTCGGGCCTCCAGTCCGTGTTACCGAACCTTCACCCTGCCCATGGCTAGATCGCCCGGTTTCGGGTCTACTACCAGCGACTAAACGCCCTATTAAGACTCGGTTTCCCTACGCCTCCCCTATACGGTTAAGCTCGCCACTGACAGTAAGTCGCTGACCCATTATACAAAAGGTACGCAGTCACCCCACGAAGGGGCTCCCACTG
>CALMQB010000014.1 GCA_937871805.1 uncultured Candidatus Saccharibacteria bacterium
AGATCGTATCGACGAAAAAGCCCTTAAGGACATTGAGATCAACATTCATTTGGAGCCACCTCATCATCCGATTTATACCCATGAGGAAAATCATAGAAGCTACCCTAAACCGCCTGAGTCCAAGCTTCATAATTACGCGAACCAATAAAACCCTTCAACTTCAACCAAAGACCTCGTCCGGAAGGTGATGCCCTCGCTATCATTGAGCCAGCAGATAGAAGAGCCCATAAAAAGCTCTCGTGTCCCCCATCTTACCCCAATCTTTCGCCATGACCGCTACTTCAGTGATCTCGAACCGAAGCCCGAGCTACAAGAAAAGTGACTGTCAAATTCTGCATTTCTTCAAAGATTGCAGTAGCTATGTGTTGCTGTGTTTGCCCTTGGCACGTTGTTTGTTTCTGTTTATAGCATTTGTGAGAGCGCACTTGAGATCTTTTATGCTACTGGCAATTTACTCATTGCAGCTGACGTGATGGTTCAACTGCTGTCTGAATGGCTGCTCCTTAGCCGTTGTATCCATCGACCGGTTATGCGTCTGGCTATGCAACCGCTTTGCTGATGACTTTTTCAGCATATTACGCAACTTCTCGATCTCCTGTCTCTGTATGTCATTAACTCGCTTGAGATACTAAATTTACTCTCGTTGGATGATGTTCTCCGTTTCGAGTTCCTCATAACTCTGAGGCTTTGAAGTCAAGAGCATTGACATGTTCAAATCTTTGTTCTTGGCTTTGGTCAGTTAGATATCAACGCGATCTTCTGTCTGGCTCCTTATCGTTTTGTTTTTGGTGCTGAGTAACCTATCTTAACCACTGGCTACTTCAACCGTTCCTTTATCATGTCAAGGTTAGACATTTCATCCTCCAGTGTTATTGCCCGGAACATTTCTTCAATGTTGCTGCGTGAGTGGCTATGCTGTTCACCGAGCTGAAGCTAAGCAGCGCGGGTTCGTTTGGTTGGAGTCTTACGTTTCAATTTGCCTGAAATCTGCTTGAGTGTCTCAGGGGCATTATCGTTAGTCAATTGGTACATTAATTTACAGGGCCGCGAAAGAGCTGTGTTCGGATTAGTTAAGGTACCCTTGATAATAAAGATGATAAGTTAGGAAGAGGACAACCCTATTCTGCAATTCATAAGCAGACCCAAGCCTCTTCAGACAGGTGAACCTCAAAAGAAGCAATCTGCGTTTCCCCTTGAGAATAATCCACTAGACTCACTGTCATCCAGCAACGATGAACCCACAATACCAACGGTTCTGAACAGCAGAATAACTAACAATCGGGATAGATTGCACAAGTTGGGTCGCAGCCTCCCTGAGCTATTCAGCACCCCGCTGTACCAGTCACACCCACAGCTAAACAGAGCCACCAACGAAAGTTTCTGTGAACTAGCAATAAACCTGAAAGCGAGGTCACAATCTCAACCAAAGAGGGAGGCCGTTCAAGAAGTATAAACCAACGAGCTCGAGTTCGAAAGTCGCTTTGAATGCGGAAATCTTGCTCTGGTTGCTCGTAATAGTGAGCCCAATTCATATGTTCTGTGCTTGCAAAAGGACATCAATACGAGTGGCAGCAGTACCCAATGGTTCTTTTTCCGGGTGCGCAACAACTCTCTGATTGGAACCTATAGCTTCCACATCGTTAACCTCACCAAACCCTACAGCAGCTATACCGATGGGATGCGACCAGTTGTTTGTACAGGCAAAGGGTTCTAGCGCGGTTGCACTGATATCGACTACCGCCGAAATACACTGGTACGTGACGAATCATACACTCTTTTCCTACACGACGCTCTTCCGATCTATCGGAAGAGCGTCGTGTAGGGAAAGAGTGTA
>CALMQB010000015.1 GCA_937871805.1 uncultured Candidatus Saccharibacteria bacterium
TTATCCCCCACACTGGTACTGAGACACGGACCAGACTCCTACGGGAGGCAGCAGTGAGGAATATTGCGCAATGGAGGCAACTCTGACGCAGCCATGCCGCGTGCAGGAAGAAGGCGCTACGCGTTGTAAACTGCTTTTAACCGGGAAGAAACCCCAGGACGTGTCCTGGGTTGACGGTACCGGAGGAATAAGCACCGGCTAACTTCGTGCCAGCAGCCGCGGTAATACGAAGGGTGCAAGCGTTATCCGGATTCATTGGGTTTAAAGGGTGCGTAGGCGGGGTGGTAAGTCAGTGGTGAAATCCTGCAGCTCAACTGTAGACTTGCCATTGATACTGCCATTCTTGAGTACGCTGGATGTGGGCGGAATGTGCCGTGTAGCGGTGAAATGCTTAGATATGGCACAGAACACCGATAGCGAAGGCAGCTCACAACGGCGAAACTGACGCTGAGGCACGAAAGCGTGGGGATCGAACAGGATTAGATACCCTGGTAGTCCACGCCGTAAACGATGATCACTCGTCATTGGCGATACACTGTCAGTGACCTAGCGAAAGCGTTAAGTGATCCACCTGGGGAGTACGGCCGCAAGGCTGAAACTCAAAGGAATTGACGGGGGCCCGCACAAGCGGTGGAGCATGTGGTTTAATTCGATGATACGCGAGGAACCTTACCAGGGCTCGAACGCACGTAGACAGTCGCGGAAACGTGATCTTCTTCGGACTGCGTGCGAGGTGCTGCATGGCTGTCGTCAGCTCGTGCCGTGAGGTGTCGGGTTAAGTCCCATAACGAGCGCAACCCCTATCTTTAGTTGCCAGCGGGTAATGCCGGGGACTCTAGAGAAACTGCCCGTGTAAACGGTGAGGAAGGTGGGGACGACGTCAAGTCATCACGGCCCTTACGTCCTGGGCTACACACGTGCTACAATGGCGAGTACAGAGGGAAGCTACTGGGTGACCAGATGCGGATCTTCAAAACTCGTCTCAGTTCGGATCGGAGTCTGCAACTCGACTCCGTGAAGCTGGAATCGCTAGTAATCGCGCATCAGCCATGGCGCGGTGAATACGTTCCCGGGCCTTGTACACACCGCCCGTCAAGCCATGGAAGCCGGGGGTGCCTGAAGTTGGTGACCGCAAGGAGCTGCCTAGGGTAAAACCGGTGACTGGGGCTAAGTCGTAACAAGGTAGCCGTACCGGAAGGTGCGGCTGGAACATCTCCTTTTTAGAGTAAGTTGTCAAGGTCTCCGTTTACTGTAGGGATACAGTTCACGACACCTGCTGTCTCAGTTGGATAATATGTTAACGGTGCCTTTCCGTTACCTTCTCCTAGTCCTGTAGCTCAGTTGGTTAGAGCGCTACACTGATAATGTAGAGGTCCGCAGTTCAAATCTGCGCAGGACTACCAGGGATAGGGAACGGGGAATTAGCTCAGCTGGCTAGAGCGCCTGCTTTGCAAGCAGGAGGTCATCGGTTCGACTCCGATATTCTCCACTCCGTTCACCGAACGCTTCGCAAGGAGCAAAAGTGAGCAGCCCTTCCAGGGCACACGTTCTTTGATTTATTGTTAGACCGACCAAAACAGACCGAGAGATCGGTCCATAGAGCATAGACCTCAAAGGTTGAAAAGTTACTAAGGGCGTACGGTGGATGCCTTGGCTCTCAGAGGCGATGAAGGACGCGATAGGCTGCGATAAGCCACGGGGAGGAGCATAATATCCTGTGATCCGTGGATCTCCGAATGGGGCAACCCAGCTGGTTGAAGACCAGTTATCCCGCAAGGGAAGCGAACCCAGGGAACTGAAACATCTAAGTACCTGGAGGAAAAGAAAACAAAACAGTGATCCCCATAGTAGTGGCGAGCGAACAGGGGACAGCCCAAACCAGGACCGTTTAGGCGGCCCCGGGGTTGTAGGACCACAATGTGGACTTAGTATGCATAGTGGAATCTGTCTGGAAAGCAGAACCATAGCGGGTGATAGTCCCGTACACGAAATGCATGCTATACCTAGTGGTATCCTGAGTAGGGCGGGACACGTGAGATCCTGTCTGAATCCGCCGGAACCATCCGGCAAGGCTAAATACTGCTGAGAGACCGATAGCGAACCAGTACTGCGAAGGAAAGGTGAAAAGCACCTCGAACAGAGGAGTGAAATAGACCCTGAAACCGTGCGCCTACAAGCGGTCGGAGTCCCTTTGGGGATGACGGCGTGCCTTTTGCATAATGAGCCTACGAGTTGCTCGTCACTGGCAAGGTTAAGGGGTTAAGCCCCGCAGCCGAAGCGAAAGCAAGTCTTAACAGGGCGCTTAGTCAGTGGCGGCAGACGCGAAACCTGAGTGATCTAACCATGGCCAGGATGAAGTTCCGGTAACACGGAATGGAGGTCCGAACTGGTAGACGTTGAAAAGTCTTCGGATGAGCTGTGGTTAGGGGTGAAAGGCTTATCAAACTGGGAGATAGCTCGTACTCTCCGAAATGCATTTAGGTGCAGCCTCGGACGTATTGTCATGGAGGTAGAGCTACTGATCGGGCTAGGGGGCTTCATCGCCTACCAAACCCGGACAAACTCCGAATGCCATGACATAATTATCCGGGAGTGAGCGCATGGGTGCTAAGGTCCGTGCGCGAAAGGGAAAAAACCCAGACCATCGGCTAAGGTCCCTAAGTACACGCTAAGTTGATCTAACGAGGTCGGACTGCATTGACAGCTAGGATGTTGGCTTGGAAGCAGCCATTCATTTAAAGAGTGCGT
>CALMQB010000016.1 GCA_937871805.1 uncultured Candidatus Saccharibacteria bacterium
GTGATCTATCCATGGCCAGGTTGAAGCGACGGTAAGACGTCGTGGAGGACCGAACTCACTTGGGTTGAAAACCGAGGAGATGAGCTGTGGATAGGGGTGAAAGGCCAATCAAACTCCGTGATAGCTGGTTCTCCCCGAAATGCATTTAGGTGCAGCGTCGTATGTTTCTTACCGGAGGTAGAGCACTGGATGGTCTAGGGGGCCCACAAGCTTACCGAAATCAGCCAAACTCCGAATGCCGGTAAGTGAGAGCGCGGCAGTGAGACTGTGGGGGATAAGCTTCATAGTCGAGAGGGAAACAGCCCAGATCATCAGCTAAGGCCCCTAAGGGACTGCTAAGTGGAAAAGGATGTGGAGTTGCTGAGACAACCAGGAGGTTGGCTTGGAAGCAGCCACCCTTGAAAGAGTGCGTAATAGCTCACTGGTCAAGTGATTCTGCGCCGACAATTTAGCGGGGCTCAAGTTATCCGCCGAAGCTATGGCATTCACATGTTATGACCGTAAGGTCGTGTGGATGGGTAGGGGAGCGTCGTGTGCGCGGTGAAGCGGCGGGGTGACCCAGTCGTGGAGAGCACACGAGTGAGAATGCAGGCATGAGTAGCGAAAGACGGGTGAGAAACCCGTCCGCCGAATAACCAAGGGTTCCAGGGTCAAGCTAATCTGCCCTGGGTAAGTCGGGACCTAAGGCGAGGCCGACAGGCGTAGTCGATGGACAACGGGTTGATATTCCCGTGACCGGCGAAATATCGTCCGTGCTGAGGCGAGTGATACTAAACATGCAAGCACTTCTCAAACAGCCTTCGGGTTGTTGGGTTGTGTGAGTCTGTGACCTGATCTTGTAGTAGGCAAGCTGCGGAGGGACGCAGGAAGGTAGCTCTTCCCGGCTATGGCTATGTCGGGTTAAGTGTGTAGGGTGGAGTATAGGCAAATCCGTACTCCGTGATGCCTGAGACATGATGTGTCCACACCTTGGTGTGGTAAGAGTGATCCTATGCTGCCTAGAAAAGCTTCGTGAGCGAGATATGAGCCGCCCGTACCCCAAACCGACACAGGTGGATAGGTAGAGAATACCAAGGCGATCGAGAGAATCGTGGTGAAGGAACTCGGCAAAATACCCCCGTAACTTCGGGATAAGGGGGACCTGATCTGTGAACCAATTTACTTGGGGAAGCGGTGAGGGTCGCAGAGACCAGGCCCAAGCGACTGTTTACTAAAAACACAGGTCCGTGCGAAGTTGTAAGACGATGTATACGGACTGACTCCTGCCCGGTGCTGGAAGGTTAAGGGGACCTGTTAGAACGCAAGTTCGAAGCGGAGAATTTAAGCCCCAGTAAACGGCGGTGGTAACTATAACCATCCTAAGGTAGCGAAATTCCTTGTCGGGTAAGTTCCGACCTGCACGAATGGAGTAACGATTTGGGCGCTGTCTCCACCACGAACTCGGCGAAATTGCATTACGAGTAAAGATGCTCGTTACGCGCAGCAGGACGGAAAGACCCCGGGACCTTTACTATAGTTTGGTATTGGTGTTCGGTGTGACTTGTGTAGGATAGGTGGGAGACTTTGAAGCCGGGACGCCAGTTCTGGTGGAGTCATCGTTGAAATACCACTCTGGTCACTCTGGTTATCTAACCTAGGTCCATTATCTGGATCAGGGACAGTGCCTGATGGGTAGTTTGACTGGGGCGGTCGCCTCCTAAAAGGTAACGGAGGCGCCCAAAGGTTCCCTCAGCCTGGTTGGCAATCAGGTTTTGAGTGTAAGTGCACAAGGGAGCTTGACTGTGAGAGGGACACCTCAAGCAGGGACGAAAGTCGGGACTAGTGATCTGACGGTGGCATGTGGAAGCGCCGTC
>CALMQB010000017.1 GCA_937871805.1 uncultured Candidatus Saccharibacteria bacterium
TGCCTTACATTTTCATGACTTGTGTGTCAGTAAATTATAACATATTGGGAAATCATTATACAAATTTTAAAAAGTTGATGGGTTATTAGTATCACTCGGCTTTGATGTTACCACCTTTACACCTATGACCTATCAACGTCGTAGTCTTCGACGACCCTATGAGATCTCATCTTGAAGTTGGTTTCGTGCTTAGATGCTTTCAGCGCTTATCCATTCCCAACGTAGCTACCCAGCGGTACATCTGGCGACATAACTGGTACACTAGAGGTCAGTCCATTCCGGTCCTCTCGTACTAGAAACAGATCTTCTCAAATCTCAAACGCCCATAACAGATAGGGACCGAACTGTCTTGCGACGTTCTGAACCCAGCTCGCGTGCCACTTTAATGGGCGAACAGCCCAACCCTTGGGACCTTCTCCAGCCCCAGGATGTGACGAGCCGACATCGAGGTGCCAAACCTCCCCGTCGATATGAGCTCTTGGGGGAGATCAGCCTGTTATCCCCGGAGTACCTTTTATCCTTTGAGCGATGGCCCTTCCATGCAGAACCACCGGATCACTTTACCCTACTTTCGTACCTGCTCGACCCGTCGGTCTCACAGTCAAGCACCCTTATGCTAATACACTCTGCGCACGGTTACCAAGCGTGCTGAGGGTACCTTTGGAAGCCTCCGTTACTCTTTTGGAGGCGACCACCCCAGTCAAACTACCCACCATGCAATGTTCTCCCATTAGGAGTTAGGCTCTAAGTAAACAAAGGGTGGTATTTCAACGTTGACTCCACGAACACTAGCGTGCCCGCTTCAAAGTCTCCCACCTATGCTACACATCGTTTACTCAAAGTCAATGCAAAGTTGTAGTGAAGGTTCACGGGGTCTTTCCGTCCCGTTACGGGTACCCGGCATCTTCACCGGGACTACAATTTCACCGAGCTCACGGCTGAGACAGTTATCAGATCGTTACACCATTCGTGCAGGTCGGAACTTACCCGACAAGGAATTTCGCTACCTTAGGACCGTTATAGTTACGGCCGCCGTTTACTGGGGCTTCAGTCAATACCTTCGCTTGCGCTAAGCACCTTCCTTAACCTTCCAGCACCGGGCAGGTGTCAGACCCTATACTTCATCTTTCGATTTCGCAGAGTCCTGTGTTTTTGCTAAACAGTCGCCTGGGCCTTTTCACTGCGGCTCACTTTTACATGAGCGCCTCTTCTCCCGAAGTTACGAGGCCATTTTGCCTAATTCCTTAGCCATGATTCACTCGAGCGCCTTAGGATACTCTCCTCGACTACCTGTGTCGGTTTACGGTACGGGATGTGTCAGCCTGAAGTTTAGAGGTTTTTCTTGGAAGTATGCTTACAGTCACTATCACTCATCCCAAGGGACTTGTGTACTATCAGGTCTCAGCTCAGATACGGATTTGCCTATATCTTCAACGCCTTCTCCCTTCAACCCACTATTCCGTCAGTGGGCGAACCTTACGCTCCTTCGTCACCCCATCACAGCTGATACATGTACAGGAATATTAACCTGTTTCCCATCGGCTTCGCCCTTCGGCTACACCTTAGGCCCCGACTAACCCGGTTCTGATTAACATAGATCCCGGAATCCTTAGTCTTACGGCGAATAGGTTTCTCACCTATTTTATCGTTACTCATTCCTACATTTGCTTTTCTAAACACTCCAGCGCATCTCACGACACACCTTCACTGCAGTTTAGAATGCTCCCCTACCACCACCAGTCCTAGACTGGTATCCAAAGCTTCGGTAAGATATTTGATGCCCGATTATTTTCCGCGCAAGAACGCTCGACTAGTGAGCTGTTACGCACTCTTTAAATGAAT
>CALMQB010000018.1 GCA_937871805.1 uncultured Candidatus Saccharibacteria bacterium
AAAGAAATCATAAAATATTGGGAAAAAAAAGTTATAGATCATTATTAATGATAATTTAGTAAGTTTGGTCGCTCCTTTGATTTTGCCTTTTTACGAAGTCTTAATAATTGCAACCCGGCAGTGGCTATAAAAAACAAAAAGACTTAAACAAAAGGAGGAGCGAGCTGATGTTTCAAGAACCTGCTGAAATAGCTAAGTCTATGGCTGCTAATTGCAACCCGGCAGTAGAGAATTAGAAAGGTGAATTACAGATCTAAGGATTTGGGGCTGAATCTCAGCATATCGTAGGGTAACCTACTCTAACGCGTACAATACCCCTTCCATGTTAAGTCGTCTACAGAAGATCTGTTACAATAATAATTGAAATTGATTAGAGCTTTGCCTACGTCCTTTCGGACTTCAACGCCACACCTCTGAACTTAAGGTTTCCCTTACTGTTTTTCTTTTATTATTGATTGAACGTTGCTTTCCAGCATGGTTTCTGACTTAGAGGCTTTCAGTCATAATCCAACAGATGGTAGCTTCACGGCATTAGCTTTTCAGCTAACCGTATTAACCAATTATCTGATCTAACGGTTCCTCTCGTACTAAGTAAGATTACTGTCGCAACATCGATTCATCAGTAGGGTAAAACTAACCTGTCTCACGACGGTCTAACGAGCTACCAGGTTCCAATCTGCATTTCCTCAGATTATCCTCACCCCCAAGATATCTCAGAGAGTACTGGTTATACCGTGCGAAGTACTTCTCCTACCTCTCTTGGCCTGCTTTCACAGGGGACTAGACTGTATCTTCCGGTTTCCCGGCGTGCCTTACAGTCGTTGAGCCTTCTCCATAGCCGAAGCCGTAGGAGCTTGGTTGCGGATTGCCCAATCTGTTCAGATTATTACCTATATCCTGGGAAGGCCCCATTAATCTTTCGAATAATGGTTGGTACTGAACAGCTTAAGGGTTTCCCCGCAGTTTGACACACTCCATCGCACAAGGTTGAGCCTAAGATTCCCAAGTTCTTTTTTAAGAACAAATGTGAGTAATTTTTGTCCAAAAGAACTTCTTAGACTATTGGGCTGATTAAGATGCAAATATTTTAGTAATAATTAGATAGTCAATCATGGCGTGGAACACACGGCACAAGATGAATTTTTTGACAAAGGCAGATAATCAAAGAGCAATGGGTACAAACTTTACTGCAAATCCGCTATTTTTTTGAAGTTGCACCTCTACTTTGATTGTCGGCTTTTGATTACCACGTTAAATGAGTTGGATCGAGGCAGAATCGAGTGGTGCATACATGTGAGCACTAAAAATTCTTCCATTCTTATTGCTCTTGGGAGGGGATTATATCGTGAAGATAGCATACTATGTGGTGCAAATTTAATTTATAATCCTTTTTCCCTCCCGTGATTGGATGCGCCCTTGGTATCGACCTTCTCAAATCCTTATATTAAAGAAGATTATCTTTAACGTTATGCTTATAAATAAAATCATTTAGATAAGCTTTTGACGTTGGATAAACTTTTTTAATCTTAGTGGTAGGTTAAGGAAGCATTGTATGCTGGTCCCATTATCCTTAAATATTATCTAATTATTACTTCAACAGCATAAATTTCTAAGCGAAATTTAATTACATCAAGAGTTTAACCCAGCTCACGTTCCCTATTAACGGGTGAACAATCCAACACGTTGTGAATTATGCTTCACAATGATAGGAAGAGCCGACATCGAAGGATCAAAAAGCAACGTCGCTATGGGCGCTTGGCTGCCACAAGCCAGTTCCTTGGTACCGAGGGGTATAATGTAGGCATTTCCTCCTACACTGACCTCATTGTCACTCGGGATTACTGTGATCTCCCTACTGACAATCACCATTTCTGGTGGGAGTAGCATGTACCTTAGGCCGGTTAAGACCCACACCTTACCATGCGTTGAACCGCTCAGTGCTAAATCGCTTTAGCTTTACCCGAGTCGGCTGCTGATCATCCAATCCCTTGAAACTGTCTCCCGTACTCCTCAAAGTACTGCACGATATCAGTGTTACCGATACCGCTTGGCGTTCAGGGCTCTAAGGACTTCCCAGCATCCAGGTGTGTCGCTAGTGAGTTCTCCAAATCTTGCTGACACCACGCTCAGCAGGAAAATTACAATACCTAACACAGATGTTCGATATTGCCTAACTAGACGATGATGAGGATCATCGCCTGGGACTGATTGGTTAGTAGGTTAATCCCTGTGGTAACTTTTCTGACACCTCTAGCTTAAAACTTGTAAAGTTAAAGGA
>CALMQB010000019.1 GCA_937871805.1 uncultured Candidatus Saccharibacteria bacterium
CTGAACCAGCCATGCCGCGTGCAGGATGACGGCCCTATGGGTTGTAAACTGCTTTTGTACCAGAGAAAACCCTTCCACGTGTGGGAGGTTGATAGTATGGTAAGAATAAGCATCGGCTAACTTCGTGCCAGCAGCCGCGGTAAGACGAAGGATGCAAGCGTTATCCGGATTCATTGGGTTTAAAGGGTGCGTAGGCGGACCTGTAAGTCAGTGGTGAAATCTCTTTGCTTAACAAAGAAACTGCCATTGATACTGCAAGTCTAGAGTATAGATGACGTTGGCGGAATATGACATGTAGTGGTGAAATACTTAGATATGTCATAGAACACCGATTGCGAAGGCAGCTAACGAAACTATAACTGACGCTGAGGCACGAAAGTGCGGGGATCAAACAGGATTAGATACCCTGGTAGTCCGCACCGTAAACGATGATTACTCGTTGTTGGCAATATGACCGTCAGCGACCAAGCGAAAGCGATAAGTAATCCACCTGGGGAGTACGCCGGCAACGGTGAAACTCAAAGGAATTGACGGGGGCCCGCACAAGCGGAGGAGCATGTGGTTTAATTCGATGATACGCGAGGAACCTTACCTGGGCTTGAAAGTTAGCGACCGGTCCTGAAAGGGATCTTCCAGCAATGGCGCGAAACTAGGTGCTGCATGGCTGTCGTCAGCTCGTGCCGTGAGGTGTTGGGTTAAGTCCCGCAACGAGCGCAACCCCTATTGTTAGTTACCAGCGAGTAATGTCGGGAACTCTAACGAAACTGCCCGTGCAAACGGTGAGGAAGGTGGGGACGACGTCAAGTCATCACGGCCCTTACGTCCAGGGCTACACACGTGCTACAATGGTAGGTACAACGGGCAGCTACACAGCGATGTGATGCTAATCTCTAAAAACCGATCTCAGTTCGGATTGGAGTCTGCAACTCGACTCCATGAAGCTGGATTCGCTAGTAATCGCGCATCAGCAATGGCGCGGTGAATACGTTCCCGGGCCTTGTACACACCGCCCGTCAA
>CALMQB010000020.1 GCA_937871805.1 uncultured Candidatus Saccharibacteria bacterium
CGATAGTGCAATGGCATAAGCGTGCTTAACTGCGAGACTGACAAGTCGAGCAGATGCGAAAGCAGGACATAGTGATCCGGTGGTTCTGTATGGAAGGGCCATCGCTCAACGGATAAAAGGTACTCCGGGGATAACAGGCTTATCTCCCCCAAGAGTTCACATCGACGGGGAGGTTTGGCACCTCGATGTCGGCTCATCGCATCCTGGGGCTGAAGTAGGTCCCAAGGGTATGGCTGTTCGCCATTTAAAGCGGTACGCGAGCTGGGTTCAGAACGTCGTGAGACAGTTTGGCCCCTATCTGCTGTGAGCGTTTAGGAATTTGATGGGATTTGCTCCTAGTACGAGAGGACCGGAGTGAACGAACCTCTGGTGGATCAGCTGTCGCTCTAGCGGCACTGCTGAGTAGCTACGTTCGGAATGGATAACCACTGAAAGCATCTAAGTGGGAAGCCAATCCAAAGATGAGATTCCTCCAAGAATTTATTCTTGATAAGTGCCCTTGGAGACTACAAGGTTGATAGGTTGCAGGTGTACGAACAGCGATGTTCTCAGCCGAGCAATACTAATAGCACGAATGATATTTATGCAAGCTTTTTATTCTTTTTGTTGACTCGTCAACCGAAAGCAATACAAACTTGAAAACTATCCGAGAGAGGTATGCAAATATCTCTCTCAAAACAACTTTTCAGTTGAAAAGTGATTTAACTAATCGTTCTATACTTTGTGGTTCTCAAAGATAACATCTTGGTGTTTATAACGCGTGGGGTACACCTGTATCCATTCCGAACACAGAAGTTAAGTCACGTCGTGCCTATGGTACTTCCGTTAGAAGCGGTGGGAGAGTCGGTAGACGCCAAGATGCTATTTTTGAGAGAATGAACATACTCGAATGAAAGCAAAACAAGAAATACAACATCCAAACATATGGATAAGTATGGAAAATAAGAGATACGAAACAAAGAAATAGTAACAAGATGAAGCACTCCCGACAACAGTCGATAGAGACGCTTCATATTTTTATTTCTTGGGTATGTGAGAACAAAAGAAAAGATGCAATACAGCACAACACAAGTTCTCTCGATACAATACACCAAGCTACGACATACTCAAGCTACAGATGAGTATACAATTATGGGTGATTAGCTCAGTTGGTGAGAGCATCTGCCTTACAAGCAGGGGG
>CALMQB010000021.1 GCA_937871805.1 uncultured Candidatus Saccharibacteria bacterium
ATTTTCCGCGCAAGAACGCTCGACTAGTGAGCTGTTACGCACTCTTTAAATGAATTGCTGCTTCCAAGCAAACATCCTAGCTGTCATAGCAACCAAACATCGTTTAAACAACTTAATGTAGATTTAGAGGCCTTAGCTGATAATCTGGGTTGTTTCCCTTTCGGCGCGTGACCTTAGCACCCCGCGCCTCACTCCCGGACATGTGTTATAGCATTCGGAGTTCGTCAGGATTTGGTAGGCGGTGAAGCCCCCTAGTCCAATCGGTAGCTCTACCTCTATAACACTTACATTCCGAGGCTGCACCTAAATGCATTTCGGGGAGTACGAGCTATCTCCCAGTTTGATTGGCCTTTCACCCCTACCCACAGGTCATCCAGAAGCTTTTCAACGCTTATTGGTTCGGTCCTCCAGTGTGTGTTACCACACCTTCAACCTGCCCATGGGTAGATCACACAGGTTTCGCGTCTACCGCCACTGACTATTCGCCCTATTCAGACTTGCTTTCGCTACGGCTCCCCATTATAGGTTAACCTTGCCAATGACGAGTAACTCGTAGGCTCATTATGCAAAAGGCACGCCGTCACCAAATAAATTGGCTCCGACCGGTTGTAAGCACATGGTTTCAGGTACTATTTCACTCCGCTTCTTGCGGTACTTTTCACCTTTCCCTCACGGTACTAGTTCGCTATCGGTCTCTCGGGAGTATTTAGCCTTACCGGATGGTACCGGCAGATTCATGCAAGATTTCTCTGGTCCCGCACTACTCAGGATACCACTAGATTATATTAACTGTACGCATACGGGACTATCACCCACTATGGTAAAACTTTCCAGAATTCTTCTGCTTAAGATAATATAATCACGTCGTGGTCCTACAACCCCGTAACGACCGAAATCGTTATGGTTTAGGCTATTCCCTGTTCGCTCGCCACTACTTAGGGAATCACTTTTGTTTTCTTTTCCTCCAGGTACTTAGATGTTTCAGTTCCCTGGGTTAGCGTTCTATCGAACGATACTTCTTCAAAGTATCGGGTTGCCCCATTCGGAAATCTACGGTTGTAATGGTCGTTTGCACCTTACCGTAGCTTATCGCAGCTTACCACGTCCTTCATCGCCTC
>CALMQB010000022.1 GCA_937871805.1 uncultured Candidatus Saccharibacteria bacterium
TAAACCACATGCTCCACCGCTTGTGCGGACCCCCGTCAATTCCTTTGAGTTTCAACCTTGCGGTCGTACTCCCCAGGTGGCTAACTTAACGCTTTCGCTTGGATGCTCAATTTTAAAAACCAAACATCGAGTTAGCATCGTTTAGGGCGTGGACTACCAGGGTATCTAATCCTGTTCGCTACCCACGCTTTCGTGCCTCAGCGTCAATCAAGGCCCAGCTAGCTGCCTTCGCAATTGGTGTTCCATGACATATCTATGCATTTCACCGCTACATGTCACATTCCGCCTACCTCAACCTGATTCAAGTCTGACAGTATCAAAGGCAATTTAACAGTTAAGCTGCTAGCTTTCACCTCTGACTTATCAAACCGCCTACGCACCCTTTAAACCCAGTGATTCCGGATAACGCTTGCACCCTCCGTATTACCGCGGCTGCTGGCACGGAGTTAGCCGGTGCTTATTCTGATGGTACCGTCAGTCCAGGATAAATCCCGTTTTTTCGTCCCATCCAAAAGAAGTTTACAACCCAGAGGGCAGTCATCCTTCACGCGGCATGGCTGGTTCACCCTTCCGGGCATTGACCAATATTCCTTACTGCTGCCTCCCGTAGGAGTCGGGTCCGTGTCTCAGTACCCGTGTGGGGGGCCACGCTCTCACGCCCCCTACTGATCGTCGCCTTGGTAGGCCGTTACCCTACCAACTAGCTAATCAGACGCACATCCATCTCTAAGCGCCTCAACTTTAATAATACATCTCTATACGTATTATCACATCCGGTATTAATCCCAGTTTCCCAGGGCTATCCCAGTCTTAAAGGTAGGTCATGTACGCGTTACTCACCCGTGCGCCGCTCTCAAGCAACCGAAGTCACTCTACCGCTCGACTTGCATGTATTAGGCCTCCCGCTAGCGTTCATCCTGAGCCAGGATCAAACTCTCCATAGTATGATCTTTATCGGCTCTTCCTCTTTATAAAGAAATCGCTAATTTTTATTTAATATTTATTTAGACTTAATTCCTTCCTATCCCCTCTCTTCCTTACTTCTAATTATTTTTTTAAGTACTACTCTCCAATCGTGTCAATGAACTTCTTTTTTATCTTCTCACCGCTTCCGGTGTTCTTTTTACTCTATTTCCTATTCGGGCCGCAAAGATAATACCTCTTTTCTTTTCCAACAAATGTTTTTACATTTATTTTTTTTTATTTCTATTCAGCACCATCCAACATACCCAAATTATTTATCTCTCATCCCTTATCCCCTCAACTACTCCTCTGATATCTTCCCTTAGCTTCCCAAGGGGCCGCAAAGGTAAAGATGATTTTGAATACTGCAACCTTTTTTGAAAATATTTTTGAAAAAATATTTGAAATTATATTTTTAAATCTAACCTTTTATAAAATTATATTCTGTAAAGATTAATTTTACTGTTATGCTGTCCAAATTATTAGTATTTTATCCTATGATTATTCTATAATTTTATAAGTTGACGAACAAAATGTGTAATATCAATTTTTCAAA
>CALMQB010000023.1 GCA_937871805.1 uncultured Candidatus Saccharibacteria bacterium
ACGGTGGATGCCTTGGCACCAGGAACCGAAGAAGGACGTAGGAATCTGCGATAAGCCTCGGGGAGTCGATAACCAGACTGTGATCCGAGGATTTCCGAATGGGGAAACCCGGCTGGAGGCAAGTCCAGTCACCCCCGCCTGAACACATAGGGCGGGTAGAGGGAACGTGGGGAAGTGAAACATCTCAGTACCCACAGGAAGAGAAAGCAACCGCGATTCCGTGAGTAGTGGCGAGCGAAAGCGGAAGAGGCTAAACCGTACATGTGTGATAGCTGTCAGGCGTTGCATGTACGGGGTCGTGGGACCTCTTGGTCGGCTCTGACAGGCCGACATGGAGTCAAAAATTCGCGTTATAGTCGAAGGGCATTGAAAGGCCCGGCACAGAGGGTGCGACCCCCGTAGACGAAATGACGCGAACTCCATAGAGATATCCCAAGTAGCACGGGGCCCGAGAAATCCCGTGTGAATCTGGCGGGACCACCCGCTAAGCCTAAATATTCCCTGGTGACCGATAGCGGACAAGTACCGTGAGGGAAAGGTGAAAAGTACCCCGGGAGGGGAGTGAAATAGATCCTGAAACCGTGTGCCTACAATCCGTCGGAGCCTCCTTGTGGGGTGACGGCGTGCCTTTTGAAGAATGAGCCTGCGAGTTAGTGCTCGGTGGCGAGGTTAACCCGTGTGGGGAAGCCGTAGCGAAAGCGAGTCCGAATAGGGCGAATGAGTCGCCGGGTCTAGACCCGAAGCGGAGTGATCTACCCATGGCCAGGTTGAAGCGCAGGTAAGACTGCGTGGAGGACCGAACCCACTTAGGTTGAAAACTGAGGGGATGAGCTGTGGGTAGGGGTGAAAGGCCAATCAAACTCCGTGATAGCTGGTTCTCCCCGAAATGCATTTAGGTGCAGCGTCACGTGTTTCTTACCGGAGGTAGAGCTACTGGATAGCCGATGGGCCCCACCAGGTTACTGACGTTAGCCAAACTCCGAATGCCGGTAAGTGAGAGCGTGGCAGTGAGACTGCGGGGGATAAGCTCCGTAGTCGAGAGGGAAACAGCCCAGATCACCAGCTAAGGTCCCTAAGCGTGTGCTAAGTGGGAAAGGATGTGGAGTTGCATTGACAACCAGGAGGTTGGCTTAGAAGCAGCCACCCTTGAAAGAGTGCGTAATAGCT
>CALMQB010000024.1 GCA_937871805.1 uncultured Candidatus Saccharibacteria bacterium
TTTAAGTAATAGGGGGCAGACGGAAGTGCAATCATCGGCAAACCATTACTCAGCATCAGTTGTCAGCGGACGTGAGCCAATCAGCATTTTTTCTTAACTTCATCACCAGTAGCATTAAGCAGCTTCAGTTGTGGTCGGACGATCTTTGAATCCCCCTACTACTTAAAGCGGCGAACGTTGGCTGCCAAAATAGGATCATCCTCTTTAATTGAAAACATCTGAACCATGACTAAAAGATTTCCTTTAGTTTTCTTAGCATTTATTTTATTTTCTAATTTCTTGTTTGCTCAAAAATCATCTGCAATTTTTCTTGAATGTGGAGGAAACGGTATTATTGAAACAATTAATTATGAAAGAATTACGGAAAAAGCGAGTTCAGGAGTAGACAAGCGGGGACTTAGATTTGGAATTGGGTTTTCTCCAAAATATAAAAAGCTACTTAGCCCCCAACCAGAAATAAAAAAGACAAGTGGACTTTCTTTTTGTTGTGTGCTTGGTTATAATGTGTTTGGTAATTGGGGTTTGTCTGGAGTAAACCCAAGTCATTTTGAATTTGGATTGAATATGGTTTTAATGACACAGAATAGTGCAATTGAGAAAATTTGGGACTATAAAGAAAAGACTAGAGTATTTCCTTCATTAAATTTAGGTTATAGGTATCAATCGGAAGAGAAAAGTGGTTTAATGTTTAAAATTAATTATTGCCCCTTTTTTATTAGTAGTGGACTTAAACATTGGGTTGGGGTTTCTGTCGGGTATTCATTATTATCGAAATAAACTTTCGGCAGCCAACACTCGTTTTAAGTAATAGGGGGCAGAAGCAGGAGCAATCATCGGCAAACCATTACTCAGCAGCAGTTGTCGTCGGACGGAATCCTAATCGGCATTTTTTCTTAACTTCATCATCGGCAGCATTAAGCAGCTTCAGTTGTGGGCGGACGTTCCCTGAATCCCCCTACTACTTAAAGCGGCGAACGTTAACTGTAAGCCGGTCAGACCGTTTGGCGCAATGTTGCTTCTTGAACTCATT
>CALMQB010000025.1 GCA_937871805.1 uncultured Candidatus Saccharibacteria bacterium
GTTTGATCCTGGCTCAGGATGAACGCTAGCGGCAGGCTTAATACATGCAAGTCGTACGGGATCCGAGGTAGCAATACTTTGGTGAGAGTGGCGCACGGGTGCGTAACACGTATGCAACCTACCTATAACCGGGACACAACCTCGAGAAATTGAGGCTAATATCCCATAACACTGCGAGATGGCATCATTTTGCAGTTAAAACTCCGGTGGTTATAGATGGGCATGCGCGACATTAGCTAGTTGGTGAGGTAACGGCCCACCAAGGCTACGATGTCTAGGGGTTCTGAGAGGATTATCCCCCACACTGGTACTGAGACACGGACCAGACTCCTACGGGAGGCAGCAGTAAGGAATATTGGTCAATGGGCGCAAGCCTGAACCAGCCATGCCGCGTGAAGGATGACGGCCCTATGGGTTGTAAACTTCTTTTGTACGGGAAAAAACCTCTGGTCGAGAATCAGAGCTGATGGTACCGTAAGAATAAGCATCGGCTAACTCCGTGCCAGCAGCCGCGGTAATACGGAGGATGCAAGCGTTATCCGGATTCATTGGGTTTAAAGGGTGCGCAGGCGGAATAATAAGTCAGCGGTGAAAGCCTACAGCTTAACTGTAGAACTGCCATTGATACTGTTATTCTTGAGTGTTGTTGAGGTAGGCGGAATGTGTCATGTAGCGGTGAAATGCTTAGATATGACACAGAACACCGATCGCGAAGGCAGCTTACCAAGCAACAACTGACGCTCATGCACGAAAGCGTGGGGATCAAACAGGATTAGATACCCTGGTAGTCCACGCCGTAAACGATGATCACTCGATGTTGGCGATACACAGTCAGCGTCTTAGCGAAAGTATTAAGTGATCCACCTGGGGAGTACGGTCGCAAGATTGAAACTCAAAGGAATTGACGGGGGCCCGCACAAGCGGAGGAGCATGTGGTTTAATTCGATGATACGCGAGGAACCTTACCTGGGCTCGAACGTGGAATGACAGTCGCGGAAACGTGATCTTCTTCGGACATTCTACGAGGTGCTGCATGGTTGTCGTCAGCTCGTGCCGTGAGGTGTCGGGTTAAGTCCCATAACGAGCGCAACCCCTATCTTTAGTTGCCATCAGGTAATGCTGGGGACTCTAAAGAAACTGCCTACGCAAGTAGTGAGGAAGGCGGGGATGACGTCAAATCAGCACGGCCCTTACGTCCAGGGCTACACACGTGCTACAATGGCCGGTACAGAGGGCAGCTACCTGGTGACAGGATGCAAATCTCCAAAGCCGGTCTCAGTTCGGATCGAAGTCTGAAACTCGACTTCGTGAAGTTGGATTCGCTAGTAATCGCGCATCAGCCATGGCGCGGTGAATACGTTCCCGGGCCTTGTACACACCGCCCGTCAAGCCATGGAAGCCGGGGGTGCCTGAAGTTGGTGACCGCAAGGAGCTGCCTAGGGTAAAACCGGTGACTGGGGCTAAGTCGTAACAAGGTAGCCGTACCGGAAGGTGCGGCTGGAATACCTCCTTTCTAGAGAGATTTTTCTTTGTTATCGCAAGATAATAGGATACTCGTTGTTTTATGTTGACTTCATGTTTTTAATTCTTGAATCCCAAACGTTTGAGTATGGGCTCAGCCCACTGGACTTAAAGACTCTTTAGTCCCGTAGCTCAGTTGGTTAGAGCACTACACTGATAATGTAGGGGTCCGCAGTTCAAATCTGCGCGGGACTACTACTCATTACGTTTAAAAGGTTAATAAACAGATCAATTTGCTAAACCGATTTTCATCAGTAAGCAAATTTTTTTTGGTCTTTTGTTAATATTTACCTGACCCGGGGAATTAGCTCAGCTGGCTAGAGCATCTGCCTTGCACGCAGAGGGTCAACGGTTCGACTCCGTTAT
>CALMQB010000026.1:2500-4295 GCA_937871805.1 uncultured Candidatus Saccharibacteria bacterium
ATTAGCTTTACCTGATAAAACTGCATAAACTGTTCCTGCTATCCTGAGAGAAATTTCAGAGGGAACCAGCTACTAGATAGTTCGATTAGTCTTTCGCCCCTACAGTCAAGTTTGACGAACGATTTGCACGTCAGTAACGCTTCGAGCCTCCACCAGAGTTTCCCCTGGCTTCACCCTACTCAACCGTAGTTCACCATCTTTCGGGTCCTACCAATTATGCTCTTACTCAAGTCCTTCATCAAAGAATCAAGATTGGTTGATGTTGCAGCTTGCGCCTCACATCTTACATCCCTTTCGGTACGCGTTTAGGTTTTTCCACCTTAACACTCGCATAATAGGTAGACTCCTTGGTCCGTGTTTCAAGACGGGTCGATAAAAGCCATTTTCGCAAGATCATCATCTGATCCCTCAGGCAGGATTGCGACTTTTAGCAGCAGAATACACTGTCTACCTTATTCTCGCAACCCCACCTCATCTTGCGTTTCTCCTACTAACAGCCCCTTGATTTTCATTCCACGGCAAAGATCCTGTTAAGTACCTTCCACCGCGTAACTTAGCTCAATTGACATCTTAGCAGGGAATCATTTCTCTTCTATCGCTTCCTTTTCAACGATTTCAAGTCTTTTAACCCTCTTTTCAAAGTTCTTTTCATCTTTCCTTCGCAGTACTTGTATGCTATCGGTCTCCAATAAATATTTAGCCTTAGGAGAAGTTTACCTCCCAATTAGGGCAGCATTCCCAAACTACCCGACTCTTAGAAATATCTCGTATCGCCTCGACTCGTCCGAAGACAGGGCTTTCACCTTCTCTGGCGTCCTATTCCAAGGAACTTATGACGAGTCTCAACCTTCCGAGCTACTCCATAGATTACAATTCTACTACATTATAGCAGATTCACATCTTGGGCTTTTACCTATTCACTCGCCGCTACTAAGGTAATCATTGTTATTTTCTTTTCCTCCGCTTACTGATATGCTTAAGTTCAGCGGGTACTCTTGCTTATTTCAGGTGCCATAATTGGATAATTTCTTTTTGAATAATGATTCACCAATTCCGATCCTCAAACGACTATCACCAGTTAGTGACTGATTCGTTTGGAGTCTTCATTGACATTATTCCATATTTTGTGAGAGAATTTCTTCAATCACATTATATTCTATGATGTAATTAACCGGACACACTGAAACAAACATGACAGCCGAAGCTGCCGCCACTTGCGTTCAAAAATCTGATGACTCGCGGTTCTGCAATTCGCATTGCTTATCGCACTTCGCTGCGTTCTTCATCGTTATTGGAGCCTAGATATCCATCGTTGAAAATTTATTAATTTTTTAGGATATTAAGTAACGATTAAAACCTATAAAATAGGTATACTTTGTTAGTGGCCGAAGCCCTAACAACGAACTTTTATTCAAGAAGAACATTTATAATAAATTATGAATGATCCTTCCGCAGGTTCACCTACGGAAACCTTGTTACGACTTTTATTTCCTCTAAGTGCAAAGGTTTACTTAATTTTTAGCGGTGACACTATCGAGAAGGTTCACCTTTACACTCAATCGGTAATAGCGACGGGCGGTGTGTACATTTTGCAGGGACGTAATCAGCACGGGCTGATGACCCGTGCTTACTAGGAATTCCTAGTTCATGATCCATAATTACAAAGATCAATCCCAAGCACGGTGCTCACTAAAAAGATTACCCAAATCCTTTCGGATCAGGAAAAGCTCGTTGAAAGCACCATTGTAGTACGCGTGCAGCTCAGGACATCTAAGGGCATCACAGACCTGTTATT
>CALMQB010000027.1 GCA_937871805.1 uncultured Candidatus Saccharibacteria bacterium
GCCTCTTCTGCAATCCACAAGCCTGCAACCGTAACGACTCCCAGTGTCAGGAGGATGCGCGGCAGGCGGCTGAAATCGAAAGTATTCATTCTGGAGACCCTCAACCCAACGTCGTCGACAAGACCTACCGTAACACCGCTGATCACCAATCCGCCGATGTCTTTGCTGTTATTTACGTCTTTAACATTTTTTACAATTATGCCTGGCGGCAGCTTGGGGCGTCCACAAGCCCGGAAGGCTGAGCCGAATGGACCACGTGGCAGCTCATCAATTAGGCCGCGTTGGCAGCATCAAGAGATGTAGTTGAACAACCGTGGGGGCGGACGGGGTAAGGGAAGATCAAAGCGGCCGGCAGCGCAGGAGCTTGTGGACTGCTCTAGTGAAGCTCATCCCGAAAGAGGGAGGGTATTTGTGACAGACAGGATTTATTTTCTTAATCTTGTTGACACGTAGCGATTGGTCTTTATAATTCGGCCTCTCTTCGCTGCGGCGCACACAGTGAGTGTGGGCCGAAGTGGTGATGAGGGGCGTAGCGAGGCGTGGGAAGTGTGTTTCGTTACGTGTGCATCAAGTGTTTTGTGTTTCGAAGGTGTGTTGTTCGACAAACAAGATGCTTGACAGGGTTTTGAAGCTCTGTATAATGCGCACCTCTTCGCTGCTGTGGCAGCCGTTCTTTAAAAAGATGAACAACCGATAGGTGTGGGTACTCGGTTCTGAGGGGTAACTGGTTTATACCAGAAGCCACGAAGAAATTGAAGTATCTGCAGAAACGTCAAGTTTCTGGAGTTTTTGGATTGAACTTAAGAGTTTGATCCTGGCTCAGATTGAACGCTGGCGGCATGCTTTACACATGCAAGTCGAACGGTAACAGGGAGCTTGCTCCGCTGACGAGTGGCGAACGGGTGAGTAATGCATCGGAACGTACCCAGTCGTGGGGGATAACGTAGCGAAAGTTACGCTAATACCGCATACGTCCTGAGGGAGAAAGCGGGGGACCGTAAGGCCTCGCGCGATTGGAGCGGCCGATGTCGGATTAGCTAGTTGGTGGGGTAAAGGCCTACCAAGGCGACGATCCGTAGCGGGTCTGAGAGGATGATCCGCCACACTGGGACTGAGACACGGCCCAGACTCCTACGGGAGGCAGCAGTGGGGAATTTTGGACAATGGGGGCAACCCTGATCCAGCCATGCCGCGTGAGTGAAGAAGGCCTTCGGGTTGTAAAGCTCTTTCAGCCGGGAAGAAAGCGCACTCTCTAACATAGGGTGTGGATGACGGTACCGGAAGAAGAAGCACCGGCTAACTACGTGCCAGCAGCCGCGGTAATACGTAGGGTGCGAGCGTTAATCGGAATTACTGGGCGTAAAGCGTGCGCAGGCGGTTATGTAAGACAGATGTGAAATCCCCGGGCTCAACCTGGGAACTGCGTTTGTGACTGCATAACTAGAGTACGGCAGAGGGAGGTGGAATTCCGCGTGTAGCAGTGAAATGCGTAGATATGCGGAGGAACACCGATGGC
>CALMQB010000028.1 GCA_937871805.1 uncultured Candidatus Saccharibacteria bacterium
ACTCAGGAGAAGGAACTCGGCAAATTGATACCGTAACTTCGGGAGAAGGTATGCCCCGTTAGCTTGTAGGAGTACATCCGAAGGGCGAAGGGGCCGCAGAGAATCGGTGGCTGCGACTGTTTATTAAAAACACAGCACTCTGCAAACACGAAAGTGGACGTATAGGGTGTGACGCCTGCCCGGTGCCGGAAGGTTAAGTGATGGGGTGCAAGCTCTTGATCGAAGCCCCGGTAAACGGCGGCCGTAACTATAACGGTCCTAAGGTAGCGAAATTCCTTGTCGGGTAAGTTCCGACCTGCACGAATGGCGTAACGATGGCCACACTGTCTCCTCCTGAGACTCAGCGAAGTTGAAGTGTTTGTGAAGATGCAATCTCCCCGCGGCTAGACGGAAAGACCCCATGAACCTTTACTGTAGCTTTGCATTGGACTTTGACGGGACTTGTGTAGGATAGGTGGGAGGCATTGAAACCGGGACGCTAGTTCCGGTGGAGCCAACCTTGAAATACCACCCTGGTGTCGTTGAGGTTCTAACCCAGGTCTGTGAATCCAGATCGGGGACCGTGCATGGTGGGCAGTTTGACTGGGGCGGTCTCCTCCCAAAAGGTAACGGAGGAGTACGAAGGTCTTCTAGGTACGGTCGGACATCGTACTGATAGTGCAATGGCAAAAGAAGGCTTGACTGCGAGACCCACAAGTCGAGCAGGTGCGAAAGCAGGTCATAGTGATCCGGTGGTTCTGTATGGAAGGGCCATCGCTCAACGGATAAAAGGTACTCTGGGGATAACAGGCTGATTCCGCCCAAGAGTTCACATCGACGGCGGAGTTTGGCACCTCGATGTCGGCTCATCACATCCTGGGGCTGTAGCCGGTCCCAAGGGTATGGCTGTTCGCCATTTAAAGTGGTACGTGAGCTGGGTTTAAAACGTCGTGAGACAGTTTGGTCCCTATCTGCCGTGGGCGCTGGATATTTGAGGGGGCCTGCTCCTAGTACGAGAGGACCGGAGTGGACGAATCTCTGGTGTACCGGTTGTGACGCCAGTCGCATCGCCGGGTAGCTAAATTCGGAAGAGATAACCGCTGAAAGCATCTAAGCGGGAAACTCGCCTCAAGATGAGATATCCCTGGGAACTTGATTCCCCTAAAGGGTCGTTGAAGACCACGACGTTGATAGGCTGGGTGTGGAAGCGCAGTAATGCGTTAAGCTAACCAGTACTAATTGCCCGTGAGGCTTGATCCTATAACCTTGCAATGCCCGCAAGTAAAA
>CALMQB010000030.1 GCA_937871805.1 uncultured Candidatus Saccharibacteria bacterium
AGAACCCCGGAGAGGGGAGTGAAATAGAACCTGAAACCGTATGCGTACAAGCAGTGGAAGCCCGCAAGGGTGACTGCGTACCTTTTGTATAATGGGTCAGCGACTTACTGTTCGTGGCAAGCTTAACCGTATAGGGGAGGCGAAGGGAAACCGAGTCTGATAAGGGCGCATAGTCGCGGGCAGTAGACCCGAAACCAGGTGATCTAGCCATGCTCAGGGTGAAGGTCGGGTAACACCGACTGGAGGCCCGAACCCACTCCCGTTGCAAAGGTAGGGGATGAGGTGTGGCTAGGAGTGAAAAGCTAATCGAACCTGGAGATAGCTGGTTCTCCTCGAAAGCTATTTAGGTAGCGCCTCATATGTATCCTCTTGGGGGTAGAGCACTGTTATGGCTAGCGGGTCATCGCGACTTAGCAAACCATTGCAAACTCCGAATACCAACACGTGCGAGCACGGGAGACACACGGCGGGTGCTAACGTCCGTCGTGAAAAGGGAAACAACCCAGACCCACAGCTAAGGTCCCAAATTACTGCTAAGTGGAAAACCATGTGGAAAGGCACAGACAGCCAGGAGGTTGGCTTAGAAGCAGCCACCCTTTAAAGAAAGCGTAATAGCTCACTGGTCGAGTCGGCCTGCGCGGAAGATTTAACGGGGCTAAGCGGTATACCGAAGCTAGGGATGCACAGCAATGTGCGTGGTAGAGGAGCGTTCTGTACGCCTGCGAAGGTGGCTTGTAAAGGCTGCTGGAGGTATCAGAAGTGCGAATGCTGACATGAGTAGCGATAAAGGGAGTGAAAAGCTCCCTCGCCGAAAGCCCAAGGTTTCCTGCGCAACGTTCATCGGCGCAGGGTGAGTCGGCCCCTAAGGCGAGGCAGAAATGCGTAGTCGATGGAAAGCTGGTTAATATTCCAGCACCGCTCGTGATTGCGATGGGATGACGGAGAAGGCTAGGTGTACCGGGCGTTGGTTGTCCCGGGGAAAGGCGGTAGGTGTGGGTCTTAGGCAAATCCGGGACCCTCTACACCGAGCACCGAGACGAGTTCATTAGAACGAAGTCACCGAGGCCACGCTTCCAGGAAAAGTCTCTAAGCTTCAGATCACGAGGACCGTACCGTAAACCGACACAGGTAGGCAGGGTGAGAATCCCAAGGCGCTTGAGAGAACTCGGGTGAAGGAACTAGGCAACATAGCACCGTAACTTCGGGAGAAGGTGCGCCCAGTATCGTGGTGATATGCATCACTGAGCGATATTGGGCCGCAGTGACCAGGCCGCTGCGACTGTTTATCAAAAACACAGCACTCTGCAAACACGAAAGTGGACGTATAGGGTGTGACGCCTGCCCGGTGCCGGAAGGTTAATTGATGGGGTCAGCGCAAGCGAAGCTCTTGATCGAAGCCCCGGTAAACGGCGGCCGTAACTATAAC
>CALMQB010000032.1 GCA_937871805.1 uncultured Candidatus Saccharibacteria bacterium
CGTCAGCTCGTGTCGTGAGATGTTGGGTTAAGTCCCGCAACGAGCGCAACCCTTATCCTTAGTTGCCAGCACGTAATGGTGGGAACTCTAGGGAGACTGCCGGTGACAAACCGGAGGAAGGCGGGGACGACGTCAAGTCATCATGGCCCTTACGGCCAGGGCTACACACGTGCTACAATGGTCGGTACAAAGGGTTGCCAAGCCGCGAGGTGGAGCCAATCCCAGAAAGCCGATCGTAGTCCGGATTGGAGTCTGCAACTCGACTCCATGAAGTCGGAATCGCTAGTAATCGCGGATCAGAATGTCGCGGTGAATACGTTCCCGGGCCTTGTACACACCGCCCGTCACACCATGGGAGTTTGTTGCACCAGAAGTAGTTAGCCTAACCGCAAGGAGGGCGATTACCACGGTGTGGCCAATGACTGGGGTGAAGTCGTAACAAGGTAGCCGTAGGGGAACCTGCGGCTGGATCACCTCCTTAAACTAAGACAACATGTCGTTAGTAAGGATCCACAACAAATTGCTTATTATTCTGTAGACAGTGAGTCCATGCTGTTCTTTCGGGTCTGTAGCTCAGTTGGTTAGAGCACACGCTTGATAAGCGTGGGGTCGGCAGTTCAAGTCTGCCCAGACCCACCAAGTCGGACTGGAAGGTATGGTGGAAGGCGTTATGGGGCCTTAGCTCAGTTGGTAGAGCGCCAGCTTTGCAAGCTGGATGTCAACGGTTCGACCCCGTTAGGCTCCACCATTATAAAGTGCAAATTGCTTATATTTGATGGTTGATTTGATGTGTTGTTTATATCAAATAAGATGTCTGATGTAGGTTATTTTTATTTTATCGTGTGCGAAGTGGTTTAGTGGTTTAGTGGTTTGTTTTAAGTTATTAGACCTTAGTGTTTTGCTTGTATCTTAATTAAATAATTTGTTTATTTGAGGTGTAAGTTTAGTAAAGCATTAAGGTCTAGTGATTAAGCTAGAAAAAATAGATGTTCGATGATGAGTCGGCATTTTGTTCTTTAACAAGTCAAAAATTGAGTCTAAAAGTCTATTGGCTTGGTATTAAGTTACTTATCCGCGCAAGCGAGTGTAAGTGATGTTAATAAAAAGTCAATATGAATCTAAATAAGAGAACTGAATCAAGCGAACTTGGTACGGCGTTATTAAATGAACATTAACTTAGTAAAGTCCATTAAGTTAATGAAAGTCATTATATAGCTTAGGTGGTTTTTTATTGTTAAATCTAATTTAATAGTAGATAGACTGTTTTGGGTTATATAGTCAAGTGACAAAGTGCATACGGTGGATGCCTTGGCAGTCAGAGGCGATGAAAGACGTGATAGCCTGCGAAAAGCTTCGGGGAGGTGGCAATGTACCTTTGATCCGGAGATATCTGAATGGGGAAACCCACCCGCTTTAAGGCGGGTATCCTACACTGAATACATAGGTGTAGGAGGCGAACGAGGGGAAGTGAAACATCTCAGTACCCTCAGGAAAAGAAATCAATTGAGATTCCCTAAGTAGCGGCGAGCGAACGGGGACCAGCCCTTAAGTCGATTATGCTTTAGTGGAGCGGTTCTGGAAAGGCCGGCCATAGTAGGTGATAGCCCTGTACACGAAAGGGCATATTCGATGAAAACGAGTAGGACGGGACACGTGAAATCCTGTTTGAATATGGGGGGACCATCCTCCAAGGCTAAATACTCCTGACTGACCGATAGTGAACAAGTACCGTGAGGGAAAGGCGAAAAGAACCGTGGTGAACGGAGTGAAATAGATCCTGAAACCGTATGCATACAAGCAGTGGGAGCAGACTTGTTCTGTGACTGCGTACCTTTTGTATAATGGGTCAGCGACTTATTCTCAGTAGCAAGGTTAACCGTATAGGGGAGCCGTAGGGAAACCGAGTCTGAATAGGGCGTTAAGTTGCTGGGAGTAGACCCGAAACCGGGTGATCTATCCATGAGCAGGGTGAAGGTTCAGTAACATGAACTGGAGGCCCGAACCCACCGTCGTTGAAAAGCCGGGGGATGACTTGTGGATAGGGGTGAAAGGCTAATCAAACTCGGTGATAGCTGGTTCTCCCCGAAAGCTATTTAGGTAGCGCCTCGGACGAATA
>CALMQB010000033.1 GCA_937871805.1 uncultured Candidatus Saccharibacteria bacterium
CAATGGCTAAGGCAAAGTTCCCATAGGAGTTTGGGTTGTCCATAGGAGACTCCCATAGCTAATTCGTTTCCCATAGGAAATTCCAATAGCTAATTCATTTCCCATAGGAAATTCCAATAGCTAATAATTTCCCATAGCTATTTTCCCATAGCTAATTTAAATCCCCATAGGAAATTTCCTAAGGAATTTTCGGGCAATAGTAAATTTGCCTTGCAGGTCGGTGTCTTAGAATGAGCCAACTAGCGAGAATCCATCGAAATCTCCATGGGTATAATTCCACCCCAGCAGTAAGTGACTTTGAAATTTCGGCCTCAAAAAGTGACAGATAAGTAGAAAACCCTTCCATGCAGTTAAAATTTTAAAAATACCGTTTCAAAACACCCTCATTTGGGTCCACAGCCCGAACGGAGAGGAGCCTGGGTCTCATACTGGCGCTGTTGCATCCTTGAATTGACAGACCTCCACAGCCGAGAGGCCGAGTCTCCGGGATGCAATTTTTGCAAAAACGAGTATTCAGGAGAGCAGTCCGCGTGGTGAAGGTATGTGCCGGCCGCATCCCCGTCCGATGCCTGGAAATGCATTTTTTAGAATGGCCCAAACACCCCAAAACTCGATAACATCCCTAAAATTTCTAAGTCTATTATATGAGACTCGTTATAATCTGAGATGTCTAAGTCTTTTGGGGTGTTTGGGCCATTCTAAAAAATGCATTTCCAGGCATCGGACGGGGATGCGGCCGGCACATACCTTCACCACGCGGACTGCTCTCCTGAATACTCGTTTTTGCAAAAATTGCATCCCGGAGACTCGGCCTCTCGGCTGTGGAGGTCTGTCAATTCAAGGATGCAACAGCGCCAGTATGAGACCCAGGCTCCTCTCCGTTCGGGCTGTGGACCCAAATGAGGGTGTTTTGAAACGGTATTTTTAAAATTTTAACTGCATGGAAGGGTTTTCTACTTATCGAGAGTTCAGATTTTTGGCAATTCGCGTCCTCCGTCAAAACGGACTGCATATTCGTCCTCAGCGTCCTTCAAATATGGATCCCGTACCCCTCTGAGGTCGTCAAATTTCACAGATTGCTCAAAGTAGAGTGCGTTGTTTATAGCTATCAATGGTCAATGATTGGTATTAATTCATCAATGCGTACGGGTAGGACGTGCCTCAGGACACATCAGTGAGGCAAGACCACCTTCCACTTTAAGCTGGAGACGATTCCAACTCCGGCAATGACAGTGTTGAAAATGATCATATCAGATTGACGTGAAGGAGAAGTCCGCAAGAAGTGGGAGTTGGAGGAACCTCGGAATCTCGAAGAATGAAGGGGGGTTGGTCTCGACCTCAAAAAAAGACTTAGAGCGTTTTGAGGTCATTTTAGGGGGTGGCAGGTTTTTCTAATTTTGATCTGAGGATGTATATATAAGGGAGGCGTGTGAGTTTGGATAAAAAACTGGTTTGCGTGAAAGCCAAAGGATTAAGAGTAAACGTGTGTAATTAGGTGAGCGAACGCATTTGGGGACTCGCTAAGGCGAAAGGCATTCGGCATTGCGAAAATCCAATTGAGCTTCATTGCTCTTGGGTTCAGCTTTTCGACGTTTGCTGGAAACTGAGGCTTGAGAAACTGAATGCATAGCATATTCATCTAATTGCAACGCGAAATTATCCTTGTCCTCCGGTATACCCTGAGGAGCTTTCCACACAAATCAGATTCCCAAGGCATAGCAATTGCTATCGCTCAAAGGGCCACTCCATACTGCTTTCTGCCCATGTCATTAAGGCATGAGTCCCCAAAGAAATTCTTTGGGAACTAAAGAGAGATCTTTGATAGTCGCCTCTTACGAGTCGGCTAGCACAAGAGAAATGTTGTATTAATGCCTATACGGTATTCTTACAATCAAATGCAATGTAGACAGCAGTAACTCCCAGTTGTAAAATCTCTGGGATTTAGTGCGCTACATTAAGGACCTTGATCACCAAAGGCACTTCCGAGCTCTGCTTGGATAACTTTGTAGTGAGCCTGGCCCAGCTGGACGCGATTAATAAACGAAATGACTTGTAGTCAAGCCGTTTGACGGAGACTACGATTAAGTCAGCATTCGTGCTACCGAAGCGAACTTACGCACCGATTGAGGCGGCGCTTGCGCCCTTCAAGAAGTAGTAATCTGGTTGATCCTGCCAGTAGTCATATGCTTGTCTCAAAGATTAAGCCATGCATGTGTAAGTATAAGTATTATACGGCGAAACTGCGAATGGCTCATTAAATCAGTTATAATTTATTTGATAATCGAAAGTTACATGGATAACCGTGACAAATTACAGCTAATACATGCAGTTAGACCTGGCTCAAGGGTCGTAATTATTAGTACTAAACCATTTCCGCAAGGAATGTGATGATTCATAGTAATCGAACGAATCGCAGGTATATGCGATAAATCATTCAAGTTTCTGCCCTATCAGCTTTGGATGGTAGTGTATTGGACTACCATGGCAGTCACGGGTAACGGAGAATTAGGGTTCGATTCCGGAGAGGGAGCCTGAGAAACGGCTACCACATCTACGGAAGGCAGCAGGCGCGAAAATTGCCCAATCCTGATTCAGGGAGGCAGTGACAAGAAATAACAACTCTCAACATTGTTGAGAAGTGTAATGAGGATAATTTACAAACCTTACCGAAAGCAATTGGAGGGCAAGTCTGGTGCCAGCAGCCGCGGTAATTCCAGCTCCAATAGCGTATATTAAAGTTGTTGCAGTTAAAAAGCTCGTAGTTGAAGTTCTGGCTGTATTGGGCCTCTGCACTTGATGCGAAGGAACCAGCAGTCATCCGCTTGCAAATACATGTTCTTCCTTAACCGGTAGACTGTATAAGTAAGCAATTTACCTTGAGAAAAACAGAGTGTTCCAGGCAGGTTTGTCCGGAATGCGTTAGCATGGAATAATAGAATATGACTAGAGTCGATTTATTGGTTAAAGGCTTTAGTAATGATTAATAGGAACAATCGGGGGCATTGGTACTCGTCAGTCAGAGGTGAAATTCTAAGATTTGACGAAGACTAACTGATGCGAAAGCGTTTGCCAAGAATGTTTTCATTAATCAAGAACGAAAGTTAGGGGATCAAAGACGATCAGATACCGTCCTAGTCTTAACTATAAACTATACCGACTCGGATTCAGATGAATCATAAAGTTCATTTGGGACCGTAGGAGAAATCAAAGTCTTTGGGTTCTGGGGGGAGTATGGTCGCAAGGCTGAAACTTAAAGGAATTGACGGTTTTGCACCACCATGGAGTGGAGTCTGCGGCTTAATTTGACTCAACACTGGGAAACTCATCAGGGCAAGAAGATTTTAGGATTGACAGATTGAGAGTTCTTTCTTGATTGGTCTAGTGGTGGTGCATGGCCGTTCTTAGTTGGTGGAGTGATTTGTCTGGTTAATTCCGTTAACGAACGAGACCTCAACCTACTAACTAGTACGACGTGAACAACGTTAGTTACTTCTTAGAGGGACAATGTGTGTTAACACAAGGAAGTTTGAGGCAATAACAGGTCTGTGATGCCCTTAGATGTCCTGAGCCGCACACGCGCTACAATGACACTTTCAATAAGCATCTGCTGGCCCGAAAGGGTTCAGGCTAATCTTTTTAGTAAGTGTCGTGCTAGGGATAGATCTTTGCAATTATGGATCTTGAACGAGGAATTCCTAGTAAGCACAAGTCATCAGCTTGTGCTGATTACGTCCCTGCAAAATGTACACATCGCCCGTCGCTTGCTCCGATTGAATAATCTGGTGAGCCTTCTTGACTGAGTAGGCAACTACGAAGGATATTAAGCAAACCATATTATTTAGAGGATGAAGAAGTCGTAACAAAGTTTCCGTAGGTGAACCTGCGGAAGGATCATTCATAAGCAATGTTCGTCTTGAATCAACGTGCCAATAGCCGCCAGCAATGGCGCTATGTTTACCTATTCGTAGGTCTTTAATGTTACTGAACGCATCAAAGAAATAAATTTTCAACGATGGATATCTAGGCTCCTATAACGATGAAGAACGCAGCGAAATGCGATACGTAATGCGAATTGCACAACCGCGAGTCATCAAATCTTTGAACGCAAATGGCGGCAGCGCAAGCTGTCATGTTCGTTTCAGTGTATTTGGTTACCCACATCACAAATCCAAATGCGATTGAAGCAATTCTCTCGCCGAATGCGGGATCGCTTGGTGCCGGTCGTTAAACGAAGTAGTCACTAAACAAGTGATGTCGTCTTAACCGACCGAACGCCTCTAAGAGCGCTCCACCAAATACATATCCTAAATACGATACCTGAAATGAGCAAGATTACCCGCTGAACTTAAGCATATCAGTAAGCGGAGGAAAAGAAACTAACAAGGATTACCTCAGTAGCGGCGAGTGAAGAGGTAACAGCCCAAGATGTAAATCTGAACCGCAAGGGGAAGAATTGTAATCTATAGGGATTCTCGGAAGTAATTAGTGAGCCATAAGTCCCTTGGAAAAGGGTACCATAGAGGGTGATAGTCCCGTCTTTGGGCACACTAATGCGTACGAGGGTTTTCTAAGAGTCGGGTAGTTTGGGAATGCTGCCCTAATTAGGAGATAAACTTCTTCTAAGGCTAAATATTTATAGGAGACCGATAGCATACAAGTACTGCGAAGGAAAGATGAAAAGAACTTTGAAAAGAGGGTTAAAAGACTTGAAATCGTTGAAAAGGAAGCGGTAGAAGAGTAATTGTTTCCAAGCAAAACTCGTCGAGTGTCTAATCTTGTGCTAGTGGAGTATCTAATAGAGCTTGCTGGTACATGAAAAAACACGCGGCCGTTTGCATGGAATGGGCAAAATGAGATCGTTCTGGAAGAATAAGGCGGAGGGTGCATTCCTGAGCTAAAAGTTCCAGAGCGGTCTGAGGGATCTTAGGATGATTTTGCCAAAATGGCTTCTACCGACCCGTCTTGAAACACGGACCAAGGAGTCTACCTATTATGCGAGTGTGAGGGTGTAAAAACCTGAACGCATACCGAAAGGGAGTATAAGATGTGATATGTCAAAGTTGCAACATCGACCATTCCTGATCTTCCAGAGAAGGATATGAGTAAGAGCATAATCGGTAGGACCCGAAAGATGGTGAACTACACTTGAGTAGGGTGAAGCCAGGGGAAACTCTGGTGGAGGCTCGTAGCGTTACTGACGTGCAAATCGTTCGTCAAACTTGCGTGTAGGGGCGAAAGACTAATCGAACTATCTAGTAGCTGGTTCCCTCTGAAATTTC
>CALMQB010000034.1 GCA_937871805.1 uncultured Candidatus Saccharibacteria bacterium
AAAACAAAAAAGCCTTGCAATCTTACGACTACAAGGCTAGTTATGTTGATCCGGCAACGACCTACTCTCCCACACACGAAGTGCAGTACCATCGGCGCAGTAAGGCTTAACTTCTCTGTTCGGAATGGTAAAAGGTGGAACCCTTACGCTATAATCACCGGAAATTCTTATCTCAAACGCGTTCGTTTGATGTTGTTCTTTTATAAAGTCTTTGGTCTTTAGTCTTTGGTCTTTAGTTGGTTTGGCCAAAGACCAACAGCTAAAGACTAAAAGCTAAATGACATAGATGGGAAGTAATTTTTTCGTTCTGTTCGAGCTCATTGAGCTTACATATGAATGATTAAAGAGTAATTAAAAAAAAGGAAGCTGTCGGACAATTAGTATTACTCGGCTACGCACATTACTGCACTTCCACCTATAACCTATCAACCCAGTAGTCTTCTGGGGTCCTTTACACTTACGTGCTGGAATACTCATCTTAGGGATGGCTTCGCGCTTAGATGCTTTCAGCGCTTATCCTTGCCGTACATAGCTACCCGGCGGTGCAGCTGGCGCCACAACCGGTACACTAGCGGTACGTCCAATTCGGTCCTCTCGTACTAGAATCAGCTCCCTTCAATATTCCTGCGCCCACAACAGATAGGGACCGAACTGTCTTGCGACGTTCTGAACCCAGCTCGCGTGCCACTTTAATGGGCGAACAGCCCAACCCTTGGGACCTTCTCCAGCCCCAGGATGTGACGAGCCGACATCGAGGTGCCAAACCCTACCGTCGATATGAGCTCTTGGGTAGGATCAGCCTGTTATCCCCGGAGTACCTTTTATCCTTTGAGCGATGTCCCTTCCATGCGGAAACACCGGATCACTTTAGCCAACTTTCGTTCCTGATCGACCCGTCGGTCTCTCAGTCAAGCACACTTATACTAATACGCTCTTCGCATGATTACCGACCATGCTGAGTGTACCTTTGCGAGCCTCCGTTACTTTTTTGGAGGCGACCACCCCAGTCAAACTACCCACCACACACTGTTTCCCTTTTAGGGATTAGAACCTAAATACAGGAAGGGTGGTATTTCAACGTTGGCTCCACCATGACTAGCGTCACAGCTTCGTAGCCTCCCACCTATCCTACACATCCTGTATTCAAGCTCAATGTGAAGTTGTAGTAAAGGTTCACGGGGTCTTTCCGTCCCGTTGCGGGTAATCGGCATCTTCACCGATACTTCAATTTCACCGAGCTCGTGGCTGAGACAG
>CALMQB010000035.1 GCA_937871805.1 uncultured Candidatus Saccharibacteria bacterium
ACCTTAGGATTCTCTCCTCAACTACCTGTGTCGGTTTGCGGTACGGGCAGTTACTTTCTCGCTAGAAGATTTTCTTGGCAGTGTGACATCAGGAACTTCGCTACTAAATTTCGCTCCCCATCACAGCTTGTCCTTGAGAGAAAAAGCATTTCACTCGTTCTCAGACTTGCTGCTTGGACACACATTTCCGATCGTGTGCATTCCTTAGCCTCCTGCGTCCCTCCATCGCTCAAACAAAAGCAACTGGTACAGGAATATCAACCTGTTGTCCATCGCCTACGCCTATCGGCCTCAGCTTAGGTCCCGACTAACCCTGGGAGGACGAGCCTTCCCCAGGAAACCTTAGTTATTCGGTGGACGGGATTCTCACCCGTCTTGCGCTACTCATACCGGCATTCTCACTTCTAAGCGCTCCACCAGTCCTCACGATCTGGCTTCGATGCCCTTAGAACGCTCTCCTACCACGGAACCCGAAGGTTCCATCCACAGCTTCGGTGATCTGTTTAGCCCCGGTAAATTTTCGGCGCAGGGTCACTCGACTAGTGAGCTATTACGCACTCTTTAAATGATGGCTGCTTCTGAGCCAACATCCTAGTTGTCTGTGCAACCCCACATCCTTTTCCACTTAACAGATACTTTGGGACCTTAGCTGGTGGTCTGGGCTGTTTCCCTTTTGACTACGGATCTTATCACTCGCAGTCTGACTCCCGGATCTAAATCAATGGCATTCGGAGTTTATCTGAATTCGGTAACCCGAGAAGGGCCCCTAGTCCAAACAGTGCTCTACCTCCATGATTCGCATATCCGAGGCTAGCCCTAAAGCTATTTCGGAGAGAACCAGCTATCTCCAAGTTCGATTGGAATTTCTCCGCTACCCACACCTCATCCCCGCACTTTTCAACGTGCGTGGGTTCGGTCCTCCAGTGCGTGTTACCGCACCTTCAACCTGGACATGGGTAGGTCACTTGGTTTCGGGTCTACGACCTCATACTTATTCGCCCTATTCAGACTCGCTTTCGCTGCGGCTCCGTCTTTTCAACTTAACCTCGCATGAAATCGTAACTCGCCGGTCCATTCTACAAAAGGTACGCCATCACCCATTAACGGGCTTTGACTACTTGTAGGCACACGGTTTCAGGTACTGTTTCACTCCCCTTCCGGGGTGCTTTTCACCTTTCCCTCACGGTACTGGTTCACTATCGGTCACTAGGGAGTATTTAGCCTTGGGAGATGGTCCTCCCGGATTCCGACGGAATTTCTCGTGTTCCGCCGTAC
>CALMQB010000036.1 GCA_937871805.1 uncultured Candidatus Saccharibacteria bacterium
GGTGAAGTCGTAACAAGGTAGCCGTATCGGAAGGTGCGGCTGGATCACCTCCTTAAGAAGATGGCTTGAGCCACTTCAAGGCGTCCACACAAGAGACCTGCATGCTGTATTTCACGCGAAGTCCCTTTCGCGAAGAGCGCAGGATCAAGACCGACCCTCCGTGGTCGGGCTCTTCACGAAAAGCCCGCTTCGCCCGCAGACTGCTTCAGGAAAGAATCGAAGCGGAAACCGACAGATTGGGTCTGTAGCTCAGGTGGTTAGAGCGCACCCCTGATAAGGGTGAGGCCGGTGGTTCGAGTCCTCCCAGACCCACCATGGGGCCATAGCTCAGCTGGGAGAGCACCTGCTTTGCAAGCAGGGGGTCGTCGGTTCGATCCCGACTGGCTCCACCATCACGCAGTGAATACGGCACGCGCACACGAAAGCATTTGAAACGGACAGGCGTTGAGGCCTGTTTTGTGTTCTTTGAAAACTTGGGACGTAATAAGCGTTTTGGCTCGAACGAGTCGAACGTGTCGTTGAGGCAAGTAGGCGAAGTAATGAGAGAGTTGTTTGCGATGTGATCCTGAGGCGACTTGGGGTTATATGGTCAAGCGACTAAGCGCATACGGTGGATGCCTTGGCGGTCAGAGGCGAAGAAGGACGTGGCAGCCTGCGAAAAGTTCCGGGGAGCTGGCAACAAGCATTGATCCGGGAATGTCCGAATGGGGAAACCCCCTCCTTTTGGAGGATCCCGTGCTGAATACATAGGCACGTGGAGGCGAACTCAGGGAACTGAAATATCTAAGTACCTGAAGGAAAAGAAATCAACTGAGATTCCCCCAGTAGCGACGAGCGAACGGGGACTAGCCCAAAAGTTGCACAAGTTTTAGTGGAAGGGTCTGGAAAGGCCCGCCATAGACGGTGATAGCCCGGTACACGAAAGGGCTTGTGCGATGAAAGTGAGTAGGGCGGGGCACGAGAAACCCTGTCTGAACATGGGGGGACCATCCTCCAAGGCTAAATACTCCTGACCGACCGATAGTGAACCAGTACCGTGAGGGAAAGGCGAAAAGAACCCCGGAGAGGGGAGTGAAATAGAACCTGAAACCGTATGCGTACAAGCAGTCAGAGCCCGACCACTCAATCGCTTTGGAGCGATCATGTACTACTTTTATGTGCTGAGAAACGCGCAGAATCCGGACGAGTTCTATACCGGCTCGACCCAGGATCTTCGGCGTCGATTGACGGAGCACAATGCAGGTAGGCAGGAGGCAACTTCCGGCCGGCAATGGGAGGTTGCTTACTATGAGGCGTATCAAAGTGAGCGAGTGGCGAGAGACAGAGAACGCACGATCAAGCGAAACGGTCGCATGCGAATGCTGTTGATGAACCGCATCAAGTCGCAGTGGCAGAGCGATTGAGTGGTCGGGTGATGGCGTACCTTTTGTATAATGGGTCAGCGACTTACGTTGTGTGGCGAGCTTAACCATCTAGGGGAGGCGAAGGGAAACCGAGTCTGAATAGGGCGCACAGTCGCACGGCGTAGACCCGAAACCGGGTGATCTATCCATGCCCAGGGTGAAGGTCCGGTAACACGGACTGGAGGCCCGAACCCACTCCCGTTGCAAAGGTAGGGGATGAGGTGTGATTAGGAGTGAAAAGCTAATCGAACCCGGAGATAGCTGGTTCTCCTCGAAAGCTATTTAGGTAGCGCCTCGTGTATCACTCTTGGGGGTAGAGCACTGTTATGGCTAGCGGGTCATCGCGACTTAGCAAACCA
>CALMQB010000037.1 GCA_937871805.1 uncultured Candidatus Saccharibacteria bacterium
AGATTGGAGTAAACCTGGGTGGGAATTAAGGCAATTTGAATTAGATGATAATGGCTATTTAATCCCAGCTGTTGTTACCAATACTCCGGTCGATGATAAAGACGGACTTCGGTATAATAATGCCGAAAATCTTGATGGACGTTCACCTAGTGATGACAAAATTAATTGGTTGGCTGCAAGCAACTGTGGGCCTGCCAGCAAGGCACTTGCGTATGCTCTTAGGTTAAAAGGCTATGAAGTTGAGCTAGTTACTTATAGAAATTGGCATATGAGATTGGAAGTAAAAGTTGATGATGAAATGGTGGTTGTTGATCCTACACTTTTACAATTTTTAAAAATGTATGGTGTAAGTGCCGATAACGGATCTCATCCTGGGAAAGATAATGTGTCGCCACAATTGTTACCAGTAGAAAGAATTTTTGTTTTTAAACCTGATGAATTTACCTTGGTCAGTAATTGGTTAGCAACAATAGCGAAAAGTTATAATTTAAACAGAGAACAAAAAGCACCATTTATTTTAGATTATGCTAGAGGTCCAATCAGAAAATCCTTAAAAGAAAGAACTGACGGTAAGACGAATGCCGTTATTGAAAAAGAATTAGAAAAGTATCTTGATCCATCAAATTTTGAAGCATATGTTCCGGCTGATAAAGAAGCGATAAAAGAAAAAGCAAAATATGATGAAAGATTTACCGACTGGTTAATCGAAATTGAAAATGTTCAGACTGTTGATTTGGCAAAATAATTCTTAAATTTTCTAAAAAATTTAATTTAGATGAATATTTTGATCGATCGACTATGAAGATGCTTAAACCTAGTAATAGCTTAATATTCTGTAAATCTTTTAATCGATTTTATAGGCGTACTTTTCATTAAATTAAGATATTTCAAATTATTTTTAGAAAATGTGCTCTACGATTTTGACTGGAGGCCAAAATCGTACTATTCTCTTTGAGCTACGTATTTGCGACTCGCTATTATTGGGGTCAAAATAATACGCGATTTACATTGGATGTAAATCAGTTCAGGGAAGTCCTTAAAAAACTTATCTCTGATACTTGCTTCTTGAAAACGGAAAATAGACGCCAAAATACAGTGCGGGCGACATGCGAGACGATCTAATTTATTAGATACGTTTTCGTAGAGTCGACCGAAAATAATTCCTGGATTTAGATTGTGTCAAGTCGTTAAAAGCTTCGATGCAATTTAAGTTCAATTAAAAAATGAGTTTGTAAAAAAACTCGAAAAAGTCAGATCAATGACACTCAAGATTGAAAGTCCTTACAATCATATTCCGATTGTTTGTGACAGAAATTTTCGATGGAGAGTTTGATCCTGGCTCAGGACGAACGCTGGAGGCACGCTTAAAACATGCAAGTCGAACGAGAAGCTTTGGTGCTTGCACCGAAGTGGGAAGTGGCGAACGGGTGAGTAACACATGAGAAACCTGCCCCGAAGATTGGGATAAGCCTTGGAAACGAGGTCTAATACCGAATACCTTCTAATTATCACATGGTAAATAGAAGAAAGCTCAGGCGCTTTGGGATGGTCTCGTGGCCTATCAGCTTGTTGGTGAGGTAAAAGCTCACCAAGGCAACGACGGGTAGCTGGTCTGAGAGGATGTCCAGCCACATTGGAACTGAGATACGGTCCAAACTCCTACGGGAGGCAGCAGTTAGGAATCTTGCACAATGGGGGAAACCCTGATGCAGCGATGCCTCGTGCGGGATGAAGGCCTTAGGGTTGTAAACCGCTTTCAGTTGGGAAGAAAGTGACGGTACCAACAGAAGAAGCCCCGGCCAACTATGTGCCAGCAGCCGCGGCGATACATAGGGGGCGAGCGTTGTCCGGATTTATTGGGCGTAAAGAGCTCGTAGGCGGTTTAATAAGTCGACAAGTGAAATCTCCAGGCTCAACCTGGAGCAGCCTTGCGATACTATTATGACTTGAGTGTGGTAGAGGAGTGTGGAATTCCCAGTGTAGCGGTGAAATGCGCAGATATTGGGAGGAACACCTATGGCGAAGGCAGCACTCTGGGCCATTACTGACGCTGAGGAGCGAAAGCGTGGGGAGCGAACAGGATTAGATACCCTGGTAGTCCACGCCGTAAACGTTGGACACTAGGTGTGGGATGCGATCAACGCATTCCGTGCCGAAGTTAACGCATTAAGTGTCCCGCCTGGGGAGTACGATCGCAAGATTAAAACTCAAAGGAATTGACGGGGGCCCGCACAAGCGGTGGAGTATGTGGTTTAATTCGATGCAACGCGAAGAACCTTACCTAGGTTTGACATGTAGGTTAATCGGATGAAAGTCCGTGATCCTTAGGGATCCTACACAGGTGGTGCATGGCTGTCGTCAGCTCGTGTCGTGAGATGTTGGGTTAAGTCCCGCAACGAGCGCAACCCTTATTTTGTGTTACCAGCACGTTATGGTGGGGACTCACAAGAGACTGCCGGGGTTAACTCGGAGGAAGGTGGGGTCGAAGTCAAGTCATCATGCCCCTTACACCTAGGGCTACACACGTACTACAATGGCCGGTACAAAGGGCTGCGATACCGCGAGGTGGAGCGAATCCCATAAAGCCGGCCTCAGTTCGGATAGAAGTCTGCAACTCGACTTCTTGAAGCTGGAATCGCTAGTAATCGCAGATCAGCAATGCTGCGGTGAATACGTTCCCGGGCCTTGTA
>CALMQB010000038.1 GCA_937871805.1 uncultured Candidatus Saccharibacteria bacterium
TACAGGGCTATCACCTGCTATGGCCAGCCTTTCCAGACTGTTCCGTTAAGAGTCGCGCTATCACTAACAGGCTTTTCCGATTTCGCTCGCCACTACTTTCGGAATCTCGGTTGATGTCTTTTCCTCGAGCTACTGAGATGTTTCAGTTCACCCGGTTCGCCTCGCATACCTATGTATTCAGTATGCGATACCTTTGCAGGTGGGTTTCCCCATTCGGAAATCTCCGGATCAAAGCTAATTTGCCAGCTCCCCGAAGCTTATCGCAGGCTATCACGTCCTTCGTCGCCTATCATTGCCAAGGCATCCACCACGTGCTCTTATTCACTTGACCCTATAACTTTGATCTCTCTTTCGAAATCACAAAGTTGTTTCAAGGAATGTTTGATTGGTCTTTCACCAATCGCGTTATGCCGTAAACAACTACAGCTCTTTCGAGCTTTCATCGTTAATTTTGAATTTCAAACCAAAGTCTGAATATTCGTTTTGACGCAATCAAAAATTTATGTTGCCAACAACCAGCCAAGGCACGGTCTGCACTAAACCTTTACGAATGTGCAGTTTCCTCGGCTAGCCTCATGTTGGCAACGCTGATTAAACTCTATAAATTGTTAAAGAACAGCCGATTGATCAAGCAATCTTGATCAACAACAAAGCCGCCTCTTTCGAAGCGCCTTTGGTGTTGAATACACAAAAAGATAAGTCATTAAAAGATTGGTGGAGGTGACAGGACTCGAACCCGCTACCTACTGCTTGCAAAGCAGCCGCTCTCCCAGCTGAGCTACACCCCCAATTCCGCAAGGAATTCCAAATTCTAGCCAGAAGGACGTTGGACGACGCTATTCGACGACATTGGTGGGTCTGGTTGGTCTCGAACCAACGACCCCCGCCTTATCAAGACGGTGCTCTAACCAACTGAGCTACAGACCCAAGCCGGTCACTTGTGACCAAAGCAAAAGCTATAGCCGTCAGCGACAACCTTCCAACAACCGATAAGTGTGAGCGTTCAAATTAGATTGCAGTTTCCAGAAAGGAGGTGATCCAGCCGCACCTTCCGATACGGCTACCTTGTTACGACTTCACCCCAGTCACGAACCCTGCCGTGGTAATCGCCCTCCTTGCGGTTAGGCTAACTACTTCTGGCAGAACCCGCTCCCATGGTGTGACGGGCGGTGTGTACAAGACCCGGGAACGTATTCACCGTGACATTCTGATCCACGATTACTAGCGATTCCGACTTCACGTAGTCGAGTTGCAGACTACGATCCGGACTACGACTGGCTTTATGGGATTAGCTCCCCCTCGCGGGTTGGCAACCCTTTGTACCAGCCATTGTATGACGTGTGTAGCCCCACCTATAAGGGCCATGAGGACTTGACGTCATCCCCACCTTCCTCCGGTTTGTCACCGGCAGTCTCATTAGAGTGCCCAACTAAATGTAGCAACTAATGACAAGGGTTGCGCTCGTTGCGGGACTTAACCCAACATCTCACGACACGAGCTGACGACAGCCATGCAGCACCTGTGTTCCGGCTCTCTTTCGAGCACTCCCAAATCTCTCCGGGATTCCTGACATGTCAAGGGTAGGTAAGGTTTTTCGCGTTGCATCGAATTAAACCACATCATCCACCGCTTGTGCGGGTCCCCGTCAATTCCTTTGAGTTTTAACCTTGCGGCCGTACTCCCCAGGCGGTCAACTTCACGCGTTAGCTACGGTACTAAATGGTTTTACCCACCCAACACCTAGTTGACATCGTTTAGGGCGTGGACTACCAGGGTATCTAATCCTGTTTGCTCCCCACGCTTTCGTGCATGAGCGTCAGTGCAGGCCCAGGGGATTGCCTTCGCCATCGGTGTTCCTCCGCATATCTACGCATTTC
>CALMQB010000039.1 GCA_937871805.1 uncultured Candidatus Saccharibacteria bacterium
ACCTTCAACCTGCCCATGGATAGATCGCCCGGTTTCGGGTCTATTCCCAGCGACTAGACGCCCTATTAAGACTCGCTTTCGCTACGCCTCCCCTATTCGGTTAAGCTCGCCACTGAAAATAAGTCGCTGACCCATTATACAAAAGGTACGCAGTCACCCAACAAAGTGGGCTCCCACTGCTTGTACGCATACGGTTTCAGGATCTATTTCACTCCCCTCTCCGGGGTTCTTTTCGCCTTTCCCTCACGGTACTAGTTCACTATCGGTCAGTCAGGAGTATTTAGCCTTGGAGGATGGTCCCCCCATGTTCAGACAAGGTTTCACGTGCCTCGTCCTACTCGTTTTCATTGAAAATGCCTTTTCGCGTACGGGGCTATCACCCACTATGGCCGCACTTTCCAGAGCGTTCCGCTAAAACATAATCAACTTAAGGGCTGGTCCCCGTTCGCTCGCCGCTACTAAGGGAATCTCGGTTGATTTCTTTTCCTCAGGGTACTTAGATGTTTCAGTTCCCCTGGTTCGCCTCTTGCACCTATGTATTCAGTATAAGATAACCATCTTATGATGGCTGGGTTCCCCCATTCAGACATCTCCGGATCAAAGTCTGTTTGCCGACTCCCCGAAGCTTTTCGCAGGCTACCACGTCTTTCATCGCCTCTGACTGCCAAGGCATCCACCGTATGCGCTTATTCACTTGACCATATAACCCCAAGCAATCTGGTTATCGTCTATAACGTGAATACGACATTCGCCGAAAGTCTGTAGTTAATACAAACTTTACCTTGACCTAACTAATTACCAGTGAAAGTAATTAATTATGTCACTTCTATCACATACCCAAATTTTTAAAGAACGATTGTAATTACTAGTCAAAGACTAGAAATCAATATTCAGCTGATCTCTCAGGAATACTCATTTCTAAGCTTTACAACTGTAGTGGTGGAGCCTAACGGGATCGAACCGTTGACCTCCTGCGTGCAAGGCAGGCGCTCTCCCAGCTGAGCTATAGCCCCATAATAGTGGTAGGCCAGGGCAGACTCGAACTGCCGACCTCACCCTTATCAGGGGTGCGCTCTAACCAACTGAGCTACAGACCCAATCGTCTTCTTCAATGAATCAAGCAATTCGTGTGGGAACTTATGAAGAAGCTGAGTCTTCGATTAAGGAGGTGATCCAGCCGCAGGTTCCCCTACGGCTACCTTGTTACGACTTCACCCCAGTCATGAATCACACCGTGGTAACCGTCCCCCCGAAGGTTAGACTAGCTACTTCTGGTGCAACCCACTCCCATGGTGTGACGGGCGGTGTGTACAAGGCCCGGGAACGTATTCACCGTGACATTCTGATCCACGATTACTAGCGATTCCGACTTCACGCAGTCGAGTTGCAGACTGCGA
>CALMQB010000040.1 GCA_937871805.1 uncultured Candidatus Saccharibacteria bacterium
CGTGAGGGAAAGGTGAAAAGAACCCCGAGAGGGGAGTGAAATAGAACCTGAAACCATTGGTTTACAATCCGTTAAAGAGTCGGATAAGAATTTATTCTTATCTCTCAATAGCGTGCCTTTTGAAGAATGAGCCAGCGAGTTACCGTTTGTGGCAAGGTTAACCCGAGAGGGGAAGCCGAAGCGAAAGCGAGTCTGAATAGGGCGTACTAGTCGCAGGCGGTAGACCCGAAGCCGGGTGATCTATCCATGAGCAGGGTGAAGCGGAGGTAAGACTTCGTGGAGGCCCGAACCCACCCTAGTTGAAAATAGGGGGGATGACTTGTGGATAGGGGTGAAAGGCCAATCAAACCCGGTGATAGCTGGTTCTCCCCGAAATGCATTTAGGTGCAGCGTCGTGAGTTCAGTATCGGAGGTAGAGCTACTGGATGGTTTAGGGGGCCTACAAGCTTACCAACATCAGCCAAACTCCGAATGCCGATACTCCAGATCACGGCAGTGAGACTATGGGGGCTAAGCTTCATAGTCGAGAGGGAAACAGCCCAGAGCGCCAACTAAGGTCCCAAATTTATACTCAGTGGTAAACGATGTGGGAATGCCTAGACAGCCAGGAGGTTGGCTTAGAAGCAGCCATCCTTGAAAGAGTGCGTAATAGCTCACTGGTCGAGTGTTCCTGCGCGGACAATGTAACGGGGCTCAAGTATAAAACCGAAGTTGCGTCATTAGGATAATTTATTATTACTGATGGGTAGGGGAGCGTCGAGTTCGACTGTGAAGCCAGATGATAACGTCTGGTGGAGTGGACTCGAGTGAGAATGCTGGCATGAGTAGCGAACGAAGGGGGAGGAACCCTTCCTCCGAATATCCAAGGGTTCCTGGGCAAGGCTCATCCGCCCAGGGTTAGTCGGGAGCTAAGGCGAGGCCGAAAGGCGTAGTCGATGCACAACTGGTTGATATTCCAGTACCACCATATTCGCGCCCAGCCTAAGCTAATTTGCTAAGTGGCTGTTAATTTATTAACGAAACGACCCAATTAGTGCATGGTAATTGTAGGGGGACGCAGGAAGGTAGATCTGACAGGTGATGGTTATCCTGGAAGTAAGTAAGTAGGGAGTGTGATAGGAAAATCCGTTGCACATTAATCCTGAGATACGACACGTAGCCGATTTAGGCGATTTGATTGATCCTATGCTGCCTAGAAAAGCCTAGCAATGAGTTAATATGGTGCCCGTACCCCAAACCGACACAGGTAGATAAGTAGAGAATACTAAGGAGAGCGAGATAACTCCGGTTAAGGAACTCGGCAAAATGCCCCCGTAACTTCGGGATAAGGGGGGCCTCAGTAAAGTGATTGTCTTCGCGACATGAGCTTGAGGAGGCCGCAGTGACTAGAGCCAAGCGACTGTTTACCAAAAACACAGGTGCATGCGAAGCCGTAAGGCGATGTATATGCACTGACGCCTGCCCAATGCTGGAAGGTCACGGAGAGAGGTTAGCGCTTGTCGCGAAGCTTCGAACTTAAGCCCCAGTGAATGGCGGCCGTAACTATAACGGTCCTAAGGTAGCGAAATTCC
>CALMQB010000041.1 GCA_937871805.1 uncultured Candidatus Saccharibacteria bacterium
AAGTCGTAACAAGGTAGCCGTAGGGGAACCTGCGGCTGGATCACCTCCTTAATCGTTACGATAATTCTGCTTCAAGAATCCACAACAAGTTGTCTGATGAACTGTAGAGTAGCAGCGCGCCCTGTGCTTTGCCGGGTCTGTAGCTCAGTTGGTTAGAGCACACGCTTGATAAGCGTGGGGTCACAAGTTCAAGTCTTGTCAGACCCACCAAATCTGACTAACAAGCATTGTTAAATGCTGAATACAGAAAAACAGAAACATTGACTTATTGATAAGCTGGGGACTTAGCTTAGTTGGTAGAGCGCCTGCTTTGCACGCAGGAGGTCAGGAGTTCGACTCTCCTAGTCTCCACCAAATTTCAAGAATAGAAAACTTAAAGCACTGCTTTAAGGCTTTTCCTTGAAATTTAAGCAAGAAGCTATGCTTCGCGCAGATAGGTTGGATTACAGAAATTAGTAAGTAGATAACTTATTAACTTCTGTGATTTATCACAGTTTCCTGACCTGACGAAGGCTGGAAAAATCATTAACAGAATATATTTGAGTTGAAATAATTTGTTCATACTCGTTTTTAAGATCGACATTAACAGTGATTTATTACTGATTGATGAAGATTGAAGAAATGAGTTACTAGCGAAATTAACTGAATCAAGCGTTTTGGTATGTGAATTGAATTGAAGCTGTACAGTGTTTAAGTACACAGAACAACAAACTGTAAGGAAGTGATGAGAAATCATCATAGACTGTCTTAATCCTACTTGTAGGGATTAACGACTGTTTGGGGTTGTATAGTCAAGTAATTAAGTGCATGTGGTGGATGCCTTGGCAGTCAGAGGCGATGAAAGACGTAATAGCCTGCGATAAGCTCCGGGGAGGCGGCAAATATCCTGTGATCCGGAGATTTCTGAATGGGGAAACCCACCTGTCATAAGGCAGGTATCGTATGATGAATACATAGTCATACGAGGCGAACGAGGGGAAGTGAAACATCTCAGTACCCTTAGGAAAAGAAATCAATTGAGATTCCCTCAGTAGCGGCGAGCGAACGGGGAAAAGCCCATTAAGTCATATAAGTTCTAGTGGAATGCTCTGGGAAGTGCAACCATAGTGGGTGATAGTCCTGTACACGAAAGGGCTTATATGATGATGTCGAGTAGGGCGGGGCACGTGAAACCTTGTCTGAATATGGGGGGACCATCCTCCAAGGCTAAATACTCCTGACTGACCGATAGTGAACCAGTACCGTGAGGGAAAGGCGAAAAGAACCCCTGTGAGGGGAGTGAAATAGATCCTGAAACCGCATGCATACAAGCAGTGGGAGCCGACTTGTTCGGTGACTGCGTACCTTTTGTATAATGGGTCAGCGACTTACATTCAGTAGCGAGGTTAACCGCATAGGGGAGCCGTAGAGAAATCGAGTCTTAATAGGGCGTTTAGTTGCTGGGTGTAGACCCGAAACCGGGTGATCTATCCATGAGCAGGTTGAAGGTTGGGTAACACTAACTGGAGGACCGAACCCACTGTCGTTGAAAAGCCAGGGGATGACTTGTGGATAGGGGTGAAAGGCTAATCAAACTCGGTGATAGCTGGTT
>CALMQB010000042.1 GCA_937871805.1 uncultured Candidatus Saccharibacteria bacterium
CGTTGTTAGCGGAGGTGACACTGTTGGCCGAACCAAAAAAGGAATTGAGCTTTACAAGCAAGCCTATGCTCCAAAACTTCTGCTAAGTGGGGATGCCGCCGACTCTGAGAGCCCGTCAAACGCAGAGGTCATGCGCAAGTATGCCATTAAAAATGGTGTCCCAAACGATGATATCGTCATCGAAGAAAACAGTAAGGATACCAAGCAGAATGCAACAGAAAGCATTCTTAAATTAATTAAGGTCGGACCAACTCAAAAGATTCTCCTTGTTACTTCACCATATCACTCCAGACGCGCGAAACTAGAGTTTGAACGTGCTTTCAAAAGTAAAACTATCCAGGCCGAAGTGATCAGCGTTAATGCCGAAGATAAAAACTGGGCTAGATTTTGGTGGCTCAAGCCAAAAAGTGTTCTAATCGCAATTCTCGAAACTCTAAAACTGCCAATCGTTCTAGTTAAAGAACTCTAAATGAAAGCTTACAAAAGTACAAAAAAAATTTTCCTTGGACTTAGCGGGGGCGTAGACAGCGCCGTCACTCTTGCACTTTTAGCCAAAAAGCACGGAGCAGAAAATATCCAAGCTATTTTTATGCGTAACTGGTCAAAAGATTTGCCTGGTTTTCAGTGCCCCTGGCAAGAAGACTGGCACGATGCTCAGTCCGTTGCTTTAACTCTAGGAGTGAAGGTCGAACTCTGGGACTTTGAAAATGACTACAAAGATAAGGTTGTTGATTATTTAATTTCTGAATACAAAGCTGGCAGAACTCCGAACCCAGATATTATCTGTAATCAAGAAGTTAAGTTCAAAGTTTTTTTAGAACAAGCCATTCAAGAAGGAGCAGCAAAGATTGCAACCGGACATTACGCCAGGATTACTGATGACCCAATCAGTCCTCATATAAAATGGCTAAAGATCGCTAAAGATAAGACCAAAGATCAGTCATATTTTTTAGCTAGAATCTCTCAGAAAGCTCTTCAAAAAACTATTTTTCCACTTGGGGAACTCCAAAAAAAAGAGGTCCGCGAACTTGCTACTAAATTTAACCTACCAGTCGCCACCAAAAAAGATTCAGTTGGGATTTGCTTTGTCGGTGAAGTTGGAATTGTTGATTTCCTGAAAAACTTTATAGGTGTCCGGCCTGGGGCAATTATTGACATCAAAACCAATCAGCGAATTGGGACCCATCAGGGCTCTGAACTTTATACGATTGGTCAACGGCACGGCTTAAACTTAAGTTCTTCCCAAGACTTACCATACTACGTCACTTCAAAAAATATAACCAAAAATACTATATATGTCACAAGTGACATTTCCGCCACTGAAGTTTGGATAGATCAAGTTAAATTAACAGATTGTCACTTTATTAGCATTCACCCAGACGATATTTCGGATTATAGTAGCCTAAGCTTAAGAACTCGTCATCTCGGCAAACTAGAGGCAATCCAAAAAATAGACCTAGGGTCTAATAACTCAGAGATTA
>CALMQB010000043.1 GCA_937871805.1 uncultured Candidatus Saccharibacteria bacterium
GAGCACCGGCTTTGCAAGCCGGGGGTCGTCGGTTCGATCCCGACTGCCTCCACCAAAGATCAGAAGCAAGCGAATTCGCGATTGAGTTGTACGCGTGAGAGTTCTCTTTGTTCTGGTTTTTACCAGTAAGACTGTTCGATCTTTAACAAAGTGGAAGAAGTGTGCAGTTCTCTGTTGATGAGACAGGGGGCTGCATGGGTTGTGTGATTGCATTTTTAGCATCATCGCTGGCTTTGAACCAGCACGGTGGTGATGCGCACAAACGCGAGTTCGCCTATGGCGGCGTACTTTGGGGCGACCCAGAGTGCAAGGTTATAGGATCAAGCGAAGAAGTGCATGTGGTGGATGCCTTGGCGATCACAGGCGATGAAGGACGTGCAAGCCTGCGAAAAGCGGGGGGGAGCTGGCAATGGAGCTTTGATCCCCCGATGTCCGAATGGGGAAACCCACCCGTTAAGGGTATCCCATCCTGAATACATAGGGATGTGGAGGCGAACCGGGAGAACTGAAACATCTAAGTACCCCGAGGAAAAGAAATCAACCGAGATTCCCCAAGTAGTGGCGAGCGAACGGGGATGAGCCTGCACGACTAAACCGATTACTTAGCAGAACAGTCTGGAAAGGCTGGCCATAGTGGGTGATAGCCCCGTATGCGAAAAGTAGTGGGCGGGTCTGAGCGTGCGACAAGTAGGGCGGGACACGAGAAATCCTGTCTGAAGATGGGGGGACCATCCTCCAAGGCTAAATACTCGTGATCGACCGATAGTGAACCAGTACCGTGAGGGAAAGGCGAAAAGAACCCCGGGAGGGGAGTGAAATAGATCCTGAAACCGCATGCATACAAACAGTGGGAGCCTCCTTGTGGGGTGACTGCGTACCTTTTGTATAATGGGTCAGCGACTTACGTTCAGTAGCAAGCTTAACCGGATAGGGGAGGCGTAGCGAAAGCGAGTCTGATAAGGGCGACATAGTTGCTGGGCGTAGACCCGAAACCAAGTGATCTATCCATGGCCAGGATGAAGGTGCGGTAACACGCACTGGAGGTCCGAACCCACTAATGTTGAAAAATTAGGGGATGAGCTGTGGATAGGGGTGAAAGGCTAAACAAACTTGGAAATAGCTGGTTCTCCCCGAAAACTATTTAGGTAGTGCCTCGTGCGGACACTTCCGGGGGTAGAGCACTGTAATCGTTGAGGGGGTCATTGCGATCTACCTCGCGATAGCAAACTCCGAATACCGGAAAGTGATACACGGGAGACAGACAGCGGGTGCTAACGTCCGTTGTCAAGAGGGAAACAACCCAGACCGCC
>CALMQB010000044.1 GCA_937871805.1 uncultured Candidatus Saccharibacteria bacterium
GTGCCAAACCTTACCGTCGATATGAGCTCTTGGGTAAGATCAGCCTGTTATCCCCGGAGTACCTTTTATCCTTTGAGCGATGGCCCTTCCATACAGAACCACCGGATCACTTTAGCCAGCTTTCGCTCCTGCTCGGCGTGTATGCCTCACAGTCAAGCACCCTTATACTAATACGCTCTGCGTACGATTACCAACCGTACTGAGGGTACCTTTGCAAGCCTCCGTTACTTTTTAGGAGGCGACCACCCCAGTCAAACTACCCACCATGCACTTTCTCCCTTTAGGGATTAGGTTCTAAGCAAACGAAGGTTGGTATTTCAACGTTGACTCCACAATGCCTAGCGACACTGCTTCAAAGTCTCCCAACTATCCTACACATCGGTTGCTCAAAATCAATGCAAAGTTGTAGTGAAGGTTCACGGGGTCTTTCCGTCCCGTGGCGGGTAACCGGCATCTTCACCGATACTACAATTTCACCGGGCTCGTGGAGGAGACAGTGTTCAACTCATTAGACCATTCGTGCAGGTCGGAACTTACCCGACAAGGAATTTCGCTACCTTAGGACCGTTATAGTTACGGCCGCCGTTTACTGGGGCTTCAGTCAGAAGCTTTGGCTTGCGCCGAACATCCTTCCTTAACCTTCCAGCACCGGGCAGGTATCAGGCTCTATACGTCATCTTTCGATTTTGCAGGGCCCTGTGTTTTTGCTAAACAGTTGGTTGAACCATTTTACTGTGACCGTCCGAAGACGGTACGCTTTATCCCGAAGTTACAGCGTTAATTTGCCTAGTTCCTTCTCCACGGCTCACCCGAGCGCCTTAGAATACTCATCCCGTCTACCTGTGTCGGTTTGCGGTACTGGCTGCTATACTCGCTTTTCTTGGAAGAACTTTCACTACTACGCTTCACCCGAAGGATTCACTCAGCATCCGTCTGCCTATGTAGCTAGCATTCTCCGTCACTTTTAATGTATAGTAGGTGAAGGAATATTAACCTTCTTTCCATCAGATGCCCCTTTCGGGTTCTCCTAAGGACCAGACTAACCCTGATCCGATTAACGTTGATCAGGAAACCTTAGACTTTCCGCGTTAAAGTTTTTCACTTTAATTATCGTTACTTATGCCTACATTTTCTTTTGAA
>CALMQB010000045.1 GCA_937871805.1 uncultured Candidatus Saccharibacteria bacterium
AGCACACGCTTGATAAGCGTGGGGTCACAAGTTCAAGTCTTGTCAGACCCACCAAGGTCGGGGCTTGAAGTGTAGACGGGGCCATAGCTCAGCTGGGAGAGCGCCAGCTTTGCAAGCTGGATGTCGTCGGTTCGATCCCGACTGGCTCCACCACGCAAGGTTGAAGTGGCAGCGTTTGTAGTAAGAAGTGTTATGGTATGCGGTGAGCATCCAGACGCGAACATCGTTAAGTGGTTAAGACGGTGTTGACGTCTGGTTTTTTTAACCGGTGTCCATGGTGACGAGCCTGGATGTGTTCTTTAAGAACTTGGATATGAGTCTAGGATACGTAATGTTCCTGGCTATTGCTGACGCGTAAGTGTTGGTGATGAGTCGGGTGATTTACGTATCAGTAAAGAGAACTAAATCAAGCATACTTGGTACTTACGATCGACATCTGACTCTTAATAGCCTGGTGAGCAATCACACAGACTGTTTGGGGTTATATAGTCAAGTGAATAAGTGCATACGGTGGATGCCTTGGCAGTCAGAGGCGATGAAAGACGTGGTAGCCTGCGAAAAGCTTCGGGGAGGTGGCAAACAACCTTTGATCCGGAGATATCTGAATGGGGAAACCCACGCGGGGTTAATGCCCGCGTATCATTAACTGAATACATAGGTTAATGAGGCGAACGGGGGGAAGTGAAACATCTCAGTACCCCTAGGAAAAGAAATCAACCGAGATTCCCTTAGTAGCGGCGAGCGAACGGGGACCAGCCCTTAAGTTGATTATGTTTTAGCGGAACGCTCTGGAAAGTGCGGCCATAGTGGGTGATAGCCCCGTACGCGAAAAGGCATTTTCAATGAAAACGAGTAGGACGAGGCACGTGAAACCTTGTCTGAACATGGGGGGACCATCCTCCAAGGCTAAATACTCCTGACTGACCGATAGTGAACTAGTACCGTGAGGGAAAGGCGAAAAGAACCCCGGAGAGGGGAGTGAAATAGATCCTGAAACCGTATGCATACAAGCAGTGGGAGCGGACTTGTTCCGTGACTGCGTACCTTTTGTATAATGGGTCAGCGAATTACTTTCAGTAGCGAGGTTAACCGTGTAGGGGAGCCGTAGGGAAACCGAGTCTTAATAGGGCGTATAGTTGCTGGGAGTAGACCCGAAACCGGGCGATCTAGCCATGAGCAGGATGAAGGTGCCGTAACAGGCACTGGAGGTCCGAACCCACCGTCGTTGAAAAGCCGGGGGATGACTTGTGGTTAGGGGTGAAAGGCTAATCAAGCTCGGTGATAGCTGGTTCTCCCCGAAAGCTATTTAGGTAGCGCCTCGGACGAATACCATTGGGGGTAGAGCACTGTTTCGGCTAGGGGGTCATCCCGACTTACCAAACCGATGCAAACTCCGAATACCAATGAGTACTATCCGGGAGACAGACTGCGGGTGCTAACGTCCGTAGTCAAGAGGAAAACAACCCAGACCGCCAGCTAAGGCCCCAAAATTATAGTTAAGTGGGAAACGATGTGGGAAGGCATAGACAGCTAGGAGGTTGGCTTAGAAGCAGCCACCCTTTAAAGAAAGCGTAATAGCTCACTAGTCGAGTCGGCCTGCGCGGAAGATGTAACGGGGCTAAAACTAGAAGCCGAAGCTGCGGATGCATATTTTATATGCGTGGTAGGGGAGCGTTCTGTAAGTCTGCGAAGGTGAGTTGAGAAGCTTGCTGGAGATATCAGAAGTGCGAATGCTGACGTGAGTAACGACAAGGGGAGTGAAAAACTTCCCCGCCGGAAGACCAAGGGTTCCTGCTCAACGTTAATCGGAGCAGGGTGAGTCGACCCCTAAGGCGAGGCTGAGAAGCGTAGTCGATGGGAAACAGGTTAATATTCCTGTACCTTTTACTGATGCGATGGAGGGACGGAGAAGGCTATATCTACCAGCGATTGGTTGTGCTGGGGAAAGGTTGTAGGCATGTGTCTTAGGCAAATCCGGGACACTCTATGCTGAGAACTGAGACGAACCTGTACTTGTACGGGGAAGTGATAGATGCCATGCTTCCAAGAAAAGCTCCTAAGCTTCAGTCAGTAAGGGATCGTACCCGAAACCGACACAGGTGGTCAGGTCGAGAAGACCAAGGCGCTTGAGAGAACTCTGGTGAAGGAACTAGGCAAAATAGTACCGTAACTTCGGGAGAAGGTACGCTGTTGATGGTTAAGGATTTACTCCGTAAGCTATCGGCAGCCTCAGAAACTAGGCCGCTGCAACTGTTTATTAAAAACACAGCACTCTGCAAACACGAAAGTGGACGTATAGGGTGTGACGCCTGCCCGGTGCCGGAAGGTTAATTGATGGGGTTAGCGCAAGCGAAGCTCTTGAT
>CALMQB010000046.1 GCA_937871805.1 uncultured Candidatus Saccharibacteria bacterium
CGGTAGCTCAGGTGGTTAGAGCGCACGCCTGATAAGCGTGAGGTCGGAGGTTCAACTCCTCCCCGGCCCACCAGATAGCGTGTTGCGACACGGGGCCTTAGCTCAGCTGGGAGAGCGGTTGCTTTGCAAGCATCAGGTCATCGGTTCGATCCCGATAGGCTCCACCATTTTCCCGTTTGCCCAATATTGGGCGCGGTCGAGAATGGCCATACTCCAGGTATGAAGAAAGCGGTTTTCCAACCTTGGTTGGAAATATGGAGCGTCAAGCTCCTCTTTGACATTGTAAATGGGTTTTTTTAATCGATGCCGTGGCAGTATCACTGCCGGGCGTGGTCTTTGTGACTTCGGCCGGTCGATATTGTTACATAAATGATAATACTTATTATCAGGCTGAGCAAAATTACCACACTATAAGCCATGGCAGCACATGCCGAGTGGTTGAGGAGCCTTGTGTTCCGACGCCCAGTGTTGTCATTGGTGGTGTGGACTCTCAAGCGTGAGGTAAGGGCATTTGGTGAATGCCTTGGCATGTACAGGCGATGAAGGACGTGGCACGCTGCGATAAGCGTGGGGGAGCCGTGAGCAGGCTTTGATCCCGCGATTTCCGAATGGGACAACCCACCTTCACCATTTAATCTTTGGTTCCCCGCCTTGGCGAGGACTAAAGGTTAAATGGGAGAGGTATCACTAAGCTGAATAAAATAGGCTTTGGTGAAGCGAACCCGGAGAACTGAAACATCTCAGTACCCGGAGGAAAAGACATCAACCGAGATTCCGTTAGTAGTGGCGAGCGAACGCGGACCAGGCCAGTGCCTGATATTCAACTAGCAGAATGCTTTGGAAAGAGCAGCCATAGCGGGTGACAGCCCCGTATGCGAAAGTGATGTATCAGGACTCGAGTAGGGCGGGACACGTGAAATCCTGTCTGAACATGGGGGGACCACCCTCCAAGCCTAAATACTCGTACATGACCGATAGCGAACTAGTACCGTGAGGGAAAGGTGAAAAGCACCCCGATGAGGGGAGTGAAACAGTACCTGAAACCGGATGCCTACAAGCAGTGGGAGCGTCCTTGAGACCTGACCGCGTACCTCTTGCATAATGGGTCTGTGACTTAATGTATCAAGCAAGCTTAAGCCGTTAGGTGTAGGCGCAGCGAAAGCGAGTCTGAATAGGGCGACTGAGTTTGATGCATTAGACCCGAAACCCGGCGATCTAGGCATGACCAGGCTGAAGGTGCGGTAACACGCACTGGAGGGCCGAACCGTTTAATGTTGAAAAATTATCGGATGAGTTGTGCTTAGGGGTGAAAGGCCAATCAAGCCGGGAAATAGCTGGTTCTCCGCGAAATCTATTGAGGTAGAGCGTCGAATGATTGCCGTTGGGGGTAGAGCACTGGATGGATGCGGGGGTCGCGAGATCTACCAATTCTAACCAAACTCCGAATACCAATGAGTACTATCCGGGAGACAGACGGCGGGTGCTAAGGTCCGTCGTCAAAAGGGAAACAGCCCTGACCTACAGCTAAGGTCCCCAAGTCACGTCTAAGTGGGAAAGCATGTGGAATTTCCAAAACAACCAGGAGGTTGGCTTAGAAGCAGCCATCCTTTAAAGAAAGCGTA
>CALMQB010000047.1 GCA_937871805.1 uncultured Candidatus Saccharibacteria bacterium
AGGCTAAATACTCCTGAGAGACCGATAGAGAACCAGTACTGTGAAGGAAAGGTGAAAAGTACTCCGAATAGGAGGGTGAAAAGAGAACCTGAAACCATACGCTTACAAGCGGTCAGAGCTCCGAGATGGAGTGATGGCGTGCCTTTTGCATAATGAGCCTACGAGTTACTTTCACTGGCAAGGTTAAGTCCCTTAAGGGATGCAGCCGGAGCGAAAGCGAGTCTGAATAGGGCGTGCAGTCAGTGGGAGTAGACGCGAAACCTTGTGATCTACCCTTTGTCAGGATGAAGGTGTGGTAACACACACTGGAGGTCCGAACCGATAAGCGTTGAAAAGCTTCCGGATGACCTGTGGGTAGGGGTGAAAGGCCAATCAAACTGGGAAATAGCTCGTACTCCCCGAAATGTTTTTAGGAACAGCCTTGTGGTTGAGTACGCTGGAGGTAGAGCTACCGATAGGACTAGGGGGAGTCACATCCTACCAAATCCTGACGAACTCCGAATGCCGGCGTATATACACAGGAGTGAGGGCATGGGTGCTAAGGTCCGTGTCCGAGAGGGAAAGAACCCAGACCCACAGCTAAGGTCCCCAAATCTATGCTAAGTTGAACAAAGGAGGTCCAGTTGCTTAGACAGCCAGGAAGTTAGCTCAGAAGCAGCTATCATTTAAAGAGTGCGTAACAGCTCACTGGTCGAGCGACAGAGCATCGATAATAAACGGGCATCAAGAATAGTACCGAAGCTTTAGATTTATACTTTAGAAGTATAAGTGGTAGGGGAGCATTCTAAGGTCGGTGAAGGCGGGACGCGAGTCCTGCTGGAGAGCTTAGAAAAGCAAATGTAGGAATAAGTAACGATAAAGCAGGTGAGAATCCTGCTCACCGATAGACTAAGGTTTCCTGATCAACGTTCGTCGGATCAGGGTTAGTCGGGACCTAAGGCGAACCCATCGTAGTGGTGGGGCAGTCGATGGACAACTGGTTAATATTCCAGTACTAATGTATACTGCTATGGAGAGACGGAGTAGTGACAAGTTCGCGTGGTGACGGAATACCACGTTAAAGCCAGTAGATATATTTTGAGTAGGCAAATCCGCTCGAAATGTCGAAGGTGATAGTACAACAAAGCTTCGGCCGCGTTGATAGTAACTGTAATCAGACTTCCAAGAAAATCTTCTATGCTTCAGGTATACATGACCCGTACCGCAAACCGACACAGGTAGTCAAGGAGAGAATCCTGAGGTGCGCGAGTGATTCACGGCTAAGGAACTCGGCAAATTAACCCTGTAACTTCGGGAGAAGGGGTGCTTCCTCTAGCGATAGAGAAGCCGCAGTGAAAAGTCTCAGGCGACTGTTTAACAAAAACACATGGCTTTGCGAAATCGAAAGATGAAGTATAGGGCCTGACACCTGCCCGGTGCCGGAAGGTTAAGAGGGGGGCTTAGCAGCAATGCGACGGTCTGAATCGAAGCCCCGGTAAACGGCGGCCGTAACTATAACGGTCCTAAGGTAGCGAAATTCCTTGTCGGGTAAGTTCCGACCTGCACGAATGGTGTAACGATCTGAGAACTGTCTCAGCCGTGAGCTCGGTGAAATTGTAGTAGCGGTGAAGATGCCGCTTACCCGTCACGGGACGGAAAGACCCCGTGCACCTTTACTATAGCTTTGCATTGATTTTGGGTAAATGATGTGTAGGATAGGTGGGAGGCTTTGAAGCGGGTACGCTAGTATTCGTGGAGCCAACGTTGAAATACCACCCTTTATTTACTTGGAGTCTAACCCCTGAATAGGGAAACAGTGCATGGTGGGTAGTTTGACTGGGGTGGTCGCCTCCAAAAAAGTAACGGAGGCTTCTAAAGGTTCCCTCAGTACGCTTGGTAACCGTACGTAGAGTGCAATGGCATAAGGGAGCTTGACTGTGAGACAAACAAGTCGATCAGGTACGAAAGTAGAGCATAGTGATCCGGTGGTTCCGCATGGAAGGGCCATCGCTCAAAGGATAAAAGGTACGCCGGGGATAACAGGCTGATCTCCCCCAAGAGCTCACATCGACGGGGAGGTTTGGCACCTCGATGTCGGCTCGTCACATCCTGGGGCTGGAGAAGGTCCCAAGGGTTCGGCTGTTCGCCGATTAAAGTGGCACGCGAGCTGGGTTCAGAACGTCGTGAGACAGTTCGGTCCCTATCTGTGATGGGCGCAGGAAATTTGAGTGGACCTGATTTTAGTACGAGAGGACCGAATTGGACTAACCTCTGGTGTATCTGTTGTGCCGCCAGGTGCAGTGCAGAGTAGCCACGTTGGGACGAGATAAGCGCTGAAAGCATCTAAGCGCGAAACTCACCACAAGATGAGATTTCCATACAGGGACGTCAGAGACTATGACGTTGATAGGCTGCAAGTGTAAAGTCAGAAATGGCATAGCTGAGCAGTACTAATAACCCGACAATTTTCTTAAATGAGTACTTTGATATGCCTCTAATCATTATGTCAAACCTATTATAGTTTGCAGAAACAATCTCCAACGGAGAACGGATCACAAACAACATCCTTAATGGTGGTTATAGCGTTGGTGTTCACCTCTTCCCATTTCGAACAGAGAAGTTAAGCCCAATTGCGCCAATGGTACTGCAGTCAAATGTGGGAGAGTAGGTCGCCGCCAACCTATTATTAAAAGCCCTTATCCTAACAGATAAGGGTTTTTTGCTTTTATAGTAATTCAGTTGCGAGGGGCTAGTTGCTAGGTTCTAGACCATGGAAAAATTACAAAAAATATTATGGGTTATTTTACCCAATATTGTTATTTTTATAATGACTAATA
>CALMQB010000048.1 GCA_937871805.1 uncultured Candidatus Saccharibacteria bacterium
GCTATTACGCTTTCTTTAAAGGATGGCTGCTTCTAAGCCAACCTCCTGGCTGTCAATGCGCTTCCACATCCTTTGACACTTAGCTCAGACTTGGGGACCTTAGCCGACGATCTGGGCTCTTTCCCTCTCGGCTACGGAACTTATCTCCCGCAGCCTGACTCCCGGATACTTGTCGGTGGCATTCGGAGTTTGATTGGGTTTGGTAATCTGGTAAGACCCCTAGCCCATTCAGTGCTCTACCTCCACCGCAATTCGTCCGAGGCTATACCTCAATATATTTCGGGGAGAACCAGCTATCTCCCAGCTTGATTAGCCTTTCACTCCTATCCACACCTCATCCCCCACATTTTCAACTGTGGTGAGTTCGGTCCTCCAAGCGGTGTTACCCGCTCTTCAACCTGGACATGGATAGATCGCTAAGGTTTCGGGTCTACCGCGCGCGACTGGACGCCCTGTTAGGACTCGCTTTCGCTTCGGCTACACCTTCCGGCTTAACCTTGCCACACACGGTAACTCGCAGGCCCATTATGCAAAAGGTACGTGGTGACGCCTTCCCTTGCGGGCATAGCGCTCCCACTGCTTGTAGGCACACGGTTTCAGGTACTATTTCACTCCCCTAACCGGGGTTCTTTTCACCTTTCCCTCGCGGTACTAGTTCACTATCGGTCGATCAGTAGTACTTAGCCTTGGAAGATGGTCCTCCCAGATTCCCGCCGGATTTCTCGTGTCCTGCGGTACTCGGGTGTTCTGCTCGAGAGGGCTCGCTTTCGTCTACAGGGCTCTCACCTGCTGTGGCCGGCCTTCCAATACCGTTCGACTAGCTCGCCCCTTGGTAACTCGATGAGAGAAATGCCATTCTCTCCGCAGAATCCCACGACACCCCTTCAGCAACGCCAGCATGCTTACACTGAAAGGGTTTAGGCTCGTCCCCGTTCGCTCGCCACTACTAGGGGAGTCTCGTTTGATTTCCTCTCGTTCAGGTACTTAGATGTTTCAGTTCCCTGACTTGGCTGCCTGCTGGTTATGGATTCACCAGCGAGCTGGCAGGTATAACCCTGCCGGGTTTCCCCATTCGGACATCTCCGGGTCAAACGTCTGTTAGCGACTAACCGGAGCTTTTCGCAGCTATCCACGTCCTTCTTCGCCTCTGATCGCCTAGGCATCCACCGTGCGCCCTTGTTAGCTTGACCGTACCCCTAAGGCACGCATCGCGCTTGCGCCCGGAGCTCGACTCGCGAGTCTCCAGGTCACGCTTGCAGCAGTTCGAACAGCGCTTACTTCGCCGTCCGGACGCCCTGCTCCAGCGCTTACTTCGCCGGCAGAGTCGTCTTTTTTATTAGGACGCTATTCTCACGCCACCGCGTCAGCCAGTGAAGGCTGCGTGTGATGACGCTTGAATTTCATTAAATTTTCAGAGATCCGTGGAGGACCGAAATCCTCCAAAAAACTTTTGTCGCTCGACCCGCCGCACGTGGGGGCTCGAAAACAGCCACCGGATTTACCGGTGGAAGTCCTCGAATCGATCGCCCGGAGGCGTCGATCGGTGGAGCTGAACGGGATCGAACCGTCGACCTCAGGCTTGCAAAGCCCG
>CALMQB010000049.1 GCA_937871805.1 uncultured Candidatus Saccharibacteria bacterium
ATTTCGCTACCTTAGGACCGTTATAGTTACGGCCGCCGTTTACTCGGGCTTCAATCAAATGCTTCGCTTGCGCTGACATCATCAGTTAACCTTCGAGCACCGGGCAGGCGTCACACCTTATACATCCACTTACGTGTTAGCAAAGTGCTGTGTTTTTGGTAAACAGTCGGGAGGGACTCTTTGTTGCAACCTCTCTAGCTTTTTGGGGCAAGCCCATATACCAAAGTAGGCACACCTTATACCGAAGATACGGTGCTAGTTTGCAGAGTTCCTTAACCAGGGTTCTTCCACGCGCCTTAGAATACTCATCCCACCCACCTGTGTCGGTTTACGGTACGGGCAACATACAATATACTTAGTGGCTTTTCTTGGCACGACAGTATCATCGATTCTCCATCTCCTCCGAAGAGTGTCAAGAGCCTGTAAGATCTCGGCCTATTGCAACCCGGATTTGCCTAAGTTACAGCCTACGTCCTTCGACCCACTATTCCATCAGTGAGCTCGATTAACTCTATGCGTCCCCACATCGCGCTTGTATGTTGGTATTGAAATATTAATCAATTTGCCATCGTCTACCCCTTTCGGACTCGACTTAGGACCCGACTAACCCTACGATGACGAGCATCGCGTAGGAAACCTTGGGTTTTCGGCGTTGAGGATTCTCACCTCAATTATCGCTACTCATGCCTGCATGCTCACTTCTATCCGCTCCAACGCTCCTTACCGGTACATCTTCAACGCTGAATAGAACGCTCTCCTACCACTCGAATAAATTCGAATCTAAAGCTTCGGTGCACATCTTAGCCCCGTTATATTTTCCGCGCAGAATCACTAGACCAGTGAGCTGTTACGCTTTCTTTAAAGGATGGCTGCTTCTAAGCCAACCTCCTGGTTGTCACAGTAACTCCACATCGTTTTCCACTTAGATGTGACTTAGGGACCTTAGCTGTTAGTCTGGGTTGTTCCCCTCTCGACGGTGGATTTTATCACCCATCGCCTGACTCCTGTGATTCCACATATAGTATTCATAGTTTGATAGGGTTTGGTACCGCGGTAAGCAGCCCTAGCCCATTCAGTGCTCTACCCCTATATGCTACAACACAAGGCTATACCTAAATATATTTCGGAGAGAACCAGCTATCACGAAGTTTGATTGGCCTTTCACCCCTATCCACAAGTCATCCCGAGACTTTTCAACGCCTATGGGTTCGGTCCTCCACTGGCTCTTACACCAGCTTCAACCTGCTCATGGATAGATCACTTCGTTTCGGGTCTGCAGCATCTGACTAATTCGCCCTATTAAGACTCGCTTTCGCTACGGCTTCGTACTTGACTTAACCTTGCCAGACACCACAACTCGCAGGCTCATTATGCAAAAGGCAGTCCATCACCCTGATAAATCATAGGGCTCTGAATGATTGTAAGCTAATGGTTTCAGGTTCTATTTCACTCTCCTCGCTGGAGTACTTTTCACCTTTCCCTCACGGTACTTGTTCACTATCGATCTGTAAGTAGTATTTAGGATTGGAGGGTGGTCCCCCCAGTTTCAGTCAAAATATCACGTGTTCCGACCTACTCAGGATACCATTAGAGCTATTGAAAATTTAAATTACAGGAGTTTCACCTTCTATGCTACACTTTTCCAAGTATTTCATCTATCTTCTTTAGTCTCACGTTATGGTCCTACAACCCCCAATGCAAGCATTGGGTTTGTCCTAATCCGCTTTCGCTCGCCGCTACTGACGGAATCTCGTTTGATTTCTCTTCCTCTGGCTACTGAGATGTTTCACTTCACCAGGTTAGCTCCCCGTAGGGTAACATAGCTCTCACTATGCTGGGTTGCCCCATTCAGAAATCCCCGGATCAAAGCTCTTTGGCAGCTCCCCGAGGCTTATCGCAGCCTAATACGTCTTTCATCGCCTCTTACAGTCTAGGCATCCACCATTAGCCCTTAATAGCTTATTAATAAACAGAATTAAATTCTGTCGCATTTTTTGATAATATTCTTTGGCTACTATCTTATTAAACATATCCAAATTAACGAATCTAATCATTAACTCTTATATCTGAATAAAAAAGTGGTGTTCTATCTATTTCTAGATAATTAAATTTTTGTTTTTAACTAAATTCTTAC
>CALMQB010000050.1 GCA_937871805.1 uncultured Candidatus Saccharibacteria bacterium
GATAGATCACAAAGTTTCGCGTCTACCCCCACTGACTAGTCGCCCTATTTGGACTTGCTTTCGCTACGGCTCCGCTACTTAAGAGCTTAACCTCGCCAGTGAGGAGTAACTCGTAGGCTCATTATGCAAAAGGCACGCCGTCACCATTGCTGGCTCCGACCGCTTGTAGGCGCACGGTTTCAGGTACTATTTCACTCCCTTGTTTAGGGTGCTTTTCACCTTTCCCTTACGGTACTGGTTCACTATCGGTGTCTGAGGAGTATTTAGCCTTACCGGATGGTGCCGGCAGATTCAGGCAGGATTTCTCCGGTCCCGCCTTACTCAGGATACTGCTCGTCCCTGATAATTTGTACTTACGGGGCTATCACCCGCTATGGCCCAACTTTCCAGAAGGTTCAGTTTGATATCAGTTTCTAAATGCAGTCCTACAACCCCACGGCAGCACGCCGCCATGGTTTGGGCTTTTCCCGTTTCGCTCGCCACTACTCAGGGAATCATTATTATTTTCTTTTCCTCTGCTTACTTAGATGTTTCAGTTCGGCAGGTTGGCTCTCCTTGCGGAGTGATACACCTTCAGTGTACCAGGTTGTCCCATTCGGAAATCTTCGGATATATAGCTTGTGTGCAGCTCCCCGAAGCTTATCGCAGCTTACCACGTCCTTCATCGCCTCTCAGACCCAAGGCATCCACCATACGCCCTTAATTGCTTTAAAAAATTTAAAATTTAATACATTACTGTACTAAAAGTTTGTTACTCTATTCACTACTTATTATTTTCCAATATGTCAAAGAACTTTAATCAATTACAACATAAATTATGTTGTAGTGACTTGCTGTAGATGTGTTGGACTTGAACCAAGCGATTCACCTGAATGAATCACATCTTAAAATTTCAAAAGAACTGTTTTATTTGTGGAGGATATCGGAGTCGAACCGATGACCCTCTGCGTGCAAGGCAGATGCTCTAGCCAACTGAGCTAACCCCCCAAATTTGGTTGATCAGTACTCGGTGACAGTTGACAAGCGATTAAACCATCAACTTCGCAACCCTACAACCTTTCAACTTAAATATCTAAGTAGACCCGACCAGAGTTGAACTGGTGACCTCTACATTATCAGTGTAGCGCTC
>CALMQB010000051.1 GCA_937871805.1 uncultured Candidatus Saccharibacteria bacterium
TTAGGAGGATTATCCTTGCCCAGGAACCCTTGAGTTTACGGCGTACGGGTTTTTCACCCGTATTTGAACGCTACTTACGCCAGCATGATCACTTCTCGTTCGTCCAGCCATCCTTACGATCGACCTTCATCCTACGCGAGAACGCTCTCCTACCGCGTGCAACGGAATCGTTGCACACCCGTGGCTTCGGTAACACGCTTGAGCCCCGTTATATTTTCCGCGCAGAGTCACTAGACCAGTGAGCTATTACGCTTTCTTTAAAGGATTGCTGCTTCTAAGCCAACCTCCTGGTTGTCTCAGTAACTCCACAACGTTCTCCACTTAGCGTGTATTTTGGGACCTTAGCCGACGATCTGGGCTCTTTCCCTCTCGTCACTGGACCTTATCACCCAGTGACTGCCTGCCGAAGTAACTATCTGTGGCATTCGGAGTTTGGTTGGGTTTGGTAATCTGGTAAAGACCCCTAGCCCATTCAGTGCTCTACCTCCACGATAGAATTTATTCGACGCTATACCTAAATATATTTCGGAGAGAACCAGCTATCACCCAGTTTGATTGGCCTTTCACCCCTATCCACAGCTCATCAAAGGAATTTTCAACTTCCACTTGTTCGGGCCTCCACGCGGTATTACCCGCGCTTCACCCTGGCCATGGATAGATCACCGGGTTTCGGGTCTATCTCTACATACTAAACGCCCATTTCAGACTCGCTTTCGCTACGGCTACACCTGTAACGGCTTAACCTTGCATGCAAAAATAACTCGCTGGCTCATTATGCAAAAGGTACGCGGTCACACTTGTGTCAGACACATAGTGCTTCCACTGCTTGTAGGCTTACGGTTTCAGAATTCTATTTCACTCCCCTGCTCGGGGTTCTTTTCACCTTTCCCTCACGGTACTATGCGCTATCGGTCACCAAGTAATATTTAGCCTTGGAGCGTGGTCGCCCCAGATTCCCAGCGGATTTCTCGTGTCCGTTGGTACTCGGGATACCTCTAGGTCTATTGAGTCTTTCGCTTACAGGGCTATCACCTTCTTTGGCCGTACTTCCCAGAACGTTCTGCTAGACTCTCCAGTACCACATTGAGGTCCCACAACCCCTCGTTCACAATGTGAACAAGGTTTGGGCTGTTCCCCGTTCGCTCGCCACTACTAGGGGAATCTCGATTGATTTATTTTCCTGAGGGTACTGAGATGTTTCACTTCCCCTCGTTTGCTTTCTGTAACTATGAATTCATCACAGAATACCAGACATGCTGGTGGGTTGCCCCATTCGGAGATCCCCGGCTATAACGCCTGTTACGGCTTACCGAGGCTTTTCGCAGTTATCCGCGTCCTTCTTCGCTTCTTGGTGCCAAGGCATCCACCGTAAGCCCTTAGTAGCTTAAAACTAAAAAACTAATTCGATGAATATCCCAGCTAAAAATCACCGAAATTAATCTGTCTTCTGCATTCAGCATAGTGTGTGTTCCGTCGTATAACCGAAGAACTGTTGTAACAGCGACCTAGTAATTCTGGAGAGAAAACTAGAACTATTAAAACCACACTGACAGAACATTTCGATTTATATGTTCGATCAGCATTCAATTTTCAAAGATCACGCAACATTCGATTACTCAAACATCACAAAAAACTAAAACTCCAGCGTCTGCACTGCTCAGTCAGTCTGAACACGACCAGTACTCAAACTGGTGGGCCTGGGATGACTTGAACATCCGACCCCACGCTTATCAAGCGTGTGCTCTAACCAACTGAGCTACAGGC
>CALMQB010000052.1 GCA_937871805.1 uncultured Candidatus Saccharibacteria bacterium
GGCATTCGGAGTTCATCAGGGGTTGGTAGGCGGTGAAGCCCCCTAGCCCTATTGGTAGCTCTACCTCCGCAATACTCTTCCCAACGCTGCACCTAAATGCATTTCGGGGAGTACGAGCTATCTCCGAGTTTGATTAGCCTTTCACCCCTACCCACAGGTCATCCGAAAACTTTTCAACGTTTACCGGTTCGGTCCTCCACTTCGATACTATCGAAGCTTCAACCTGCCCATGGGTAGATCACATGGTTTCGCGTCTACCCCCACCGACTTGCGCCCTATTCAGACTCGCTTTCGCTCCGCCTCCGTGTCTTAAACACTTAAGCTTGCCGGTGAGGAGTAACTCGTAGGATCATTATGCAAAAGGCACGCCGTCACCAGATATAAATATCCAGCTCCGACCGCTTGTAGGCGTATGGTTTCAGGTTCTTTTCACTCCCCTTCCCGGGGTTCTTTTCACCTTTCCTTCACAGTACTGGTTCACTATCGGTCTCTTGGTAGTATTTAGCCTTACCGGATGGTGCCGGCAGATTCAAGCAGGATTTCTCCGGTCCCGCCCTACTCAGGATACCCTAACTATTCTAAAACTTACCGATACGGGACTATCACCCTCTATGGTCCAACTTTCCAGTTGTGTTCTCATTCATTTTAGCTTCGTACATCGGGTCCTACAACCCCACAGCATTAGTACACTGCGGTTTGGGCTCTTCCGCGTTCGCTCGCCACTACTTACGGAATCATTATTATTTTCTCTTCCTCCGGGTACTTAGATGTTTCAGTTCCCCGGGTTCTATTTCCACATTCATGGAATATCTAGACTTCATCTAGATGGGTTGCCCCATTCGGACATCCGCGGATCACAGTTTGTTTGCAACTCCCCACGGCTTTTCGCAGCTTACCACGTCCTTCGTCTTCTCCAAGAGCCAAGGCATCCACCATACGCCCTTTTAAGCTTCCTAGCTCTTCAATCATTCGTATGTCAGAATTTATACTAAAAATTATATTTTTTGTATCCTAATTTGCTCAATTTTACTCGATTTTCAACATACGTGGTTACCCACGCACGTGAACTTTTATTACTTTCCCATCTTGTCAAAGAACTTCTTGTATACCTTTACCGAAAATCATCACAGCTTTTAGCTACTAATCACCAT
>CALMQB010000053.1 GCA_937871805.1 uncultured Candidatus Saccharibacteria bacterium
TCGTAACAAGGTAGCCGTACCGGAAGGTGTGGCTGGAATACCTCCTTTTAAGAGAGACTTAAAGAGAAGAAACCTGTCTTAGAGATACAGAAGATAAAGAATAGAGTACACTTTCCGCGTGTTGATGTTAAGAGAAAGAGAAAGAGAGGGGCTCAGCTTAGAGCTGTAAGAGGCGAAGATGAGACTTCTTATATTAGAGATATGAGAGTCTCGTAGCTCAGCTGGTTAGAGCACTACACTGATAATGTAGGGGTCGGCGGTTCAAGTCCGCCCGAGACTACAAGAAGGAGCGGGGGGATTAGCTCAGCTGGCTAGAGCGCTAGATTTGCATTCTAGAGGTCAAGGGTTCGACTCCCTTATCCTCCACCAAAAAGAATAATTTAGAGAGGAGATAGGATAGAGAGAGGGCGTTGAATAAATAAAAGAAATAAGACTGAAATATACTGATAAGAAATAATCATGAAAGTATGATTAAAGAGATCAGTAAGAAGTAAGAGAAAGTTCATTGACAAGGCGGGAGAAAATAAAAGAGTAGAAACACGAAGAGAAGAGTATGTAATCGAGAGGGAGTTGTGTAAAGTATGGAGTAATTTATATGATACATGACGAGAAAGAAAAATAAGAATAGGAAGCAAATAAGAGCGTATGGTGGATGCCTTGGCTCTCAGAGACGACGAAGGACGTGGTAAGCTGCGAAAAGCTACGGGGAGTTGCAAACGAGCGTTGATCCGTAGATGTCCGAATGGGGCAACCCTGCAGGTTGAAGACCTGTAATCCCGCGAGGGAAGAAAACCCGGAGAACTGAAACATCTAAGTAACCGGAGGAAAAGAGAACAATAGTTATACCGTAAGTAGTGGCGAGCGAAAGCGGTGGAGCCCAAAATCCATATATAAGAGAGTGGAACATTCTGGGAAGGATGACCGTAGAGGGTGAGAGTCCCGTACACGAAGGGTATATATGGGGAAACATGAGTAAGGCGGAACCGGAGAAATTCTGTCTGAATATGCCAGCACCATCTGGTAAGGCTAAATACTACTGAGAGACCGATAGTGGACAAGTACTGTAAAGGAAAGGTGAAAAGAACCCTAAGAAAGGGAGTGAAAAGAACCTGAAACCATACGCTTACAAGCGGTCGGAGTCCTGCGAGGGATGACGGCGTGCCTTTTGCATAATGAGCCTACGAGTTACTCCTCACTAGCGAGTTTAAGTACTTAAGGTACGGAGGCGGAGCGAAAGCGAGTCTGAATAGGGCGACAAGCTAGTGGGGGTAGACGCGAAACCTAGTGATCTACCCATGAGCAGGTTGAAGGTGGGATAGTCTCCCACTGGAGGACCGAACTGGTAAACGTTGAAAAGTTTTCGGATGACTTGTGGGTAGGGGTGAAAGGCCAATCAAACTGGGAGATAGCTCGTACTCCCCGAAATGCATTTAGGTGCAGCGTCGGCGAGAGTGTGATGGAGGTAGAGCTACCGATAGGGCTAGGGGGCGTCACTGCCTACCAACCCCTGACGAACTCCGAATGCCATTACACTGCACCGGCAGTGAGGCTATGGGTGCTAAGGTCCATAGCCGAGAGGGAAAGAACCCAGACCAACAGCTAAGGTCCCCAAATACTATCTAAGTTGAACAAACGATGTGAGAATGCACAGACAGCTAGGATGTTGGCTTGGAAGCAGCCATTCATTTAAAGAGTGCGTAACAGCTCACTAGTCGAGCGTTCTTGCGCGGAAAAT
>CALMQB010000054.1 GCA_937871805.1 uncultured Candidatus Saccharibacteria bacterium
AATGATACGGTGAATACGTTCCCGGACCTTGCACACACCGCCCGTCAAGCCATGGAAGCTGGGTGTACCTAAAGTCGGTAACCGAAAGGATCTGCCTAGGGTAAAATCGGTAACTGGGGCTAAGTCGTAACAAGGTAGCCGTACCGGAAGGTGCGGCTGGAATACCTCCTTTTAGAGACTGCTGAATCTTATGCTGTTGCTTTCAATACTTTTAATGTAATTAGTTCTTATGTTTATTTTAAGTCGGCCCGTACAGACCCGTAGCTCAGTTGGTTAGAGCGCTACACTGATAATGTAGAGGTCACCAGTTCAACTCTGGTCGGGTCTACTAACTTAACGGGGGGTTAGCTCAGTTGGCTAGAGCATCTGCCTTGCACGCAGAGGGTCATCGGTTCGACTCCGATATCCTCCACAAAAAATGATGTGATTTGTTAAGGCAAATCATATGGTTCAAGTCCATCACATCAACATTATCACTTTTAAGTGAAAAGTTCTTTGACATATTGGAAAAGTTAAATCAATACAATAGTTATTATAGTTTATGCAAGCTGTAATAGAAAATTTTAAAGCAATTAAGAGCACATGGTGAATGCCTAGGGTCTGAGAGGCGATGAAGGACGTGGTAAGCTGCGATAAGCTAAGGAGAGCTGCACACAAGCGTTATATCCTTAGATTTCCGAATGGGACAACCTAATATATTGAAGATATATTACTCGAAAGAGAGCCAACCCCGAGAACTGAAACATCTAAGTACCGGGAGGAAAAGAAAACAATAGTGATTCCCTGAGTAGTGGCGAGCGAAAAGGGATAAGCCCAAACCAATTTGGCGTGCCGAATTGGGGTTATAGGACTACATTTAGAACTGATTATCAAGTTGAATCTTTTGGAAAGAAGAGCTATAGCAGGTGATAGCCCTGTAAACACAAATTAATCACGACGCGTAGTATCCTGAGTAAGGCGGAACCGGAGGAATTCTGCCCGAATTTGCCAGCACCATCTGGTAAGGCTAAATACTCCTCAGACACCGATAGTGAACCAGTACCGTAAGGGAAAGGTGAAAAGTACCCTGAATAAGGGAGTGAAATAGTACCTGAAACCGTGTGCTTACAAGCGGTCGGAGCTTAGTAATGAGTAACGGCGTGCCTTTTGCATAATGAACCTACGAGTTGCTCCTCACTGGCGAGGTTAAGTTCTTTAATAACGGAGCCGAAGCGAAAGCGAGTCCAAATAGGGCGAATAGTCAGTGGGGGCAGACGCGAAACTTTGTGATCTATCCATGGGCAGGTTGAAGTTTAGGTAAAACTAA
>CALMQB010000055.1 GCA_937871805.1 uncultured Candidatus Saccharibacteria bacterium
GTCATACAATGGTCGGTACAGAGGGTTGCCAACCCGCGAGGGGGAGCTAATCTCACAAAGCCGATCGTAGTCCGGATCGCAGTCTGCAACTCGACTGCGTGAAGTCGGAATCGCTAGTAATCGCGGATCAGCATGTCGCGGTGAATACGTTCCCGGGTCTTGTACACACCGCCCGTCACACCATGGGAGCGGGTTCTGCCAGAAGTAGTTAGCCTAACCGCAAGGAGGGCGATTACCACGGCAGGGTTCGTGACTGGGGTGAAGTCGTAACAAGGTAGCCGTAGGGGAACCTGCGGCTGGATCACCTCCTTTCTAGAGAAAAACTGGATCGAGAACCCACAACCTATCGGTTGTCACAGGCTGCACATGCGGAGGGTCTGTAGCTCAGTCGGTTAGAGCATCGTCTTGATAAGGCGAGGGTCGTTGGTTCGATTCCAACCAGACCCACCAGCGAAACGACGGAGGGGCCGTGCGAAGGCAGGAAGTGAAGCATTTCTAGCGTCGGCTGGGGGTGTGGTTGCCGGTCAGCGGGGGATTAGCTCAGCTGGGAGAGCACCTGCTTTGCAAGCAGGGGGTCGTCGGTTCGATCCCGTCATCCTCCACCATCCGCGCCGCGTGAACCGTCAGGCCTGCGGGGTAGTGATCTACCCTGCAGGCCTGACCCTTTACCGGGTGAGTGCTCTTTAAAAAACTGGAAGAAGGTTGTATTGCTGGCGCCCCTGTGGGGGTGTTGGTAATACGGTTGTGATTGCATCGATCCCCCGCAAGGGGGAGCACACATGAGTTGCCTGTAGCTTGGGGTCTCGGAAGAGAGCTCAAGGTTATAGGATCAAGCGAATAAGTGCATGTGGTGGATGCCTTGGCGATTACAGGCGAAGAAGGACGTGCAAGCCTGCGAAAAGCTCCGGGGAGCTGGCAATGAAGCTTTGATCCGGAGATGTCCGAATGGGGAAACCCACCCCGCAAGGGGTATCGCACACTGAATACATAGGTGTGCGAAGCGAACCCGGCGAACTGAAACATCTAAGTAGCCGGAGGAAAAGAAATCAACC
>CALMQB010000056.1 GCA_937871805.1 uncultured Candidatus Saccharibacteria bacterium
CAATTCGTCGCTTCGGGTTACCCCTAACAACTCCTCTTAACCTTCCGGCACTGGGCAGGCGTCAGACCCTATACATCGTCTTACGACTTAGCAGAGTCCTGTGTTTTTGGTAAACAGTCGCTACCCCCTGCTCTTTGCAACCCTCTAACGCTTCAAGAGCAAGTCTTTACACGCTAAAAGGCCAGCCTTCTCCCGAAGTTACGGCTGCAATTTGCCGAGTTCCTTAACAACGGTTATCTCAAGCGCCTTAGTATTCTCTACTCACCCACCTGAGTTGGTTTACGGTACGGATAATTATATCTAAACTTAGCAGCTTTTCTAGGAAGCTTGGAGTCTGTCACTTCTTCTTCGATTGCTCGAAAAATGGTCTCATACCTCAGCATAAGGTTGGCGTACTTCACTACCAACCGAGCCTACATACTTTCCCTGGGATACCAATACCCAGTAGACATATCCTTCTCCGTCCCTGCATCGCACAATATAATTAGTACAGGAATATTAACCTGTTTCCCATCACCTACGCTTTCTAGCCTCGGCTTAGGACCCGACTAACCCTGAGAGGATGACCCTAGCTCAGGAAACCTTGGGTTTACGGCGATAAGGTTTTTCACCTTATTTATCGTTACTCATGTCAGCATTATCACTTCTGGACAGTCCACATGTCTTCACAATCATGCTTCTGCCCATCCAGAACGCTCCTCTACCACTCATATATTACTATATGAATCCGCAGCTTCAGTGTGATGCTTAGCCCCGCTATATTTTCGGCACGAGATCTCTTGACCAGTGAGCTATTACGCTATCTTTAAAAGGTGGCTGCTTCTAAGCCAACTTCCTGGTTGTCTGGGAAATCTCACATCCTTAAACACTTAGCATCAACTTTGGGACTTTAGCTGGCGGTCTGGGTTCTTTCCCTTTTGTCCGTGGCCCTTATCAGTCACGGGCTGACTGCTGTGATTCTTCCGACGGTATTCAGAGGCTATCTGGGTTTGGTAGGCTGGTAGGCCCCCTAGCCCAATCAGTGCTTTACCCCCGCCGAATATTTCACAACGCTATACCTAAATATATTTCGAGGAGAACCAGCTATCTCCGAGTTTGATTAGCCTTTCACTCCGATCCACAGCTCATCCCCGTATTTTTCAACATACGTGAGTTCGGACCTCCACTACATGTTACTGCAGCTTCATCCTGGCCATGGATAGATCACTCGGCTTCGGGTCTACTACCTGCGACTAAACGCCCATTTCAGACTCGCTTTCGCTTTGGCTCCATCTATTCGACTTAACCTCGCCGCAGATACGTAACTCACTGACCCATGATACAAGAGGTAAACAGTTCCGCTGCTTGCGCATAGCGGTTCCATTGCTTGTAAACGCACGGTTTCAGAATCTCTTTCACTCCCCTCTCGGGGTTCTTTTCACCTTTCCCTCACGGTACTAGTTCACTATCGGTCATTTGGTAGTATTTAGCCTTAGATGATGGTCCACCTAGATTCCGGCAGGGTTCCACGTGTCCCGCCGTACTCAGGAACTCACTCGCATACACTCTCGATTTCAAATACAGGACTATCACCTTCTATGGTCGAGCTTTCCAACTCTGTTCTTCTATCAATTATGCACACTTTGTCGTGAGCCCTACAACCCCTATACATCCGAAGATATATAGGTTTGGGCTATTCCCCTTTCGCTCACCGCTACTATGGGAATCTCTTATGATTTCTTTTCCTTGGGGTACTGAGATGTTTCACTTCCCCCAGTTAGCTTCCCTATCGGGATAATAGAGTTTTGCTCTATTGAGTTTCCTCATTCAGATATCTCCGGATCAAAACCTGATTGGCGGTTCCCCGAAGCTTTTCGCAGCCAGTCCACGTCTTTCATCGCCTCCAAATGCCTAGGCATCCTCCGTGCGCTCTTAATAACTTGATCTTTCCATTACAAATTCGTTTATATGGTTCTTTAATATATTTATATTTCAATATTGCTTCTTACGCCATGCGACAAATTGCCGTCCTACATGACCAGTTATGAATAACATTTCATAACCTACTCGATCATCTACCCATATTTGACTTTTGCTCATCCACTATCAAATAGCAGACACTCAAAACTAGATTGGTAAAAAGAGAAACTTACATGCAACTTTCAAATATTCAATTTGTGCCCCACCTAATAACAGGTACCGTCTAGCAGTTATAAATAACCACCAGACTCTCCCTAAAGGAGGTGATCCAGCCGCAGGTTCCCCTACGGCTACCTTGTTACGACTTCAC
>CALMQB010000057.1 GCA_937871805.1 uncultured Candidatus Saccharibacteria bacterium
GAAGAAGTTTTGGGTAAAGATTTATTCTCGGTCACCTATGGCGGTGCGAGTTGTGTGTCACATCAGTAATGCGACACATCATGATATTTGCGTGTTATAGGATCAAGCCTTACGAGTAATTAGTATCAGTTAGCTCAACGTGTTACCACGCTTCCACACCTGACCTATCAACGTCCTAGTCTAGAACGGCTCTTCAAGGGGGTCGAGCCCCCAGGGAAATCTTATCTTCGGGCGAGTTTCACGCTTAGATGCTTTCAGCGGTTATCTCTTCCGTACTTAGCTACCCTGCGATGCCTCTGGCGAGACAACAGGTACACCAGCGGTACGTCCATTCCGGTCCTCTCGTACTAGGAACAGGCCCCGTCAAATTTCCAGCGCCCACGGCAGATAGGGACCAAACTGTCTCACGACGTTTTGAACCCAGCTCACGTACCTCTTTAAATGGCGAACAGCCATACCCTTGGGACCGGCTACAGCCCCAGGATGAGATGAGCCGACATCGAGGTGCCAAACACCGCCGTCGATATGAACTCTTGGGCGGTATCAGCCTGTTATCCCCAGAGTACCTTTTATCCGTTGAGCGATGGCCCTTCCATACAGAACCACCGGATCACTATGTCCTACTTTCGTACCTGCTCGACTTGTCAGTCTCGCAGTCAAGCGCGCTTGTGCCATTACACTTCAGTAGCGCGATTTCCGACCGCGCTAAGCGCACCTTCGAGCTCCTCCGTTACCTTTTAGGAGGAGACCGCCCCAGTCAAACTGCCCACCATGCACTGTCCCCACCCCCGATTCAGGGGGCCAGGTTAGAACCGCAACGCCATCAGGCTGGTATTTCAACGTTGGCTCCACGCGAACTAGCGTCCACGCTTCAAAGCCTCCCAGCTATCCTACACAAACATCGTCACAGTCCCATGCAAAGCTACAGTAAAGGTTCATGGGGTCTTTCCGTCTTGCCGCGGGGAGATTGCATCATCACAAACACTTCAACTTCGCTGAGTCTCTGGAGGAGACAGTGTGGCCATCATTACGCCATTCGTGCGGGTCGGAACTTACCCGACAAGGAATTTCGCTACCTTAGGACCGTTATAGTTACGGCCGCCGTTTACTGGGACTTCAATCAAGAGCTTGCACCCCATCATTTAATCTTCCAGCACCGGGCAGGCGTCACACCCTATACGTCCACTTTCGTGTTTGCAGAGTGCTGTGTTTTTAATAAACAGTCGCAGCCACCGATTCTCTGCGGCCCCTTCGCCCTTCGGATGTACTCCTACAATCTACCAGGGCATACCTTCTCCCGAAGTTACGGTATCAATTTGCCGAGTTCCTTCTCCAGAG
>CALMQB010000058.1 GCA_937871805.1 uncultured Candidatus Saccharibacteria bacterium
GACAACCAGGAGGTTGGCTTAGAAGCAGCCACCCTTGAAAGAGTGCGTAATAGCTCACTGGTCAAGTGATTCCGCGCCGACAATGTAGCGGGGCTCAAGCACACCACCGAAGCTGTGGCATTGACACATTGCCCGGCCGTGATGTCTGAGGACTCACGGTCCAAGCGTGTTGATGGGTAGGGGAGCGTCGTGTGGCCAGGGAAGCGGCGGAGTGATCCAGCCGTGGAGGCCACACGAGTGAGAATGCAGGCATGAGTAGCGAAAGACGGGTGAGAAACCCGTCCGCCGAATAACCAAGGGTTCCAGGGTCAAGCTAATCTGCCCTGGGTAAGTCGGGACCTAAGGCGAGGCCGACAGGCGTAGTCGATGGACATCCGGTTGATATTCCGGAACCGGCGAAGAACCGCCCATACCGAACCACGTAATGCTAAGCGCCTGAAGTGTGGCACCGTCTTCGGATGGTTCCTCATGGAGCGCGCGACCCTAGCGAGTAGTAGGTAAGCAATGGAGAGACGCAGGAAGGTAGCCGAACCGCGGCGATGGTTGTTCCGCGGGTAAGGGTGTAGGGCGAGGTGTAGGCAAATCCGCACCTCATGTGCCTGAGACCTGACACGGACCCGTAAGGGGAAGTCGGTGATCCTATGCTGCCAAGAAAATCTTCTAGCGAGGTTCTAGCCGCCCGTACCCCAAACCGACTCAGGTGGTTAGGTAGAGAATACCAAGGCGATCGAGTGAATCGTGGTTAAGGAATTCGGCAAAATACCCCCGTAACTTCGGGAGAAGGGGGGCCCAGAGGGTGACGGGACTTGCTCCCCGAGCCTGAACGGCCGCAGAGACCAGGGAGAAGCGACTGTTTACTAAAAACACAGGTCCGTGCCAAGTCGCAAGACGATGTATACGGACTGACGCCTGCCCGGTGCTGGAAGGTTAAGAGGACCGGTTAGACCGCAAGGTCGAAGCTGAGAATTTAAGCCCCAGTAAACGGCGGTGGTAACTATAACCATCCTAAGGTAGCGAAATTCCTTGTCGGGTAAGTTCCGACCTGCACGAATGGCGTAACGACTTCTCCACTGTCTCAACCGCGAACTCGGCGAAATTGCACTACGAGTAAAGATGCTCGTTACGCGCAGCAGGACGGAAAGACCCCGGGACCTTTACTATAGCTTGGTATTGGTGTTCGGTACGGCTTGTGTAGGATAGGTGGGAGACTGTGAAGCATGCACGCCAGTGTGGGTGGAGTCAACGTTGAAATACCACTCTGGTCGTTCTGGATATCTAACCTCGGTCCGTAATCCGGATCAGGGACAGTGCCTGGTGGGTAGTTTAACTGGGGCGGTTGCCTCCTAAAAGGTAACGGAGGCGCCCAAAGGTTCCCTCAGCCTGGTTGGCAATCAGGTTTCGAGTGTAAGTGCACAAGGGAGCTTGACTGTGAGACTGACAAGTCGAACAGGGACGAAAGTCGGGACTAGTGATCCGGCGGTGGCTTGTGGAAGCGCCGTCGC
>CALMQB010000059.1 GCA_937871805.1 uncultured Candidatus Saccharibacteria bacterium
AATAGGACAATGGGAAATGAATAGTAGGTAAAAAGAGTTACAACAACACAAAAAGCGAATAAGGGCGCACGGAGGATGCCTAGACAACAAGAGCCGAAGAAGGACGTGATAAGCTGCGAAAAGCTGGGACGAGTTGCACATTAGCGTTGACTCCTAGATATCCGAATGGGAAAACCTATATACTTGAAGAGTATATACGAAAGAGGTAAGTGGGCGAACTGAAACATCTAAGTAGCCTGAGGAAAATAAAGTAAAAACGATTCTCTAAGTAGCGGCGAGCGAACGGGGAAGAGCCTAAACCATGGTAGTGTTAAAGTTGGCACGTTGCTATTATGGGGTAGAGGGATAGTTGATTGACGGATAGCCATGAAGTCGACAAATTAAATGACGTAAGAGGAACACAACTGGAAAGTTGGACCGAAGAAGGTGATAGTCCTGTAGATTGTAAAATCATTTAAATGTTTTAACTAATCCCGAGTAGTATCGGACACGAGGAATCCGGTGTGAATCAGCGAGGACCATATCTCGTAAGGCTAAATACTCTTGTTGATCGATAGAGAATAGTACCGTGAGGGAAAGGTGAAAAGAACCCTGAGTAAGGGAGTGAAATAGAACCTGAAACCGTGTGCTTACAAACGGTAGGAGCCCTTTGGGGTGACTGCGTGGATTTTGGTTAATCATCCTGCGAGTTATGATGTGTGGCAAGGTTAAGTAAACGGAGCCGAAGGGAAACCGAGTCTTAATAGGGCGATAAGTCGCATGTCATAGACGCGAAACCTAGTGATCTAGGCCTGTCCAGGTTGAAGCTGGGGTAAGACCCAGTGGAGGACCGAACTCACCACCGTTGAAAAGTTGGGAGATGAGATAGGTTTAGGGGTGAAAAGCCAATCGAACTAGGAGATAGCTCGTTCTCTCCGAAATGCATTTAGGTGCAGCCTTAATAAAGATATATGGGGGTAGAGCTCTGTATGGCCTAGGGGGCGTATAGCTTACCGAAGTCAAGCAAACTGCGAATACCATATATTAATTATTAGGAGTGAGTCCATGGATGACAAGGTCCATGGACGAGAGGGAAACAGCCCAGACCATCAGCTAAGGTCCCAAATTATGTCTAAGTGGGGAAGGAGGTGGATACTCACAAACAACCAGGAGGTTGGCTTAGAAGCAGCCATACCTTTAAAGAGTGCGTAATAGCTCACTGGTCGAGAGTATCTGCGCCGAAGATTTAACGGGGCTAAGACATAAACCGAAGCTATGGAAACTAGATTTATATCTAGTTTGGTAGGAGAGCGTTCTGTAAGCCGTAGAAGGTGTACTGTAAGGTATATTGGAGGTATCAGAAGTGAGAATGCAGGAATGAGTAGCGAGAAAGAGAGTGAGAATCTCTCTGGCCGAAAGTCCAAGGTTTCCAGAGGAAGGTTTGTCCGCTCTGGGGGAGTCGGGACCTAAGTCGAGGCTTAAAAGCGTAGGCGAATGGAAAATAGGTTAATATTCCTATACCACTATATAAACGTTATTAGAGATGGAGTGACGCAGGAAGGTATGTGAGAAGGGCGACGGTTGTCCCTTTCTAAGGAAGTAGTGTGAACATGGAGGCAAATCCACATGTTTAAACATGAGATCTTATGGGTAAGTAGCTTAGGCTATAAGTCACAAATCCTATACTGCCGAGAAAAACTTCTATTGAGATTATGTAGTGCCCGTACTGTAAACCGACACAGGTGGACTGGGTGAGTAACCCGAGGCCGACAGGATAACTCTAGCTAAGGAACTCTGCAAAATGGCCCCGTAACTTCGGGAGAAGGGGTACCTATGTTATGTGATAAGATAAACACTTTGAGCAGAAATAGGTCGCAGTGAAGAGTCCCAAGCAACTGTTTACCAAAAACACAGGTCTATGCTAAGCTGAAAGGCGACGTATATGGGCTGACACCTGCCCAGTGCTGGAAGGTTAAGAGGAGGATTGAGAGATTCGAATTGAAGCCCCAGTGAACGGCGGCCGTAACTATAACGGTCCTAAGGTAGCGAAATTC
>CALMQB010000060.1 GCA_937871805.1 uncultured Candidatus Saccharibacteria bacterium
ACCTCTCCTCTTAACCTTCCAGCACCGGGCAGGTGTCAGGCCTTATACGTCATCTTTCGATTTAGCAAAGCCATGTGTTTTTGATAAACAGTCGCCTGGGCCATTTCTCTGCGCCCCACAAAGTGGGGGTCCTTTTTCCCGAAGTTACAGGACTAATTTGCCTAGTTCCTTAGCCATGATTCACTCGAGCACCTTTGGATACTCTCCTCGACCACCTGTGTCGGTTTCCGGTACGGGCGGCTTCAACCTATAGCTTAGGGGTTTTTCTTGTGAGTCTGATTAGGGTCATTATCCGCTTGCCCGAAGGCTCACGGTACTATCAGGTTCGACATTCGAAGCGGATTTGCCTACTCCAAATATATCTACACCCTTCAACGTACTATTCCGTCAGTACGCAGACCTTTCACTACTCCACCACCCCATCGCAGTTGAGCCGGTACATGAATATTAACATGTTGTCCATCGACTACCCCGTTTGGGTTTGTCTTAGGCCCCGACTAACCCTGATCCGATTAGCGTTGATCAGGAAACCTTGGTCTTCCGGTGTGCGGGTTTCTCACCCGCATTATCGTTACTTATGCCTACATTTGCTTTTCCAGACGCTCCAGCATGTCTTACAACACACCTTCGACGCAGACTGGAATGCTCCCCTACCAGTACGCCTTGCGGCGTAATCCATAGCTTCGGTAATATGCTTGATGCCCGATTATTATCCATGCCCGATCGCTCGACTAGTGAGCTGTTACGCACTCTTTAAATGAATGGCTGCTTCCAAGCCAACATCCTAGCTGTCAATGCAATCAGACCTCGTTATTTCAACTTAGCATATATTTGGGGACCTTAGCTGATGGTCTGGGTTCTTTCCCTCTCGGCGCTGGACCTTAGCACCCAACGCCTCACTCCCGAGTATATTATATAGCATTCGGAGTTTGTCTGGATTTGGCAGGCGGTGAAGCCCCCTTATCCAATCAGTAGCTCTACCTCTATATAACTCAACCTCGAGGCTGCCCCTAAAGGCATTTCGGGGAGTACGAGCTATCTCTCAGTTTGATTAGCCTTTCACCCCTATCCACAGTTCATCCAAAGACTTTTCAACGTCAACTAGTTCGGACCTCCAGTCTGTGTTACCAGACCTTCATCCTGACCATGGATAGATCACTAAAGTTTCGCGTCTACCCCCACTGACTGGGCGCCCTATTCAGACTTGCTTTCGCTTCGGCTACGTACGTCAACGCACTTAACCTTGCCAGTGAGGAGTAACTCGTAGGCTCATTATGCAAAAGGCACGCTGTCATCCCGACTAATCGGGACTCCAACCGTTTGTAAGCGTATGGTTTCAGGTTCTATTTCACTCTTCTGTTCGAAGTACTTTTCACCTTTCCTTCACAGTACTGGTTCGCTATCGGTCTCTCAGGAGTATTTAGCCTTACCAGATGGTGCTGGCAGATTCCCACAGGATTTCTCCGGTCCCGCGGTACTCAGGATACAGCTAGGTATTAAAACGATTTCGTGTACAGGATTATCACCTTCTATGATCCAACTTTCCAGATGGTTCTACTATCGTTTTAAAGTCCACAGCGCTGTCCTACAACCCCGACCTTGCCGTAACAATGTCGGTTTGGGCTGTTCCCATTTCGCTCACCACTACTCAGGGAATCACTATTGTTTTCTCTTCCTCCAGGTACTTAGATGTTTCAGTTCTCTGGGTTTGCTTTCCTTACGGAATACTAAGCCTTCAGCTTAGTGGGTTGCCCCATTCGGAAATCTCCGGATCAAAGGTTGTTTGCACCTACCCGAAGCTTATCGCAGCTTACCACGTCCTTCATCGCCTCTGAGAGCCAAGGCATCCACCATACGCTCTTAATAACTTTCTTGTTGAACTCGATGTTGAATTCCAACATCGGCTTAACTATGTATTTTCTTTCATTTCAATATGTCAAAGAACTTGATCCGCCTTCTTACAGGCAAACTTGCGGAGAATTACGGAATCGAACCGAATGCCTTCCCGTTACAACAGGACGCTCTTCCATTGAGCTAATTTTCCTTTTAAACGTAATGAGTAGTAGTCCCGCGCAGATTTGAACTGCGGACCCCTAC
>CALMQB010000061.1 GCA_937871805.1 uncultured Candidatus Saccharibacteria bacterium
AAGTCGTAACAAGGTAGCCGTAGGGGAACCTGCGGCTGGATCACCTCCTTTCTACGGAGAAATCCACACACCGTTCTCACGGTCCCTGTGGAAGGTCGAGTCCCGGCCCCCAGCGATGGGAACCGGGATGGGAGACGGGCAACCGCTCCCACCTGTAACACTTATTAAATTGACCGCGCGTTTTCCGGAAGGGAACGCAGCGCGCAATTCGTTCTTTCGGTCCTCTTGAAACCGCGCGCATCCGGAAATGCACCCTCGGTCATGACGCAAGTCATTCCCAAAAAAAGGGGGTTTAGCTCAGTTGGTAGAGCGTCTGCTTTGCAAGCAGAATGTCAACGGTTCGAATCCGTTAACCTCCACCACTCGAGTCGTCCGTGAAAACGGACGGCAAACTTGCCACAGGGCCTGTAGCTCAGTTGGTTAGAGCACCGCCTTGATAAGGCGGGGGTCATAGGTTCGAGTCCTATCAGGCCCACCATTTTCCGAAAGCACGGTTGATTCCGCACGAAGAAGCGAAGTCCGCTCTTTGACATCCATATGGAGAGTATATGATTTGATTGACTGCAAAAAACAAACTGAAAGCGGGTGGATGAAAACCACCAGCCGTTCTTGCGGTCCTTGAATATATTCTGATTCCCAAACATCAAAATTTTTACGGCTGGCTCCGGTTCAAGGACCGGAGCCGTTACACAGGAGCCCGCGAGGGCTCCGTGAGGCTGGTTTCAAAACATGGAATCAAGCTTTGAAGGGCACACAGTGGATGCCTTGGTGCTAGAAGGCGATGAAGGACGTGACAAGCTGCGATAAGCTTCGGGGAGCGGCAAATGCGCGTTGATCCGGAGATTTCCGAATGGGGTAACCTGACACCGTTAATCCGGTGTCGTCTTTTCCTGAATAAAATAGGGAAAAGCACGCGATACCCGGTGAAGTGAAACATCTCAGTAACCGGAGGAAAAGAAAGAGAATCGATTCCGTCAGTAGTGGCGAGCGAAAGCGGAATAGCCCAAACCGGAGACTTGTCTCCGGGGTTGTAGGACCCCGCCGTGGGATCTTGAACGATAGATGAAGGAGATGGAAAGCTCCGGCAAAGAGGGTGAAACCCCCGTAATCGAAATCCGACAAGACCCTAGGGTGTTCCTGAGTAATACAGCACACGTGAAACGCTGTATGAATCTGTGCCGACCACGGCATAAGGCTAAATACTAACTAGCGACCGATAGTGAACCAGTACCGCGAGGGAAAGGTGAAAAGAACCGCTGCGAGCGGAGTGAAATAGAACCTGAAACCGTGTGCCTGCAAGGTGTCAGAGCGGACTTGATCCGTGATGGCGTGCCTTTTGCTTAATGAGTCTGCGAGTCAGTATGTGTGGCGAGCCTAAGGTCTTACGGACCGGAGGCGAAGCGAAAGCGAGTCCGAACAGGGCGCCCATAGTTGCACGTGCTGGACCCGAAGCGGAGGTGATCTACCCTTGGCCAGGTTGAAGCTCAGGTGATACTGAGTGGAGGACCGAACCGGTGAATGTTGAAAAATTCTCGGATGAGCTGAGGGTAGGAGTGAAAGGCTAATCAAACCCCGTGATAGCTGGTTCTCCTCGAAATGCATTGAGGTGCAGCGTCGCGTGTTTATGAGCGGGGGTAGAGCACTGAAAGGGCTAGGGGGCATACCCGTCTACCAACCCCTATCAAACTCCGAATACCGCTCAACAGAACGCGGCAGTGAGACGGCGGGGGATAAGCTTCGTCGTCAAAAGGGAAACAACCCTGACCAGCAGCTAAGGTGCCCAAATCATGCTAAGTGGAAAGGAGGTGGGGTTTCACAGACAGTGAGGATGTTGGCTTAGAAGCAGCCACCATTTAAAAAGTGCGTAATAGCTTACTCATCGAGAGACCCCGCGCCGAAAATGATTGGCGATAAGCATGATACCGAAGCTCTGGATGCCATACCCTGGGGTATGGCGTGGTAGAGGAGCATTCTGAACGCGTTGAAGCGCGATGGCGACTGACCGTGGAGTTCTTAGAAGAGAGGATGCAGACATGAGTAACGACAAGACGGGTGAAATCCCCGTCCGCCGTAAACCCAAGGTTTCCCGGGCCACGTTTTTCGTCCCGGGGTTAGTCGGGACCTAAGCCGAGGCGGAGACGCGTAGGCGATGGACAGCGGGTTAATATTCCCGCACTTGCGAACCTTAACCCGGATTGACGCATCGATGGAGGCAACTAAGTGATTGAATTCCGAGGTGAGGCCACGGCCGATCCGCATTGCCGAAGTCGGTGCCTAGAAAAGATCCGGTGCATGCTAAGCAACCCGTACCGCAAACCGACACAGGTGGGTGGGTAGAATATACCAAGGCGTAAGAGTGAACCCCGGTTAAGGAACTCGGCAAATTGGCCCCGTAACTTCGGGAGAAGGGGTGCCTGGTTTCGATCAGGCCGCAGTGAAATGGCCCAACCGACTGTTTAGCAAAAACACAGCATTCTGCCAAGCCGCAAGGCCATGTATAGGATGTGACACGTGACCAATGCGGAAAGATTAAGATGAGATGTTAGCCGCAAGGCGAAGCTTCGAGTCCAAGTCCCCGTGAATGTCGGCCGTAACTATAACGGTCCTAAGGTAGCGAAATTCCT
>CALMQB010000062.1 GCA_937871805.1 uncultured Candidatus Saccharibacteria bacterium
AATTCAGTAATTCGATCACTCGATCGGTAAAGGATTGCCACCCATAGGTTCTATGCGAATTAGGACTATGCGCACGAACAGTCAGCGCAGTATTCAGGAGTAATACCCCCTGCTCTGCCCAGGGAACGAGACATCCGTTGTTTGGCATGCGACATCCCAAGTCACTGTGCAATTCACGATAGATATTCTTTAGAGATGGGGGTAGTGAGCGGATTTCTGGAGGGACTGAAAAACACAGGCCATGCGCCATCCCAGGAGTGTGATAGGGATCCTGGCCAAGTAAGACTACTTTGACTGATCGCTGAGTTGTGAGCTGAAAAGCCTTGAACGTATCTTTCAGCGACGGGAGAATGGTTTCCCCCGCTTCAATTTCGCGCCTTAACTCCACCAGCAACTTTCGATACGCCTCACTCTCGGTCGTCTCCTTCAGGAGAGAATCCCAATCAGAAGGTATAGGAGGAAGGACGTTTTGATTCATTTGGTAATCATGGGCCCAAACAAAACAATACAGTTTTCACACTCTCGTTGCTCAAGACAATAACGAGGGCGCACAAAATAAAAAAGCCTGCCCGATTTCTCGAGCAGGCTCTTTTTGTAACCCGGCAGCGTCCTACTGTCCCACTGCCTCACGGCAGCAGTATCATCGGCCTTGGAGGGCTTAACTTCCGTGTTCGGTATGGGAACGGGTGTGACCCCTCCGGCAAGGCCACCGAGAACTTCTGAAGAATCAGACAAAGTGAATTGCACCAGCAGATCGTGTGGGACTAGTCCCCGACCATGCGTGACAGCAATTTCCAATGCTGTTCTTTTTAAGACCACGTCTATCAGGAGCAAAGGATGTTAAGCCGCACGGACGATTAGTACTGGTTAGCTACAGCTCTTACGAGCCTTCCACACCCAGCCTATCAAACTCGTAGTCTACAAGTGTCCTTTAGGGGGCTTGCGCCCCGGGAGAGCTTATCTTGAGGCAGGCTTCCCGCTTAGATGCTTTCAGCGGTTATCCCAACTGAACATAGCTACCCGGCACTGCCGTTGGCACGACAACCGGCACACCAGAGGTTCATCCTTCACAGTCCTCTCGTACTAGTGAACGCCCCTCTCAACTCTCCTCCGCCCACAACAGATAGGGACCGAACTGTCTCACGACGTTCTGAACCCAACTCTCGTACCGCTTTAATAGGCGAACAGCCTAACCCTTGGGACCAGCTTCAGCCCCAGGATGCGATGAGTCGACATCGAGGTGCCAAACCTCCCCGTCGATGTGAACTCTTGGGGGAGATCAGCCTGTTATCCCCGGCGTACCTTTTATCCGTTGAGCGATGGCCCTTCCACGCAGAACCACCGGATCACTAAGCCCGACTTTCGTCTCTGCTCGAACTGTCGCTCTCGCAGTCAAGCTCCCTTCTGCCTTTACACTCGACGGCTGATTACCGACCAGCCTGAGGGAACCTTTGGGCGCCTCCGTTACTTTTTGGGAGGCGACCGCCCCAGTCAAACTACCCGCCAGACACTGTCTCTGCCCTGGATCACAGGGCCAGGTTAGAATATCAGAACAATCAGGGTGGTATTTCAACGTCGGCTCCACCTGACCTAGCGGCCAAGTTTCACAGCCTCCCACCTATCCTACACAGATCCTTCCAACACCCAATGTCAAGGTGTAGTAAAGGTGCACAGGGTCTTTCCGTCTAGTTGCGGGCACCCGGCTTCTTCACCGGAACAACAAATTCGCTGAGTCACTCCCTGAGACAGCGCTCCAGTCGTTACGCCATTCATGCAGGTCGGAACTTACCCGACAAGGAATTTCGCTACCTTAGGACCGTCATAGTTACGG
>CALMQB010000063.1 GCA_937871805.1 uncultured Candidatus Saccharibacteria bacterium
TCAGCTCGTGTCGTGAGATGTTGGGTTAAGTCCCGCAACGAGCGCAACCCCTGTCCTTTGTTGCCAGCACGTAATGGTGGGAACTCAAGGGAGACTGCCGGTGATAAACCGGAGGAAGGTGGGGATGACGTCAAGTCATCATGGCCCTTACGGCCAGGGCTACACACGTGCTACAATGGCGCGTACAGAGGGCTGCAAGCTAGCGATAGTGAGCGAATCCCAAAAAGCGCGTCGTAGTCCGGATCGGAGTCTGCAACTCGACTCCGTGAAGTCGGAATCGCTAGTAATCGCAAATCAGAATGTTGCGGTGAATACGTTCCCGGGCCTTGTACACACCGCCCGTCACACCATGGGAGTGGGTTGCACCAGAAGTAGATAGCTTAACCTTCGGGAGGGCGTTTACCACGGTGTGATTCATGACTGGGGTGAAGTCGTAACAAGGTAACCCTAGGGGAACCTGGGGTTGGATCACCTCCTTACCTTAAGATGTCGTGTTGTTGAGTGTTCACACAGATTGCCTTGATTCAAAGTAGTTAGAGCAAAGACCTGATGCAGCGATGCATCGGTTCTGATTCAACTTCGGTTGAATGAGAGAAGCCCGTTCGTTGGGTTGGGATGTGAATAATGACGCAAGTCGTTACCCGACTCAGAGTTAGCAATAACAACGAACAGCGCTAAAGGCCGCTAGCCTCGCAGGCTCGGCGTCGCCTTTACGAAAATCATTGCGAAGTAACCTTCGCAAAGCATGATTTTCGTCCCCTTCGTCTAGAGGCCTAGGACACCGCCCTTTCACGGCGGTAACAGGGGTTCGAATCCCCTAGGGGACGCCACTTCTCTTCTTGCTAACAAGAATGCAGACATAAGCATTACGTGTTTATGTCTGTTTTCTTCGGCCTTGCGCCGTTGCAAACATGCTCTTTAACAATCTGGAAAGCTGATTTAAAAAGTAGTTCTCAAACATTTGTTACAAGTGCTTTGGAAACTTCTTGGCGAAAACCAAAATTTATTTTGGTCCTTGTTGTACGACAACAAGTCGCGTCGTTTCGACGACACTTCTTGGGGTTGTATGGTTAAGTGACTAAGCGTACATGGTGGATGCCTTGGCAGTCAGAGGCGATGAAGGACGTACTAACCTGCGATAAGCTGTGAGAAGTCGGTAAGAGACGCTATTACTCACAGATTTCCGAATGGGGAAACCCACTTAGCATAAGCTAGGTATCGTTGCATGAATACATAGTGCAGCGAGGCGAACCGGGAGAACTGAAACATCTAAGTACCCCGAGGAAAAGAAATCAACCGAGATTCCCTCAGTAGCGGCGAGCGAACGGGGATTAGCCCTTAAGTTTCTTGGAAGTTAGTGGAATGGTCCTGGAAAGGCCAGCGATACAGGGTGATAGCCCCGTACATGAAAACGACCTTGAAGTGAAATCGAGTAGGGCGGGACACGTGACATCCTGTCTGAATATGGGGGGACCATCCTCCAAGGCTAAATACTCCTGACTGACCGATAGTGAACCAGTACCGTGAGGGAAAGGCGAAAAGAACCCCTGTGAGGGGAGTGAAATAGAACCTGAAACCGTGTACGTACAAGCAGTGGGAGCCCTTCGGGGTGACTGCGTACCTTTTGTATAATGGGTCAGCGACTTACATTTTGTAGCGAGGTTAACCGTATAGGGGAGCCGTAGGGAAACCGAGTCTTAACTGGGCGTCTAGTTGCAAGGTGTAGACCCGAAACCGGGTGATCTAGCCATGGGCAGGTTGAAGGTTGAGTAACATCAACTGGAGGACCGAACCCACTAACGTTGCAAAGTTAGGGGATGACCTGTGGCTAGGGGTGAAAGGCCAATCAAACTCGGAGATAGCTGGTTCTCCCCGAAAGCTATTTAGGTAGCGCCTCGGACGAATACTACTGGGGGTAGAGCACTGTTTGGACTAGGGGGTCATCCCGACTTACCAACTCCATGCAAACTCCGAATACCAGTAAGTAATATCCGGGAGACACACGGCGGGTGCTAACGTCCGTCGTGAAGAGGGAAACAACCCAGACCGCCGGCTAAGGTCCCAAAGTTCTGGTTAAGTGGGAAACGATGTGGGAAGGCTCAGACAGCTAGGATGTTGGCTTAGAAGCAGCCATCATTTAAAGAAAGCGTAATAGCTCACTAGTCGAGTCGTCCTGCGCGGAAGATGTAAC
>CALMQB010000064.1 GCA_937871805.1 uncultured Candidatus Saccharibacteria bacterium
TAGATCACTTGGTTTCGGGTCTACACCCAGCGACTGAACGCCCTATTCGGACTCGGTTTCCCTGCGCCTTCCCTATTCGGTTAAGCTTGCCACTGAATGTAAGTCGCTGACCCATTATACAAAAGGTACGCAGTCACCCTTGCGGGCTCCTACTTTTTGTAAGCATGCGGTTTCAGGATCTATTTCACTCCCCTCCCGGGGTTCTTTTCGCCTTTCCCTCACGGTACTAGTTCACTATCGGTCAATGATGAGTATTTAGCCTTGGAGGATGGTCCCCCCATATTCAGACAGGATTACACGTGTCCCGCCCTACTTGTCGCAAGCTCAGTACCACACAGGTCATTTCACGTACGGGGCTATCACCCGCTATGGCCAGCCTTTCCAAGCTGTTCCGTTATGTCTTGTGCTATCACTTGCAGGCTCTTCCGATTTCGCTCGCCACTACTTTCGGAATCTCGGTTGATGTCTTTTCCTCGAGCTACTGAGATGTTTCAGTTCACCCGGTTCGCCTCGCATACCTATGTATTCAGTATGCGATACCTTTGCAGGTGGGTTTCCCCATTCGGAAATCTCCGGATCAAAGCTAATTTGCCAGCTCCCCGAAGCTTATCGCAGGCTATCACGTCCTTCGTCGCCTATCATTGCCAAGGCATCCAGCACATGCTCTTATTCACTTGACCCTATAACTTTGATGTTTCTTGTCGAAACCCCATCGTTTATCAAGGAATGTCTTGTCAGGTCTTTCACCTGACGCGTTATGCCGTAATTGACGCCATCTCTTATCTTTTCACATTGATCTCCACTTTCGTGTTCATCTTTGTGTCAAATAATCGATTCGTCTAACTTACTTTCGAATTTCAAACAAAGTTTGATATTCATTTTGACGCAATCAAAAATTTCTATGTCGACAGAGGCACGGTCTGCACTAAACCTTTACGAATGTGCAGTTTCCTCTGTCAACGCTAATTCGACTCTATGAATTTTTAAAGAACAGCCGTGAACCTTTCGGTTCGTTGTCGATTGATATTCAACCAACACCAAAGCTATCTATTGCTTAAATAGCTTTGGTTTTGTTTGACTACGATCGTCAGATAAGTAATTGGTGGAGGATGACGGGATCGAACCGACGACCCCCTGCTTGCAAAGCAGGTGCTCTCCCAGCTGAGCTAATCCCCCAGGAATCGCATTGTCGTGTCGCTTCGCATGGCACCGCACTTGGTGGGTCTGGTTGGTCTCGAACCAACGACCCCCGCCTTATCAAGACGGTGCT
>CALMQB010000065.1 GCA_937871805.1 uncultured Candidatus Saccharibacteria bacterium
TGCTGTAGACCCGAAGCCGAGTGATCTATCCATGGGCAGGTTGAAGCGGGGGTAAGACCTCGTGGAGGACCGAACCCACCTAGGTTAAAAACTGGGGGGATGACCTGTGGATAGGGGTGAAAGGCCAATCAAACTCGGTGATAGCTGGTTCTCCCCGAAATGCATTTAGGTGCAGCGTCGTTTGTTCAGTCATGGGGGTAGAGCACTGGATGGGTTAGGGGGCCTACAAGCTTACCGACCCCAACCAAACTCCGAATACCATGACTCCAGAGAACGGCAGTGAGACTGCGGGGGATGAGCTTCGCAGTCGAAAGGGAAACAGCCCAGATCGCCAGCTAAGGCCCCAAATTCTGGACTAAGTGTAAAACGATGTGAGATTGCCCAGACAGCCAGGAGGTTGGCTTAGAAGCAGCCACCCTTGAAAGAGTGCGTAACAGCTCACTGGTCGAGTGATCTTGCGCGGATAATGTAACGGGGCTCAAGTCTAGAGCCGAAGCCGCGGATCCACGTTTACGTGGGTGGTAGGGGAGCGTTGTATGTGCAGCGAAGCGGCGGTGGAAACCAGTCGTGGAGCGCATACAAGTGAGAATGCTGGCATGAGTAGCGAGAGAGGGGTGAGAAACCCCTCCGCCGTAAGCCCAAGGGTTCCTGGGGAAGGCTAATCCGCCCAGGGTAAGTCGGGAGCTAAGACGAGGCCGATAGGCGTAGTCGATGCACAACCGGTTGATATTCCGGTACTACCGTGTACGCGCCCAAACCAAGTTCCGGTCGCTAAGGGGCTATCTCTTCGGAGATGAACCGACCCACTGGAAGGCGGTTAGCAATGAGGGGACGCAGGAGGGTAGGTGAGCCCAGGCGATGGTTGTCCTGGGGTAAGCGCGTAGGGCGAGGTCTAGGCAAATCCGGACCTCATGAAGCCTGAGACGCAATGCCGATCCGTTTAAGGAGAAGTCACTAATCCCATGCTGCCTAGAAAAGCCTCTAGCGAGCTGACATGGTACCCGTACCCCAAACCGACACAGGTGGGCAGGTAGAGAATACCAAGGCGATCGGGAGAACTGTGGTTAAGGAACTCGGCAAAATGCCTCCGTAACTTCGGGAGAAGGAGGACCCCATTAGGGTGAAGGACCTCGCGTCCGGAGCTCGAAGGGGTGGCACAGACCAGGGGAAAGCGACTGTTTACTAAAAACACAGCAGCGTGCGAAGCCGTAAGGCGCTGTATACGCTGTGACGCCTGCCCAATGCTGGAAGGTCACGGGGAACGGTTAGTCGAAAGGCGAAGCTGTGAACCTAAGCCCCAGTGAATGGCGGCCGTAACTATAACGGTCCTAAGGTAGCGAAATTCC
>CALMQB010000066.1 GCA_937871805.1 uncultured Candidatus Saccharibacteria bacterium
GGTATTCGGAGTTTGGTTAGGTTTGGTAAGTCTGCGAGACCCCCTAGCCCATCCAGTGCTCTACCCCCTGACGTATTCAGCCGACGCACTACCTAAATAGTTTTCGCGGAGAACCAGCTATCACCAAGTTTGATTAGCCTTTCACCCCTAGGCACACCTCATCCCAGAATTTTTCAACATTCATGGGTTCGGCCCTCCAGTGCGTGTTACCGCACCTTCAGCCTGGACATGCCTAGATCACTTGCCTTCGGGTCTAATTCAACGAACTTGGGCGCCCTATTCAGACTCGCTTTCGCTGCGCCTACGCCTATCGGCTTAAGCTTGCTCGTTAAACTAAGTCGCTGACCCATTATACAAAAGGTATGTGGTCACTTTCGCTCCCACTGCTTGTAAGCGTTCGGTTTCAGGATCTGTTTCACTCCCCTCGTCGGGGGTCTTTTCACCTTTCCCTCACGGTACTTGTTCGCTATCGGTCTGTAAGGAGTACTTAGGCTTGGAGGGTGGTCCCCCCATCTTCAGACAGGATTTCACGTGTCCCGCCTTACTCTAACGGCTCTTCATTTTACCGATACGGGGCTATCACCCGCTATGGCCCAGATTTCCAGCTGGTTCTCGTTGTTTCAGAGCACGGCCTGGTCCGCGTTCGCTCGCCACTACTAACGGAGTCTCGGTTGATGTCCTTTCCTCCAGGTACTGAGATGTTTCAGTTCTCCGGGTTCGCTTTTTAACCCTATGAATTCAGGTTAAAATACCTCGTATATGAAATGTAAGACAACATCCAACCCGAGGGTTAGATATCTACTTACATCTCTGAGGTGGGTTTCCCCATTCAGAAATCTCCGGGTCTAAGGTTGCTCGCACCTCGCCGAAGCTTATCGCAGCGTGCCACGTCTTTCATCGCCTCTTACAGCCAAGGCATTCCCCGAACGCCCTTTTGACGCTTGATTTACTCAAAAAACCCATACGTGGTGAAGAACATGCCGAGCGAGCCCTTTACAGGGATCGTCTGCCTGCCTCCCGCGTCCACGCATGGAACGATTGGTTAGACGATTAGTTGTTGTAAGGCCGATCCTAAAACGCTGGGGTACAGCGCCGGATCAGCGGCCTCCTTCACGATGTCAATTCAACCGCCAGCCTAAGCCAGCAGTCGAAACTGATGAGTGGATTGATTGCGAACCACGAAGTGGTTGGTGGAGCCTATCGGGATCGAACCGATGACCTCATGCTTGCAAAGCACGCGCTCTCCCAGCTGAGCTAAGGCCCCATAGGAAAGCGTTCTGACACGAAAGCGCTGGTAGGCCCGGGCAGATTTGAACTGCCGACCCCACGCTTATCAAGCGTGTGCTCTAACCAACTGAGCTACGGGCCTTCACCCGCGGCTGTATGCCGAACACAGGGCTCGCAATCACCTCTCCCCTTCCCTACCAGCTCAACGAGAGCGGCCAGGCGGCGAGAGGTTCACGGAAGAGAAACGAGGACGGCGATGAAACCGCATTTTGTTTTGCCGTGACGTCCAACCGCCAAATCCGAAGATTGGGGTCGGATAGTCCGGCTGCTAGGGAGTTCTCGAAGTCCAGTGAGACTGGACACTCTCGAACATCCTTAGAAAGGAGGTGATCCAGCCGCAGGTTCCCCTACGGCTACCTTGTTACGACTTCACCCCAGTCGCTGACACTACCGTGGTCGCCTGCCCCCTTGCGGTCGGCGCAACGCCTTCGGGTAGAACCAACTCCCATGGTGTGACGGGCGGTGTGTACAAGGCCCGGGAACGTATTCACCGCGGCGTGCTGATCCGCGATTACTAGCGATTCCAACTTCATGCCCTCGAGTTGCAGAGGACAATCCGAACTGAGACGGCTTTTAGGGATTATCCCTTTGTCACCGCCATTGTAGCACGTGTGTAGCCCCACCTGTAAGGGCCATGAGGACTTGACGTC